>CAZGMB010000060.1:0-31672 GCA_964526715.1 uncultured Aureispira sp. | reverse complement strand
TCAAAATTAATGATTTATCCTATATTTCAAATTCCTATTGCATAATTCAGGTTTATTGAAAGCTATCATATAAACGGATATGACGAATTTGCAACATTTGGCGATTCTCAAGTGGGTGGATGGGCCACAAAAGATTCTACAAAGCTTTACTGTAACAAAGGCACTTATGATTTAAATTCAGAAAAATTTAAAGTTTCATATTTAAAACATGAAAGTTTACATTTTACTGATTTAAATAATTACCCAAACTTAAGTTCTGCTGATTTAGAATATAGGTCTAAGGTTATTGAATTGATGTATTGTACCGAAGAAACTATTTACGACCGAATTTCAGAATTTATGTCAGGAGCGAATAAAGCTGATAGGAAAAATTCTCATCAGTACGCCAATTACATTTTGATTGAAAATATGTCGAAATTGATATTCAACTCCGATTTCACCACAGATATTAATCTATGGAAAAAAGTGTCAGTCGATAAAATTAACAAGGCAGCATCTTCACTGTATGAATTAAATGAAAATATACTGCGGAAAGACAATAGCTTAAATGAAATAATTTAAACTGTGGCTAAGAGCCGTTTTGCAAAAGCGGGGGTTTTGTGCTTCTATGACACTGAAGTGCTTAGAACTTCCAGGACAAGCATGGAATAAAATGTGGAATGTCTGGATATTCTGTTTAAACTGAACCACCTATTCTGGACTAAACTGAACCACATTGTCTTGTATAAAAAATGAATTTCTTTTTCTGAAAAGCTAGCACGGTATTGGATTGCCTTTTATATTTGGGGGTGGAAGGTGGAAAGATTATAGTGAACATAGGAAAGTAACAAGAAGGTGGGCGTCATTCAAAAACACTCCACAAACGGACAAAAAAGCCAATCAAAAACATAAATTTGAAATTAGTTTGCAAATTTCAAATTATGATGTACATTTGCAGTCTAATTCAAACGGACAATAAAAGACATGTTAATAGAATTCAACATTGAGAATTTCCTTTCATTTAAAGACTTAACAACACTTTCAATGGTGGCTGCCAAATCTTTTAAGGAACATTCAAACACGAATATTATTGAGACAGGAAGTAATCTCAATCTCTTAAAATCGGCTGTGGTTTACGGTAACAACGCAAGCGGTAAGAGTAACCTTCTTGAAGCTATGGGTTTCATGAAGCAAACTGTTTTGAACTCTTTTAGAGATGCGTTAATGGAGAATAGCGAAAGAAAATTCCCATTGGAAAAATTTGCACTTAACACAAAGTCAGAAAAAGACACCAGCTTTTTTGAAATTTCTTTTATTCAAAAAGAAACTAAGTATCGATACGGTTTTGAAATTGACTATGACAAAATAGTAGCCGAATGGCTTTTTCATACAACTAGTAAAGAAGTCTATCTATTCAAAAGAGACCAACAAAAGATTGAGGTAAATAGATCCGCTTTTAAAGAAGGAATGGGAAAAGAAGAAGATGTAAAAGAGAATGTTTTATTTCTTTCCCTTTTAGCCACTTTAGGGAAAGAGACATCTACAAACATCGTGGATTGGTTCAAAAAATTCAATTTCGTAAATGGAATTCATGACGGTGGGCACAAACGATACACTATTGACAAATTAAAATCAGACAAACAGTTTTTTAATTGGGTTCTACATTTCGTAAAATACTTAGAGATAGCCAATCTTTCAACAACAGAAGAAGATGTTAACGACGTAGACCTTGAAACTTTAAGAGATAAAGAGAAAGACGAAGAAATAATAAATCTTCTTACAAGTATTCAGAAAATACAGTCAAAGCAAGCCAAAAGAGACCAACTCATTACTTTTCATAGAAAATACGATGAGCACAATATTTTAGTTGATACTGTTCCATTCAACTTTGATAAGCAGGAATCCGAAGGAACTAAAAAACTTCTATACTTACTCGGTCCTTGGTATGATACACTTCAGAACGGAAAAGTATTAATCATAGACGAGCTTGACTCTAGATTACATTGTCATTTAACCTTGCGTCTTGTTGATTTCTTTCACAAGTTTAACAAGAGTAAAGCCCAGTTAATTTGTGCTGTTCATGACATTTCCTTGCTCAACAAAGAGACATTTCGAAGAGACCAAATTTGGTTTGTAGAAAAAAATCAGTTCGGAGCTTCCGAGTTATTTTCTTTAGCCGACTTTAAAACCGACAAAGTAAGAAACAAATCCGCATTTGACAAAAATTATTTTGAAGGCAAATACGGAGCAATACCATACTTTGACATTGATGAAAAATTAAAAGATTTATTCTATGGGAAAAGGGAAGCAGAACAAGTTTAATGAAAGGAAAGCTGCTTCCTACAAAAGAGAAGTTAAAAGCATTGATTTACGTTCAGATCAGAGAGAAAGATTTATCGTCATAAGTTTCAAAGACTTTGATAGTAATCAAGGTCAATCGTTTGAGATTTGGGAAGGAGAGAATTTACTTGCATTAGCCATTAGAAAAATCCAGGGTGTTTGTGGACTGACCAAAATGGAAGCAACCCGACAACAAATTATCAAAGAATATCCTAAAGGAACATTCCCTGTTAAATCAGATTTTTATCACCCAAAACATATTCCAGAAGACATTGCGTGGTGTTCTATGCACATTCAGGGAAAAGAGTGTGTAATTGGATATTTTGAAGACAATGTATTTTATGTCGTGTTTCTTGACAAAGACCATAGGTTTTGGATATCTGAAAGGAAAAACACTTAACAGAAAGAGAAGAACGAACGCCCAACATTAAGTCGAATATACTAAAGCCCTAACAAAAGTCAAAGCATAGCCAGCACAAATGCCAAAAAGGCTTTTGAATATACCGTGTTCAGTATATATTCCGTTCAAACTAAACCACCTATTCCGGTCAAAACTGCACCACTTTGTTTTGTATAAAATATGAATTTCTTTTTCTGAAAAGCTAGCATGGTATTGGGTTGGTTTTTATATTTGTGGGTGGAAGGTGGGAAAGATTGGAATGTGCAGAAGGATTATAGGTTAATGGGATTAAAATTTGATTAATAAACCTTCGTAATTTATTGTATTTGCTTATGATATGTAAACCAATGAGTCGTAAATCTATTTTAAAAAATGGGGTGGAGGGTAACAAAAAGTTCTATGGCATAAAATATGAATAAGTGAAACAGGCATATTTATTTTTTATATTAATATTGGTATTTGTAAATCAAACCATATGTCAAACAAAACAACCTATGACTTGGATTGACTTTAAATCATTCTTTGATAAAGAATTTCAGAACTTTAAAAAAATCACATTAGACTCGAATATTGAAATCCAAAAAAGTCAGAATTTTCAAAATAAGCAATTTTTTGGGATCAACAAAACTGTCTCTCAATCATACAAACCTAAGATGGTACAATTGGATTGATGTAGGGCTTGTTTCCAAAGATATAAGATAAATTATTTCAAATTAGCTATCTTTGTGAGTGTAAATCAATTGAAATGATAACAAAAGAAATATTGGACCAACTTTTGTCAGACATGGAAAGTGACTTAATTGAACGCACCATATCTGTCAGAGAAAATAAGTTAGGTCCTGCAGTTTGTGCATTGTCAAATGACTTTCCTAGTCATAAAAAGCCTGGATATATTTTACTAGGGGTTAATGATGATGGAAAATTGGCAGGGATGACTTGGACTGATGATGAATTACAAGCGATAGGCAACGTAAAAACAAATGGAAATGTGCTGCCCCAACCATCCATGGTGGTTAGTCCCGTATTCAAATTTGAAGATGGTGAAGTTGTGGTGATACAAGTTACACCTTCTTCGTATCCACCGGTGAGATATGATGGTAGGTGTTGGATAAGAATCGGGCCACGAAGGGATCGGGCCACGATAGAAGAAGAAAAAATATTGATAGAGAGACGGGCTTCTTATGCCAAAACATATGATCTTGTACCTGCCTTGGGAGCAAGCATAGAAGACCTAGCGATTGAATATTTCAAGTCCACTTACTTGACTGCTGCTATTGACAAGGATACATTGAGAGAAAATGGGAGAACTATTGAGCAGCAATTAGCATCATTACGATTTTTTGATGCGACAGAAAAATGTCCAACAAATGGTGGAATTTTATTATTCGGTATTAACCCAGAGTTTTTTTTGCCAGGTTCATATATTCAATATGTTAAATTTAAAGGCGAAGAAATGAACAGTGATGTGGAGTATGAGAAAAAATTCTCCGGGGCACTTATAACAGAGCTAAACTCGATGGATGATTTTATCAAGAATAACATCATCAAAGACAGACCTTTAAAGAAAGATTCATTTCAAGAAGAAACCATCAGGAATTATCCTTTTTGGGCAATGAGGGAATTGTTAATGAACGCTATTATGCACAGAAATTATGAATCTAATTCTCCAATATATGTATATGAGTTCTCTAACAGAATTGAGATACTAAATCCAGGTGGATTATTTGGTGACGTAAATGCGCATAACTTCCCAAATACAAGCGACTATAGAAATGTTGTTATTGCAGAAGCAATGAAGACCTTAGGATTTGTAAATAGATTTAACTACGGAGTAAAACGTGCAATAGACGAACTTGTTAAAAATGAAAATGGTCATCCTGATTTTGATTTAACTCTAGGCACTAAATTCAAAGTTTCTATTCCAATAAATAAAAAATGGTAATATGAAATCAATAATATTTTTTAATAATAAAGGCGGAGTTGGAAAAACAACAACCGTATACCACGTAGCTTGGATGCTATCAGAGCTAGGTATTAAAACGATAGCTATTGATTTAGATCCACAGTCTAATTTAACTTCAATGTTCTTAACGCCTGAGCGATTAGAAGAGGTTTATGATAACACCCTACCAATAACTATTTTAGATTCTATCAATCCAGTAGTATCTGGTGACCCATACCAACCAGTTCATATTGAAAATATTACCGATAATCTTGGATTAATACTGGGTAATCTTTCACTTTCAGTATTTGAAGATAAATTAAGTGATGCTTGGTTAAAATCTCTTGGTGGTGATAGCTATTCATTTAGGCTGACTAGCATTTTTAATACTATTTTTAACGAGGCTGCAAATAAGTTTAACGCAGAGATTTTATTGATTGATGTTGGTCCTAATTTAGGTGCTATAAATCGTGCAGTAACCATTAGCTCAGATTATATTATAATGCCTGTGGCATCAGATTTATTCTCTCTGCAAGGAATTAAAAATTTAGGGCAAACATTAAAAAAATGGAAAATAGATTGGAATGATCGATTAGCACGAAAACCAGATAACATTTCTTTTGAAATCCCATCAAAGAAATCAAAACCAATTGGTTATATCGTAATGCAATATTCTGCTAAAGAAAGTAAACCTGTAAAATCATATTTGCGTTGGGCTAATAGAATCCCTTTAGTTTTTTCAGAATTCGTTTTAGGAAATTCAACTGAAATAAATGATGTAGAGCAGGATATCAATTGTATCGCACTTTTAAAACATTACAGAAGTTTGGCTCCTATGTCTATGGAATCGCATAAGCCAATTTTCCTTTTGAAACCTGCTAATGGTGCAATTGGAGCACACGTTTATGCTGTACAAAAAAGTTATGAAGAATTTGAAATTTTAACAAAGAGCATTTTGAAGTATTGTATTTAAATTATTAATAGAACAAGTGACAAATAAAGACCAACAGCAACTGGGCAAAACCCTTTGGAATATAGCAGACAATCTGCGTGGAGCTATGAATGCAGACGATTTCCGAGATTATATGCTTTCATTCCTTTTTCTTAGATATTTATCTTACAATTACGAAGAAGCTGCAAAGAAAGAATTAGGAAGAGATTATCCTAATTTACCTACTACAGAGAAAAGAACGCCACTTTCAGTAGGAAACAAAAGTAGTGGAAATGCATGGATAGAATACTATAACAAATATGACAACTAAAAATACGGACAGTAACATTGTGCAAGACAGAATGCCACCAATTGTCGTCACTACACCTGTTCTCGACAACCAAAAAGGAAAAGATGAATAGATACTTCAATACATTTCAAAATGAAATAAGTTGGTTCAATTACAAAAAAGAACCTATTAAAGTATTTGAAATTGAGAATTTTAACTTAACGAATAAGTTTCAACAAACTTATCCAAATATGACCAAACTAATAAACGAAAGTGTCAAAACTGGGGTAGAATTTAAAGGTAAATCAATGGTTCTTTTTACTTGGGAAAAAGGTAAAGAAATTAGCGGATGGATGTGTCAATTTGATAATCCGACAATTCAATTAATAGAAGAACATCAAATTCTAATTGACAACATTGGTGGTATAATTCATTCATTTAACGGTCCGGAATCAATTGAATTAAATGGAGTTGACTACAATTATACTTTAACTTTGAATCAGGATTTTATGTTTGTAGGCTCAATGAATACGGATAAAATTGGATGGGAAGAATACTATTTGGAATGGTGCAGAATTGGTGATTTTAAGCCCATTGATTTATCGAATTCAGTATTTTTTACAAAAGAAGCGGATGGAGCTCAATACTTTTATGACCGAAGAACAAAAGAAGTTAAATTGTTTTCATATGATAATGCATTCCGATTTATAGAACCTATAGCAAATCAACCTGAAAGATCTATGTACAAAATAAAAGGAGTGAGTAAATTTACAGAATTTGTCGAAATGACTGCAAAACAATGGATCGAATATTTTGAATTAAAAAAGAAGCCAGCAGATAATCAAGTAAACAGCCCCGCCATCCAAAACTAATGGAGCCGTCTTATTTCCAAACTAATAGCATCTCTTGGTCGTACTCCACCAAGATTGTATTGAATTGCAAAACCTGTTCAGCTTTGGCAGGATTCATAAAATAGTGCATCGCAGCTGCACCTGTCTGCCTATTATCGGGCTTAAACTGCGACGATCAGAGTATGAGAAAATAATTTTGGGCTGGGGGGCATGGTGTATCTATGTGTTAGATACTAAAGGATAACTACCTCGATTTATTTGATTTTGGTGTGGATCAAATCTGACATGGTTTCGTCTACTTTGGCTTTACCATTATGACTCATATCTGTGATTTCCACTTTAAGGTTTTCCACTCTTTCATTGATCATAGAAATATATCCGTCCATGATTTGTTTCATTTTGGATATGTAAGATTCACCCTCCGACATGATCCTTCTTCTGGTCGATTTTCCTTTATGTGGTGCAAACAATACACCTAAGGTTACGCCTGTGGCTGCCCCTGCGAGCACGCTTAACAATACTTTTTTAACATTCATTATATTTATATTTTTTGATGATTTAATAATACAAAGGTCACCATTAAACAGTAATAAGTTATTACATAATTGATAAACTTTATTGTAAGATTTGCCATGAAAGCACGCTATTCTAGTATCAAGTTGAATATTACGAAAGAAATAATTGGGGTAAAGATTACGCCCTGTCGGGGCTATAACCCGAAATGTGCATTAGAAAATCCCTGCCTGCCCTACGGTACGGCTAGGCAGGTATTCCAAAGCTAAACTTCATGCCTTTGGCTTGACAAGGTCTGCAACTCAGAAGCCTTGCCTATTTATTGCATTTTAGCTTCTCATAACGAAGTTCTAAAGCATAGTCCGGGTTAAAAGCATGGACCACTTGGACAGCGGCCACGCTTTTTAACTATGTATTTGAAAGATGTTTGGCAGTTATTTGTCGTTCTTACCAAAATTTGAGATCGATTCTCCCAATGCATCCATGTCTCTGCCAAATTCTGCTTTGAAGATGTCCCATTTTTCTTTACCATTATCCTGGTAATCGTCCATCTTCTTTTTCATATCGCTGTTTTTTTGTTCCAGCTCATTGATTTTGGCTCTGTAATCTGCGCTTACGGTCTTCTTTTCTTTGTCGATGCGAGCATTAAAATCTGCAATACTTTTGTCATTGGCAGCTATTTTTTCTGCTGATATTAGTCTGTATTCCTTGACGTCTGCAAGATATTCTTCCTGTGCCATTTGAAGATCTTTTTCAGCATCTACTACATTTTCTTCTGCTTTTACTACTTTCTGGGCTGCGTTATCACAACTATATATGGATAAACAGATACCAGAAATAATCAATAAACTAAATAATTTTGATGAATTCATCTTGTTTGAATTAAACCGCAAATGGCGGGACATTCGTGGAGATATTTCCACTGATTGTAGTCGTCCAACGTAAGGTGTCGTTTTTTACTTAGAATTTAGCAGTGGTCAGAATTATTTCCCAAGAGGGAGACTGCACATTGGCATCGTTTTCAGCTGTAATAAATATTTTGACTGGCGTAAAACTAGTGACGGTCTTGAAATCAGCTTTTAAGGTTTTGGAGAAAGTACCATTATCCGTCATGATCTGACCGATATTCTTTGTCGCACCTTGATCTGTTTCCATCCATACCATATACATTTTCTTAGCAGGATTGAGTCTTTCCGGTTCTGCCAGATTGAGTAAAGCAATGTTGATAGTATGGTTTTTGTTACTATCATTTTTTATCTTTACTGTGCCACGGGCAGCTGGAACGACAGTGGATGTAAGAAATGAAATTTTGTTAGTACATGAAGAAGCCACCAAAATGACTACCAACATTAATGAAAAAACATTAAACAACTTGCTTGAAGTTGTGATTTTTAATACTGTCATGATATATAAATTTTATGTATCAAAGGTATCACAATATCAAGTGACAATATTTACACAATTACTACTAATATTTGCATCATTATCATCAATTCAAAACAACTAAGCAAAACTATTCATACCCACTCTTAATGATCGTCAAAATCATTTTAAACCGGCCATTAGGTCTGATCAGATTGGGTGCGTGTGCCGGTATGACTATGGACTCCCCTGTTTTCAATAGGTTGGATATACCATTGATGACCAACTCGGCTTGCCCATCGATCACTTGTGCAAAAGTATCAAAAGGAGATGTCTTTTCCGTCAGGCCTTCGCCACTATCTACCGACATCAATGAAATGTTCCCTGTGGTCTTTTTAAGAATAGTTTTGATGACCACGGAGTTGGGTACATACTCTATGATTTCAATGGTAATAAATGCTTTTGATTTTTCTACTTCTGAGGTATCCATGGATCATTAATTATTTATTTTAAATGAGCTTCACATGTATGCTCTGTCAGGATAATACAATGTAGCCCGACAGAGCACAGAAATTTAAAGCATGTGTGAAAAACTTTCTGTTTCAAACATTAGAGAGTCGAAATAATTTTGTCCAATTCAGTTTTGGATTTTCCAAGTTTTATTTCTAGCCTTCCTAACATTTCATCTTTTCTACCTTCTACAAACAGGAGATCATCGTCTGTAAGATTGGCAAACAATTGCTTAAGTTTTCCTTTTTGTTGATCCCAGATCCCTTTGACTTCTTCTTTATGCATTATAATGGATTTTATGCGCTCTATAGAGGCTTGTTTGATAAAAATACAGGTTTTAAAATGGAGACATGGCTTGCAGTTTTAGGCTTTCCATACCCAAAAGCAAATGAAATCTCTAAACTACGGTTTTGCCTTGAATGATGCGCAACAATATGGCAACCAAAGCAATTACCAAAAGGATATGTATAATGCCACCAGTATTATAACCTACAAAACCGATCAACCATCCTATGATGAGGATGACGGCTATGATGTACAATAAATTTCCCATTTTATACTGTTTTAACGGTGATAAATAATATGACAAAGATAGGAGTACATAAGGCAGCACCCGTTACACAATTCGCCAAAAATCTTGTATGATTAATAAGTCCGAAATGTTAAAAAGAAAAGAAGCACAGGAGACCAGCATTATGATATGAATCGAAAAATAAGAGCGTAATCATTACAATAGCAACATCGTAATCACATAAAAATAGGAGTTACGCTTTTCTATGGATCGAGACTTTGCGTCCTTGTCCAACATATAAAAAACAAATTTGGACAAGTGAAAAAGATGACATAAATTTGTACGGACGAATGTAGATAGCATGATGACTTTAGAAACTTTCTCAGTCTGGGAAACGGTTTTAATGAAAACCCTAAAGTGGTTAGATTTTTGGGCGCTTGATAATGAGATGTGCGTAATATTACCGAGACAATCACCAAGAAAAAATGAACCAAGAACTTTGGCATAAAATAATAGCCTTTGACTTTGACAATCCACCAAGTGAGTATGGATTTTCAACAAGACTTAGCAACGAAAACTTTTGGACAAAGGAATTTACTGACCAAGCTATTTTGGAATATAAGAAGTTTATGTATTTAGCTGCAACTTCTGACTTTATGGTTTCTCCATCTGAAATTATTGATAAAGTTTGGCATCAACATCTAATTTTCACCCAATCTTATCAGGCCTTTTGCAACATTATTGGTAAACAAATACAACATATTCCTTCAACTCACAATAGAGAAGAGTTTGAAAAATTTAAGCAAGCAAAAGAACGAACAATAAAATTCTACGAAATAGAATTTGGTAAACAACCTAAAAACATTTGGACATACAATGATATGTTTGAAAGTTTAAATCTCGAAAAAGCAAAATTCAAATTAAGAACATTCATCATCATTGGAATACTTGCTTTTATTTGCTTAACTGTTCCTTCTTATTTTCTATTGGAACCAATTTATATTCAAATTGACAATCCATATTTTATTTTTAGTTTCATTGCATTGACAATTGCAACTATACTGACACTTGAATTTTACAACAAATCAAAACTAAAAACTATCGTTGCAGGTTTTGACGAAACATCCTTTATTTTCAGTCTTCAACCTTTTGAACTTGTATATTTAGAGACACAAAAACTTGGAAATGTTATAAACGGAACAGTAAATGAATTAGTAGACAATGGAACAATAAAAGTAAACCAAGACAATACTATTGAACTTGCCAAAAGTAATGTAACATTAAACAATTCTCAACTTCAAGTAACTTCTGCATTGACAGAATTAGGAACAACTTTTTACCCAACTCTTTTGAGAAAGTTAGCTACAAAACCTGTTTTTTGGAACATTCCAAACAGTATGGAAGCCTTTAGAAAATACTTTAACAAGTCTAAGAAATTTGGATTTCTATTTTACTCAAACTTTGCAATTTTGACTTTACTTGTGTTGCTTTCATTTACAAGAATTGTGACAGGAATTTTAAATGATAAACCAGTTGCTCAAATTGTAATCGCAACAATAGTTTTAATAATTGTAACAGTTCTTTTTTTACAACGACTAACAAAACAAATTTCAACAACGACAATTCCCGACTTTTATAAGAAAAACATTTTACCAACAAAACAAATTGAAAACAATTGGCAGTGGACATATTTTTTATTAGGTACAGCAGTTTTGACAACATCTTTTGTGCCACTAGTTAACTATATTGACAAGAACAATAGCAAGGGGAACTGTGGAACTTCTTGTGGGAGTTCTTGTGGAAGTAGTTGTGGGAGTTCTTGTAGTAGCTGTGGTGGTTGTGGTGGCGACTAAAATTGAAAACAAAATGACGACAAAAATTACGCGATCGCCGAAGTATGCCGACCCAAACTGCAATAGCGCCGCCAAACTCTGAGACGATGGTCGAAGTAACGCTATGGCTTCACAAGTTCTGTAACTTCGATCCTATTTTTGAAGAATTTATAATTCCTAACCAGAAATAGCAATACAATAAAGCTAAATATCTAAAATAAAATAGTTACGTGCTTCATTTTTGCAGTAGAGCATAATAATTAAAATTCACTATATAGTGTATCGCAGTTAGATTAATCTGCCCAGTATCGGTCAGGCCTGTCTAGCTTTAGCAGGAAACTGCGACGATCGGGTTCACTGAACGTGACCATCTTCCTTCTTTTAGAGAGTAACATTCAGACCGACGCTAGCATAATGCAACAAAGCAAAATTATAAACTTCATCATTGGATGCGCCACCTTCCAAAATGCGATACCCTGTCCGTATTTTTAGTTTTTCAGACAAATCATAGGTGACCGCAATCAATACATCTTCGGCTCTTCCTTGTGGTGCTGCAAGCGCATCTCCGTCAAGCAATAATCCAAACTTGCTTCCCATTTTCCACAATAATCTAAAATTTATAATGGGTACAAATCCTACATTGGCTTTCTCTGATGCTAATCCTAACGAAGTTATTGCGATTTTTGCATCTCTTATCTTAGCAGTAAGTCCTAGTCCGAACTCAAACTTAGGCTTTTGTACGATATCATATCGGTATGTAAGCCTATAAGAGTTGAATTTGTAAGTGCCCGTTAGATCCGTATTGGCAGGAAATGAAACACCTTCGAAGAGAATATCATTTGATATCCGTCCAGTGGATTTTGTTTCCAAAGGTGCGTACAACAAGGAAATGGTGTGACGTGATTTTATGATGTAATTTAACCTAGCTCTGTAGAAGAAATTGGCCTTCGGCATCAAGTCATCGGTTAAAGAAAACCTTGTACCCAGATCTCCAGGTATGCGAACATCGTTGTATCCCTGCGTAACCAGACCAGATTCAAAATCTATGGACCACTGTGCTTGTACGTTGGAACCGATAGAACATATGGCTAGTAAGAACATTAGGGATAAGATTTGTTTTTTCATTTTTATTTTTTTAGAAACTCTTCGTATAAATGGAAAAAGGAAAGTAAAAGTTTTTTAAGATGTCCATAATAGTTTTCCAAACCATTGTTAAAATGACTAATTTTTAGCAAAGCCATCCGGTATTAGTTTGTCCAATCAGATTTCCTGATAAACTTCGTTAAAGGGTACGCGCATCCTATCTCCCCAAACCCCAATATCGTATCTAATGCCGCAGGATATAACCATGTTAATTTCAGCACCATACGGAAGGTTAAGTATGTTTTTTACTCGAACACTGTCAAAGCCTTCCATGGGACAGGTATCATATTTTTCGTTTGCCATAGCAAGCATAAAAGTCTGAGCTGCCAATGCACAGGTTTTGTGGACGACTACTCTCATGTCGCATTCAGAAACCTGATAGACTATGGTTCTAAAAATGCCTATGATATTCACTATTATTTTTCTGACGATGCCTAAAACACCCAAAAATCTTACATACAATATGGGCATTATTGTTCCATAATACATATTCCAGTTTTTGAGATCGGTGCAGAGCAAAGTATAAAACGGCTCCACCGAGATACTTATTGACCTAATTGCTTATTGATATAACATCAAAAACGGGTCACTCGTTTCATGAATATAGAATAAAATATCCATAGTAATGTAACTTATCAACATCGCTCGACTTCTATCAGTGCGGCACTCCGTTGTTTAGCTACAAAATTTATTTAACGACATGTGCCCGCAAAAACCAAGACATCTTTTCGTGCGTTTCAACCAATCCTGTGATGAAGTCACTGGTACCCAAATCCTGATGTTCGCTAGCAAAACTTTTGATATTTTCTCTTAAATTTAAGATAATACTTTCATGGTCTAAGAGCAAATCTTTGATCAGTCCTTGACTGTCATTCTTGGATCTCGTTTCTTCAGTCAGGTGAGTGAGCCCAAGATAAGCCTTTAAAGTACCCGGAGCATAATGACCAATGGTGCGGATACGTTCGGCTACATTGTCGATGATTTCATCCAATTGTTCAAACTGTGCTTCAAAAAACTTATGGATGGCAAAAAAGTCCGGTCCTTCTACGTTCCAATGCGCATTTTTAGTTTTGATATAAAGAACGGTCTCATCCGCTAGCATTTTTGACAACTCTGTGGCTATGGCCAATCTGTTGGCTTCAGTGATTCCTATGGCTACATGCATAATATTATATGTTATTGATAATTAATGTTTTGTACAAAATGCGTTATTCAAAATCGGACTCTTCATTGTAAAGATGACTTTCGTCCAATGAGATGACTTTGGTGTTTATTTTCTTCACGTTGTTTTTAGACCTTGGAAAAAATGGCATCAATACAGGCGGATTGCTGCTCTTGGTAGAATGTCTAGCATTATTTCGATATGGCTGATACCCAAGGTGAGCTTCATTTTGTTGCAAAGTGTCTGATAGATTATGGTTTATAGGTAAGTTTGCCTTGCCATCTTTTTTAACCTCTGAGAAGTCTAAATAATCAGCATTGGATTTGCAATTGTAATGGGGCTCATGAAAAAAATAGTTGAGCATAATATCTTCAGGACTCATAATATTGAATTTTTAAATTTAGGTATCACTTTATTTACATGGAATATGTGATTGTTCGTATTCCTTTAAAAGATTTTTTAACGAATCATGATATTCTTCCATAGAAGACAATCTCATCGATTTTGACGATGGCTTAACAGGGATTTCTTCAATAAACTTGGACAATTCCGGAAATCTGGTATTGATAGTATCAAGGATGCCTATCACATCTTGTGTCCAATCCAACTCTGTCTTATATACCATACTTCTTTTATCTTTGTTTGACAATACAAAAATACAACTATCTAGTAATAAACCCTTTACATAATTTCACTTTATCCTTGTATATTTCTGGTATGACTTAAAACATGAACAAAAACAAAGGCAGCAACATATACTTGAAAGACATTCTTAGCTACAGGTGCCGTATCTGTGGGTGAGTGATTTTTAAATCTTAGGATGGTTTACTTTGGCTAAAGAAAGTGGTTTGGTACAAAAAAACCAATCATAGCACGTCACTCCGTCTTCTTTTTTATCCATTCTATCTTGGGCAACACCACATGAGCCGGCTGTGGGCACGATCACATCATCACCAGGTTGCCAATCCGCAGGTGTCGCAATGTTATATGCGTCAGCAGTCTGCATAGCAATCAAAGCCCTTTTCAATTCATCAAAATTTCTTCCCATAGACAATGGATAATAAATAATGGCCCGAATGACACCTTTAGGGTCCACGAAAAACACAGCTCTCACTGCCTTGGTAGAACTTTCTCCGGGCTGTATCATCCCATATTTTTTGGCTATTTCCATTGTGATATCTTCGATCAGGGGAAACTTCACTTCGATATCTTTCATACCTTTAAATTCGATTTTCTCCTTAATGGTCCGTAACCAAGCGATATGGCTATACAACCCATCGATGGACAATCCAACGAGCTCGCAATTGAGCGCCGTAAATTCAGGGGCTCTGTGTGAAAAAGTCATAAATTCCGACGTACATACAGGTGTAAAATCCGCTGGATGACTAAATAATATTACCCATTTACCTTCATAATCCGAAGGGAAATTAATATTGCCTTGTGTGGTGACGGCCTTAAAATCAGGTGCTTTGTCCCCTATCCTTGGCATGGGTGTGATTTGTTCTATGCTTTCCATATGGCTACTTTTTATTAATTATAATTTAATTATTGTATTATGTCAACGGTGACAATGATTTCATTTCTCCTGCCCAATAACTGATACAGCGGATTATATCCTAAAAACCGAAAATTGCCAAAATAAGCGATCTTCGTATCGATCAAGTATTGCCTGAGTAATTCCTGGTGTTCATGTATGCGATCGTTGCTGGCAAAACCTCCAAACGAAATAACAGCCACGTATTCTGCATCGGTTGTCTGTATGTTGATTTCTGCATTGTTTGGCTTTGGCAAATCATCTAGGTTATATTCGGAAGGTATGACGAAAGACATGGTAGATAAAGTATCTCCAATATCCATATGCACCGGCGATGTCATGGCTATTTGCTTGTTAGCACTGTTGCCACCAAAAATATAGTTAGCCAACTTACCAAAACCTGAGTAACCCAAATCTCGATAAGACTTGGATGTGGAAGATATTTTGGCCATGATCGCGGGTGGATAATACCTGATTTCATAAGGTTCTTGAGTACGTATCACTTCGTAAGATTGTATTTCTGATTTTCCATTAGCCATGGTGATATAGATTTGAAAGATGACCGCCATAATAATGATGCCGATAGCTATTGCTAATAAAATTTTCATGCTTTATTGGATTAAGATGTAAGTCGTAAAATGATCATGGAAGACATCTAGATGACGACTTGAGAAATGGCATAATTTTTAATTAACATTTCCAATGAATCATAATAACCCTGACCTTGGGCATCGTCAGCATTTTGGTCGATATCGTCGTCTGGGCTTACCGATATTTCTGCCATGAATGCTGAGAGTTCAGGAAAATTGGCGTTGATGTATTGGGTGATGCTGTGGATGTCGCGTGTCACTTCAGATTCTATTTGTAAATCCATGGTTTCATGATGTTTAATTGAACAACACAAAGGTGCAACTATTTGGATATAAACATATTACACAATTTCCAACATAACTTACATGTTTAATCATACATTTTGTGGAAACTTCATATCTCATGGAACAAAATATGATCAAGCAGACCAAAAATGATTAGATGTCTTCTAGATGAATACGCTTTTTGTGCTCCTTGAGATGTTTAAAGTAGGAAGGCGTCAATCCAGTTACTTTTTTGAATTGATTGGAGAGATGTGCTACACTACTGTAATGGAGTTTGTACGATATTTCTGTTAAAGTTAGTTCGTCATAAAGCAACAATTCTTTTACTTTTTCTATCTTATGTGCTATGATAAAATGCTCTATAGTTATGCCTGTCACTTCAGAAAACAAATTGGCCATATAAGCGTAGTCATGATGCAGTTTATCTTTTAAATAATCCGAAAAATTTACATGTGGCCATTCGTCTTCATAGTGGACCATTTCTATAATTACGTTTTTTATTTTCTCAATTAACATAGCTTTTTGATCATCCATGAGCAACAGTGAAGATACTAATAATCGCTCTTTAAGCTCCGCCTGCTGTTCTTTAGTCAAGTCTTCTTTGATATCTATTTCACCTAATTCCACGGATCTGTAATGTAGCCCCATGATGTCAAGCGCTGATTCTACAGCCATCTTACATCGGATAGACACCATATATTTGATATACAATTTCAATATATTGGCTTTGATTATAAGTAAAACACAAATACTATGTAAATAATTACACAAACCAAGATTTTTATTATTTTTTACCTCTATCGAAAAATTATATAAATCGAAATATTGAGTATCCTATAAATACTTGCCAAAACCTATTGTTGTTACTGTAAAATAAAACATCAAAACAAGATGATAACACAACCAAAATCCCGAGAAACAATATTTTCAAACCAAGAAAAAACACTACAGGTTTTTTTGTTGTTATACATAAAATAAATTGGATTGAGAAAAATATTAGTTTTAATTGGTACATTTTCAATGAATTAAAAATAATTATTTTAGCTATCCCATTTATTTTCATTATAATATAGTCATACCTGAATCCAATGAAATCATATATAGTCCATCAAATAGGTCAGTTGCCACTCTTGGTGGAAAAGGAAATCCCCACCCTATCAGCAGATCAAAAGTTACTAAAAGTAAATGCATCCTCACTCAATCACAGAGATATTTGGATCACCAAAGGCATGTATCCTGGTATAAAACTGGGTGCTACAATGGGATCTGATGCAACTGCTGTAGATGAAAAAGGAAATGAATACATCATCAATCCTGGGATAGCTTGGGGCCGCAACGAAAGTTACCAATCACCCGAATTTAGAGTCTTAGGGGTACCGGATGAAGGTACTTTTGCTGACTATATTGCAATAGACCATAAATATATCTACCCCAAACCAACGCATCTTAGTGCGATACAGGCGGCTGCTTTACCGTTAGCGGGTGTGACGGCTTACCGTGCTATCATAAAAAGAGCTCTTGTACAACCAGGAGAAAAAGTTTTAATTTCTGGTATCGGTGGAGGTGTAGCTCTTTTTGCTATGCAATATGCTTTAGCTTTAGGATGTGAGGTCTTTGTCACCTCAGGCTCTGAGCAGAAAATTCAAAAAGCTGTGGAAATGGGAGCAAAATCTGGTTTTTTGTATACAGATTCGGATTGGCCTAAAAAACTATTGACAACCTTTGGTGGTGTAGATGTCATTGTAGATAGTGCTGCTGGACCAGGTTTCAATCCATTGACCAAAGTATGTAATCCTGGAGCTAGAATTGTCTTTTATGGAGGATCAGAAGGGAAGATTGATGAACTAAATCCTCAGCCTTTGTTTTGGAAACAAATATCGATTTTAGGGTCCACTATGGGGTCAGATCGGGATTTTGTACAAATGTTAGACTTCGTTACTCAGCATACCATTATACCTGTAGTGCATGCTGTGTATAGCTTTGATGATCTACATCAGGGCTTCTCAGAGATGCAGTCTGCAACTCAGTTTGGTAAAATTGTATTTCAACATTAAAAATAAGGAATTACAAAACTTCAGTCCGGGTTTTCTTAAACACGATAAATATTAAGACGGTTTGAATCAGTGTAGCTAATCCATTGGAAATAGTAATCGCTATGGCATCAAACCTAAGACCATAGACAAACCAAAAAGCAAAAATCAGCCACCATCCTAGGACATATCCTTTGGACAGACTGCTTACCTGTTTTGATTTCCACTCTTTGTACACTTGCAAGGCTATTACAAAATTTGCTCCCAAACCAAAAATTAAGCCTGCGGTTTCAAAAGCACTCGTCGGTATTCTATCTAAAAATTCCATATGAAATGAAGTATTTTATTTGATTTTACTTTTAACCATCTTTTGTAAAAAAACATTATTGGGTATCGTTATTTGAGTTTCATTAGTTTTGATCAAAATAAAAAAAAGACCTATATCACTAATCCTACCTTCTACCTCATAATCTTTATCTAACATAACAATAGTATCATCCAGTTTGGCACTGTGGCTGAAAAAAATAATCACTCCGGCTGTGATATTGGACAAAATAGACCACTGTGCAAACAATGCTATACCCATAACCGTCAATACGGAACCAATAAAAACAAAAAGTTCTGATTGATTGACTCCAAAAATGGAAGAAATAACAATTAAAAAAATAGAAAAAGCAATGAGATGTACTGCTTTTTTAATGATCTTTGCTCTGGTTTTGGCTGATGTATTCTGTGCAATGATTTTGTCAATACTATGATTGGTCAGCAAATGGATAGCCACATAAACGAGACAAGTGACAATAACTTCTATAATTTGTATTCTGGTCATAAACGCTTTTTAATCAAAACATAAAATATACTCCCGTCAACAGACCAAAAGTTTTCAACGCTGATCAATTTTTTGTACAAAAAGAGGTGAAACATCAGATTATGATCTCCTGTAATGATGATGATAATCTTCCATACTTGCTTTGATGACAACAAAGGCAGTCTCTTTGCCATAGACTTCGTCAATAATACAAGAAGGCGTTTTATCGGGCATTTGTTTGTATGTCAAAAAATAGTGCTTTAGACGATTGATAATGGTATGCGGTACATCTGAGATGTCTTTCCATTGACCATACACATCATCATTTTTTAGCACCGCTATGATTTTATCATCTGCTTCATTATTGTCTACAAGACGAAATCCACCTATGGGATATGCTCTGACTAAAATATCACCATGGGTGATCTCCCTTTCCGTGAGTACTAGAATATCGAGAGGGTCTCCATCACCTTTGATGTCTGTTCGCCCTGTAGATTTCATATTGAGTTTTGCCAATTCCTCAGCACAGTAGGTTTGAGGTATAAAGCCGTATAAAGCAGGAACAATGTTGCTAAATTTCTGAGGTCTGTCCACTTTTAAATAGCCAGAATGTTTATCTATTTCATATTTTACAGTATCACTCGGTATGATCTCGATAAAAGCAGTTACTAATTCAGGAGCTTCATTTCCGATTTCTATCCCATGCCAAGGGTGAAGTTTATAAATATTAGTCATTTTATGTGTATTAATATTAAAGGTGCAAAAGTATACTCTTCCATAAAACTATCAAGTTTATAAAATGTTAAATGATGGTCATTAAGGCTTTCATAGGCATAATTTTAATAACAAAGTAAAGCATGACAGTACATATACACAAAATTTAAAACGTAATATCCATGAAAATATACACCAAAACAGGTGATCAAGGTACGACAGGATTATATGGTGGCAAGCGTATTGCCAAAGATGATATCCGAATAGAAGCATATGGAACAGTAGATGAGCTGAATTCTTTTATTGGTTTGCTCAATGCTTCCTTTGAGGAAGCTACGCAAAATTATTGTTTGACCGAAGTACAGAAAAGACTCTTCACTATCGGTTCTAACTTGGCTTCTGATCCAGATAAAAAATTATTGACGCCTGATATTTTGGATGAAGATATCCATACCTTAGAAAACGCCATGGACTCCATGGAGTTATTGTTGGAGCCTTTGAGAAATTTCATCCTGCCCGGTGGAAGTCAAGCAGTGGGTTTTGCACATGTATGTAGGACGGTATGTAGAAGAGCAGAAAGAAGAGTCATTACCTTGGATCAAATATCACCGGTAGATCCTAAAGTCATTGTGTATCTCAATCGATTATCAGATTATTTTTTTATACTTTCGCGGTTTATTTTACAAACACAGGATATAAAAGAAATACCATGGATACCACGACCGCAATAAAGTTGCCAGAAAAATCAATTGCATATCAAAAAAAAGTACTTAATCCATGGTTATTTAAGCTTGGTTTTGGTACAAAGTTACCTTCGGTAGTTTGGTGGGGCATTACTGTAAAAACCCTAAATGCTGAAAAATGTGACGTAACATTACCTTTTAACTGGAGATCTCAAAATCCATTTAAATCTATATACTTCAGTGCATTGGCGGGAGCAGCAGAACTAGCTACTGGAGCATTATGTCAAATGTATATCGTAGGTTTGGGTGAGTTCTCCATGCTAGTCACAGGATTCCGAGCTGAATTTTATAAAAAAGCCAATACAACGACTACCTTTACCTGTGACCAAGGCTCAGCATTATCTACATTATTACAAAGCATGCAAAACCCTGGTGATACGGGCGAACTCGAGATGATAGCCACTGGCAGAAACGAGGCAGGAGATATCGTGGCCAAAGCATTTGTGAAGTGGTCATTTAAAAGGAAAAACTGAATACAACATTTTAAATCTTGAAACTACCTAATTTAAAAAAGGGTAAAAATTGCAGTACCTATTTCTGAAAAAAAATTATAAAATTTTGAAATTCTTCAAATATTTTTTTTTAAAAAAATTAAGTTTTAATACATTTGTATTGAAAACCAATTTTTTAAACTTGTCACTTACTTTTGAATCCTTTATTTGAAGTAGTGGCAATGACATAATAATTTTATAATTATGATATCCCCAAAAAATATCTTGGTCATATTATTGACTATTTTTTCACTCAGTACTCAGTTAAATGCACAAAACTCTAGTGATACGTCTGGATTAGACAAATACAAAATTGGAATCACTACCGGACCTTTTGTACCTGAAATAAGCAAATCAGAAAATTTGGTCTTTACAAATGAGAATACCTTTCAAGGTAAAATTTTTAGAATCATCCAATTCTACGATGTTCCTTCTTTAATGGTAATAAACAAATGGGCTTCTGAAGGTATGTTACTGACTGACTATTTGCCAGGAAATGCCTACTTTGCTGTGATCGACCAAAGTTTTGATTTGACTAAATTGAAAAATGAGATTAGGTCAGTAATTCAGATTGATAGTAAGTTTAAACTTGAATCGCCCTTGTTTCATAGAAGAAAATCTCTCCATGATGCAAAAATAAAACTGATCATAGAATTTTTTAAAGGTTTAAACGCTGAAGAAGTAAAAAAGGATCTAACTCGTCTCGACATTGCATGGAACCAAAATAGATTGGATGGCAACCAATTAGAAGTCACTTTTTCTGGTAGATCCATAGAAGATTTGGTAAAGGTTCCTTACATCCAGTTTATATCAATTGCACCATCAGAGCCTATATTAGAAAACGAAAACCTTTCTCATAGAAACTCAACAGATAGGAGCAATTTTTTAAACACAGGTTTTAATGGAATAAATTACAATGGCTCAGGAGTTACTATAGCTATTGGAGAAGGAGGTACTGTAGGCTTAGGCTTGGATTTCAAAGGTAGAAATACGGAATTAGTTTCTGGAACCTTATCAAGTCACAAATTGGGGTGTATGGAAAATGCAGGTGGTTCAGGAAATGTAGACCCACAAAACAGAAGCCATGCTTGGGGAGCACAAATCCTTAGTACTAATAATGAAAATTATCCATCCTTAATCACAACTTATGGCACCAGATATTTCAACCATTCTTATGGCTTCGGAATTCAGGGAGGCTATAGCACAGAAGCAAGAGCTCATGATTTGCGGATTGTTGATTACCCAAACCATCTTATCAGTTATTCTTCAGGAAATGTAGGTGATGATCCTGGTTATGCTCCTTACAATTTTAATGGTTGGGGCAATATAACTGGTGCCATCAAGCAAAATAAAAACCACATGGTAATAGCTAATTTGTCACCTAATGATGATATACTTTCGTGGGGCTGTAAAGGTCCTGCTTACGACGGTAGGTTGATGCCGCACCTCACATTGGCGGGTCCTGAAGGTACGTCTTATGCTTCTCCGAAAGCTGTAGGCTTATTTGCGCAATTAGAACAAGCGTACAAATCCAATAATTCAGGAAATGAATCACCCAGCTCTCTGATGCGTGCCATTATTTTCAATACCGCAGATGATATCGGAAATCCTGGACCAGATTTTAAAACTGGTTACGGCAGGCCCAACGGTAGAAAAGCCCTTCAAGTGATTGAGTCAAACCAAGTATTTTCTGGCTCATTACTACACGGAGCATCCAACAACCATAGCATAACAGTACCTTCAGGATCCAAAAAAGTCAAAATCATGATTGTTTGGCCCGATGTTGCTGCTGCCGTAAACGCTGCAACAGCCTTAGTTAATAATTTAAATATTTTGGCTACCGACCCCAATAATAACTCGTACCATCCTTGGGTTTTGGACCATACGCCAAATCCAGTCAATCTTAATGCTAATGCTACTAGACAAATTGATAATCTTAACACTATAGAACAAATAACCGTGGATAATCCAATCGCCGGAACTTGGAATATTCAAGTCAGCGGTGCCAATATTCCAATGGGATCCCAAAACTACTATATTTCTTACCAATTTGAAAATGAAGAGCTACAAATGGCATATCCTTTGGCCAATGAAAAAATGATATCTGGTGACATATATTACTTAAAATGGGACAGCTACGGAATATCGGGTACATTTACCCTTGAATATCAACTGAATGGTGGTAATTGGATAAAAATTGATGATGGAATTGAACAGTCCAAAAGATCATACTCATGGGTTGCACCTTATGTTGAAGGCGTTCAAAATATTAAACTTAGAGTTCAACAAGGGAATATATTGGTTGAAAGTGGTGTAAATCAGATTTCACAAAATATCTCAAACTTCAGAATAAATAAAGTTTGTGCAGATGTAGTAACTTTAAAATGGAGTCCTTTAGTCGGGGCAACATCATACAAAGTATATAAGCTAGGCACAAATTATATGGAAGAAGTTTCATCAAATATAACTTTTGATGGAAACTCCGCAGTACTCACTGGTCAAAGCACAAGCACTAGTGAATATTATGCAGTATCTGCAATAACGGGAAGCATAGAAGGATTAAAATCACTTACAATTGAAAAAACTCCTGGAGACTTTTCTTGTTTGGGTATTGACTGGACAGGAAATGTATCTACCGATTGGTTTAATATTGGCAATTGGTCATCTAATACGGTTCCAACTTCTAGTCAAAATGTAAATATTCCATCACAACCTGTAAATCAACCATTGATTGCAAATATTGGAGCAATTTGTAATTCGATAATAATTCAACCAGGCGCATCTTTGACCATGAGCAGCACCGTACAATATACACTCGCTGTACATGGTGATTGGACAAATAATGGTAGTTTTGTTGCTGGCTTAGGTATTGTTGATTTTGCAAGTTCTAGTACTTACCAAGAAATTGGAGGAATAGTGCCAACAAACTTCAACAGTTTGAAAGTAACCAAAGGTAATATCAGCCGAATGCTTGAAGTCACATCACTCATTTCGTTAACAGCCGCCTCTAATCCTTTAGTGATCACAAGTGGAACATTTAAATTGTCTAGTGCTTCTACGATTACACCATTTACTTCAGGAAGTGGCGCTGAATTAGACCCAAACAAATGTATATGGAATAACGGAGGAACCATCAATTACGGTAACTTTAGTTGGTTTAACAATGGCGGCACACTTCGTCTAAGCGGAGGTACTTTCAATTGTGGTACAAACACAGGTAACAATATTATCTATCTAAATAATGGCAAATTTATAATAGAAGGAGGCAATTTAAATATTGCAGGCTCCTTAAGACCAAATAGCGGAATGTCTTCGGGTACGTTCACTCTTTATACGGGTAATATCACCGTATGTACTGTAGGATGCAATAATACTGACCGCGGTGGTTTTGAATTGAATGCTGGGGTACCTTTTATCATGAGTGGTGGTAATATCACCATACGGAGAGCATCATCTAATACTACTGCTGATATCATTATATTGTCATCAACATCATCAATAGGTAATGGAAGCATAAATATTGGTGATTTATCTACTCCTCCCTCTCAAAATATTAGAATAAATTCAGCTGTACCTTTGTACAATTTTACTGTAAACTCAAATAATGCGCCCACTGCAACATTAGTCACTAATAACTTGGTGATCAAAAATAATCTTACTCTTTTAGGAGGTACTTTGCAAGCCAACAATCTAAATATTGCACTAAAAGGGCATTGGAACAATCATGGAAATTTTATAAGTGGAACAGGAAATGTAACCTTTAATGGAAATGTAACTCAATTCATCCAAGGAACAACGCCCACTACTTTTAATGACCTAACCATTGACGGAAATGACGTTATTATTAATACAACAGCTGTACCACCTGTTACACACATAAATGGGATACTAGATATCGTTCAAAACAAAAAATTAACCTTGCCCATTGGACAAGAGCTAAATGGAAACTAGTCTTTTAGATTCACGGTTAATGTATTTTAATATATTACAAATGTTTTTTAATAATTAAGAAACAAATTCATTTATCCAATTTTTTGGCACCATATTTGAACTATATCACATATCTCATTCCAAGAACAAATCAGCCTTCATCTGCCCCCATAAAGATGAAGGTTTTTTTTTATCCTTTTTCATCTGCATTTTGATAGTCCAATATTGAAGTTTTATCCAAAAAACTTAGTGGTGTAGTTATTACTATTTACATTTGTCCTACAAACAAAATGAAAAATGAAGGATCTCCTAATATTAGAGTGGAAAAAATTTAGTGGCAACGCAGTGTTCAGAGCGTTAGGACTGATATATATATTGATCAGCCCATTTATAATCTTGGCAGGAAAGGATACATTTAAAGATATGCCGCCGCCGATGCCTTCTTCCAAAGTATTTTATGAGTTTCCATCAGTTTGGGACTATCAGGGATATGTATCCAATTGGATGATTCCTTTTTGTTTGGGATTTTTGACAATACACATTATTACCTCAGAAGTAAGCAACAAGACCATGCGCCAAAACATCATCATCGGATTGACACGGCAACAGTTTTTTATGAGCAAGCTTTTTAGTATTTTGCTTATGTCGGTGGTTGCTACCCTATTGTATGTTTTATCTACCTGCATTATAGGCATGATTCATACTGATGGCTTTGATTTTGATTTGATTTTTGATAACAATATGGCTCCACTGAGATTTTTTATGATGAGCATGGGATATTTAAGTTTTGCACTGATGCTAGGCTTTGTCATTAGAAAAGGCATGTTGACATTATTAGCTTATTTCATGTACATCATGATGCTCGAACCTATTCTGATGATGATTCATGTTTATTACTTTAAGAATTCGAGCAGAAACTATTGGCCTATGAATAGCATAGAAGATAATTTTCCTTTTCCATTATTTAAACTGCCTGATTATTTTGTGAATCATGAGTGGAACTTTAATATTTTGCTTCCTTACAGTCATGCCATAGGCATGTCATTTTTGTATAGTGTCATTTTCATTGGATTGGGATGGTATAGTTTTATGAAAAGGGATATATGATTGAGTGATCATTTATAAGCAGTTAAACATTGTAGAAACTGTATAAATAAAAAGTAAACAAAGTAAATACATATACCGAAACAACATCGTTAAGAATATGAATGGAATGGAATTAAAAATTTTACCTACCCATCTGTTTATACAATATGGAGAGCAATTAGACAACTCATTGGAAAGCCTTTTTGAAGCATTAAAAGATGCTGAAATATCAACAGATACTTTTAGTTTTTACACTTCAGTATCATCTGTATATTCAAGCAAGATTGAAGGAGAAGATATTGAGTTAGATAGTTATATAAAGCACAAAAGATTTGGTATCGCGTTTTTACCGGATTACACTAAAAAGATTGACGACTTGTATTATGCATACACTTTTGCCAAAATCAACGAACTTAACAAAACTAACATCAGCAAAGCACATCAATTATTGAGCAAACATATTGTTGCCAAACATCAGCAAGGTAAGTTACGAACACAAAACATGTACGTAACTACGCCCGATGGAAAAATAGAATATGTGGCCGCCGAACCGTTTGAAGTGGAAGGCGAAACGGAAAAGTTATATAGCGATATTGCATTACTTTTGAAAACAGCATTAAACATACAGGAAGTTTTCTTTTTTGCCGCTATGATTCATTTGGTGTTTGTAAAAATACATCCGTGGAATGATGGCAATGGAAGAAGCGCACGGTTAATTGAGAAGTGGTTTTTGGCACAGAAATTGGGAGAGAAAGCATGGTTTGTTCAAAGCGAAAGATATTATTATACGCATCACCAAACTTATTACAAAAATATTAGAGCATTGGGCTTGGAATACCCGGATTTGGATTATTCAAAAGCACTGCCTTTTTTATTAATGCTACCACAATCGATTTCAAATAACAATAGCAGTGTAATGTAAAGACTACTGTATCCTTATAAACTTGAGCGTCTCACTCCAATCATCCAAAGAAAGTTTGACGAAGTAAATGCCTGGTTGAATACTTTCCGGCAAGGTAATGTATACATCATCCCATGAACTGTTGATCATCGTTAGACCATTCAAAAGTACTTTTCCTTCTGTATTCACAATCTCGTAGGTGAGACCAGTGGCTTGTTGGATATCATTGGCTTGAACCACCAATTCATTCATCACAGGATTGGTTCTGAGTTTTAATTTGGCTTTTGGGCTTTGGGAAATGCTTTTAAGCTGGATCGGTCTTTCCCTATTCTCACCATAAAATATATTCTCAAAGGTATCATCTATCCTAAATGTACTAGTTTTCGGTGCAGGAATAGAAAATAAGATATCACCTTTTTGTATATCTCCTGTTTGGGTCTGATACATAACTAAGCGGAGCGTATTACCTACCAAGTGCCAATCCAATTCCGGGTTTACAGTCTCATGTTTAGCTACGATGATGTCATTTGCAACTGCATCTGTATGTAAAAACAATTGTATAGCGTCAAATTTTGCGTCGCTTCCAGCCCTAAATTCATAAACGTTCTCCTCGTTGACCTTTTCAGAACTTACCTCAATCAAAAACGGAGTTACGGCATTTCTAGATTCTACCATTTCTTCCTGAATATTTACTGCCGAATTATTAACATCTCCGATTTTTACCGCAGTAAAATCCTGATTTTGCAACACTGCATCGGATAAAGTAAACATCGTAGCAGGTTGATAACTAAATGGATTTTGTGGGTTGCTGATTCCGTTCTTAGCTACAAACACCCAAGAAGGCAGTCCCTTGGGAAATTTATCCGTAATCCCTAATATCAAACGCCTGATTTCAAGCAAGTCTCCTGCCGTGATGGATTTGGATGCATTGGCATCAGCGGCTATCATTTTGAAGGGGCTATCCAAAAGCGTAATGCCCAATATATGTCTTTGTATATGTACCAAATCTAGCGCAGTCACACCTTCCAAAGGATTGATATCTTTGTAAGGCTTGATGGAATATTCTTTTTGCAGCGGTAATGATTCTATAGAAAACACACCATCGCTATTGGTCATTACATAGTCATCTATTTCTACTCCTTGATAATGTACTTGGACATCAGATACTGCTTTATTATTTTCCGTATTGACCTTTCCTGAAACCGTGCCGTGGGTGATCAAATCAGGACATTTATTACTGTTATCCTGCAAAATCAATTCCACTTCACAAAAATCACTATTGCCCAAACTGTCAAATACCGTCATTTTGAGTGGTATCGATTGGGATTTTCCATCAGGAATATCAGAGCAATCAAACAGGATTCCGGCGCTTTTTGTATTTGGTTTCCATACCTGTGCCAAACCTGTAAGATATTCAGATGGAGTGCTCAGGATTCCATTTTCCTTAAAATAATGCAATACATTGACCCTGTTGCTGACAGGACGAGCACCATTAAAAGTGAAAATAAGTCCATCTTTGCTAGTACAGTTATCACTACTTCCTTTATCGAAATCTTTAGCCCAAATTTCAGCTGTTCCTTGCACAGCATCCAAAGTTTGGGTCAATGAAGTGATACAATATGGCGATGGCTTTTTACAATCTGCTACTGTAACCTTGCGAAGACAAGTTGCCAAATTACCACATTGATCCGCCAAAATCCATTTAATACTATGAACACCCATAGGAACATTTCCCGAATAAGTAGATGCAGTACCATTGAAGTCCAAAACTCCGTCACTATGGATATCCAACTCATATTTCCATACCAAGTCTTTTGCCTGGGTACATGAATCTTGTCCAAACGCATCTAGGGTAATATTAGTCAAACCACAATCTATGGCATAAGAACATATGGTAGTATCCGCACATGAAGACATAAACCAAGGTTTGTCCGTATTGTGAAGTTTTATCGTTTGTACATAAGGACCATATTTACCACGTCCGGTCACCTGATCAAATTGGCACCAATCTACCACAGTCCAAGTTCTGACTATTTTTACACAAGCTCCATCAGCTATATAAAATGGTTGGTCTTCGTAACTATGAGTGATATTGCCACAAGATGTATTTTTAAATTTTGGAAACCCCGTAATATCAGGATTGGCCTGTGCTACTCTACAACCATTTGATTCATAATGTGATGGCCAAGTGATATCTGTTTGATCAAATGGGTCAGGATTGAGTATGGTGATCACTTGTGTGCAAGAGTCTACCCTACCGCCCGCGTCCGTCGCTGTAAATGTCCGATAAATAAATCCGGTATGACATTCGATATTAGTTCGATATTTGGAAGTCACCGAAACACTACAGTTATCTCTAGCCAAACCATCTTGACCTACTATGCCGTTATGATAAAAATTATGGACTACTACATTTTTTACTTGGCTTGCTTGGGTTACTACATTTCCAAAGACTTGAAGATTAGCAAAGTCATAGCTATCGGTACAAGCTAATGTGATATTGGGTGGACAGGTCAAGGTAGGTTTGATTTTATCTTCCACAATGACTTCGACCATACACGTATTTTTATTACCATGGATATCCGTAACTTCCAAGGCTACCATTTGTGTAGTGCCTATCTCATCACAACAAAAATCCACAAAATCTCCCCATGCGGTACCGATACCACAGTTGTTTTGCATTTTTCTGGCTTTAAACGAAGCAATACCACAGTTGTCTGTACTGCCATCATCAAATGAAAGCGCAAAAACCCGACTTCTTCCATTTTGGTCCAATGCTACTTTGGTAACTCCATCACAGGCGGGATAAGGTGGCGTCAAATCACTGATGATAAGCTCTGACGTTCCTACCGTAGTATTATTACAAACATCAGTTACTATGTACCTGACCACATACGCATCCAAAGGCAACTTATCTACAAAAAATTTGGAACCCACTTTTTGAATGTAAGATGGAAAAGATTGTCCGGACTTATTGATGATTTCTATTTGTGTATCGAAGGCCGAGCAATCTTCAGCACTTTCTAAAGCCGGAATTTCTATACGACCGGTAGCACATATATATGGATCTGTTTGCCATCTCAATGTATCCTGAAATGAGATCGAAGGTCCTTGACTATCTTTGATCTGAATGATTTGGTTTTTGGTCACACTTAGAGACGTACACCAATCTATCAGGAACCATGACCTAGCAATTTTATAGCTATTGCCACACAAACTAAAGGGTACATCCGAAAAATTGAATTGTAAATGACCACAATGACCAGTAAGTGGTGTCCCTGTAGTATCCGGCGATGGATTTCCGTTTATCAATTTGGGATAGGAATCTCCACATTCAAAAGCAGGCATATCATGTCCCTCAAAATTGGGCGGAAATATGACATCTGACAATGCTATTTTTCTCACTACAATGACTTCTGTGCAAAAGGATGTATTGCCTTTAGCATCAGCAGCCTTCCATCTTCTACTGACTATTTTATCTTCATTTCTAGAGCATTCACCCTTGATGATGGTATCGGTGTATTCTAAAATTACGTCGGAGCACTTGTCCCAGTTTTTTACCGTGTACTTTTTATTGATCAAAGTATCTATATATGCTCCTGCAGGAAAAGGAAAACCTAGGCTGTCAGGCAGGATGCTTTTGAGACAAGAAATAGTATCATTTTTACAAACGAAAACGGGTGGAAAATAGTCTTCTACCTTTAGTTTCCCCCAACAAAAATTGGCTGTACATTGGTGTCCAAGTTTATAGGTAATCTCTTTATCTACATGTAGATGAGTCAAAGTATTGTTAGGTATCACCGTACCGTTTGCATTATATAACGTGATAATATAGTTGCTGTAAGGCTGCACAGGATTGGGTTGCAGCATGGTAGCATCTACGACTTGTGTACAGGTTTCGTTGAGAGAAATATTGACATTATTGGAACAAAATAATGGTGGTGCAGGTTGGAAATTAATTCTGACTTCATCCGTAACTCTTTCCAAAGGATTGCCGACGGGTGCATCAGACAACAACATCAACCTAAAAAACCCCAAGGCTCTGTCATTAGGTCCCGGCACATATGTAACCTGCTGAGATTGTGCCGTATTATATCGTACGGTCAGTAGATTTCCCGGCTGAAACCTACCATCACCAAACGATATCCAATCTCCGTTGCTGACATCACCTGAAATAGTAGCATTAAGATCAGAAACTCTCAAATCCTGCGAAAAACAAATCGTCCTGTCATGACCTGCAAAAACTAAAATAGCAGATGGTGCCGTGGAGGTCCATGTCAAAACCATACCCGTCAAAAAGACTAAGGCCAGGGATACAACTGATATTTTTACGATGTTTTTCAATTAAAATATATTAAAAGTAATAAAGTATATAATGATCAAAAATTGAAATCATACATATTACACATTTTGATAATACAATAATTATACCAAGATTTTGTGATCTTGCGATACCGTATACTGCGGCACAAGTTCGGGAGCTCATCCTATCGTTGTAAAAAGTCTTGGACTTCAGGACTAATATCTCACTGTCAATGACCGTCGACCTATATGCACCTATGGAAGCTTATGAAGTACTTAGAGAAGCTCGTAAAGTACTCAGAGATACTTGTGAAGTACTCGGAGAAGCTTGTAAAGTACTCGAAGAAGCTTGTAAAGTACTCGGAGAAGCTTGTAAAGTACTCAGAGAAGCTTGTAAAGTACTTAGAGAAGCTTGTAAAGTACTCAGAGAAGCTTGTAAAGTACTTAGAGAAGCTTGTAAAGTACTCAGAGAAGCTTGTAAAGTACTCAGAGA
>CAZGMB010000059.1:24026-31741 GCA_964526715.1 uncultured Aureispira sp. | reverse complement strand
CTTGATAATTTTTAGTTTAATTCTAATATTTTGCAAAGGCGATAGACGCACTTTTGACTCTTCATTTACTATCGCTTGTTTTTTAAACTATATCCAAGACCGATAGCAGTCTTTAAATTGAATGATACTGACTTTTTCAGCAGGCAGTAAATATCGCCATCGTTTAAAAACCCATAGATTCAACCCATGATATTTAAAAGTGCATTACCAATACCATGAGCTTCTTTGTGCTTAGGTTTCTTATTCATTTTAACCACTCACATCATCATGTGACAATTTAAAAAGTAAAATCATTGAATTTGTGACTATTTTTGTGACATTAAATGTGACAGTCATGAGCAACAAGATTAGGGTGGCTATTTATGAAGACAATGCCGGATTGAGAGAGATCTTGGCATCTATTATCAGAGAGTCAGAAGAGTTCGAATTGACGGGGGAGTTTGGTCATTGCCTAGACGTGGTACAAAACACCAAAGCCTTTGCTCCTGAAGTCATCATCATGGATATAGACATGCCGGGCCGTACCGGTATCGAAGGTGTGCAAGAGTTGAAGTCTCATTATCCTGAGGTAGAAGTCATTATGAATACAGTTTTCGATGACGATGATCGAATTTTTAGTGCTTTAAAAGCGGGAGCTACCGGTTACTTGCTGAAAAAAAATTCTTTGGCTACCTTGCTGACAGCCATCAAAGATGTGAAAAATGGAGGCGCTCCGATCAGTCCATCTATAGCCAGAAAGGTATTGCAGCTGCCTTTTGCTAAGGGTAAAAGCTCAGAATCTACTTATAATCTGTCAGAGCGCGAGATTGAAATTTTAAAACTTCTTTCTAAAGGACTGAGCTATAAAATGGTGGCGGGAGAGCTGATCATCAGTATAGATACTGTACGCACCTACGTTAAGCGGATATATGAAAAATTGCACGTTCATTCCGTCACTGAGGCGGTTCATAAGGTATTTATTGAAAAAAATAATTAGTTTTATTCCTTCATTTTAATTCATTAGTAATGCCATAAATATCTTGTCCATAAAAAACGCTCATATTGTATGGATTTTAAGTTTGTTTGTTTTTGTGTTCTTCCAAAAAACATCAGGACAAACTATGCCAAAAACGATTGTTTTTGACCACTATGGAGCATCTCAAGGGTTTAACTCATCTCAGGTATTATGTTTGGAAAAAACCAAAGATGGTTACCTATGGATAGGCACAGAACAAGGTTTGTTAAGATATGACGGACATAAGTTTAAATCATTTAGATATAATCCATTGGATACGACGACGATCACATCCAATTATATTAGAGACATGGTTGTGGACAAACATGGACGTTTGTGGATCAAGGCTTTACCTGATCTCAATGTCTTTGATACCCAAACAGGTAAAAGTAAAAAAATAAGCATTCCTACTAATATTGACAATGAAAAAAAACTTGACATCAGGTGTATGGAATATGATGAAAAGAATGATGTCATATGGCTAGGAACCAATAAAGGATTACTGTATTCGCAAGGGGAAAACGTACACTTAAAACGAGAGTTTATTCCAACCAAGGATTTTGCTTCCGGGATTTATGATATAGAAATTGACGAAGAAGGTATTTTTTGGCTAGCGGCCAATGATGGATTGTGGCGATATGATGCCGATCAATGTACTGCCCAAAACTACCATAGACCTAAGGCTAATCCCAAAATTCAGTATGACGATGGCTTTGTAAGTTTGTATCAGGATAAAATAAATCAGCTCCTTTGGATAGGCAGTTGGACTCATGGATTGATGAAATTTGATATTTCTAAGGATGAAATGATAGAGTTTAATTTTTCAGATAAGACAAGGATTCAAAATGGGGTATTAACCATCAATCAGTCAGGATATAACGATGAAAAGCACATACTTTGGTTGGGCACCACAGATGGTGTAAAAAGCTTTGATATGCACACCAATACCTTCAAAAATTATAAGTCTTCAAATCACGAAGATGGTAAAGGTCTTCCGGGTGCCGGATTTTGTTTTAAACCTACACGCACAGAAGGTATGTGGATTGGTACCTACAGAGGCTTGCATCGGTATGACCCGTTCAAACAGAATGTAAAAGTGATCGATATTCCCTTATTAAATACACAACCCGAATGGGTCTTGGTCGCTGTCAGTTTTGAAAAGGGTAGTCAAAAAGATAGTATTTTGTGGATTGGTGTAGGGTATGAATCGTTTTATAGATATGACCTTATACATAAAAGGGTCTTACCTATTCCTGCAATTTTAAAACCTTATTGTGAAAAAGTGCAGCCACATTTTTCATATATGGATTCAGAAAGTATTTTATGGCTATCCTCTGAAATGAAAGGATTCATTGGGTATAATATAAAACAAAATACTTTGGTCCAGCCTCATTACGATATTGACTTGGATAAGGTACCTAGAATTCTTAGAATACTAGAAGATAAAGATAAAAATCTTTGGGTTGGTACCACTGGCGGCATGTATAAATATGATCGTAAGAAAAATGAAATGAAAAAAGTGGAAGCCATTCGCCATTTTCTAGAAAAAAACAAACTTTCAGATTTTGCTTTCAGGTTTACGATCGACACCAAAGATAAATTGTGGATTCTTTCCACACAAAAGTACGAAGAAAAAGATGCAATGTATAGCTTTGACCCAAAGTCGGAGGAAATAAAACTGTTTACACAAGACAGATTTCCTGCACTCAAACTATTGAAATCATTAGAAAATATAGGATGCATCTCCCCTGATCAACTCATGATCACTTCTTTTAATGGATTTTGTGTTGTCAATATTGCAAAGCCCGTACCCACTTTTGAAGTGTATGATACGTACAATGAAAGGCCATTAGGATCATACAGGAATATTCTCACCGACGTCAAGGGATATGTATGGATGTCGACAGATCATGGTGTGACGCGATTTGATCCAAAAACCAAATCAATGACCCATTTTACGAATTTGAATGCCAATATGGGGAATACGCCTCAGCCAGAAATATTTTTTTCTCCCAAAACTAATAACCTTTATATTGGTCAAAACATGGCTCTGAATACTATTAATATTGACCAATTGATCATGGCAAAACCTGGTAAAGTCGTCATTACAGATATGAAAGTCCTTAATTTTACCCTGGACGCTTTGCCGGTTTCGGGACAAACGCTGAGCTTAGCGCATGATCAAAATAATATCGATTTATATTTTTCTAATTTGAGTTTTACCAATTCACAGGATAATACCTATCAATATCAAATTGTAGGTGAGGATCAACAGTGGATACAAATGAATGAAAATCACCTAAAATTTGATAACCTTGGATATGGACATTATTTGCTTAAAGTCAGGGCAGAAAATAGCTTTGGATTAGAGAGTCCTAACGAGTTTTTACTTTATATAAATATTGCTCCTCCTTTTTGGCGAACATGGTGGTTTAATGGTTGTATTTTGGCAGTGATCTCTTTTATCATTTATGGGTTTTTTAAATATAGAGATTTGCAACGAGAAAAACTAGACAAACTCCGCCACCACATAGCACGTGATCTGCATGATGACATGGGTAGCACGCTATCTCATATACGAATGCTCAGTGAACGCGAAGCCATGAGAAAAGCTTCCAATCCATCATTTCAAAACATTGCCGATAAAACCGCAGAGGTCATGAGCAATATGTCAGAAATCATCTGGAGTATTAATCCTAGAAATGATAGCCTGAAAAATATCATTGGAAAAATTCAGGAGTTTGCTATTGATACCTTAGAGCCTCTAGGTATTGAAATTTTATTTGATATAGATGATGTACCGGACAATATTAAGTTAAACCCAGAAAATAGGAGACATTTCTATTTGATTTTCAAAGAAGCCATAAACAATACCGCCAAATATAGTAAAGCCAGCGAGGTACGTTTTGTTTTCAAATATGAGAAAGGAAAATTAATAGCCAAGTTTTCAGATAATGGATTGGGATTTGATCCTTTACTCATCTCTAAAGGCAATGGTCTGAAAAATATGGCTAGTAGAGCTCAGGCATTGCACGGTAAAATTGAGATACAAACGACAAATAATGGTACCAACATTTTATTGATCCTAAAAAATTAGCCATGTATAACAAAAGTTATATAGATTTGAATGAGTAAAATTTGGAATTTTGCACGATCAAATCTTATATCCAATAATTTTGGTATTTTTTAATAACCCTTTATAATTCATAGGTATGAAACACTTCAAATCGATCATATATAGTTTATTCTTATTGTTATCTTTACAAAATCATCTGTTTTCTCAGGAACCCAAAGATGAATCTGAGGGTAATCTTCCTAAACTAAAAGCTATTTCTCCTCATTTTTTGGATATCAATATGAGAGACGTTCATTCTTTTTGGTCACAAAACAGATCTGAATCCCGCCACACAGAACGATGGGAAAGCATAGGGCCTGTAGAAGTAATATCCTCTGAAGGTTTGGATTTTTATGTTTCGGGTAGAGTCAAACATATAGATTATGTAAATAAAAATCTCATCCGGTTTGTGAGTGCAAGTGGAGGACTTTTTGATGCACAAAAAAAGGATGGGAAATGGGATATCAAGAATATATCAAGTCATGCGGTTACCACAACTTGGGGAGGCGCTTCTGATACTTCACCTTCAGATCAGGATTATATTATTTATGGTACGGGTGACCATTTATTTGGCAGAGGTACCGGATTATGGAAGACCAAAGATGGAGGTGTCACGTGGCAAAGCATCGATCTTCCTAATGCTAGATATTTCCATGATGTAAAATTCAGTAATAAACCTGGAAAAATATGGGCAGGTGGCAATGGTCTTTACTCATCAGATGATAATGGGATTATATGGAAGACCCATAGATTTGGAGATTTTTCGTCAGTTGTGATAGACCCAAATAAACCAGATACAGCCTTTATTAGTGATTTTGGTAAGGGTATCTTCAGAACCTTTGATGGAGGTACTACTTGGACTAAACTGACTAATGGGCTTCCTTCAGAAAATTTCAACAGGATTGAACTCACCATCTGTGACCAGCAACCTAACGTACTTTATGCCTGGATTTGTAATGAATTAAACGCTTCAAAAGGAGTTTGGAAAACCATAGATCATGGCGAAACCTGGACGGAGTGTGAGATATTAAATTCTGAATATAATCCTGATAGAAGAATTCATTTAGGAGCAGGGGACTTTCATTCTACCATCAGTGTATCACCTACAAATCCCGATAAAGTGCTTATAGGTGGATGGTGGTATGCCGTCACCGATAACGGAGAGATATTTATCGGCCCCAACACAGGATCTCATGTGGACTATCATCATGCTACATGGGATGACGAAGGAAAAACCATTTTTATGGCTACTGATGGAGGCGTCAGTTATATGGATTTTGATGAAATTACCATTTTTGAAGATAATGTAGGCAAGATAAAAACAGATCTGATCAAAGTGCCCACCTTACAATTTGTGAGTGTATCTACAGGGAAAAAGTCCGATTTTATGGTAGGTGGTACTCAAGATAATGGGTATATATTTTACCGTTCGAGCAATGACACATGGTATTATAGTGGTGGAGATGGTTCAGATGTATCAGCACATTATGAGATAAATCACACTTTTCATGGTACAGTCGGAGTATATAAAGAACCACTTACCTTTAGGAATACAGGTAAAATTACAGAGACCCCAAACGACTTTTATGATATTAATGTAGGACTTCGACCTAGTGGTGAGTGGTTCAGACGTGTAGGCAACTCCTACAGTCCCGAGATCATTCTATATACACAGACGGATCAACATTTTTATTATTCGACCAATTTTGGCTTCCAATGGATTCCATACGATGTATCTGCTTTTGATGTAGGCGCTATTAATGCCATGTGTAGTCCTCACGACCCTAAACCCATAGCATTTGTATCTGGCAATGGTAGTCCCGCTACATCTATCATGAAGGTAGATTTGACAAAACTTACCCATGAATTTGTATCTGAAGGCTTACCCATTCAAAAGAACATCTCCTGGCCTCAAGTGTACACCAGTCCTTCGCCCAACCTAAAACACAAAGTATATACCTTTATTCATGCGCCCTTAGGATATACACCTCGTGCCAAAATATTCACATCTGATGCAACTTCTATTAAATGGGTCAATATCTCCGGTAACCTACCTGATGTACACATCACCACTATGTTTGTGCATCCTGATGATGAAAATTTTATTTTGGTGGGTACGGATGGATTTGGTGTTTTTGCTACTCAAGACGGTGGTAAAAATTGGAACCCATACAATACTGATCTGCCGCAAGGATGTCTAATCACTGACTTTGATTACCAAATTCAAGGCGGAAAACTGTATGTCGTCATGGCCACGTATGGCAATGGCCTGTATAGATCAGAACTACCTTCCAATGCAGTACAAACTGAAGATTCAAAACAAGAAAACCCACGTATGACCATACATACGCACGGTGATATAGCCAGAATTTTCCTGCCTTCCGCATTAACCAATGACATCCAAATCAACGTATTAGATAGCAAAGGTAGTTCCGTTGCTAAATTAAATAACATCACATTCCTAAGCGAACATATTTTGGAGACATCATTACCTGTTTTACCTGCCGGTATATACATTTTTGATGTAAGGGTAGGGAAGGATCATTATTCGCAAAAGGTAGTGATAAATTAAGACCAAAGCTTATAAAATTATCAAATAGACACTCCAAACATGAATTATGGGCATCGATGAAGATCATACCATCAGAGATATCGATCAAAATGAAAGTGACTGGATACAGTTTCAGTTAAAAAAACTTCGCGCTTATTTGGAAAAGCAAATTGGAAAGAAACTGGATGATCTTCCGGACCCAACATTCCTTGATGAATATTTTCAAACGGCTTTGAAAGACTTTCATTCCGGAAAATTAGAAGGGTGTAGACTTGGCTTTACAAAACAAAACGACCCAAATGATTGGTTTTCCATTATCCAGTACTGCAAAACGTTTGAACAATAATTATGCTGGCAATTTTGAAGCTTTTTACACATTATTAATACAAGGGAAAGATAAAGATCGTGCAACAACCACTATAAACCGTAAAGATAAAATTGGATTAAGGGCTAAAGTATCTTGGTGGAAATTTTGGTAAATGGTGACCTTGAGAAAAGCACGGATATCGCTAGTTTGTTTGAATTATAAGTCAGACCATTAGCATTGTTTTTTGTGGAAGAAATTCACATTTTTAGCAGGCCCCCTTTTCTAAACCACTCCACCTCCTAAACCATCTAAACTGCCACCATAACAACTTCACTCTTTCACACCTTAACACTTCCACACCTTCACACCTTCTCAATTCACACCATCTAAACCATCTCCACCATCTAAACCATCTAAACTGCCACCATAACAACTTTACTCTTTCACACCTTAACATCTCCACACCTTTACAATTCTCACCATCTAAACCATCTCCACCATCTAAACCATCTCCACCATCTAAAACATCTCCACCATCTAAACCATCTCCACCTTCTAAACCATCTCCACCTTCTAAACCATCTAAACCTTCTAAACCTTCTAAACCATCTAAACCATCTCCACTTACTAAACCATCTTAACCCCACCTTAACACCTTCACACCTTTACAAATTCACAATTCACACCATCTAAACCATCTAAACCATCTAAACTATCTCCACCTACTAAACCATCTAAACCTCCACCT
>CAZGMB010000059.1:0-23926 GCA_964526715.1 uncultured Aureispira sp. | reverse complement strand
ACCATCTAAACCATCTAAACTATCTCCACCTACTAAACCATCTAAACCTCCACCTAAACAACTTAACTCTTTCACATCTTCCCACCTTTACAATTCTCACAATTCTCCAAATTCTCACATCATCATGTGACAGTGCTTTTTTGACAACCGACCCCATAGGTTTTAATTTTGCAGCTAATATAAACGCTGATAAAGATGAAATTAGTCAAACAAGCATTTTCTGAACTAACCTTTAGTGAACCTGTGGAACCACGCATTATTTCTTACGGTATGCGTCTGCAAGCTGCCATAGAGGCATCAGGAAGAATCATTTTACCTATGGTCGGCGGCTATCAGTGTTGCATGCCCGATGATATTTTGTACCTAAAGGCAGAGAGCAACTACACGGAGATTCATTATCTAGATGGTTCCAAAAAATTACTTTCCAAGACGCTTAAAGTATTGGAAGATGTCTTGCCTGCACATAGGTTTTTTAGAGTTCACAAAAGTTATGTAGTCAATGCAGCTCATATCACAGATATCATCTTATCGACACAAGAGCGAGCTGTGAAAATGGTCGGTGGGCAATTGCTACCGGTGAGTAGGGATAAGAAAGATATGATCACCCTTAAATTGAAAGCATAAATACGCGACATTCAAATGATTTTAAACATAATAAATGTAATCCCAATGAAACTTAAAAATACAATAATCATTTTAATTTTAGTTACCTTTAGTGCTACAAGATCAGCAGCCATCACCATCAACTGGGATGGAGGCGGTGATGGCACCACTTGGACAGACCCATTAAACTGGGATTGCAATTGTCTTCCTGGCGCTAATGATTATGCTGTGTTGCTTACTAATAATTCCGTAGTGATCCCCACAGGCGCAACTATTCATGTCGATGAGATTTTGGCTTATTGGAGTTTGACCGTATCTACTGCAGCTACCCTTACTGTTGATGATAAAATACGTTTGTGGTTTGGTAGTGATTTTGTCAATAATGGAACCATTACGATCAATGGCGAAGGATTATATGTGAATGATAGCAGAGCTATTATAAACAATGGCACGATCCATTTTAATGGAACGGTAGGTGCTAGTTTGATACTCTCGTCTTTTGGTATGGATACTATTTCTTTTGTCAATAATGGTTCGCTTCAATGGAATAGTAATTTTGGTTATTTAGAAAAGTCTGGTAGAACAGGTTTTATCAATCAATCGTTAGGGTCCATTAGTTTTGATCAAGAATCCAATTGGCTCAATAATCTAGGAGGTACATTTATCAATCTTGGAACGATTGGCAATAAAGGAAAAATTTACAACTCCAGTACTTTTACTAATCAAGCCACAGGACAAATCAATTTGAATAATCTAAACAGTGAAGGTATTTTAAATAATAGCCATTTTACCAATCATGGGCAAGTAGATATTTCCAATGTAGGCACGCAAGTTTGTATTACCAATAATTGGGTGTGGCATAGTGCAGGTACATTGCATGTGGAAGGAAAGAATATTATAGTAAATCATCATGAAATGCATCTCGATGGTCCTACAGAATGTATAGCTGATATTACCTATAGTGGGTTTGTCAACAATGGCGACCTTTATCTAGGCGGAAGTGATTACAATACCCAACTTAATTGTCGATGGACCAACAATGCAAGTAAGGTCATGACCATAGAAGCGTGTGAAAATGTAATTCACCAAGGGCCATTTATTAATCAAGGGACCTTGCACAATAATGGTGTTTTTAGACATACACATAGTGATATTCCCACTTTAGGCACGTTTAATAATTCAGGTGTTTTTTACAGCAATGTGGATTTGATTGGATTTCCACCACCAATGTTGCCTGAACCTTCGACCAATAATGGTATTCATTTGAAAAAAGTGCAAAACCAACAGTGTGCAGGCACACCTATCAATGATATATTTACAGGAAATTTGGTTAATATTAATCAAGTCCCTTCAGGAATATTTACCAATGCAGGACTGACCATATCGGCAGGAAGTCTAGATTTTGTAAATAAAATATTTACACCCAATGCTGCTTGTCACAACCTTACTACGCTTTATATTTCAGTAGAACGGAATGGCTGCGGGCAAGATGTTTATGAATTGAAATTTGTCTTGCCCATCTACGCACCTACTACGTATTATGAAGATACGGATTTTGATGGATTTGGCAATATAGCCAGTCCGTTGTTGGTAGCATGTGCCGCGGCACCTTTTGGCTACTCACTGTTCAGTACGGACTGTGATGATACCAATCCTACAGTTTATCCTGGAGCGCCCGAAGTGTGTGACGACAAAGATTACAATTGCGATGGCATGATCACCGGAACCAATCCTGCACCAACTTGGTATAGAGACTTGGATATGGATGGATATGGCGATGCTTTGGTCAGTGTTGTAAACTGTGGACCTTTGGTAGGATATGTTGGGACTAATAATGATTGCAACGATAATAATGCATTTATTCACCCTTTGTCACTCGAAGCGTGCAATAATATAGACGACGATTGTGATGGACTCATTGATGAGGATTTTCCACTTACGGCAGTGACATTTGATGGAAGTACTGGTTCTAATTGGTTTGATGCCACAAATTGGACACCTGCCATGGTCCCCGGATATTGCGTAGATGCCGTCATCCCTGCTGGTATGACAGTAAATATTAGTGGTATAGGCATGATGGCGTCTTGTCGATCTCTAAGCATCGCAGCTACATCTTCTGTATCTGTAAATGATAATGTGCAACTGGATATAACCGGAGGAACCACTTTGGGTATCTCCAATGCAGGTACCTTGACCTTAAATAATGACACCTACACCAACATCCAATACATCAATGGCAATGGTGTGGAAAATAGTAATTCCATCATCATGACTGGAAATGCCATCCTGTATATCAGTGTGACATCTCAAAGCAGCATTCGCAATCTATCTGGAGGTACGATAACCATAAACGACAATAATGGACTGGACATGAATGCCGCTACGCAAAATGCTATTTTCAATTCTGGTACCTTCAACAGAAATGGAGCTTTTAATGCCAATAATATCTCTGGAAGTACAATCAAAAACGATGGCACATTCAATAATCAAGGCGATTTATTTATCAATGCCTTTGGTCTTTCAGGTTGGTTTGTGGAGAATCTGTCCGGTGGTATCATCAATAATAATGCAGGGCAAGTATGGACATTTCCGATTCCAGGTTCATTTTATAATGTATCCGACATGGGACTGATCAATCACACCGGATCAACCTTCAATAATTACGGTACACTTCAGTTTTTTGGTCATAGGATAGCGGGTAATGGAGCCTTCATAAGTTTTGCGGGTAGCACTGTAGAAGGGTGTGTGCCAGGATTAGGTTGCCCCTAGTCCCTAAACCTCAATCTGCCTTCATTGCATTACAGCAGACAGGCCTTAAACTCCATCTAAACCATCTCCACCATCTAAACCATCTCCACCATCTAAACTATCTCCACCAACTAAACCATCTAAACCTCCACCTTAACACCTTAACACCTTCACATCTTTACAAATTCACAATTCACAAATGACCTTAAACTTAATCTCAACCTCAATCTGCCTTCATTACATTACAGCAGACAGGTCTAAATCTCAATCTGCCTTCATTGCATTACAGCAGACAGGTCTTAATCTCCATCTAAACTATCTCCACCTACTAAACCATCTAAACCTCCACCTTAACACCTTAACACCTTCACATCTTTACAAATTCACAATTCACAAATGACCTTAAACTTAATCTCAACCTCAATCTGCCTTCATTACATTACAGCAGACAGGTCTAAATCTCAATCTGCCTTCATTGCATTACAGCAGACAGGCCTTAAGCTCCATCTAAACCATCTCCACCTCCTATACCATCTAAACCGCCACCTAAACACCTTCACATCTTCACATCTTCACCACCTTAACACCTTCACACATTAACACCTCCACAATTCTCACCTACTAAACCATCTAAACCATCTCCACCATCTCCACCATCTCCACCATCTCCACCATCTCCACCATCTAAACCATCTAAACTATCTCCACCTACTAAACCATCTAAACCATCTAAACCATCTCCACCTACTAAACCATCTAAACCGCCACCTAAACACCTTCACATCTTCACAAATTCACCACCTTAACAACTTAACTCCTTCACACCTCCACACCTTTACAATTCTCACAATTCTCACAATTCTCACATCATCATGTGACAGGCTATTTTACTGTAGAATGTAGTACTCACATACCTTTGTGTCATCAATCTTAAATCACCATTTAAATTTTGAATTTATGATATTATCTAGGCCATTCCTGAAAGATAGAATAAGCATTGTCCTCATCATTTTAGGCAGTTTTCAGATATTACTTTTTTCTTTAAATCATGTAAATGCACAATGTCAGTACAGTGCTGTTATTGCTCAAGATTATTTTAGGGGTGAATGTGGAGTATATCATTCCCAAAGTCTACTTCAAGTACACATTCCGGTTTACGGCACATATGGAGACTTCTCATTTACTTCCCCTTTGACTAATGATGTGAAAATCACAGGTACACAAGATTTTAATGCTGTAATAGAAGTGTACCCTAATCCTACGCTCGGATACCTCAATATAAATTGGCCACTAGCCACGGATGCTGACATTTTTATTTTCTCGCAAATAGGAAATTTGATTTCGTCTTCACGCGTGAGTGCGAATACAGTCAGTACCATAGATGTCCAACATCTTTTGCCAGGGTATTATATCATTAAGGCTGTGACTTTAGGCAATCAAACCTTCATTTCTAAACTTATCAAACAATAAAACCAATGAAAAATTTAATTTTAAGCTTCTTTACTCTTCTGTTTTGCTTTACTATCCAAGCACAGTCATTCAACTATCAAACCATCGTTAGAAACAACAGTGGCAATCCACAAGCAAATACTGCAGTAAATTTGAGATTCACCATATTAGAAACAGCATCATCAGGTGTATTGTATCGCGAACTTCAAAATCCTACTACGGATCAGTATGGCTGGCTTTCTTTGACAGTCGGAGCGGGCGTTCCGGTTACGGGTACATTTGCAACTGTAGATTTTTCAGTCAAAAGGTATCTATTGGTAGAATGTAGTACAGATAGTGGCAGCACTTATGGAGAGATTGGAGTGAGTGAGCTTTCAGGAGGTGTTGGACCCAAGGGTGATAAGGGAGACCCAGGTGCCCCCGGTGTGCAGGGACCTAAAGGAGATACTGGATCCGTAGGACCTAAAGGAGACAAAGGCGACCAAGGAGCCCAAGGACCAAAAGGTGATGCCGGAAGTGGTGTTAAAATCGTGGGATCATTGCCCAATGCAGCAGCTTTACCATTTCCATACACAGGTCTGGTAGGAGACATGTTTATAGCCCAAGATAATGGAAATGGCCATGTATGGACAGGTACAGCGTGGACCAATGTGGGTCAGATCAAAGGTCCAAAAGGTGACGACGGTGCTGTAGGCCCCAAAGGTGATACAGGAGATACAGGCTTAACGGGTGCTAAAGGAGACACAGGCTTGACGGGACCCAAAGGCGATAAAGGAGATACAGGTGCAAAAGGTGATATGGGCGATCCAGGAATACCCGGTATAGCTGGCCCCAAAGGTGATAAAGGTGACAAAGGTGATCAAGGAGACCCGGGCGGAAGTTTTGCTTTGCCTTACTCAGGATCAGCCAACACTTCAGGTCTTGAACCAGTTTTTAAAATAACACAAACGGGCAATGGTAGAGCCGCCATTTCAGGTGTATATGGTGACATAGCTGTAGGTTCAGGTCTTGCCGCTGTTGGTTTAAGCGGTTCATCTAATATATCATCTGGAATTCTCGGATCATCATCTGCTGGAACTGGTTATGCCGGAGTCACTGGGATAGGTTATAACGGTGCAAAAGCTATAGAAGGAAGAGGTAATGCAAGTTCCATAGCAGGATACTTTGAATCAACGGGCTCTGGACTTGCTGGTTTTTTTAGATCTAACACTGGAGATGCTGGATATTTTACTTCTGCTACAGGACATGCACTTATTACTGAACAAGGCAATGTTGGGATTGGTACACTTACACCATCCGCAAAGCTAGAAGTCAATGGCCAAATAAAGATATTAGGAGGCAATCCGGGTGCAGGAAAAGTACTTACATCAAACGCCACAGGTTTGGCTTCGTGGCAATTGCCTTCAAGCAGTGGTAACTCTAATTGGGAAGCCAATGCACTTCGCCCCAACATATTGCAAAACAAAACAACCCATAATCAGGTGCTTATAAGCTCCGAACCACAGAGTATAGCTGTTTTGGACAATACCACTTTAACTGTAGCAGGCCAAAATACTGCAACAACGGCTAATTTTATTACCAACAATACCACCAATGGTTCCAAAGCTGTGAAAATCGATATACAAGGGTCAGCAACGACATTTACAGATCCTATTGGCTTAGATATTTTCAACAGACCTTTTACAGACTCTGGTATTGGCTTAAAAATCAATGCAGGAAATGCAGCTATTGATGCTCATGGAGATCTGAATGGTATTGTTTCCACATCTTTGGACCTAGGAGTAGCAGGTCACTTCACAGGTGGTACAGGAGTAGTGGCTATAGGAAAAAATACAGGAGTTTTAGGTTCGTCAACTTTGGCAGCAAATGGTGCTATTGGAGTAAATGGACAGTTCGATGCAATAGGAAGTTTTGAAGGTATTGGAGTAAAAGGTGTCTCCTTACCTACAGGGGCAACAATTAGAGAATATAAAGGATTTGGTTTTGGAGGTGTATTCGAAGGAGGAAATAAAGGTATTCACGCAGAATCAAAATCCAATCCTGCTTCTACTTATTTATTAGATCTTAGAACTTATCCTAAAATATACGGTCATGAAGACAGACCCATGGCAGGATATTTCAAATCTCATTCTAGTGTAGGTGTCATGGCTATCAGCACCGACACTCACACAGGTTTAGATGGTAATGCATACGGGATCGGTGTGGTGGGTCGTAGCAATACGGTAGGAACAGCTACAACAAGCATTGGAGTCTATGGAGAAGGAGAAGGCCAAGGTGATAGGGTAGGTGTTATGGGGCATGGAGCTTCAAACCCAACCAACATATCTATAGGTGTGAAAGGAACCGCAGATGGCGATTTGGGCATTGGCGGTGAGTTTAAAGCAGCACAAGGATTGAATATAGAAGCATCCCGTGTGGGAATCATAAGCAATGCTCCAACCAATGAATTTATTGGATCTTCTACTACGCAAGCCATTGTAAAATTACAACATCTGTCTACCACAGGTGGCAATGCTTTAGAGCTGCAAAATGGTTACATAAAAGTCGACCAATCAGCTACACACAAAACAGCTTTTAAACACACAACAACTGTGGCTAATATAAATGGAAATGCCACCATATTAAATTTTCCTAATCCCAAAGCTTCTGATATCATCATGATAACGCGTGGTTTGCCCTATATAGGTAAAACGGTCTCTTTCTACACCTGGTTTGACGGAGTCATAGGGAAATGGAAGATATCAACAGATGATAACTCAAGTATACCCGCAGGTTGGAATTTTAGTGTGTTAGTCATCAGAACAGAATGATGTGGATGACAACTACGAATCTTTTAATGACCATTGGTGAAACCATGTTTCCTAATATCTGGCATCATTACAAAAATCTAGTATCTAAATAATATAACCAAAGCGCCCCCAAGGGTGATATCATCAAAACTTTTATTCACAACAAAAATTAAATTTTTAGCCATGAAAAACCCCATTTTTACTTTCTTATTGATGTGCTTCAGCTTACCGGTGATCCATGCACAACTTATTTGTAAGGACCGATTAAATTTGTCTTTATCCTTTGATGGCACGGGCGAACTGAGCCCAATTGCTTTATTAGATTCACCCTTAAATCCTGCATTGAGTTATTCCATGAGTGAATCCAGATTTAATTGTGCGGATGTAGGGTTTACCTATGAGATTACGGTAGGAGAATTCAATGAAGTTGTCATCACTGATATTTGTGCTTCATTAGTAACCATAGAAGATAAATTTGACCATGGTCCATGTGATGTCGTGGAAGTACCATGTACTGAAATTATGGAACCGTTTGTTTTAAGCTCGGCAGGAGAATTGACGTTAACGGCAGATCAAATTGCTGGACAGCCACTCAATCCTGCTTATGATTATACCGTGAGCCAAGAACACTTTGACTGTTCAGATGTAGGCATACAAAACGTAGTTGTTACCGCTATAGGTGCCAACGGAATGACGGCTTCTTGTACCAATCAAATCAATATTGTTAGGCCGGCATACCCGATTTTTACATGTCTGAGATTTTCACTTCGCGACATCCGATTTTTCCCAAGCGGGATATTTGCCAATATTATAAATCCTGGAAATATCATTCCTTTTGAGTTGGGAGTTGAAAAATCATTGGATATCAAAAAAGCAATACCGGCAAACTTGAGCATAGTACTCTCCAAAGACGAAGAAATCTCCAAAGATGATATCCTCTTATTCGCTCAAAATATGCAATTCACTCCTAAAGATTTCATCAAGAACATAAAAGGTAAACTTCAAATGCCTAGCCATTTGTCTAAAGGAAATTATTATCTTTTGATGGACATGACGACTTCGGCTAAAAAAGAAAGAATTGGTTTTGAAAAATACGTCCTTCCTGTAACTATCGGATATAGTGAGAACAAATCCATTACAACGGAAAATAGAGATAAAGACACAATCACAGAGATAAAAATATCTCCCAATCCTTTTGACCATCAATTGCATATCACTCAGTTATCCGCAAATACGCCATCTACAATTGTTATCATGGACATGACCGGTAAGGTTTGGACGTCTATGCAAACACATAGTGAATCTATCACACTCAATACAAGTAATCTAACAGGTGGCCTCTATTGGGTCAAGATCATATCTGATCATCAGCCATCACAAATTTTCAAACTGGTTAAGACCCATTAATTCACAAATTATAAATTAAAAACACCAAAAAAATGAAAAATGTAATTTATTTTTTAATGATATTCGCATTCATATCCTGTGGAAAAGATGATGAAACCACTATTCCAGGGACAGGAACACTAACGATGAAAATCAATGGCACTCAATGGTCAGGAAATATCATCGGCAATATGATAGATGAAAATACTGATAATCTAGCGGTACAATCTTTTAATTCCGATCCAGAAAGTTTTGGATTTGCCATAGAAGACTTTACAGGCATAGGAAATTATCCAACATCACAAGGGTCAAATTTTACTGGAGCATTTTATACACGCAAAGACAAAGTGCTTTTTAGTGCTGGAGGATCTGAAATCATTTACAAAGTTACAAGTATTGAAGGATCAGGGGCATCAAAAAAAGGACATGGTACTTTTTCAGGAACATTAAAAAGTACATCTGGAGAAGTATTGACCATCACCGAAGGGAAATTCTAAGGTATCTAATAAAAAATAATTTAAAATCAAAACACCAGAATTATCAATCAAATTCATATTATGAAATATCTTTCTCTAATCTTCGTTGTTTGCATTCTTTCAACTTGGCAGCTTATGGCCCAAAACGTGGGTATCAATAATACAGATCCAAAATTATCGCTTGATGTTAATGGTGGTTTTGCCCATCGAAGTGTTACCATCGATCCTTATCTAAATAATGTAGTGATTCCTGTAGATATTTCTTATGTCATCATCACTAATGTTGACGTTACAGGGCCAATAACCATCTTTGCACCTGAATTTATCGATGGAAGGCGCTTAGTGATTGAAAATAAGAGCATCTACACAGCTACTTTTGGAACCACTCAAATTCTCCAAAACGAGATCAAAGAATTTATCGGTAGGGACCCTGGTGGGTATGTGTTGCTGAGTACAAGTATCGCACCATCCTGGAAGTTATCAGGTAATGTGGGCACCAATCCAGCTACCCATTTTATTGGGACAACAGATGCTCAACCGCTTAATTTTAAGGTCAGCAATTCAAAAGCGGGTGTCATAGATCTTAATGGAAATACAGGTTTTGGTAATAAAGCACTTTCAAATTTTTCTCCAACCTCTGTGGAGAATACGGCTGTTGGACAATTTTCCATGTTTAGCTTAGAAGAAGGTGAACAAAACACCAGTTTTGGAAACAAAGCTATGTTTGAACACAAAACGGGTAGTAGAAATGTAGCCATAGGTGCTTTTGCTTTGGAAAAAGGTATCAATAATGATAAGATCGTAGCCATAGGGTATGAGTCTTTGTTATACAATGACGGAAAGTCTGGAAACACAGCCGTCGGTACAGCATCGCTTCGTCAAAACGGACACACCAATTCTAGTCCTATACTCGCGGCACAAGCCAAGGACAACACGGCCGTCGGATCAGCAGCTCTGATCAACAATGCTCGCGGTAGCGGGGCTGTTGCAATAGGCAGTAATGCGGCATATAGCGACACCATGGCTCATGGGATTATCGCTATTGGCAGGAATGCATTATTTAATAATTTGAGTGGACGCAATAATTTGGCTATTGGAGATAGTTCTTTATTTAAAACGGGCATTGGTGTGACTAGCCCTTTTAATGGCAATTCAAATATGGGCATAGGTAAAAACACCTTGATGAATAATACTACTGGTAATTTTAATGTTGCTATTGGCAATTTTGCCCTGCAAAAGTCAGTGACAAGCACTGAAAATACAGCCATAGGCCATTATGCCTTATCAAATTTAACTTCTGGATTTTCCAATGTAGCAGTCGGTGGATCATCACTTGAGAAACTAGTGAATGGGTTTGGAAATGTGGCTATGAACAGTCTGGATAATCTTATAAATGGCAACGAAAATATTGGCATTGGACGATTAGGAGTCATAGCAAACAAAGCAAGCAAAAATATATTAATAGGCAACACTGATGTTATTTGGTACGATTTGTCTGATACGATCTCAAGCAACGTATTGGTTGGATATAGAAATGCTGTCTCGATGAATGGTCACAAAAACGTCCTGATAGGTAACAATTCCGGTGGTGTTGAAGTGTTTGGTACTGCCAATAGTACACTTGGGGATAGTTCACTGGTCAGCAATAAATTAGGGAATAATAACGTAGCCTTAGGCGCAAAAAGTGGCGCTGCCAATATTAACGGAAGCGGCAATGTATTTCTGGGCTTTCGTGCAGGCGCACCTGAGACTAGCTCTAATAAATTGTACATTGAGAACACTAATGCTGATAAGAATAATTCGCTTATCTATGGTGATTTTTCAGCTGATAGTTTACTGTTCAATGGCAAGACGATTGTACGCAATAATGCTATCGTGCGTGGATATACCAAGCTAGGTGGATACGAAAGTTCAGTACCTGCTGTCAAAATGAAGAAAATTATTAATACCGGTCCTGCTACCAACGCAAGTAAATTGATAGCTCATGGGCTGATGGCTTCAAAGATCTTGGGAGTTGAAATATTTATGGAGTGGGCTGGAGAAGGCAATCCCGCAAGCCCAAGCCGAGTTGTTCCGCCTAATTTTACCACAGTTATAGGCCTCCATTATCAATATGAAATTATGGATAATAATATTAAAATATACAATATTGCGAGTGGCGATATCGCAGGCCAAGCGCTGAGAATTTTGATCACCTATGAAGAATAGGATTTACATCTTACCCTATGTACCTAAACAGTCATCATGATACATCAAATAGCAATGGTTTCTTTCACATTCAATAATGTTTTGTCATATTCATCATGAAAAAACGGGCCTTTATTTTTTATTTTGTTTTATTGGGATTTTATCTACACGCACAAATTCCAAACAGACAATGGTCTACCTATCATGGTGGAAGCAATGAAGACAGTTTTAGAGATATGGTCATTGGCGCCAATGGCCATGTATATGTAGTGGGTAGCACCCGAAGTACCAACGCCATCATTACTCAACCTAGTAGTCAGTCTGTAATCGCAGGTGGTAGTGATGCTTTTGTAGCTAAATATGATACCGATGGCAATCGCATTTGGTCCACATATTTTGGTGGCGAAGCCGATGATTTTGGTCAAAGCATTGATGTGGATGCCAATGGAAATATCTTCATCACAGGGCTGACTTTTTCTGCCAACGGTATCGCTACAGCCGGTACACATCAACCCTTAAACAGAGGCAACGGTGATACTTTTGTAGCTAAGTTGACCAATAACGGTGTGGTGGTTTGGGGCACATATTTGGGTGGGGCCAATTTTGATTTTGCCAATGATATCGAGATAGACATAGCTGGTAATCCGATCATCATTGGTTGGACCAATTCGCCAACAGGCATCAGCACCGCGGGCGCATTTCAGCCAAATTACGGTGGTCAAGATGATGTGATCTTTGCTAAGTTTAATACTAACGGTCAACTGCTTTGGGCCACTTATTTTGGAGATAGTGGATTTGATACGGGTTTGCAGGTAGAAAGTGATGCCACAGGAAATATCACCATATCCGGGTGGACTTCATCCACTGTAAATATAGCTTCTCTCGGCGCATATCAGACGGTTTATGGCGGCAATACGGCCGACACTTTTCTGGCCGTTTTCAGGAGTAACGGAAGTAGACTTTGGTCCACCTATTACGGAGGTAGCGGCGATGATTATGGTGATGCCCTTTTGGTGACGCCCGCAGGAGATATTTATCTTTCGGGTTCGACCAATTCTGCCAATAATATAGCTACGCCTGCTGCTTTTCAAACTAATTTAGCGACGGGATTTGATGTGTTTTTAGCTCGTTTTACCGCTACGGGCAATAGAACTTGGGCCACCTATTTTGGTGGGAATGGCAATGAATCCGCATACAGACTTCGGCAAGGCACAGACACGGCTATATACATGACAGGAAATACTGCATCATCTAATGTTATGGCTACACCTAATGCTTTTCAGCCCATCAAATCCGGCGGTGTAGATGCTTTTTTATCACGCTTCGAAACCGACGGGAGTCTCACTTGGTCCACTTATTATGGAGGTTCGTTCAGCGATTTTGGATATGGCTTGGTCTTAGATGCAGATGATCATATCTTTATCAATGGAAATACACAGGGTAGCACCAATCTGGCCACCAATAATGCCGTACAAACATCTTACGGTGGTGGTATGAGTGATGGTTTTGTGACCAAGTTTGCCCCATGTACCGCACCGGTACTAAATTTTACCAACTCCGGCTATACCTGTGCTCCCGTAAATTACGTATTTGAATTAGCACTTATCGGTCAGCCACCTTTTACCATATATTATTCCATAGATGGCGTGCCCCAAACGCCTTGGACAACCAGTAATGCTAGTTTTTTTCCCACAATAAATGCTAACCTATGGACAGATATCATTCGGATAGACTCTGTCAAATCAGGCAATTGTAAAGGAGTCATCAATTCAACTTTTGGTTTTGTACAAGTTAGAGATTCTATACAGAGTACGAATCCTGTCATCACCTGCGACGATGCTACCGGCACTTATACTGTGTCTATTGACCTTTCAGGTGGCGCTTTTGGCAACTTTTCAAGTGTGGGTACTACTACCGGATTTATTAATGCGACCGATCAGTTTGTTTCATTGCCCTTACCATATAGTACACCTTATTCCATCCAAATTGTGGAAAGCGGTACTTTTGCTGATTGTGATACCATAACCTTTGCAGGAGTTTCAGGCTGTTTAGACCCGTGTCCACCTTTGAGTGTCACCTTGACTTCCAATAGTCCGGTGTGCGCAGGGTCTCCACTGATGTTGATGGCAGGTACTTGGGCTGAATATCGATGGTCAGGACCCAATGGATTTACCAGTATTATAGCAAATCCAGTGATCAATGTAGCGACGCCAAATGAAGGAGGGCTGTATACCGTTACCGTTACCGATACTAACGGATGCACCGGAACAGCAAGTACCACAGTGGTCATCAATCAACCTGCATCAGGCAGCATATCATCCAATAGTCCGGTGTGTTTTGGTGAAAATATCGTACTCTCCGTGACCGGTGGAGCACAGTACCTATGGTCAGGTCCAAGCAATTTTTCTTCTACCTTGGCCAATCCGGTTATCCCTAATGCCACCAACACCAAAGCAGGAAACTATATAGTGACCGTGACAGACACTCAAGGATGCACCCGTGTAGCGTCGGTAACCGTCAGTGTGACCAATCAGATTATAGCTTTGGCAAGTTACAATGGTCCGCTTTGTACAGGCGCAATGCTTAGTCTTACAGCTTCAGGTGGTGTATCTTATGCATGGGCAGGCCCCAACGGATTTACCAACAATACCCAAAATCCAACGATCAATAATGCAACCATCCAAAATGCAGGCACCTACTTAGTTACCGTCACTGCGGCCAATTCTTGCCAGGCGACAGCATCAGTAGAAGTTGTCATCCATGGTACGGTTAACGTATCTAGTTCATCCAATGCACCGGTTTGTACAGGTAATAGCATCCTTTTGATGGCTTCAGGCGGCACGACTTACCAATGGTCAGGCCCGAATGGATTTACCAACAACACACAAAATCCGGTGATCAACAGTGCCACGATTTTAAATCAAGGAATATATGTTGTAACTGTGACAGATGCTAACGGTTGCTCCACTACTGCCACTACCAATATCGTCGTCAATTCCGGACCTATTGCCATCATATCTTCCAATAGTCCTGTATGTAATGGTGGTGATATCGCGTTTCAATTGTCAGGTGGCGTGACTTATCTTTGGCAAGGACCTAATGGGTTTTCATCTATGGCACAAAATCCCGTCATCAATAATGTAACTACGGTCAATAGCGGTACCTACACGGTGACCGTCAGCGGGCAAAATGGATGTACCACCACCGCAACCACCTCAGTAAACGTAACCGGCCAACTCAATGCTACCATATCTTCCAATAGTCCGGTGTGTGAACAAGATACCTTGCGACTTATAGTCAATGATGGTATGAGTTTTGTGTGGAATGGACCCAATGGTTTTACGTCATCCCTGCAGGAGCCAATCATTCCTAGGGTAACATTAAATGCTGCGGGTACCTACATCCTTACGGTAAGTGATGCTTCTGGCTGCACAGGCAGCAGACAAATAGATGTAGTCATAAAAGCCAAGCCCATAGCTATCATCAATGATGATCAAGAGATTTGTGCAGGAAAACTATTGAGATTAGAGACTTCGTCTATCGGAACATTACAATGGAGTACCCAAGAAACGGTACCCGCTATAACCGTATCGCCCACTGCAAATACAACATATACGCTAGTTGTGGATAACCAAGGCTGTAAAGATACCGCTTCCATTACAGTCACGGTAAAGCCCAAACCTATCGTTTCCCTAAGTGTGTCATCTGCTTCGATCAACCTCGGTACATCTGTGCAGCTCACCGCAACAGGCGCTGACGAATATACATGGACACCAACATTGGCACTTTCATGTGTGGATTGTCCAAATCCGATAGCCACACCCAAGGAGACTACCGTGTACTGTGTGCAAGGCAGCGTAGACGGCTGTGTAGCCGATATATGTATCAATATCGTCGTCTTAGACGGTTGCCAGTTTATTTTCCCTAATATTTTTTCTCCCAACGATGATGGCATTAATGATGTATGGTGCAGTCAACCCCAAGCTTGTATTGTCAATCAAACCCTAACCATTTTTGACCGGTGGGGCAACCTAGTACACCAAACTACAGGCAGTGAAGTATGTTGGGATGGCGGCAACAACATTGCCAATAATGTCTACACCTACCTCCTGCAACTCCAAAAGCAGGACGGCAAAGAAGAAAACATCGCAGGGACGATTACTTTGGTGCGGTAGTATTTAAGGGTTTTGGTTGGGAGAATAACCGAAATGATTAAATATGTGTTAAGATCTGAAACTTAAAATTAACAAATTCTTTATTTCTCTTTTTTGGCAATATTAAATTAAATCAGGAAAATCAGGATAAATCATCCTAGCTTTTAAAGCCATTTCAATTGAAGAAATTCTTGAATATGTTTTTTGCTAAATAAAACAACTAGCACACCCTTCGTCCTCTGCATCTGCCAAGATATCCAAAAGATATGGTGACTGAACTTTATCTTTATTCCGCTGTGCTTTTTTAATATATTCATCTTTAATACGTGATATACGTTCAGTTTTTATAAGGTCGGCTAGCGATTCTTCTTGCATCCAAGTGTAGCCATCTTTTTCGTACTCCATCGCTTTGGCATAGAGTTCGGGATGCTGCTCATAAAGCCATACCCACTCTATCTTCTGCTGATAGAAACAAAAATAACATCCTGACCTGCTGCGCGCATAAGCTCCCGACTTTCCATTATGTTCAAATCCTATTTCTTTATAGTATTGTGGTACACCGACGCCTGAATCTTCTAATATTCGGAAGATATCACTTCTAACTAAGATTTCATCATTGTCCAAAAGTGGAAAATAAGTTTCCTTTGCAAGCGGATATTCAGTGGTTTTTAAATATTTGAAAACCATCTGATTGAATGCTGCCGTATCAATATCTAAAAGTGCCTTCAATTTGGAAGTTTGGTTAAAACTCATCGAAACAGGTGTAGTCAAGATGGTCAGATATTTTTCAGACTGTTTTTTGATTTCTATATCTGACATGTAGGCGTAACATTGATCTAAATTTTGATTGGCCAACACTTTTCTAACCACATCTTCACTCCAAATATTCTGTCTGAACGGAAAGATAGATTGTATATTGTTTTTGGTAGAAATGTATCCTTCTCTATCTTCATCTCCCCTGATGCCTACGTATGAAACTACAGGATCTGTACCAACATACTTTTCAAAAGGTTCTAGTTTTAGTTTTTTGGTACACCACCTAGCATTAGAAGATGGTAGATATCCGCCGTACATCTGTAGGAAATGGTCAAAAGGATCTTCACTACTGTTCTCAGCCCCTTTTAAGATGTTTATTTTGATACCTAAGTAGATTTCAAGATTGTCAATGAGCTGATAGGTCTCGTCGAGTTCTTTGCCAGTATCGCTTGAATAAAACTCTATTTGCATTTCAGGGTACTTCGTTTTCATATAAATAGCCAATGCTGCACTATCCTTTCCACCTGAAATGCCCAATAAATTCCTTATCATTTTTAAAATGTTTTTAATCTATTCAATAATTTTGTTTCCTAGGTATCACACCACGCACTCCACCACGTGGCACTTCTACATCACCAGTATATCTTGGTATCACATGGATATGACAATGTGGCACGGATTGACCAGCTGCTTCTTGGATATTGATTCCGATATTAAATCCATCTGGGTTAAATCGATTTTGCAAGTGCGATTTTACTTTATTCACCATCATCCAGCATGCCATTTGTTCTTTGATGCTTAAATCAAAATAATTAGAAATCAATCTTTTAGGTACGATAAGAGCATGGCCTAAGCTAACAGGATATTTGTCATAAAAAGCAAAACAAGTACCACTTTCATAAATCAGTTCTCTAGGCAGAGCATCATTGAAAAATGGACTTACACCTTTATTTTCGGCATGAATCGTAGTGTAATGCTGATAAGAATAGATTTCACAACTATCGTTTAGAAATATTGAAGTAAATGGTAGTTTCACATTACATTGATACGTTGGTTTTTGGTGAATTTTGTGTGTTCTGAAACCTTCGTAAGTAATGTCTCTGCGAACAGCAAAGTAGGCCTTGCCATTAGGTTTAAGCAAAGCAGAAATCTCCATAATGACGTCAGTTTGTTCTTCTTGCATCAAAACATTTAATACATAAAAACAAATAATGGTGTCATATTTTCCAGTTGGTTTCTGAGGAAAATAATGTGGATCGTACCCAGTAATGTTGATGCCCTTTTCTTTTAGTAAAGATACATCGCTTCCCAGGCCACAACCATAATCTAAGATATCTCCTTGCAGCAGCTTTCTTTCAAGGAGTATTCTGGCTGGGAAGGAAAGGGTATTTCTTTCCTTGGCGGTCAGATGGGTGTATTCGTTTTTCTGTATCATGGCAAAAATTCAAATCCATTGTTGGACGCAATGGTAATTAATGGCAAGATGGTTTCCCGGAATTTATCCCTGGTAAAACTTGCTTCATAATCTGGAAAAATGGTTAAATAGTCTTCAAGAAATTTACTTTTCGGATGCGATGATTTCATAATTTTAATGGCCGTATCTTGTAAATCAAAAAAAGCATCAAAATATCGCATTGGCGGCAATTTATCACTTTTGGTACTATTAAAACTTTTATCAGCAGGTATGAGATTCCAAATTAAATCGTGTGAAACAAAGTTATGCGGTATATAATGCTCTACAGCATACTCATTGATATTGAGTAATTTACCTGTATATATACATGTGATTGGCCCATTTTCAGAGATAACCAAATCCCAAAATAATTTCCTTTGTTGGGTTAATTGCTTTCTTAATTCAGTCTTTAAAATCTTATTGGGAATATCAGGAACATTTGGGTTTTTAGATTGTAAGAATAACGCTAAATTCCACAAACAAAAGTCTTTGAGAATCTTCGCATTAGTAGTCAAATAGTCAACCCAATCAGGATTGATTTCAATTCTATCAGCATACAAAGCATAAGGGCTTTGATTATTAAATGATTGGGATTCATCATAAATTCTCTTTTCCCTAACACTGTCTTTTTCGTCCACAAATTTAGGAAACCAAGGGCTGAGAAACCAATGTGGAACTTGCCGATTAAAATGCCATAAAATTGAATTTATTTCAATATTTTCAGAATTTATCAGTTTTTGATAAACAACTTCTTTTTTTTCATCAACAGATATTTTACTTAGTGTAGAAATTTTTAAAATGGCATCTTGTATCAAATCTTGTTTCCCAAATGAAACGTGAAAATAATTCACCGTGTACCAAGCGTTTGAAATCATTCTAGAAAATATACTAATCTTTGGTATCTGTAAATTTCCACTCTCCACTTCTTGAACTACAGAAAGAAACCAATAAAATTTATATGTTGCTGAAGTTTTATTAAAACATGCAGCCATTAAATTTATAGGAAGATTTTTATCGTTAGGAAGTTGTGTTGACATTTTAATTCAAAATATTTAATTCTATAAAGGACAAATATAAAAAAAAATTATAAATACAATTCATAACTAATATTTCACTTAATAATATTTAAAAATTAAACTAAAGTTTTACCTTTACGTTAGGATACTAGTTTGTATTAAATTACAACATTAAAACTAATCTGCATACAGGTAAACTAAGAAATGGAATAAATTGAAACATGAGTAATATTCAACCTATTTGAAAGCAAAAAAGTCCGTACGCATTCGCCACCATCTCCACCCACCCCAAAAAAAATTATAAACACATTTGCTATCCAAACAAAGATGACACCCTATATTTGTCACGAAATCCATATATCAACATTAGTCACCTAGTTTATGAAGTTTTTGTCCGTTACCTATCGTCATCTTCTCTTGTTGTGCATCATATTGCAGGGTAGCCTGCTGACCACAGCACAAAAAACAGTATATATACCATCATTTATCAGCAGCACCGGTATGGACCTCAATGACAACAATAGTCAGTGGTCTTATGCCCGTAGTGTAGAGACCGAAAACGTCGTTATCTTTTGGGAGCCCGGTTTTGGACCTGACCCTGCTCAATCGCCGGCACCTTATAAGATTGACATGAAATCACTGATAGAAGTTTCTGAAAAGTCCTTTTCCATATTTTTGGATTCTCTTCAGTTTGCGCAAAAAGGGGCTTCTGTCACAGACCGGTACAAGTTGATGGTATTTCTCCTGTACACTACCGATTGGGCCGCTTTTGGGTCCGGACAAGATGACTTGGTGGGTTCGCTTTTTGTAAGTCCTGCTGCAGCCAATATCAAACATGTGGTAGCCCACGAAATCGGTCATTGTTTTCAGTATATCACCGGGTGTGACACGGACGGCGGCTTCAGATATGGTTTTGGAGAAAACGGTGCCGGTGGCAATGGGTTTTGGGAGCAATGTGCCCAATGGAAAGCTTATAAAGTGTATCCCGAGTTGCAGTTTACCGACGGAGATTTTAACGAATATCTCAAAAATCATCACCTACACATCATACACGAAAAACCGAGATATGCCAATTATTTTTTGCCAGATTATTGGACATTCAAAAGGGGCAAGGACTTTATGGGCAGATTGTGGCGGGAAGCCCGGTATCCTGAAGACCCTGTAGAAGCTTACCAAAGGCTCAATAATTTAGACCAAGCCGCTTTTAACACAGAAATGTACGAACATGCATCTCGATTGACTACGTGGGACCTACCGGCATTGCGGACATTTGGAAAAGATTTTATAGATAGCAGACCACAGGTGAAGATGAATCCGGTGGAAGATGATTATTGGCAGATTGTACCCGACTTGTGTATTGAAAATTATGGTTATAATAGTATCAAACTGACGGTACCTGAGACTGCCAAAGAAGTAAAAGTACATTTCAAAGGTATCGCGGGACAAGGTGGTTTTCGTGCGGTACATGTAGACCGTGCAGGATGGAAATTTGGTTTTGTAGCCTTACAGCAGGATGGTAGCAGGATATACAGTGACGTGGGACAGGCTCAATATACCCAAGGAGTCATACCTGAGGTAACCTTAAGCTTTTTATGTCCTGATAATGTGACGCACCTGTGGTTGGTAGTTTCTGGAGCGCCGCAGACACATTGGAGACACGAGTGGGATGATGACCCATCTGATGATGAACAATGGCCTTATCAGGTCAAGTTTGAAAATACCCATTTATGGGGCAAATCTTTTGGCCCACTACAAGATATCACGCTCACCCACGAAGTCGTCATGGAGCCTAGGGCCACTTATACACCGGAAAATATAGTTTTGGACCGCAAGCTGATAGAACAAGCATTTGCCTTGCCGGCTACTGAAATACGAAACTATTTGGGCAATGAAATACAGTATTATGCCATCAATCCGGATGAAAGTTTGGATGCGAATGCTAGCGCCTTTTATCCCGGGCATTGGTTTGATGATGAAGGCAAAGTCACTCGGTGGGGCAATAATTCTTTTTTGTATGCTGAGATTAACATCAATAACTTAACTGTAAATATCGGTCAATACCCTGATTTATGTAAAAACGGGGATACCTTCACCATCCGTCAAGCATTGATATATAAAAGGAGCGACATTGACACCGCAAGACTTACCCTAATCTATAATGTAACCATAAAAGATGCGATATCCTCCAATCAAGATACGAGACCGGACCGCCAGTCGATTTTTCCAAATCCAACATCAGATATGCTTTCGTGGACTATTGCAGCTCCATATGTGTTGAGTGATATCCGGGGTCAGGTTTTAGATTACGGACAAGGTACTTCTTTGGATTTATCGGCATATGTCGCCGGCATCTACCTATTAAAAATTGGCAACACCGTTTTCAAGGTGATAAGAAGTTAGTTTTTCAATTTAATTTATCAAACTAATTAAAAAAACTATGGCTTCGCCGTGGTAAACTTCTTATTGGAAAGAGTATTAGCCCCATCGGGGTGTATTATCTTAAGGTGGGTGCAGCCCACCTGTGTCATAAGTAAGGATTATTAAAGCCCTGACAGGGCGTAATGTTTACTCCCAAACATATCTTTCGTCATATTCTTATACTGGCGGGTGAATCAGTTGTTCTCTGTGCTTTTTACTGAATATTATATGAATGTAATTTTAAATTAAAGATTGTCCCATATGATTAATTTTTGATTTCACCCCTGCCTGTCTGCCATAGAGCAACGCAGGCAGGCTTTCAGGGCTAAAAACGATTATTCATTTATAGCTAAAGGTTCCAAATTAACTGCATAGCTTTGAGTTAATTTATCAAACCCATTAATAAAACTATGGCTTCGCCGTGGTAAACTTCCTATTAGCGCGCATTAGCCCTAACGGGGCGGTATATCTTAAAGGTGGGTGCAGGCCACCTGTGTCATAAGGAAGGATTTTTAAAGCCCTGACAGGGTATAATAGAACAAATGTAACTTCCCTACTTACCAAATGTGAAATATTTCCATTTATACGGTTTTTTGTTTTTCATGCAAAATTATATTTTAGTTTTTTATTAACACAATAATCAAAACCAAATATAATACGTTGGCGTTCTATGGTCATCATCAAAAAGATAAACGTCATGTCAGAAAATACAAAACCAAAAATAGTGGTCATCGGAGGCGGTTTTGCTGGATTACAATTCATTGAGAATATCAAGGAAAATGCTTTCGACATCTTGCTCATTGATAAGTTGAACCACCATCAATTTCAGCCACTATTTTATCAGGTAGCGACATCGCAAATAGAGCCTTCGAGTATATCCTTTCCTTTTCGAAAGATATTTCAGGAGAGAAAAGATGTGAGAATCAGAATGACTAAAGTCGAGCGTATAGATAGCGCGAATCACCTGGTACAAACAGAAATTGGCTCTTTTGAATATGACTTTTTGGTCATTGCCACCGGATGCAAAACCAATTATTTTGGCAATAAAAGCATCAAAAAATATACCTACGGGCTAAAATCCACCTATCAAGCCATCACCATCAGGAATAGCATTTTGGAGAATTTTGAGAAATTGCTCTATGTAGATGAAGCAGAAAAGGAAGCTTTGTACAATATCGTAGTAGTAGGTGGTGGTCCTACAGGCGTAGAATTGGCAGGTGCCTTTGCAGAAATCAAAAGGGATATCTTACCTAAAGATTTTTTCAGAATCGACTTTACCAAAATGCAGATTATTTTGCTAGAAGGCAGCCCCAACACGCTCAATAATATGAGTGAAATGTCTCGTCAAGCTTCGGCAAAATACCTTCAGGATTTGGGCGTGATCATCAAGACTCAGGTTATGGTCACGGACTATGATGGTGTAAATCTAAAAATGAACAACGGCGAAGTCATCAAAAGTAAACATGTCATTTGGGCAGCAGGTGTCACCGGCAATGTCATCAAAGGATTAGACCCGGAGATGATGACGCCTACCAACCGATACCAAGTCAATCGTCAAAACAAAGTGGTGGGTACCGAAAATATTTATGCCATAGGTGATATTGCTTATATGGAGACTCCGGCTTATCCCAAAGGGCATCCACAAGTGGCCAATGTTGCCATCAATCAAGGCAAACTGCTCGCTGCAAACTTATGGGCTCAAATAGAAGGTAAATCTCCAAAGGACTACGAATATAATGATTTGGGTTCTATGGCTACGATAGGTAGAAACAAAGCCGTGGTAGAGTTGCCTTTTGTCAAATTTAAAGGGTATTTTGCATGGGTGGTTTGGATGTTTTTACACTTGATGCTCATATTAAGTGTGAGAAACAAACTCATTATATTCATCAATTGGGCTTGGAATTACATTTCCAAAAACAGTTCCCTCAGACTTATCCTTAAGGACGACGCTCATGTGGATGTAGATAAAGAAAAAAAGAAAGCCATTTCCAAGTGGGAAATCACTAAAGAAGCGGAGTTGGTAGAGGGGTTGTAGTACCTAAGATTGATGTATTATTGGCCTAATTGAGCATATTTTTTATATTCATTCTCGACTTGTGTACTGTTTGTCAAAGTATACTTGACTTTGACGGAATATATCTTACGGTCTATGACCGGTATGAAGCACTTATTTCATTTGATATTTCTCGGCTTTTGGACGTCCATTCTCGACTTTTGAACGTTCAAGGGCAGATATTAAGGCTAAGCTTAATGTCCTCGCTAAGCTTTTTTTAGTAAAAGCGTCTCGCTTTTTTTGTTCTGTAATAATGCAGTAATATTGACTATTGAATGAACGTTCATTCCAGATAGATAGAAAGTTGAATGTCACCCTTACAGGGTTTCCGAAAGGCCTTGGGACTTGGTTATAATCATAACATCCCTACGGGATTAAATTTATTTTGAATGTCCATTGGCTGCTTTTGAATGTCCATTGGCTGCTTTTGAACGTCCA
>CAZGMB010000058.1:0-32775 GCA_964526715.1 uncultured Aureispira sp. | reverse complement strand
TGCATGGCGCTCAGCCACCAAGTCAGCAAATCTTCAATGTGGCTTCGGCTCTGTTTTACGGCGCTCAGCCACCGAATTGGCTCTTGTGGCTTCGGCTCTATTGCATGGCGCTCAGCCACCGAGTTGGCTTTTGTGGCTTCGGCTCTATTGCATGGCGCTCAGCCACCAAGTCAGCAAATCTTCAATGTGGCTTCGGCTCTGTTGCATGGCGCCCAGGCACCGAATTGGCTCTTGTGGCTTCGGCTCTATTTCACGGCGCTCAGCCACCGAATTGGCTCTTGTGGCTTCGACTCTGTTGCACGGCGCTCAGCCACCAAGTCAGCAAATCTTCAATGTGGCTTCGGCTCTGTTTTACGGCGCTCAGCCACCGAATTGGCAATGTGGCTTCGGTTTAGCTGAGCATGGTTTAGAATGTACAATCTTTTTAAAGTGATTCACAAATGTCCGAAGGTTTATTTAGAAGACTAATAACCTGCGTACATCAGATCAGAACCTAGTCACTCCAAAACACAACAGCAAATTTGAATTCAGAAATTCCACGATTTAACAATTCCATAGTTACACAATTTATATATATTTGCATTTTAATAATTATTGTTTTATGGCATTAAAGTCAGCTTTTTCCAGATTTCAGATCCATCCAAATATAATACGTCAGCTATTTTTTCTGGCTTTTTTGATTTTTTTGGGCTTTATTATTATTAAAGAGTTGTATTTTATGGTCGGCTCTTTCTTAGGAGCGATAACGCTATATGTTATATTGATGTATCCGATGAAGTATTTGATCATCATACGTAGATGGCCGGCATGGATAGCTGCTTTGGTACTGATGATATTATCATTGGTGATCATGGTCATACCTTTGGCTTATATGATGTCAGTGGCTATTGAAAAAATAGGTCCTGTCATTCAAGATCCCACAATCATCAATAGTGCTTTTGATAAAATACATGCTTATCTGATTACCAACTATCAAATCGATGTATTGAATGCTGATAATGTTCAGAAGATCTCAGGTCAAGTACTACCTATAGCACAAAAAACATTGGGTGGTACTTTTTCAGCTTTGGGAAATGTTTTTTTGATGTATTTGGTACTTTATTTTATGTTGGTGCAGAGCAGACAAGTGGAAAAATGGCTTCGTAAAAATGTGCCTTTCAAAACGGCCAATGTGAAGAAAATCATCACTGAGATCAGAAATTTGGTGTATAGCAATGCTTTGGGTATTCCCATAGTTGCGGTAATACAAGGAGTAGTGGGCACCATAGGTTATTGGATTTTTGGTGTGGAAGAGTACCTTTTGATGGGGATATTGACGGCCATCAGTAGTGTCATCCCTATCGTAGGGACCTTAGCCGTTTACTTACCACTGGCGATTTTTCAGTTTGTGGTAAGTGGCACCTTTGGAGGCGTAGGCGTGGCACTTTGGGGCTTTATCGTGATTGGGTCAGTAGATAATATTGCCAGATTTTTGGTACAGAAAAAACTTGCCGACGTACATCCGTTAATCACCTTATTGGGAGTCTTTATGGGTATCAATTTGTTTGGTTTTATAGGGGTGATTTTTGGTCCTTTAATGTTGGCTGTATTTTTTATATTAGCCAGAATCTACGTGGACGAATTTGGTAGGGTAGATGCAAATCGGCCTGATACCATCAAGCAACCTGACATTGAATAATTATTTACTTTCCCTCAAACTCAAACTTAACCTCAATTAATATCTTAAATTAATCTTTTTGAATGTTTTACATATATTGTATTATAATTATACATATACGAAAAATAAAAATTTAAAAATATTTACATATTATGTTTATTAATAATATGTAATGTTGTATGTTTGCATCGTCTTACGACGTACAATTTTGAAGTTTTTTATTTTGAGATCCTGGTACGGAGTACTGCAAACCCAAAAATCGAGAAGAAACAATCCCCAAAAGAGGTCATCCCAATAACCGAAGATTGATGTTGACCAGGACAATTTTTTCTCGTACTCAGAATCACAGACCTTATAAAAAATGAGCATGGCTAGCAGTACTCCACCTTTTTCCCGAGCATTTTCGGAATCATCAAAATGAAAAAGGGACACCCTTCAAGAATGTCCCTCAGAAATCGTCAATAGTTAAATGAAATGAAAAATTACATCATCTTGCTCAGAAAATCGAAATATCCTAATTTCAATTCATTATAGATTTTGCGCTGTGTATCCATTTTATCTCTCAGCTCGGTGTGGTCATCAAAATGGACCCTATTGATTGCAATGGGATGTTCTTCTGCGTAGGAGGCTATAGCTTTTTCATGAGTTTTTACTTCTTTTTTTAGGGTGTCAATAACTTCGTCATGAAGGATAAATTGATTCTGATAATGTTCGATTTTTGCCCTAATTTCATTAGAAGTATATCGGATTACTACTTCGCCCAGTCTCTTGTTAAATGACTTGATTTCATCTTCCCAAAATCTCAATTCGTTGAGCCATTGTACATGTTCAAAATGAAGGTCAGATAAATAAACTTTGTTTTCTGTCAACACCATGGTCTTTATATTTTATTAAGTTTAGATTTATAAAATTTTCATAACAAAGGTAACAGTTACCAAAGTTAGATGAGCATGACTAAAATCGTGATTTAGGATGATATAGATCAATACTGTTGGATGATTTGTGATTTGCATCTTTTGTGATACTTTTTGAAAATTGATATTATACTACTTCACAACTACCCTGATTTAGGTTTAGATACACGATAAGGTCTCTTTAAAATTTAAATCTCATATAAATAACAGCAAGGATTTTTTTACTCGATGTACAATTATTAACTTCGCCGCTGAAACCAAACCCAAATATTATGCTTAATGTAAACTCCGAGATAGGAACTTTAAAGAAAGTAATTATACACAGACCGGATGACGGTATTGCCCGGATTTCACCCAAAAAAGCTGAAGAATTACTTTTTGATGATATTGTGCACTTGCCTCAAATGAAAGAAGAACATGATGTGTTTCGCAGGGTTTTGCAACACATCGTGGGCAAAGAAAATGTTTTGGATACCCAAAGGCTGATCGAAGAAGGGTTTGTAGCTAGTCCGGATATCAAAGAAGAATTGATAGATAAAATTGTGGATTACGAAGAGCTTCCCGTATCTGACAAACAGTTTTTTATGAATCTGGACCCCAAAGCACTAACCAAACTGTTGATCACAGGCTACTTTCAGGATGAAGACCATATTTATTTTGACCCCATTCCCAATTTTATATTTACAAGGGATATAGCGGTGGTCATCAAGGATCATATCATCATCACCAAAGCGGCTAAGTCAGCTAGATATAGAGAAAATTTATTAACCAGATTTATATTTTATGCGCATCCATTGTTTAAAGATTTGGATAGACAAGGGAAAATCATCAATCTAAACCATCTTGATAAGTTTCCACCGTCCAAAAAAGGGGAAGTTGTCTCTATGGAAGGCGGAGATGTGATGATGCTCAATGATGATTTTGTATTGATTGGCTGTTCGGAAAGAACCACCGATTATGCCATCAGGAGTGTCAAAGACGTATTGTTTGCCAAAGGACTGGTGAGTAATGTAGCACAGATTAATATTCCGGCAGATAGAAGCTGCATGCACATAGATACACTTTTTACCATTATTGATCAAAATGATGTAGTATGTTTTAAGCCGACAGTATTTGATGGTGTCAGCTCAAATGTTAAAGTATATCGCAAAAACGGGGCAGAAATAGTATATGACTCTGTTAAGAATTTTTTCATACACGAAATTAATCCTAAAGTCAATTTTATTTTTGCAGGAGAAGGTGTCACACCATACCAAGAGCGCGAACAATGGACAGATGGTTGCAATCTGGTGGCTTTGAAGCCTGGATTGGCACTTACTTATGATAGGAATCCCAAAACGGAGTTGGCTTTAAAGTCTGCGGGTTATACTATCTTACATGCCCGACAGTTTTTGACAGACGTTGCAGAAGGAGTTACAGACCCTTCATCGCTAGCTAAAACAATTATTACATTGCCATCTAATGAACTTTCTAGAGCTAGAGGTGGGTCACATTGTATGACATGTCCTCTCGTCAGGGAAAATGTATAATGCAATGTTGTATTTTAAAATATTATAAGACATAATTGCGTTATTCATTAAGTAACAACTATTAGCACCACAATTTTTTTGATGAACTTATTGACCCATTTTTTTTCAAATAGATATTCCTGGATTTTTCTTTTTGCGATCCTTTTTATAGCTGAGTCCTGCAGACGCGACGAAATTTACGAAGGTCAAGATGTCGAAATTGCATTTTCAGTGGATACATTGAGAATTGATACTGTATTCACCACAATAGGGTCAGCCACTAGATTTTTTAAAGTATATAACCGAAGAAGCCAACCTATACTTGCCGATTTCGAACTTAAAAACAAAAATAACAAGTTTTTTAGAGTCAATGTGGATGGGTCTCAAGGACCGTTGGTGAAAAATGTGGAAATAGCAGGAAATGATAGCATCTATATTTTTGTGGAAGTCACCGTAGATCCGGACCAACCTTTGAGTGTTTCGCCGTTTGTGATTGAAGATCAAATAGACGTATCCGTCAATGGCCGGTTGTTCACAGCTTATCTGGAAGCATGGGGCCAAAATGCTAATTATATCACGCCAAGCAATGGAAGAGGAAAAGGCTTTTTGTATTCATGTGATTTTGGAGAGCGTATTTGGAATGATCCCAAACCCTATGTAATTTACGGAATTCTTTATGTAGATAGTTGTAAAGTAGTCATGCCTGCGGGTACGAGAGTGTATGTGCACGGTGGTATCGTACGGGATACCAATACCATATATAATGACGGTCTTATAGTTTTTTTGAAAAATGGAACATTGGAGACACGCGGCACACCAGAAGATCCTGTAATCATCCAAGGTGACCGTTTGGAAAAAGAATTTGAAAATGTAAAGTCACAGTGGGTAGGTTTGCTTTTTTGGCAGGAGTCCCAAAATCATGTACTGGAACATACCATCATAAAGAACTCCATCATAGGCCTGAGAGTGGACTCACTTGCCCAACTTAGCTTATCCGGCTGCAGTATATTCAACACAGGTGGTCCTGCGATCATCGGAAGACATGCTAATATTTATGCGGAAAATTGTCTGATGTATGACAACAGCACTTACGGTATGCAACTCACTTACGGTGGAAATTATACGTTTAATTACTGTACTGTAGGCAGTTATGAAGGACAAAATGAGTCGGTGATTTTGACGGATTTTTATACTACAGATCCATTATGTGGTCCGTGTTATCGGGTCAATGATCTAAATGCATCTTTTACCAATTGTATTTTTGCCGGAACGGATAAAGATGAAATAGGTTTAGCTAAGTTTTCGAAAGAAGATGGTGGGTTTAATTATCAATTTACCAACTGTGCTGTAAAAGTAAATGAACTTACTGACCCTAAAAATTTTCCTAATTTTTTTGATTTTTGTGAAAACTGTATCAATTTGAAAAATAATGACCGCGTTTTCAATAATCAGCGAAAAGATGACTATCGACTAGATACGATGTCCGTGGCCTTGGGCAAAGGTATCTCCATACCCACAGTGATCAAGGATATCTTAGGAAAACCCAGAAAACCTACTCCTGATTTAGGATGTTTTGAGTTTTGATCCTAAAGTCCTACGATTTGTGATGTAAAACTCCTTTAAAATATTTGGTCATGTCGGATTATAACCACTTTTTAATCGTATTTTTGGCAGGAAGCGCAGTAGATATAGAATTTTTGATATAAATTTGTGTCAAATCCTTAATGATGAGTGCCATTTCTATAAAAAAATCAAAATATCTCCTGGTTTACATCACTCCTGTAGTAGTAATTTTTTCACTATTTCAAGAGGAGATTTGGACATTTACAGCCTTGTTTGTCCTTTTCGGATTATTGCCTTTTTTTGAATTATTTACACAAGGTTCGACCCAAAATCTCACTGAAGTAGAAGAAGAAATGGCCAAAGCAGACGCTACCTATGATTGGGTTTTGTACAGTTTGGTGCCCTTACAGTATTTTACGCTGTTACTGTTTTTATATCAAGTAAGTGCTCAGGATTTATCTACGCTAAGTATGGTCGGGATGACAGTGGCTTACGGATTGTCTTGTGGTGTCTTGGGTATCAATGCTGCTCATGAACTAGGACACAGGCAGACAGGTTACGAACAATGGATGAGTAAAGCACTACTGCTGACTACACTTTATATGCATTTTTTTATAGAGCATAATCGTGGTCACCATAAAAATGTAAGTACAGACGAAGATCCTGCTTCTAGTAAACAAGGAGAAATTATTTACACTTTTTTTGTAAAATCCATTGTAGGTAGTTGGATTTCAGCTTGGAAACTTGAAAAAGATAGATTAGGAAAGGCAAAAATCCCCTTCATATCAGCATCCAATGAGATGTTGCGCTTTCAGATTCTTCAGTTGATTTTAGTATTAGTGATTTATTTTTCGGTGGGTAAACTGATAACTATTTTGTTTTTAGGTGGTTCGTTGATCGGAATATTGCTACTAGAATCGGTAAATTATATCGAGCATTACGGACTCAGACGTAAAAAGATAGGTGATAGATATGAGCGTACCATGCCAATACATTCGTGGAATTCTAATCATCCCATAGGTAGGGTAGTGCTGTTGGAATTGTCCAGACATTCAGACCACCACTACATGGCTAATCGCAAATATCAGGTGCTGAGACATTTTGACGAAAGCCCACAGATGCCAACGGGATATCCCGGTATGGTTTTATTGGCACTATTGCCTCCTGCATGGTTTTATGTGATGGACCGCAAGATACAAGCATACAAACAAACGCTGACGGGTGTGAATTTGGAGTGAGGTGTAACTCTAAATATTTGGACTTAATACCTGAAAGTAATGTGTTCTAAGCAATTAAAAATGTTACTATTTGTTCATCAAATATTTGTTTACTTCTTCAAGTAAAAATTTAGCATTATTAGTTTGTTCTGCTGTTAGGGTATTTTTATGTTTTATTATGGCCCTTTCAATGGCAAATTTGAAATCAAACCATCCATCAGTCAGGCCATTTACGCATTTCTTTGCATCAATAAATGCAATACCAATGTCTATTTGTGATTTTGCATTTAATTCTTCAATGAACTGATCAAATATTTTCCAATAGTCTGGTGAATGAGCCATAAATATTTTTATTAAAATCAAGATGAAAATTGCAAACCATTTGCAATAACTAGTAGAGCTGACATTTTATATAGGTTTATTTTATTTTAAACGTTTGAAAACATAACTTTAGAGAAATATTGAAAGTAGTGTTCAGCTAAATTCTTTTGTTTAGAAAATTTTTTAATATATAATTTTAAGTCCTTTTCTGGTAGATATAACACTATGTTTTTTGCACATTCAAATTCTTCAATAGTGTATTGTCTTGGATTAGAATGACCAGTTCCAAAGGTGGACTGCGCTTCATAGAAAACCACAAAGTATAATGCCTTAAACCGAAATTGATCGCGCTTTATTACTTCTAAATCTAGTTCAGTAATAATGAAATCAAAGGTTAGGTCTGCATGCCCTGATGAAACTGGAAAGCAATAAATAAGTTCATTTTTCCTTTGATAAATGAATGGACTATAACCCTTACTTAAACTGTAAACATCTTTGTCTCTTTCCATGTTTTTTTATACTGAAAACTAATGAATTGTGGTACAATAAAAAGAATTTAAAATAATCTCATTTTTATTTGAAACCCATCACCCTTTCCCCTTTTTCTTAAATGGATTAAAATCCTTCAGTTTATCTTTGATTTTATCTACTTCGTCACCTGCTTTTTTGTCGAGTACATCTTTTGCTTTTTGCTTTAGGGAGTCTGAAATGACGCCTTTGGTCAGTGAGTCTACGCGATTGATGACTTCAGTTTTTGCTTTGGATTTGAGGCTGTCTATGACTTTTTGTCCTTCCTTCTCAGCCTTGCTTTTTGCCTTATTGAGTTCTTCATTGGCTCTTTTTTGAAGGGTATCTCTGAGTTTTGCTTCTTGTTTTTTGATTTCTTTAGATAGCGAATCTTTAGCTTGAGCAACAGCACTATTTACACCTGCAGACACACCTTCAGATACCGTTCCACCTTTGCTTGTTTTTGGAGTGATTTTAAATTTAGGGCTTTTGATATTTCCAGTCATTTTGACGTTTACAAACAAGTTTGGTCCTTGATTGATGTTAAGACCCAGTTTACCAGCTTCTTTTTCGAGCAGGCCTAAACCTGATTCAGCTACATTAGTAATATTATTCTTTTTAAGGAGGCTTCTCGGTATCACCAGTTCCATATTGTAGTCCATGTCTTTTCCAAAACCATGTTTTCCATGCATCGTCAGATCTACGCCATTGATCACTTTATTAAATTCTTTGAGCTCTATGGTGCCGTTGATGATTTCAAACCAATTTTTAGTATTCGCCATCGTTACATTGGCCAGTTCTTTGACACCAAGTTTGCTGGACAACTCACCAAATGGATTAAACCCTTTTATAGACCCATTGATCGTTTCTATAAATCCAGATGCGTCTACCGTACTCAGATCCGGCATCATTTGTGAACCTAGCTTACCTTTCATGACCAAAGTGGTATTAAAAACGCCATCAAGATACTCAGCAACAGGGGCTGCTTTTTTCAACATATCAAATGCTTTGATGGCTTCGGAAAACTTAAATTTACTGAGATCCAACTTTACCGCATAGTTTGGTTTTTGGATATCTTTAGTGTCATATAATCCTTCCATGGCAAAAGTTCCACCCAAAATATTGGTTTTCAAACCGGTGAGAGCTACTTCCTGGTTTTGTACATCTAGATCACCCACAAAATCCTTCATATTTAGGTTGGTGTAGATCAGTTCTTTGATTTGACTTTTTATCTTTATTCTCACCTTTTCAGGCACAGGTATCACAGCCATTGGTGTGCTTGTGCTTTCTGTAGTTGAAGCCGACATGAATTTGTTCATATCCAACTTATTGGATGTCATGCTGAGTTTTCCATCCAAGATACCATTGTTAAAGAGATAGTCATAGGCATTGACCATAGTACCCGTAAGTGAAAGATCACTGCCATCGATAGTCGTCTTAAAAGTTTGAATATCAATGGCGTTGGCAGCTAAGTTGCCGTTCAGCGCAAAATTATCCAATGTAAATGTATTCATGATTACCTTGTCGGCCTTAAGATTCAGGTTTACATTGGAGTTTTTAATCAGATTTTCATCAGGCATAGCAGTTGTGGTCGGTTGGGCTGGTGCAGTTGATGTTTCGGCAGTCATCCACTCATTGAGATCAAAATAGGAAGATGTACCCGTGAACGATGCTTTTATTTGTTTTTCGGTAGACAACATTGCCAAAGGATTAGATATGTTTCCTGCTAAATTCAGATCACTTTTGCCTAAAATCATATCTTGTGCATCAAACGTGATTTGCTGAGGACTTGCAGCTGCGGTAGCGTTTCCCACTTCTATTTTCGGCATACCCTTGGATCGATAGACGATATTTTTGGCTTCTGCCTTTCCTGCAAATGAGATAGCACTATAGTTTTCAGAATTCACATCACTCATTTTGGCTTTAAATTCCATGTCACAATTGACCATACCCTTGAGCTCTTCGAGACCTTCTATGGGGAAACTTGATTTTACGTTGGACAAATTGAGTGTACCTTTGATATTACCTTCTACTTTTTGATCCCCTGTAAGATTATTGGCCAGGATCTTTCCACTGATGGGATCATTACCTATTTTCATCCTGAACTGTGGTATTTGTATGGACATATCTTTATAGTCAGGTCTAGTAGTTTTGATGGCAACATCTGCAAAAATATCTTTGATATCGGAAGGCAATGCAGGGTATTTGACATATCCATTATCCACCTTAATTTTGATATCAAATACAGGCATCATATTTTTTATTGCATTGTAAGTACCATTAATTCTTCCTTCAAAACTTGCATTTCCTGATGTTTTTACATCTTTGAAATCAGCAGTATATGCATTGGGAATCATAGATAACAAGGCTTTAAAACTGGTCGTTGCTGTTTTAAAACTTACGTCCGTATTGATATCGTCTCCACTAAGTTGCACCATGGCATCACCAATAAGTTCCAGTTCATTGAGCAAAATCTTATTTTCATTAAAAGTAAATTTGTTTTCAGGAAAGTTGACATTAATTTTAGAGTCAAATATGGTTTTTACATTTTTTAGGTAATTGGTTCCTTCATAAGTGACTGAAAATTTTTCTATTGCTGACTTGGTATCCAAATCAAATATATCCTGAGTAAAATTGCCTTTGCCAGAATGAGTGACACCTTCTAAGACGGTAAATAAGTTCATGGTGTTGTCCTGATAGGTTAATAATCCATCTTCAATTTCGTATTTTTCAAGCAACAATTTATATTTGGTCTCCGTAGGTGCTGCACCGGTTGAGTCCATTGATATCATATAGTTTGCTCTAAGACTATCCAAAATGACAATGTTTATCGTAGGTTTTTGGAGGCTGATACTGTTGATTTCTGGTATCATATTGTCCCCAAAAAGTGAAGTTAAATTGATATCAATCATGGTTTTGTCTGCTTTGTATAGAACAATACCGTCAAAATCATCCACACCTGTGAGAGAAAGACTATCAATACTTACTCGCACATCGGGAAAAGATGAAAATAATGACAAGTCTGCATCATGAAAATCAAAAATGGCATTCACTGATTTATTGACATCATTTTTTAGAAATTCAATGATCTTTCCTTTGAATACATAAGGAATAAGTGCTCCGGCAATCAATACGCCTATAAGTAGAAAACCGCTAAATTTTAATAGTGTCTTTAAATGCTTGTTCATTTGCGAAAGAATTAATACTGAAAATTTGAATTAGATACAAATATGACGAAAATCTTTTTTGTAAGTCCATTTTGGTTATAACATAAACGAAACTTTAACATATTTATTGAGTGCACTCATACATTCAAAAAATCCAAAAATGTTGGTTTATCAATAACCCGAGACAATGCGAAAGGTATTAGAATTGAATAATCAAAGACCTTACCTATTTTGAATACAATATCAATAGCTATATCGTTCATTTTCTGTATCGATTATTCGATTTTTATACCATTAAGTAAGCCAAGTACTTTTCTTATATTGTGGGTATTTGGACACAAATACTATGATAAACTTATATTTATTTAAATTAGCTTCATTTTTTTGCAGTAATTGTAAAGTTGTAATATATACAAAATCAATTAGTTATGATTTTTATGAATTTCTATAAACGAATAGATACGTTTAAAACCGTAAATAAACGTATAAAAAACGGATGGCAGAATGAACTGCCTACATCTTTGCACCGTCAATCGATCGGAAGATCAAAATTTTGTTTAACCCGATCGTGATGTCATAATAATAACACCATGCATCACGTTCACAAATTTTTAATTATTATGTTACACAATGTAAAAAATTCAGTTCAAATCGTAGGTCATGTAGGTAAGGATGTAGTACTTACTTCTTTTGAAAACGGAAACAAAAAGGCAACTGCCATCGTCGCCACCAATGAATCTTACACCGATAAAAAAGGAGAAAAGATAAAGCAAACCGCTTGGCACAAAGTCATCGCTTGGGGCAAAAAAGCTGAAGAAATTGCCACATGTTTCAAAAAAGGAACAGAAGTAGCCATACACGGCAAATTATCAAACAGAACCTATATTGACACATCAGGGACCACCAGATATGTCACTGAAATTGTGGTTACAGAATTTTATAAAATTGCAAAAATCACTAACCATACAGCAGAAGCTGTTCCTTTTTAATCATTTCATCATTAATTTTTTAATTCATAATTGTAAAATTTTATATCATGGCAAATACACTAAAAAATTCAGTACAACTTATTGGTAATATTGGTAAGGATATTACATTAGCCACATATGACAAAGGCTCCAAGAAAGCAACAATCGCTATAGCAGTCAATGAATATTATACGAACAACAAAGGTGAAAAAGTCAAACAAACCGAATGGCATAATTTGGTGGCTTGGGGCAAAACTGCTGAACTCATGTCAGAGACTTTGTCCAAAGGAAATGAGATTGCTGTACAAGGTAAACTCAGCAACAGATCATATGAAGACAAAGAAGGAAATACCAAATACATTACTGAAGTGATCGTAAATGAGTTTTACAAACTTAGCAGAACTTCATCTTCAAATAATAACTAAGTTGTGCCACCTTTTTTCGGCATTTGAGGGAGTTGTTTTTTCATATGGAAGAGCAACTCCCTTTATAAGGTTTTTTTGATCCGTTTTGCTTTTTTTTATTACTTTTACACGCTTATTACAATTTATGGAAAGAGTAGATCACATCACAGCGCTTGGAAATCAGATTGTCAGGATAGACAGCCATGACTCATGGTCTCCTTTTCAAAAGAACAAGGCTTGGTTTGAAGTATTCACATTTATATTAGAATTAGCTACGCAGGACGACAGACTAAATTTTACAACATTATTTTCGAGATTGGCATTTGTCGGTGTAAAATATCAGTTGTCGTCTTCTATGTTGCATCTTTCGCATGTATATAGAAAAGCGCATGAACAAGGTATTATAAAAAAAGACACGGAAGCGTACTTTGAGCATTTGGGGAAATATATCTGTAGCAAATTGCTTAAAGAAATATTTAAACATGAAGTCAATTCTTCATTTTTGGTATTATCACCAGATATTGCCACTTTTTTTGGAAAAGCAAAAGATAAAATTAAAGGATTTAAGACCGTTATTGAGGCTGTACTTTTTGAGATAAACCCAGAACAAAAAATGCTATACTTTTATGACGAAGCTGAGCCAGAAATAGAGCAAAAAGCGCTGTATGACATTCATGATAGGAATGAACTTTTTAATCCCAATATAGATTCACTCCTGAAAACTTTTAAACTACCTATTCACATTAATTTTATCGATACAGATATCCGTGAAGACGGTGTTTATTTGCCTACGGGTATAGTCATTCTTCCTGATCATATGGTGGATGTGACTTCTGTTTCTGAATGTTTTAAAGAATATGGTGCAGAACCATTTTTATACCTGATTTCGAAATTTAAACCTGCGGAAGCGACTACATCATTGATGATCGGTAATTTAGTCAATTTTATGTTGGACGAGATGATATCTAACGAAAAAATTACATTTAATGAATTGCTACCTAAGTTGTTTAGAATGAATCCACTAGGGTTTTCTATGATGGATGACAACGACGTCAAAGACTTGGTCAATACATTGAAAAACCATTTTGTTAATTTACATTATACAGTAAATCAAGAGTTTAATAAATTTGGAATTAGCAAAGAAGGTATATTTTTAGAACCTTCATTTTACTCAAGAGATTATGGAATTCAGGGAAGATTAGACCTTTTACATCAAAAACCTGGTAATATTCCTGCTTATGATATCATTGAGCTAAAAAGTGGGAAAACATTTAAACCAAACGTATACGGCATCAATGCTAGTCATTATATACAAACACTCCTATACGATTTGATGATAAAATCTACGTTTCAAACTAAGACCAAGTCATTTAATTACATTTTATATTCCAAAGAATCTGAGAAACCACTAAGGTTTGCCCCACCTGTACGCCAACAGCAATATGAAGCCTTAAAACTCAGAAATGACCTTTTGGCTATAGAGCAAAAATTAAAAAATGTTCACATAGATCCCAGCATTTTTAAATATATTAAATTGGAAAATTTCACTAGGCTCAAGGGATTTAACCAAAAAGATATAGAAACATTTTATAATGTGTATAGTACTCTTGATGATATTGAAAGATCGTATTTTAATCATTTTTGTGGATTCGTTGCCAGAGAACATGGGTTGTCAAGAACAGGGGAACATGGTATCAATAAATCCAATGGTCATGCGGCACTTTGGCTTGAATCTATAGAAGAAAAACAGGATCGATTTGCTATTTTGACCCAATTAAAATTAAAAGCCAATGCCTCCCAAGATGATGATGCTCTTTTGGGTTTTGAAAGGTCATCAGATGACGATACTTTGGTCAATTTTAGGGTAGGGGATATCGCAGTATTGTATCCTCAATCAGCTGACGGATATAGAGCCGTTCTCCATAACCAAATTTTTAAGTGCACCATAGTTAGTGTAAATTCTACTCGCATTGAGATAAAGCTAAGAAGTAAGCAATACAATCAGCAGTTGTTTGAACAAACGGGTTTATGGAGTTTGGAGCTGGATAGTTTAGATTCTGGATTTAATGCTATGTATAAGAATCTGTTTGGTTTTGCTGCTGGACAAAAGGAGTACAGGAATTTGATCTTGGGACGCATCCAGCCTAGGATTAAAGAAAATCATCAGATTACAGCTTGGGCAAATGGTATTACTGATACCCAAAAGCAGTTACTAGAAAAGATTGTCCAAACCAAAGATTACTTTTTGCTTTGGGGTCCTCCGGGTACTGGAAAAACGAGTGTGATGCTGAAAAATTTGGTTGAACATCTATATCGTAATACCAAAGAGAATATTCTTTTATTAGCTTATACAAATCGAGCCGTAGATGAAATCTGTGATGCTGTGTATAGTTTGGGTGAGGAGTTTCACCATCTATTTTTAAGGATAGGAAGCCGACTTGCCACCGATGAAAAATATCAAAATCATTTATTAGACCAAACCTTAGCTAAAGCACAAACCAGGAGCGAAATCATTCAAATGCTGACTTCAAAAAGAATTTATATCAGCACGGTTTCCAGTATTGTAGGAAGGCCTGAATTATTTCAATTAAAATCTTTCGATACAGTGATTATAGATGAAGCATCCCAGATTTTGGAGCCTATGCTTTGCGGTTTGTTATCCAATTTTAGACGTTTTATACTTATTGGTGATCACAAACAGTTACCAGCCGTAGTAGTTCAAGATGGCGTCTCTAGTAATATATCTGACAACAATTTATTAGAAATAGGCATCCAGGATACGCGGGTTTCCCTTTTTGAACGATTGTATTTTCAATGTAGAAGGAATAAATGGGATCATGCTTATGGAATTTTGCATGAACAAGGCAGGATGCACGAGTCTTTGATGGCCTTTGTAAACCAAGAGTTTTATGAAAATCAATTGAGCTTACTGCCAGGTCTTGTAAGACAATCTGCTCCTTATTTTATTGCAGCATCGGGAAAACATAGCAGCTTGTGCCATAGGAAAATATTTATAGATACACCCGTTGATGAAGACACCAATTGGAAAACCAATATTTTTGAAGCATTAAAAGTAGTAGAAGTGGTTTCTGGTTTGGCATCGATATACAAAAATATGCAGAAATCCCTTGATAATCATTCTATTGGCATTATTACACCTTATCGGGCTCAAATAGCTATGATTAAAAAGCAGTTGGAAGTTTTGCCTACTGAGATTACTTCTAAGATTACTATTGACACGGTAGAAAGGTATCAGGGCGGAGCTAGAGATATTATTATTATATCTTTTTGCGTAAATCGGTTAAGTCAATTAGATGCGCTCGTATCTTTGTCTAATGAAGGCATAGACAGGAAACTCAATGTTGCATTGACAAGGGCTAAGGAACAAATTGTTTTAATTGGTAATAAAGAAGTTTTGATCAATAACCCTATCTATTCAAAATTGATAGATAACTGTGTAAAAAATGATGATATTTCTCACTCTTAATCAGTCAAATAAATAAGGCTGATTAAGATTCAAGAATGTAGAAAACACCTAAGGTTTAGATGAAGCAAGATCACCTGAAGGAAGATTGATATTATTCAATTTATCCAAAACTTGATCTCTAAATTCAAAGAAAGCAGGTAATTCTGACATATTCATTGGTTGGGCTAAAGGGAGTTTTTCATTTAAGTGGTTGACCTGTCTTCCATTTTTCCAAAATCTGAAACAAACATGCGGTCCTGTTGAAAGTCCAGTTGAACCTACATATCCTATAGTTTGTCCTTGTTTAACTCTTGTACCCCTTCTGATGCCTTTGGCAAATCGAGACATATGAAGGTACTGTGTCTGGTATATATTGTCATGTTTTACTTTCACAAAATACCCATTTCCACTACCATAAGTCGCGTCAGTGACTACACCATCTGCAACTGATCTAATTTCTGTGCCATATGGTGCTGCATAGTCTGTACCAAGATGTGGAATGGTTTTTCCTTTGATAGGGTGGAATCTTCTCAGGTTGTAATTGGAAGATATTCTAGAAAATTTTACGGGTGCTTTCAAGAAAGCCTTTCTTGCAGGTCTGCCATCTGCATCAAAATATCCCTCGTATGCTTTAGATTTATAAAGAATGGAATAATTCGCACCTTTGTCATTGATATAACACGCAGCAAGAAGTCTTCCCATGCCAATCAGTTCACCATCAATATATTTGTTTTCAAAAATAAGTTTGAATTGGTCACCTTTTTGAGTATGATAAAAGTCTACGGAGCTGGATAAGGCTTCTTCCATGAGATCAATTACAGAAGGGTTCACACCTTCATTCTCCAAAGACTTCCAAAGTGATGATTCGATTTTTCCACTGACGATTTGTTCACAAACTTCAATGTTTTTCTCTACTAAGTTTACTTTAACTTCATCTCTAAGATCACAAACCAAATATTTGTATTTATTGGGTTCGTAGACTATAGCAACCGGTGTTTCATCACATTCGTGTCTTTTGATGACGTGGTATTTAGCTCCGGTTTGTATATTCCTGATATTAAAGATATCCTTGGCTTCATGTTCTATAAGCATGATGAGATTAGAAGTTAATCCTGCACTACTCATGATGGTTCCAAAGACTTCATTTTTTTTGATGGTATTTTCTTCAATGTAGAAAGAGTCCACATTAAAACCAAAACGATCCAAATTACCTTTAGCTGTTTGATTTTCTTCGATTTTTTCTGTTTTTATTTTATCTGCGTGATATGCAAAAATAAAAACAGCTGCAATGATAAAGGAGAAAAATATATCTGAATGTCGTTTTTTTAGCTTACCCGTTTTTAAAGATGTAAGATTCAAAATACTATTGGTTTTACTGGTTTATTAAAATTGAAATTAATAAGTGATTTAAAAGCAAAGTTTTATATATCACTTTATTAAAATGTAAAATTTGAATGTTGCATTAACAAAGAATGCGCAAGGTAGACTTTTTTGAGTTTTTGACCAAAATATAAATGTTAAAATTTTACAAAAAATTATTTTGAACAAATGAAAAACACTTCATTTCCCATGCGTGGCTTATTGGAGTTTGTACATAATTCCATTATCTTTATATGTAAAATGTTTTTAAATAGCTCCTTATATTCTTGGATGTCTCCACCATACGGAGGGCCTTGAAAAGCGAATGGAGAAGCAAAGAGAACACCCACCAACTTGCCATTATCGGACAATATATCCTTCATCTTTTCTACATATATCTTTCTGCAAGAAGGGTTTAAGGCACAAAAGAATGTTTGTTCTAAGATCAAATCGTATTTGCCTGATAGCTTAAAAAAGTCATCGGCGATGTATTGGATTCCTTTGAATTCATCCAATTCAACTTTAATGTTGGCTATAGCGGTGGGCGAGATGTCGCAAATAGTGATGTCTTTGAAACCTTTTTCCCAAAGGTATTTTGCCTCGTGATAATGGCCTGCACCAGGTATCAACACAGAAATATTTTTATTTTCTATTTGGTCTATATAATTCGCCAATGGCTGGGAGACATCCTTTAAATGCCAAGGGGTATCATTTTTTTGGTGGCGTTGTTCCCAATATTCTGCATTCAAATCTTGCATGTTGGATATTATGAATTATTACAACTAAACTTTGATTACCTAATTATTGTTTGAAATCTGACTAAATAATTAATCTTTTGAAGCATTCCATTTTGTGTAAAGATAAGGTTTTGGATCTTTCTCTTCCAGTGGTGATGGGCATCATCAATGTCAATAACGATTCCTTTTATGCGGGTTCGAGATTTCAGGATATGGATGATATTATCAATCAAGTAGAAAAGATGATATCCGAAGGGGCTAAAATCATTGACATAGGTTATATGAGCAGTAGACCTGGAGCAAAAATTTCTGATCCAAAAGAGGAAGCTTTAGTAATCATCGCAGTACTATCGCAAATAAAAAGGAGATTTCCTGATGTTTTCGTCTCTGTAGATACTTTACATAGTCAAGTTGCTGAGATCGCTATCCAAAACGGGGCCGATCTGATCAATGATATTTCAGGTGGTGACTACGACTCCAATATGATTGATGTTTTGGCCAATAACAAAACACCTTATATCATTATGCATATGAAAGGAATACCTGAAAATATGCAAAATAATCCAATGTCAGATGACCACACACTTATGGAAGTTTTAACTGCTTTAAAACACAAAGTGTATCTCGCCAAACAACATGGAATTAAAGATATAATCATTGATCCAGGATTTGGATTTGGAAAATCTTTAGATCAGAATTATAAATTATTGAAGCATTTGAATGTTTTCAATGTTTTGGACGTTCCCGTTTTGGTGGGCTTGTCTAGAAAATCTATGATATGGAAACCCCTTCAAATCTCAGCAGATGATGCGCTCAATGGAACATCGGCGTTGCATATGATGGCATTGCAAAATGGCGCAAAAATTTTAAGGACACATGATGTAAAAGAAGCCATGCAGTGTATTCAGCTGCATGCTCTCTTGAATGTAGATGCATAAACTTTATAATAAAAGCATATAATTTTTCTTATGGGAGATTCTTGGTTGTCATATGTGATTTATTTATTGGCTTATGGTGCATCAATATTGGCATTTAGCTTTAAGTCCATCTATATGCTTAGAATTTTCGTCGCGGTATCTTCTATTTTTTATGTGATCTATTACTATTTTTTTCCTGTAGAACCGATGTGGTTGGATATAATTTCTGAAGCTTTTTTAGTATTTTTAAATTTGGGAATGTTGCTCTATCTGTCCTATTCTCAAAGCAAAGTGGTTTTTAGCAATGAAGAAAAGGAGCTGTATGAAGGTATTTTTAGTTCTTTGTCCACTTTTGAATTTTTCAAGCTTATAAAAATGGCTTCATGGAAGGACTTTTCAGTAGAAGAACGGATTATAGAGAAAAATACAGAGGTCAAAGATTTGTTTTTAATTTACAATGGAGAAGCCCATGTAGTTTCTGATAATGATAAAAAAGTGACACTTCACGATGGTGCATTTATAGGTGAAATTAGCTTTAATTCTGGTAAACTGGCCACAGCGGATATTTATTGTCAACCCATGACCAGAATGGTGTGTTGGGATCAAAAGGAATTGAAGGAGTTTTTAAAACGCAATCCCAACACCAAGGAGCATTTTAACACCATAATCACTCAAGATTTAACTAAAAAATTGTTAGGTTAGTATTGTAGTTTTGTTTCTCCATTTAATATTTAAAAGTGATCAATCACGCTTTCTAACGGTGCGTTGTTCAATTCGTTTTTCATATTGGTCACCTTGGAAAATATGTTGGACAAAGATGCCAGGTATATGTATGAAATTGGGATCCAAAGAACCTAAAGGTACCAATTCTTCTACTTCGACTACGGTGATTCTTGCAGCGCCACACATACAAGGATTAAAATTGCGCGCGGTACCTTTAAATATCAGATTGCCTGCTTCGTCACCTTTCCAAGCTTTGACAATGGCATAATCAGCCGCAAAAGCTTGTTCCATGACATACATTTTATTGCCAAACGCACGAGTTTCTTTACCTTCAGCCACTTCAGTACCATATCCTGCGGGTGTATAAAATGCGGGAATTCCTGATTGTGCTGCTCGACATCGTTCAGCAAGTGTGCCCTGTGGGATGAGTTCTACTTCAAGCTCGCCACTGAGCATTTGTCTCTCAAACTCTTCATTTTCGCCCACATAGGAAGATATCATTTTTTTGATTTGTTTTCCTTGGAGTAATAAACCAAGCCCAAAATCATCCACGCCAGCATTGTTGGAAATACAAGTCAGATTTTTGACACCACTTTTGACAAGATATGATATGGAGTTTTCAGGAATGCCACACAATCCAAATCCACCTACCATTAGGGTCATCCCATCTTGAATGCCTTTTAGGGCGTCTTCAGGACCTGTTACGAGCTTTGAGATCATTTGTTTATGTATTTGAGTGCAAAGATAATAAACTTCTTTTACTTCTGTGTTCAGAATTTATAGGAGCCGGTTTCTTGATTTGAATTTTGAAATAAGTAGAATATATACTAAAGTCTAACGCATTTGACGGATGAAATCTTCTATCATTGTAGGATCTTTTAGTCCAGGGCTGAGTTCAAATTTGCTATTGATGTCTATTCCAGCAAATGATGGATGGCTAAATGATTTTAAAATTGCTGCATCTTCTAAACTGATACCGCCTGCAAGAAGAAAAGGTGTTTCCAAATTTTGCTGTAAAAGAAGTGACCAATCAAATTTATGCCCCGATCCGCCATAATCTTTAGTTGCAGTATCAAAAAGTAAGTATTTGCAAAAAGCATAATCCTTTATTGGGTCATAATCAAAATCTTTATCTACCCGAAATACTTTGATAACTGGTTTTAGGGTTGACGAAATTTCTCGACAAAAATCTAAAGACTCATCTCCATGTAGTTGGATCATGTCTAGCTGATATTGTTCTACTTTTTCTTCTATAAATGAGGTTGTAGCATTTACAAAAACACCGACTTTTTGGATGTCCTGATTTATTTCTGGCAATGGCTGATCCACATATCTGGCAGATGAAGGGTATAAGTTAAAGCCTACCATATCTATCTTGAGTTGGCTCACTTCCAAAAGATTTTCAGCATATTTTAAGCCACAGACTTTTATGATCATGCTTCAGATTTTATTTTTTGGATGAAATCTGCACATGCCTGACCGGGATTATTGGTTTTCATGAAGTTCTCTCCAATCAAAAATCCCTGATAGCCTGCTGCTTTAAGTTTTATAACTGTTTTGGGATCATCGATACCGCTTTCTGAAATTTTGACTGTATCTTGTGGTAGCTGAGGGAAAATGTCCAATGAGTATCGTATGTCCGTCACAAAGGTCTTCAGATTTCGATTGTTGACACCGATATTTCGGATAGTATCGTGGTATTTTGAGATTTGGTCTGCGGTATGTATTTCCATAAGTACATCCAATCCTAAGTCTGTAGCCAAAGTAGCCATCTCTTTGATTTCTGCTTTTGTCAATATCTCTGCAATAAATAAAATAGCATCAGCACCAATCGCTTTAGCTTCGATGATTTGATAAGGATCGACCATAAAATCCTTTCTGAGCAAAGGTATATTTACTACAGGTCTTACCTCCCGCAGGTGAGTGTCATCTCCGCCAAAAAAATCGATATCCGTCAAAATCGAAGCAGCAGATGCGCCTGCTTTGGCGTATGCAGGTACGATATCTGTACTTAATGCGCCTATGTTTATAGTTGGTTTGGATGGTGATTTTCGTTTAAATTCTGCGATGACACCACTTCCGTTTATGATGCTTTGATTAAAGTTGATACACGCTCTTTTGAACAAATCATAAGTATATAATTGACTCTCGGCAACATTCTTTTTACGAAGGGCTATTTCTTCTTTTTTTCGCTTGACGATGGTTTCTAAAATGTTCATAATGATGTTTTTAGCAGGTTTTCGAAAGACATTTTAGCTTTGCCAGTCATCAGACTTTCTTGGGCTTCTCCAACACAAGTTTGTATATCTTTATTTTGGTCAAAACATTGAATAGCAAGCGCTGCATTGGCCGTAACCACATCATTTTGTCCTTGACTACCTTTTTGGTCTAGAATATTCATAAATATTTCAGCGGCTTCTTTTACGGTTTCTCCACCAAATATATCTTCTTGTCGGTATTGTGGCATTCCAAAATAGTTGGGTTGGACCAATTGTTCGCCTTTATTGGTGATCAGTTTTACTTCGCTGGTAAGTGAAACTTCGTCATAACCATCTGTGGCATGAATGATGGCGTATTTTTTGTGTAAAGCTTCATGCATATACTGATAAAGTCGAGCCAGTTTTAGTGAAAATACACCTACGCTTTGGTATTGTGGTTTGGCAGGATTGACCAATGGGCCGAGCATATTGAAAAAGGTCTTCACACCTAATTCCTTTCGGATAGGACCCACTGATTTTAATGCTGGATGAAAAAGTGGCGCATGAAGAAATGCAATATTTGCAGCATCCATTTGCTTTTTTAGCGTATCAGTAGCATTGGTAAATTTGAAACCGAAGTATTCCAATACATTGGACGAACCACTAACAGAAGAAACACCATAATTGCCATGCTTAGCTACATGATATCCCGCGCCTGCTACTACAAAAGATGCTAAAGTAGAAATATTGAAAGTATTTTTGCTGTCTCCACCCGTACCACATAGGTCTATCACCGATTTTCCTTCAAAATCTATCGGGATACATAGTTCCAAAAGGGCGTCTCTGAATCCGCTCAGCTCGTCCACTGAGATATTTCTCATGAGATACACGCTGATGAATGCAGCTAATTGGGATGGATTATATTTATCTTGAGAAATGTTGATCAGTACTTCCCGCGCTTGTTCTTTGGAGAGTTTTTGATGGTCAAAGAGTTGGTTAAGTATATGCTTCATTTTTTATTTGCTGATTTGTTGAGTTGATTGATTTGTTGAGTTGATTGATTTGTTGAGTTGTTTGTTTTAGGAACTGAATAACTTTTACGGTTATTTTATTGTAATTACTTAGAGTCTTTGAGCCTTAGTGGCTAAAATATTATTATCCAAATTACTTAATATTTAAAAAATTGTTCAACATCGTCCTGCCGTCAGGCGTCATGATGGATTCGGGATGAAATTGTACGCCATAAACTTGATATTTTTTATGTCTTGCTGCCATAATTTCGCCATCTTGATCTACGGCGGTGACCAATAATGCTTCTGGACACGTTGTCTTATCAATTACCCAGGAGTGATATCTACCTGCTTCAAAAGTCTTTTCGATACCTTCCAAAATGGGGTCTGGATTTTCGGTTTGTGTCATTGGAGTCTTCATGCCATGAAATACTTTGGATAGATTTTTTAGCTTTCCGCCAAAGACTTCACCAATAGCTTGTAATCCCAGACAAACGCCAAATATCTTTTTGGTAGCAGCATAGGTCTTGATGACTTCTTTGAGCAGGCCTGCTTCATCCGGTACTCCTGGTCCCGGCGAAAGTATGATATAATCAAATGCTTCCAATGCTCCTATCTCAAACTGATCATTGCGCCAAACGGTGACTTCGCCAGCTATAATTTCATTGACGAGATGTACAAGATTATAAGTAAAAGAGTCGTAATTGTCGATGATGATTATATTTTTCATGAAAAAATGATTGAATGGGTGAATGAATAATTGAAATTATTTTTCTTTTGAAGCAGATGCTATCGATTTGGCTTTTGACATTATTTTGGTTATTTCGTATAATTCACAAATTCTCTGCGATTTCCATCGCCTTCTTTAGCGCCGCAAGTTTGTTGTGTACTTCTTGGAGCTCACTTTCGGGTACACTATCTATGACGATACCGGCCCCGGATTGGTAATGCAATTGACCATTAAGACTTAAAAATGATCTGATGATGATCGCATGATTTAGGTCTCCATTGAGTTTGATGATGCCTAAGCCGCCGCCGTAAAATGATCGTGAAGTGGGTTCATACGCATCAATGAGTTGGAGTGCTTTGTATTTAGGAGCACCTGACAAAGTACCTGCCGGGAAGGTATCTGCAAATATCTGATAGCCAGAGATGCCAGATTTGATTTTACCGACTACTTTAGATACTAAATGAATGACATGGCTGAAAAACTGCACATCTTTGTATTTAGAAACGGTCACTTCCACACAGTTTTTGCTCAGGTCATTTCTGGCCAAATCTACCAACATGATATGTTCGGCATTTTCTTTGGGGTCTGCTGAGAGTTTTTGGGCCAATAACTGATCCTGACTGAAATCGCCTGTTCGTCTGAAGGTACCTGCTATCGGATGAATTTCTGCTTTTCCTTCATGAACGACCATTTGGGCTTCGGGAGACGATCCGAAAATACGGTAACCACTGTAATCATAGTAAAACAAATACGGACTTGGATTTACGGATCTCAATGCGCGATAAACATTGAACTCATCACCTTGGAACGTCTGAGAAAACCTTCTCGAAAGTACCATCTGAAATACATCTCCACGCTGACAATGTGCTTTGGCTTTTTTGACGATATCAAGATAGTATTCATCGGTCATGTTGCCACTTTCTTGACCCGTTTTATTAAAAGGGTAGGTCTGATGATCTTGTCTGCTGATGATACTCATGATGTTGTCCAAAGTACTTCCTTGGCCATTGACTTCATTTTCGATAAGATATAGCTCATCATAAAAGTGATCAAAAGCGATGATATACCTAAACAGGTCATATCTCAAAGAAGGAATACCATAATTAGGTTTTGTTGCATCAAATGTCAGCCCTTCAAATTCCTGTACCATATCAAAACTCGTATATCCAAAAACACCATTAAACCGCTCGTTCTCATTATGCGATGAGTGAATCGCATCTAATAATACCTGAATCGCATCTGTAGCGTTGCTAGCAACATTATCCAATACTTGATGATCTACATGATTTTTGATTTGGTATTGTCCATTAAGGTTTTTTAATGTCAAAAGTGGATCAAAACAAATAAAAGATTGACTATCTTCCTTACTGGAATAATCAGAACTTTCCAAAAGCAAGATCTCCGGAAAATGTTCTCTCAGTTTCAGAAAAAGACTCACCGGTGTGGTTAGGTCTGCAAGAATTTTGATCGAATGGGTATGAATACGTATCATAATCAATTAAAAAATATTAAAAAAAAAAGCGGCTTACCAGGAAATCTGACAAGCCGCTTATTATGTTTAATACAATAGATGAGCACTCAACTTCCTGGTCTGAAAGATTGTATATGCCACCACCAATTTGTATTGTTAAAAATCATTTTTACTAATATTATGGTGCAAAGAAAAGAAGTTTTTTATAATTGGCGTGCGTTTTTTGAAAAAAATCAACATTTTTTATTTTAAGCGTTATTCCAATTTTACTTAATTGATTAAGGTTAAATTTTTTCAGCGAATTCAAATCCCTTTATTCTCCTTTCACAAATTTATACACTCCTTTTCCTTCAATATGCATCAGGTATAACCCTGCTGGTAGATCTTCCGTATTCAATAAAGTATGTTGGTAAATCGTGCCTTTTTTTAAACTATTACCTGTGATATCTTGTATTTCCCAATTTAAGTCATCTGATGGGTTTATAATTTTCATTTGTAATATATGGGTCGCCGGATTAGGGAAGATATGGACATCACTGGTTATTGTTTTATCTACAGTACTACTGCTCAAGGCTTCTAAACCATACCACATACCACCACCCATAGTAGTTACCCATAATTTTCTGTTCCCTTTTTGGCTATACGGATCCCAAAAAATACGCTTTGGCCGCCAGAATGGAAATGATTCTACAGGTTTAAAAATGGGCTTTTCTCCATTTAGATTTTCTGTAAAATACAAACCTGTATTTTCTATGGCAACATAGGCTATATCTGAGATATCAGGGTGAATACTGACCGATTCTGCTAGTTCATTTTCCAAAATACGGTCCCAGTTTAGCCCTCTGTTTTTGGTACGGTATACGCCACCCAAGCCTTCACTATTTCCTCCAGGAAACACATTGAACCTGCCCCAAACGGTCACATACCAAGTATTTTGATCTGGATCATGAGGATCTATAGTAATATCTTTGGTATAGTAGATCATTTCAGAAGAAGACACATCTCTCCACTGATTTATACCATTGGGCGACCAAAATACACCACTAGAACCACTTAGATTATTGGTATTTTCAGGTGCTCTTGCAGAAAATGTCACCACAACGCTTCCATCTTTCAAACACCTGATCGTGTATGCATGACCTTCAGTGCGCGGTGCTATGGATAGTTGTGTCCAAGTGTTTCCTCCATCTTGGGATCTAAATACGCCACCTTCGGTATGATGCACCACACTGGCATACATGATTTCGGGATTTTGGGGAGACATTTCCACCCAGACCACCGGATGACCAAAATTGTATAAAGTATCCCAAGATTTTCCTCCGTCATCGCTAGAGACTATTATTCCTTGACCTTTTACTGCTTCATCAGTCAGCCTATATCCCAAATACATATCATTGATTTCCGAAAGTGCTGCGTATAATCGACCGGATTTAGGATGTGATAATACTCTATACCAGTTGGGCCAAGACAAATTGTCCCATGGTGTTCGCAAATTGAGATCAAAAGACCAAGTTTTTCCACCATCTACACTATATTGATTTCCAATATCCGTACAAGATGCCAAAATCGTATCTTTCCCTAGCCAATGTAAGTGATGGCTTGTAGTTACATCTAGTCCAGAGCTTTTATAAACCTTCTTTTGCTCCGAAGGCTGACCAGTGTCATTGGCAAAGCTTGGGTCTACGTAACACTGCTCCCAAGTCAAACCACCATTTTTAGTTTGAAAGGCAAACCCGCTGGTTGTGAGGACATGATTTGGATTGAGGTCATCTACATCCATGCCCAAAACACCGCCTGACCAATACATACTTACAATACCGTATTCCCCAGCCCATCCTGTAGTGGTATTGGCATTTCCTTCTACTTTGAATGTTTGCTGCCACGTGTTGCCAGAGTCAATGGATTTATAAATCACCGGAAGATCATCAATATCACCACTCACCCAAATGATCTCGGAATTGTTGCTAGCAGATTCAATCCAGGCAATTTTCGCATCCTTGGATATATTATTTCTGATGTTTTTCAATTGAGAAGTGTGCGGTTTAAAAGCATAAAACTCCTTAAGTCCATCTTGAATCTCCAGCACTTCATGCCAGGGCTGGAGCCGTTCCCTTTCAGCAGTCACTAAAAATAAAGAAACAACTTCATTTTGTTTGGCTCCGGTCATTTGGTAAATTCCTTCATCATCTCTCAGGCCTGCTAATTCAATGATACTAAAACTGGCACCACCGTTTTTAGAGTACAATAACCCTTTATCTGTTGCTATCCAGATGTCATTGCCATCCCAAAATACACCCGATAGCCAAACCAAATCCCAATCCGGAGTTTCTATGCGTTTAAAGGATAACCCACCATCTTGGGAGATGAAAAGTGCATTATATTCATTTAATATTAAGCGATTGGCGTCTTTGGGGTCGGCATATAGTCTGTGTGTTCCAGATGCTGTAGGGTCTATGTCTAACCATGACTTTCCTCCATCAGTAGATTTCATGGTTCTTCCTTGATACCAAGGTGTGTGTGTTGGGTCAAGGGAACGATTGACTACGTACAATATATTAGGATCGTTTGTATATTGAATTTTTCCTTTTACAGTACTTACATTTTGTTGGTAAGGTATGAGAGTCCATAAACGGCCGCCGTCTTTCGTTTTGTACAATCCTCCCATATCACAGTTTATCCACATTTCATTAGGATTGTGAGGACTTATGGATGGTGAGTACATATAACCACCACCACCCGTACCAACAGGCGTAAATGCTTCAGGCTGGGCATTCAAAAGTGGGTGACTAAATAAAAGTATTGCAAAAATAAATGTCGATAGAAAACGCATAAAAGGTGGCTTTGTATAAAATGTGCTTTAAATCGCAAATATATAGTATTTTTAGTAGGTGGAGCACATTTTATTCGTAACAAAAAAGGGTAAAACTTACACCATTGATCATACTTTAGCAATAGCTTCATTAATATCCTTAATCAATCCGGGTCCTGTATAAACCATCCCTGAATAAACCTGTATCAACGCTGCTCCTGCTTCGAGTTTTTCTATAGCATCTTGAGCTGATTCGATACCTCCGACACCTATGATCACAAATGCGCCTTGTGATTTTTGGTACAAATAGCTGATGACTTCTGTGGATCTTTTTTTGACAGGGTGACCGGATAATCCGCCAGCTCCAATGTGATCCGTAGAAGTAGTTAGCATGCTTCGATCCAAAGTCGTATTGGTAGCGATGACTCCTGCTATTTTTGTTGTTTGGACGATTTCGATGATATCATCCAATTGTGAATCTGTAAGGTCGGGTGCTATCTTCAATAAAATGGGTTTTGGATGAGACTTCTGCGCATTTGCAATCATGAGTGTAGAAAGGATGGCAGTGAGTGGTTCTTTTTCTTGCAATGCTCTGAGTCCAGGCGTATTGGGTGAGCTGACATTGACCACAAAATAGTCTACGTGATCATACAACGCTTCAAAACATTTCATATAATCATCTACGGCATTTTCATTGGGCGTAATTTTGTTTTTTCCGATGTTACCACCTATGATTAATTTTGTTTTTTTTCTGTTTTTCAGTCTTTTTACCATCGCATCCACACCGTCATTGTTGAATCCCATACGATTGATCAGAGCACGATCTTGGGGCAATCTAAACAGTCTTGGCTTATCATTTCCAGCTTGTGGTAGTGGTGTCACCGTTCCAATTTCTATAAAACCAAAACCCAACGCAGCCATATCCTCGTAATATTTACCGTCTTTGTCAAATCCTGCTGCAAGGCCTACCGGATTGGGAAAGGTCAGTCCCATGATTTTCCTTTCCAGTCTAGGATCATTTACGTTATACAGTTGATCAAAAAACCATCTGCCCCCAGGAAAGCTTAATGCTGCTCTCAACAATAGTATGGTCAAGTGATGCGCTTTTTCAGGATCCAATAAAAACATAAAGGGCTTGATCAGATAGCGATACATAAGATGATATTTTATTAAGCGTCAAAGGTATTGATTTTAACAGAAATCTTCAGGAGAACTAAAGATTTTCCCTTTCAATCTGCTACCTTTGCTTTTTTAGTTGATTAGTTAAATGACTCACTTCTCGTCAGATGTATAGATTTTTATTGTTTTTATCGGTAATGTTGGCAATGCTGTCTTGTCAGAGACCAGGGCGTTTCAGTACTAGGGCCTTACCATTTTTGATACAAGAAGATTGTAAGTGCGATAAAAAAAGATCTAATGAATCTATGGGCGTTTTCCAATGCGGTACGATATCTTTGCAATACACAAAAGGAATTCAAGCTCATTCCGGGCCGCTGACGGAAACAGAAAAATTTGCATTGGCATTTAAAGGTAAGTATCACACAGTCTTTTTTGAAAAGCTGCACATAGATGAAAAACTTTACAAAATGTTTATTGATTCAGTGGATATTATTCAGGTGATACCTATGTCCGAGACCAGTTCCAAACCATTTATCCCTTGTACTGCCTGCAATTATATGGCTGAGTTGGAATTTCGAAAACGGTCATTTTCTTATCCTTTTTTTACAACTCAGGACACTGAAAATCAGGAAGATGACTTCTCCGTAAAGAAAGATGGCGAATTCCAATGCAAGTTTTATGTGACTCATGACGGTCTTGGGTCAGGCATTTACTTTAAGCATACGAACAAAAAGAAACAAGAGCAGAATCTAAGCATTGAGGTACAAAACGTTTGTGATACCGCTATGGTCAGAAAAGTGCTCAACAGCATTAGTTATCCCCAAAAATAAATACATAAATGGATAAAGATCATCCTATCATAGAGAATATAGTTTTTGATTTCGGTGGTGTATTGTTAGATATAGATTACCAAAGGACCTATGACGCTTTGGCCCATATTCTTGGTATAACATTTGATCCAAACCATCTTCCTGCAGACGTCCTGCAAGTAATGGAAGATTTCGAAAAAGGAGTCATCACCAAGGAGACTTTTATTTGGAATCTGCAACGTAAGGCTCAGGGAGTAGTGCCACATGGGTATGATATTATTCGTGCCTGGAATGCCATGCTTATCGGATGGAATCCACTCAAGTTTGATTTTTTACTACAACTCAAGGTAAATTACAAAGTATATTTATTGAGCAATACCAATGAATTGCATTTGGAATGGGTGATGAAGGATTTGAAAAAAAATCATCAGATAGAACAATTTGACGAAGTTTTTTTTGATCAAACATTTTATTCTCATATCGAAGGGTTTAAAAAACCTGATGTGAATTTTTATCATCATGTAACTCAAAAAGCGGAACTGAACCCCGAAACAACAATTTTTATTGATGACTTATGGCCCAATATTCAGGGTGCTCAGGAAGCAGGTTGGCATACCTATCATCATGACCCTAAAGATGATTTGATAGAAATTTTTAAGTACAAGCTCAATTTGTGATCTGCAAATTTTGAAGTTTGTAATAAGTCTGTTACTTTTGACGCAGATTCTTATTAACACCCTTAATTATTGGCAGATCTTTTTGGTCTGCCTTTTTATTATCAACGATAATCATGTTTGACGAAAGCGGTGAGAAAAAAGTAAAATATTGGTCTGCTGACGAAGCTAAGCTCAATATACAGAGTTATTGTGCTTACCAAGAGCGATGTCATCAGGAAGTTCGCAGTAAGTTGTTACAGCATGGTATTTATGGTGATTTACTGGAAGAATTGATATCAGACCTCATCGTTAATAATTTTCTCAATGAAGAGCGATTTGCCAAAACATTTGCTGGTGGTAAATTCAGAATCAAACATTGGGGAAGAAATAAAATCAAGCAGGAACTCAAGCTGAAACAGGTATCTGATTATTCTATAAGAGAAGCATTAAAAGAAATTCCTGATGATGATTACCTGGAAACCGCAAAAATGCTGATAGCAAAAAAGGAGCGTACCACTAAGTTCTCCAACAAATATGAACGTTCTCAAAAACTAACCGTCTATCTGGCCCAAAAAGGTTTTGAATTTGAAGTGATCAAAGAAGCCATAGGGTAGCGTACATCTGTTTTCAAAATATAGTTTAATCAAAAATAATAATACCGTGAACCAACATAAAAAAGACAAAATGTCTAAATCTAAAAAAAATAAACCTGAAGAAAAAAGGGTTCACGCAGCGGTGAAGTCAAAGTTGCACCCTAGGAACCTGCACAATACCCGTTATGATTTTGAACTGCTCAAAAAAGTTTATCCCGATCTTTCGCCTTTCATAAGTGAAAATATATATGGTGATGAAACCATCCCATTTGCCAATCCTGATGCCGTCAAAGCACTGAATAAAGCACTTTTGATGGCTTATTACGATGTTTTATATTGGGATATTCCACAGGGATATCTCTGTCCGCCCATTCCAGGAAGAGCGGATTATATCCACCATGCAGCAGATATTTTGTCACAAAGTAATTACGGTAAGATACCGTTCGGTTCAGGGATCAAATGTCTAGATATAGGTGTTGGTGCTAATGGCATTTATCCGATCATAGGGTGCAAAGCTTATGGATGGAACTTTGTAGGTAGCGATATAGACACGGTATCACTTGCATCATGTCAGCATATCATTGACAATAATTCCGTGCTAAAAGACAAAATCGAATTGAGACATCAAACCGATCAACAAAGTGTCTTTAAGAATATCATAAAAGAAGGAGAATATTTTGATTTGGTCATCTGTAATCCACCATTTCATGCATCAGCTGAGGAAGCCAAAGCAGGTAATGAAAGGAAAACCAAAAACTTAGGGATTGAAGTCGGACCCCTAAATTTTGGCGGCACTAGTCACGAATTGTGGTGCGAAGGTGGCGAAGAACGTTTTATCAGAACCATGATCCACGAAAGTAAATTATACTCAAAATCATGCCTGTGGTTTACCACTTTGGTATCCAAACAATCCAATCTTAAAAAGTTTGAAAGTACATTAAATAATATTGGTGTTGCTCATATACGGACTATACCCATGGGGCAAGGCAATAAATCCAGTAGACTGCTAGCATGGACATATCAAGATACCGCTGCTCAAAGGGAATGGGCAGGTCAGAGGTGGAAAATGCCGGTTGTATAAGTTTGAGTTGAAGGATATTCCTCTAAATTTACCCACCCCTTCCCGCCTACTACATAGTGGTCAGGCTGGCTATATTCTAACCACGGGCTAAACCCACCTTTAAAATAGGCTTCTCATTAAAAAGCCCTGAAGGTCTGCCTGTCATAGAGCAACGCAGGCAGGGGCGATCTATATTAACATAGGGTAAAGCCCTATGTTTAAAAGTACGCTACTTCCACAGTCCTGAAAGCCTGCCTGCCATATAGCAACGCAGGTAGATGCGAAATCTTTACTCCCGAACTTATCTTTCGTCGTTTTTAATTTCGCCCCTACAGGGCTTTATAATAAAGTATTTTTTTTACCGAAGGGCTACACCCTTCGTTAAAATATTACGCCCTTTCAGGGCTAAAAAGAATGTTTTAGCAACGCAGGCAGGGGCGGTAAATTTTAACATAGGGTGAGGCCCTATGTCTAAAAGCACGCTATTACCACAGCCCTGCCAGGGCGTAATCTATACTCCTGAACATATCTTTCGTCGTTTTTAATTTCGCACCTTCAGGGCATTATAATTAAGTGTTTTTTTAACGAAGGGCTACACCCTTCGTTAAAATATTACGCCCTTTCAGGGATAAAAAGAATATTTTAGCAACGCAGTCAGGGGAGATATATTAACATTTACCCGGAGGTTTCCTTGATTAATTTGACATAGATGATTTAAAGAATTAGGAGATATTTAAGTCTTTATTACGAGGGGCTAAACCCACCTTTAAAATAGTCATCACATTAAAAAGCCCTGAAAGGGCGGTATATAATAACATAGGGTGAAGCCCTGTGTCAAAAAGCACGCTACTTCCACAGCCCTGAAAGGGCGGTATATACTAACATAGGGTGA
>CAZGMB010000057.1:1929-33745 GCA_964526715.1 uncultured Aureispira sp. | reverse complement strand
TTTACAAGCTTCTCTGAGTACTTTACAAGCTTCTCTAAGTACTTGATAACCTTCTATGAGTACTTCACAAGCTTCTCTAAGTACTTTACAAGCTTCTCTAAGTACTTGATAACCTTCTACTTGATAACCTTCTCCAAGTGCTTGATAATCTTCTTCGAGTACTTCATATGCTCTTCCACCCTGAAGGATTTGAATACACAGTTCAACGCGCAATACATTTCCCGAGCACAAACCACGCTCAAACCCGGACAAATAGATGAAAAAAGATCCTTCAGCTATAATTGTGTAATCATTTTTAATTTCCTATGACTTGTCTGTTTTCATTCGCCAACGTCTAGTTCTTATCCCTAAATATAAGGCTTTACCTTGTATAGGAAAATCTTGGTATCAAAGTCCTATTGCTAAATCCTTTGGATTCATATTCATCAGCATTTTCTACTGAGTGTAATGTGTTTTTCTCGTCTAGATAAATATAAAAACAATCCTTTTTGACTTCGACATCCCATAACTCTTTAAAATCTACTATATCAAAATAGTCAAGCAAACCTTCTGGTAAGACACTTTTTAAAACTTCTAAATTCATCGGCATTTGCACTAAAAATTATACCGCAAATATAATCAATTCCCTTAAATTGTTGTTGACCCGCTTTTTGTTCCACCACATTAGTATCTGACAAGGTGTCGTGCCATCATCTAGGTATTGTACCAAGATAAGATAATGCATCAAAGGGTATTAAACGCGCAAAACTTCTTTTGATAATATCCGAATTTTGTGGTTTGTTGCCAAATCTATCCACCACTACGGTACTTGTTAAGAGTTTACCTATCGTTTTTCCTGTCAACAGCTCCATAATCATAAAATATGGCAATGATAATAGGAGCGTTAATAACCTGTCTATAATAGGATTGACCTTTTCAAGTGCTCCAAAATATGCGTCTGAACCAGATGCTGAAAATTCCAAACCCATTCCAATAGCTATGACCAGACCTAAGACCAGTAAATAACTTATTATTTTATCTACTAATCAGTTGATAAACCTTTTTCCAGAAGATGCTAGTAAGTCATTAGTAACCAAAAAAGTTTTTTCCATAGTCGCATATATTCTTATTTGATATCCAGAGCTGTTAGGACTTCCAAAGTCAAGTCACCGTATGCTAGTTTGTTTTGGATTTGAAAATCCTTTACTGAAAGCATCGTAGCTTGATCCAAAATACCATTGACTGATAATGGATAACCTAGTTTTACTAAGGCATTTTGTACTTTGGTGACCAATGCTTTAGTTCTGTTTTTTGCACAAACTATTGGAGTCTCCGGTTTTGAAGCAGGTCTGCTGATGACTTCTACTTTTTCTTTTCTGATTTCGTATTCTGTAGTCACGTCAGGGCCAGGAAGGGTGTACATATTCATAGTTACTGCAGGTATCTCTTCCAAAGACTGTGTATAGCAATCAGCTTGATTTGGAGAAGTACAATCTTTAATGCGTCTTTTTACCATCTCCCTTTTAGCTTCCATAATTTTTATCTTGGTTACTTTTACATTCAACCCCGTTGTGTCTGCACCAGTAAAAATGTAATGCTGGATTTCTTTCATTTCTCTGATTTCATCCAACGTCAATGCAGCATAACATACATTAGCATTGTTTTTTTGGGCATTACAAATTACTGATATACAGAAGATTAGGGTTAAGGTCAAAAGGTTTCTCATTTTGTGCTTGTTTTGATAAATTAAAATTAAGGCAAAAATATAGATTATTCAAATATAAACAAATAAAATGTAATTAAAATTTAAAATCAATCTATAATAAAACTAAAAAAAAAATATGTGTTTTATTCATATCTGTAATTGGATTTAGACCTATCTTTGTGTTCTTAATTTTAATATGATGCATTCGTACCCAAAATTATTTATTTCATTACTACTTTTCACGATGTTGTTATGGTCTTGTGGTTCAAAAAAAGAATTACCTGTGGCTGTAAAACCAGCCAATATCGTCAAAAATTTCCAAACGGACCTCGTGATCAATTATAGACTCGATAAAACGGGAATCAAAGATACTTTCAACAATGCCATCAATGATGCTTTCAAAGGTAGTTTTGATTTGGCGGAGTATGATGTCAAGATATCTCTGAGCAAACCCAAAGATGCTACTGTGGAAATCGAAGGCAAAAGTATGTTGGTCATAGTGCCTGTCGCAGTTCAAGTCACCAAAAAAACATTTTTGACCGATCTGAATGCAAAAGGTGTTTTGGAAATGAGTTTTATTACGGACACGGATATAGATAGCCTTTGGAATTTCAAAACCCTGACCAAACTGTCTCACCACCGGTGGGTAGAAAAACCCAAATTGTTCATTGCAGGACTCAATATCCCTATAGAAGCCATCTCCAACTTTGCACTCAATAAAAGTAAAACCATGATAGAGACTTCCATTGATCAGGCAGTCAAGGATAATTTTACATTGAAATCAAAGATGAAGGAAAATATGACCATGTTTGACCAACCCTTCAGATTGGATACATCGCTGAGTGCCTGGCTGAGTATAAAACCCGAAGAATTTAGACTCAATAAGGTCATTAATAATCGATTTTCAGCTTTGGGCAAGATCCAAATCAAAGGTGTTTCCACTTTTACCACGTATAAACCTGCACCGTTAAAGGTGAGCGACAAATTGCCCAAAATATTCTGGAGTGAAGCTATTCCTGACAGCTCGATATTCAGGGTAGTTGCAGATATCAAAACCATGGACATCAACCCCGTAATCAATGCCAATCTCAATGGTAAAACGTTTTCAGAAGGGGACAAATCCATCACACTTTCCAATATTGTAACCAACTGTGATTATGAATATTTTAGGGTAGTCAGTGATGTCTCGGGTACCGTAAATGGCACACTGATCATCAAAGGTAAACCTAAGTATGATGCTGTCAAAAATGAGTTTTACATGGAAGATGTCGATATGGATATCAAAACCAAAAATGTCATCCATAAAGCCGCAGCTTGGATCGCACAGGGTAAAATCAGGAAGGAGTTGGAAAGCAAACTTCGATTTTCGGTACAGTCGTTTCTTTCTGAAGCCCAAAAGAATATAGATTCTCAACTGAAAACCTTCAAAGATAAATACGATATTGAAATGAAGGTAGGGTTGGGAAGTGCAGATGTAGAAAATTTTGAGCTAAAGCCCGGTCAAATAGAAGCGGTACTGAAAACAAAGTTTCACCTAGAAATGCGAATCAAAGACTTTAAAAGCTTTGGTAAATTCTAATGTTGTCCAAACCTTAACGGATGTCCAAAGTTTATAACTTTAAGACTCCTATATTTCGGTCTCTGACCGGAGAAACTAAATTTTATTATCTTTCTTTGTCAAATTGCGCATAAATTAGGTTTCTCACCACTCCATGGTTTGATATGACCCTTGTATAAAGGAAGTGTTTGAGCGAAAGTGGTTTTGACGATGTCGAACCCACTTTCGCTCAAACAAAAACTAATTTCTATCGTCATTGGTAGATTTATAGACTGAGAAACGCATTTTATGACGCAAGTTTGGGTGAATTATAAATTGGACAATGTATTATACATTTTAACAATCTCAAATAATGCTCAATCTGTCCATAACTCTTCATAATGGGTTTTGTCAGATGCATAGATGACGATCATGATGATGAGGCAAAAGATAATGGAAAAAACAGCAGACATACTATTGGAAACACTTACCAGGAAGTTACCATTTCCGGAAAGCATGATCCATTTGGTGATAGCAAAAATGATATTTAAACCTAAGCCCACATAGGCTAGTTGGATCGAAAAGGTTTTTTTAATGAGTAAAAACAAGCCACCCAGTAGGAATAGCAAGGAAAAAAGTAGTCCCGCATAGCCAATATAGATGATTTTTTGGATTGTATCGTCTGAAATGTCCAACATGGATTTCATTTTTTGAGTAAAATCATCTATTTCATCGGATGCTACGGCAGTATCTTTAGATGCGAAAGTTGTATCTTGCTCTAAAGAATCAACGGAAGCAGTGTACTCGACATTTGCTTCATTTAAAGTATCACTGATGCTAGTTTCATTTTCTTTATTTTCTATACTTTGCTGGATGGCGTCTTGAAATTTATCTTTCATCGCCATCATTTCTTTGATATTGATATACTGAATATCATTTTTGATGCCGCAGCCACCGGCCAACATCATCAGGATGGCACATACGATAGCCCAAGTAGGCGTTTGTGTTTTCATTATTTATTTTGTTTTAATTCTCTACAAATTTAAGTAAAATGATTGAATTGTCATGGATATCTTGCAAATAATAGTAAAAAAAGTATCTTTTCTTTTACTTTTGCAACCTTTATTTACAAAACAATTTTTTTCATGCTTCATCTTAAATTTAAGATAAATCTAATTGCCAATATAGGGAAGGTTTGTTACGGTATGCTTATTTGTGTTTTTCTGGGCTCTTGTAGTACCAAAAAAGAAGTCATATATGAAGGCGCTAGTGATGATTTAAGTGAAGAGAGACTATTAGATACTTTGGTGGTGACGCCTGAAGATATAGAGACTACGGATCAAACTTCTAAGACTTTTAGATCATCAGCTACATTAGTATATGATATTTTGCACACAAAATTAGATTTGAAGTTTGACTGGTCCAAGAGTTATGTTTTAGGCAAGGCTGCTTTGACCATCACTCCTTATTTTAAACCATTAGATAGTTTGGTCTTGGATGCCGTTGGTTTTGATATTCATAACGTAAGACTTGCAAACACTCAAAAGGAACTAATTTACAAATATGACGGAACTAAGCTGACCGTAGTCCTAGACAGACGGTATCAAAGAAAAGAAAATTTCATTTTGGATATATCTTACACCGCAAAGCCTGATGAAAATTTGACATCAGGTAGTGAAGCGATCACTTCTGACAAAGGACTGTTTTTCATAGATCCTTTGGGCATAGACCCTGATCTACCTACACAAATATGGACACAAGGAGAGACCGAAAATAACAGCCGTTGGTTTCCGACTTTTGATAAGCCCAATGAAAGATTTACTCAAGAAATCATCCTTACAGTGGATGATAAATACAATACGCTCTCTAATGGTAGAAAAATCAGCTCCATCAAAAATCCGGACGGCACGAGAACTGACCATTGGAAACTGGAAAAACCACATACGGTATATCTGGCCATGATAGCCGTGGGAGAATATCATGAAGAAATGGAAATGTGGAACAACATTCCACTTCACTACATGGTGGAAAAAGGGTTTGGCAAACACGCTAAAAAAATATTTAATCATACGCCCGATATGATGGCGTTTTTTACCCAAAAGCTCAACTATCCTTACCCATGGGAAAAGTACGGACAAGTTGTGGTGAGAGAGTTTGTATCTGGTGCCATGGAAAATACTGGAGCCGTAGTTTTTGGTGATTTTGTGCAAAAGACAGAAAGAGAGTTGATAGACAATGACAATGATTACATCGTAGCACATGAAATGATGCATCATTGGTTTGGCAATTTGGTGACTTGCGAAGATTGGTCCAATTTGACGCTCAATGAAGGTTTTGCAAATTATGCGGAGTATCTTTGGTTTGAACATAAATATGGAAAAGACAGAGCAGAGAAGCATAGAATGGATGAGATGAATGGATATTATAGTCAGGTTTTTGGTGGCTCGGCGCATCCATTGGTACATTACTATTATGGTGATAAAGAACAAATGTTTGATGCCCATAGCTACAACAAAGGTGGTTTGGTGCTACACATGCTTAGAAATTATCTTGGGGATGATATCTTTTTTGAAAGTTTAAATAGATATCTGACCAATAATGCTTTTACTGCGGTAGAAGTGGATGAACTTCGTATGGCTTTCGAAGATGTTTCCGGAGAAGATCTCAACTGGTTTTTTGACCAATGGTTTTTAGGTACAGGACATCCTTTCATAGATGTAAAATACACTTACAATAAGGAAAATAAAGTACTTCTTGTAGAGACAGATATGTCCAAGACACCAGAAAATTTTTATCAGAAATTCAGATTGCCTGTAGATGTGGCGCTTTACTATGCAGACGGAAGCGTAAGCTATCATCCTATAGTGGTTAACGATAAGCAACAAAGATTTTTGATAGAAGAGTTGAAAAATGATCCGGTGACCTATGTTTTTGATGGTAAAAATGTATTGCTAGGGTTGATCAATGAAAACAAAACAGAAGATCAATACAAGGCACAGTTTCAATATTCTCCTTACTTTATGGACAAGGTGGTTGCGATCAGTAATATCAATAATGATACTGAAAAATACATCAATCAAGCATTGACACATCCTTACTACTTCATCAGAACCTTGGGTATTCAAAAGATCACAGACACCATTGGTGAAATTTACATCAATAAATTGCAGGATTTAGTCCTTGCTGACCCACATTCCGAAGTCCGGAAGGAAGCTTTAATCCGATTGGCCAATATGGAAGATTTTGATGCTAAAGCGATTTGCCGAATAGTCATCAATAGTGAAAAAGCTTATCCGGTATTGCAAGTGGCATTGGAAGTTTTGGGTGCGATGGAAGATGATAAAAATGATGAATACATTCAACGGTTTATCAATGATGAGTCTGATTTCTTGTGTAGTACCCTTGTGGGCATGATGAAAGAGCCAACGGTAGCCAATCTGGCGTATTTGCAGGAAAAATCAACCAATATCAATGTAAATTACATGTTTGATTTTTATACCCGTTATCAAGAGTTTTTACAAGGTAAGAAATTAAGCGTTTTAGAGATATCAGCTGAACATCTTCAAAAAATTGCATCGCAAAAAGATGGCAATATGTTTAGGAAATATCTTGCTATGGGATCACTGATCAAAATAGCCGAAGACCTTACAGAGCGTTCCAATGATGATTTAGCCCAAGATTTACTTCAGCAAGTTTCTATGATGATCTTCAATGTAGCTACTAACGAAACCAATCCGATTCTTAGAGAAAAGTATGAAGGAATAAAGTAGGGAAATACGAAAATAGATAATACAAAAACTGGATTAAGCATCCAAAGGATCAGGAATTGGGCTGCTTTGATTTATCTTTTTCTGACCATCACTTAGGAAAAATTGTCTGTTGAAAAGTAATATCAACACCACACCAACGGTAATGGCAGAGTCAGCAACATTAAATACAGGCCTGAAAAATTCGAAGCGCTCACCACCCCAAAAAGGAACCCATTCAGGAAGCACGGTATCTACCATAGGGAAATATAGCATATCTACGACCTTGCCTGTAAGGAAACTACCATATCCGCCTTCTGGGGGAAACATCGTAGCTATACCGCCATGGTAATGTGATTCGCTAAAGATAATTCCATAAAAAAGCCCATCTATTGAATTCCCAATAGCGCCAGCAATGACTAAGCTAAAGAAAACGATTAGGCTTTTGGGCTCGTTTTGTTTGATGAGATTATAAAGGATGTAGATCAGAAATCCGGTCATGATTATTCTAAAAATACTTAGAATATATTTACCTTTGAGGCCACCAAAACTCATCCCAAAAGCCATGCCTTCATTCTCTACAAAGTGAATCTTAGCCCAACTCAGGCCCAAAATATCAAAGCCTTCACCATAGTTTAAGTGCGTTTTGATGTAGATTTTGGAAATCTGGTCTATGATCAAGATGATCACTATAGTAAGTATGGCAATGGTGCTCCTCTTCAAAATGTTAATGTTTTAAGAGTGCAAAAGTAGGATATATTTTTTAATTAAGTATTATAAAAGTTATAACCTTAGACAGCAAATGATCCTTCTAATGATTCAAATGGCTATTTTCCCGACATTTTAGCATTTCTTATCCATACATATTATATTTTTCATATATCTTTGACCATCCAAAATATTAGTATCATGAGAAGTATTTTTTTTATATTCTTTTTCATATGTACCGTTGCACTTTTTGCATTTACAGATCCTAATACCTTAACCAAGGTAGATGCTTCTTTATTGCAAAAATATGAACAGCAAAATACGTTGGAGTACATTGTTTGGATGAAAGATCGCATTGGTTTTGATGGCAATTTGCCGTTGGCTACCAAAAATCAAAAGGCGACTTATGTTTTTCTGATGTTAAAGTCCAAGGCAGTAAATAGTCAAAAGGAGATTATAACTTTATTAAAGAATAGACGAGTATTTTATCAAAGTTTTTATGTTACCAATGCCATTTTGGTCCACTCTGATTATGCTACTATGGAAATCTTGGCACGCAGGAGTGATGTAGCTCGAATTATAGACAATCAGCCTTTTAAAATGCTGGAAGAACCATTTATAGAAAGGAGTACTTCGCTCAGAAATCCAGAACCTGAATGGGGCATCAAAAATATCAAAGCCGACAGTATCTGGCAACAAGGTATTGATGGTAAAGGCGTCGTCGTTGGTGGTCAAGATACTGGATACGAATGGAAGGTAAGTCCCTTAAAAACAAAATATGCCGGATACCAAGATAGTGCAAATGTAGATCATAACTATCATTGGCATGATGCCATCAAAACCAGACAATTTCCAGACACCTTGCTCAATCCTTGTGGCTACAATGTGCAAGAACCTTGTGATGACAACAATCATGGTACACATACTATGGGGACGATGGTAGGTCAGGATACTGCCAATGTCATAGGTGTAGCACCGGGTGCCAAGTGGATCGCATGTCGCAATATGGATCGTGGATGGGGAAAGCCTTCATCATATATGGACTGTTTTGAATGGTTTTTGGCTCCTTATGATCTCAAGGGTGAAAATCCTGATCCTACAAAAGCACCACACGTCATCAATAACTCTTGGTATTGCTCCGTCGAAGAAGGTTGTAACCCTTCTAATTTTGAACTGATGGAAGAAATCGTAAAAAACCTGAAAGCATCCGGTGTAGTCGTCGTTGTATCTGCTGGTAACAGTGGTGGTCAAGGATGTGGTAGTGTGACTGGTCCACCTGCATTTTTTGAGCCTTCATTTTCTGTAGGTGCTTCCAATATTTTGGATGAAATTGCAGGATTTAGCAGTCGTGGGCCGGTAGTTATTGATAGTAGCTTTAGACTCAAACCTAATGTCACAGCTCCCGGGGTAGGAGTGCGGTCAGTATTGAGAAATGGTGGTTTTGCAGCATTTTCGGGCACCAGCATGGCGGGCCCACACGTAGCTGGACTAGTAGCATTGATGATTTCTGCCAATCCTAAAATAGCCGGTCATGTCCAAATCATAGAAGACATCATAGAAGCTACAGCCAGGCCTACTTTAAGTGCTCAGGATTGTGGTGATTTTCCAGGTGCTCAGGTGCCAAATGCTGTTTTTGGATATGGTATAGTCAATGCATTAGAAGCGGTAAAACAAGCTATGGCATTTATACCGACAACTACGCGTGATGATTCTGTTTTTGAGTTGAATGTATTCCCAAATCCCACACACGATTTGGTTACTTTTGCTACTCACGCAGGCGAAACGACATTGCAAGATATCAGTATTATTGACATCAATGGAAAATTGGTGCTCCATCATTCCATTTCTGGTCATATACTGCATACTATAGATGTTCAGTTTTTAGCAGATGGTATTTATTTTTATCATGTCACTACAGAAAGAGGTACTCAAACAGGGAAAATAGTCAAAATGTAATCATGTTTACCATTGGCTATATGGCCTGATCATAAGCTGACTATTGTAATATTTGGCGTCGCCGGTTACTTCTTGACCTATCCATGTGGGTAAGTCACCTATGATGTCATCCAAATCGAGTTCTATTTCTGCTATGACCAAGCCCGAGTTAAGATCTATGAATTCATCGACTTCAATGATATATTTGCCCCAAGGCACCAGATATCTTGTTTTTTGTATCGTACCAGGCAAACACAATTGAATCAGTTCGTCAAACTCTTCTTTAGTTATAGATTTTTCCCATTCATACCTACTGAGCCCATCATCAGATGATTTTCCTTTGATGGTTATAAAAGCATCATTTCCTTTGAGTCGGATCCTTACCGTACGATCAGGGTCAGTGGAGATATATCCCTGAGCTATCGCAAAAGATGCAGTAGCTTCGTTTTTAAAGGAGTCATTGATGACTAAGTATTTTCTTTCAGTTTCTATAGGCATGGGCTGATATTATTAAGATGAAAAAACATTTAGGAAATGCAAAAGTAAGATGTTTGTTGGGGATCGTGTTAATTTACCTTTTAATTGTGAGCGCAGAAAAGAGATTGTTGGATTTTCTGTTATATTTGCAGATAAATGACAAAAATTGTTTTTGGTGACAATATCGTTTGGATGTAAAGTTTTTAGAAATATTAAATTTACAAAATCCAATCCCGAAGGGCTGAAAGTATTTGATATGAAAAATTTTAAACATAATTAATTATCTCGATGAGACAAATTAAGTATATCAACAACGATCCCAATGGATCAGGTATCGAAATGTTTGATAAGAACAAAAAGAAATTCAAGAATGAGTGGAATTGGTTAGGCTATTTTGCACAAAATTTCGAGCCTAGCATTAGTTTTATTACAAAAATGGATAATGCATTGAAAGAAATATTTAGAGCTAAAATTGGTGTTGAATTGGATTGGAGTAAAATTTTTTTAATGATTACTCCTATCGATAATCAATTATACTTGGAATATGATGCGGATACTTTTCAAAATAAATATACTTTAATATGTTCATTGAGGCACGATGAAAAATTTATAAATTATTATGGTGAAGTTTTATGGTGGGATTTTGATCATTTCAAAGAATTTGATTATAGAGAAGATGTTAGTGATCTAAATATATTATTTGATTGGATACCAAGTGAGTTTAATGAACCATTAATTTTGCAAGATCTTCCGGCGTCAGTTAAGAATGGAAACAAACCAGTATTGAGAAGATTAAAGTATAAAGTAAAATTTCCAGTTTTCTCAAAGTATAACTCCATGCCTCACGAAGGTAAATTTGCAATCACTCTTTTTGATACTGCAGATGTCGACAAAGTTTTAGATACCTTAGAAAATGCAAGAGGAAAATGGAATTCACAAACAGACCAAGCCAGAGAAACGGGTGATGCAACTTTAGAAAGAGGATATTGTCATACGATTACCTTTGATGGAGTAGAAGACAATATAGCTTATTGGTACATAGATGTTGGCTCAGCACATGAAGGCATACACGAATTTTTGCTCAAAGAACTGAGTGACTCGGGTATAAAGATAAAGTCAGTGGAGATACAGATGTTGTAGTAGAATAGCATTTAAATCATAAAAAAATTTTATAAATTCTAGTAGTTAAATTTTAAAAGTTATGTTTAGATATTTAGTTTTTGGTTTTTCTTTTATAGTATGCGCTTTAAGAAGCGATGCTCAGGATTTTATTACTACCAGATATTCACCCACAGTGTTCAACAACGGTTATTCTGCTGTTGACGACTTTGATCGGGATGGCAATATGGATATTTTAAATATTACAAGTTTTACTTTTAAGGAGTTTTATATGCATTATCATGATGGCACTTTACCATTAAAAATTAATACAAAGCAAATACTTCCTACAGGATCTTATGCAGCAGAGTTTTCTACAGTAGATAAAGATAACGATGGTGATATGGATATTTTGACAGTAAAAGACAATAAACTGGTTTTTCTAATTAATAAAAGTACATCGGGAAATTTTCAGTTTGAAATAGAAACATTACAAATCTCATTTGTTACAAAAACTCCAATATTATTAAGTGCTGATTTTGATAAAGATGGAAGACTTGATATTCTAGTTGGAGATCTCACTGGAAAAATTAAGGTTTTTTATAATAAGGTTAATGGATATGTAGAATATGATGTTGACTTTATCCAGCCAGCACCGGTGGAAGCAAATCTAAAAGTATTGAGAGTAGCAGACTTGAATAATGATGGTTTGATTGATATCGTTGCTGGATCGCTTTTTGGAGATAAAAAAGGATTGATATCATATATAAACCAGGGTGAGAGCTTTAAACCAGCAGTTATTTTAGATAAGATCACCGTTAGAGATCTCCAGTTAGTAGATTTTGACAAAGATGGTAAGATTGACATACTCACTTGTGGTAATATCGGAAATAAAAGATCCATTACTTGGTGGAAAAATGACTTAAGCGGTTCCAATAAATTTGTACCCAAGGTTCTTATAAATAGGGATTGGCATATTGATGGCTTAAATGTTTTGGACATAAATAAAGATGGCGCCTTAGATGTAGTGGCGGCTTTGTCATACGATTCTGATGATTTACCAGGTGGGCTTTCGGTTTATATTTCCAATGGAAATTTAGAAAACTTAACATTTATCGAAAACAAAATCAATGACTTCCCTAAAGATTTTTTAATTGAGTCTGTACTTTTGAAGGACATGGATAATGATGGAGATCAAGATTTTATAACTTACACTTATCAATATTGGGTAGAAAACAGATTTAAATCTTCGTCAAGCACCGAGACATTTAGTATCGATAGGCTATTATTGTATCCTAATCCAGTAACTGATTTTATCCAGTTGAATATTGATCAGGAAGTAGAATTAAAGTTAATGAGTCTAACTGGTGAAATACTACTTAGAAAAAATATCATGCCTGGAGATAAAACTGATATTAGTCATTTACATATAGGACAATATTTTGCAACAATTACTCATATAAATGGGGCGGTAAAAATCATCCCATTTCTAAAAAGATAATGATTTCTAGCAATTTAATAATAATATTAAATTTGGAAAGTAATGTAAAGGAATAAATAGCAAAATCTCGTAAGGATGTAAAGATAATTGAAATCTTAAGATTACGAATTTTTAATACCGAAGGGATGAAAGTATATTGGCGGGTTGACTCAGGTATAAAGATAAAGTCAGTGGAGATACAGATGTTGTAAATTAGAATGATGTTAGAAATAATCCCGTAGGAATGAAAAGTTTTTAGAAATATTAATATTTACAAAATCCAATCCCGAAGGGATGTCATGATCAAAACCAATATCATAAGGAAAAAAAGTTTAAGATAGCATACCTTCATTTCCTTCAAAAATTAATGATCTAATATAATGAAAAATGTTTATTTGATTTGATAGATTGATTTTTACAGAGTTGTTTTCGATATTGTATTATTAATGTCACCCTTTCAGGGTTTAGTAACATCATTTGGATTAGTTATAATCATTACATCCCTTCGATTTTTTAAATACGGATGCCAAAGGAGTGATACACAGCAACAAAAATAATACAAAAAAAGGCAGCTGACTGATAGCCAACTGCCTCCCGATTATTGATTTTAAATCTTTATCTACTCAGTGATGAGCATTTTTATGGTTTTGGATTCTTTAGATGTGCTCAAAGTAAGCAGAAGAATACCATTTTTATCCATTAATGTGTTTCTGTTTAGCGAGATCTCATTATTTCCGGCCTTACCCTCTAGTTGGCTGTAATAAATCACCTTACCATCAGTATCTGTGATCTTGATGTCTACTTTTTCGTCATCATAGATATAATATCTGACTAGTGTATTATCTGTAAATGGATTTGGCGTATTTTGATACACAATCAGCTTTTCTTCGGATTTTGTACCTTGAACAAATCTAAGTTCCACAGGGTAGGAGAGGATGTCTCTATCTGTGATTTCTGATTCCATGGTATGCTGCCCTAAAGTCAATGTTTCACTCAACTTTACATTCTGATCTACGGCCATGACCATATCAAACAAAATACCATCTTTAGCCAATTCTATACCGTTGGCATTATCCCAACTGATATTGATGATGTTTTTGCCATTGGACGAGTATTGTCTGTAATTGGCTGTTTTTATATCTATCAATCCTGGTATAAAGCTGATTACATTGGCATACGAAGGCATTTCCAAACTTATCTGCAATCCAGTAATTGCTTGGATATCACCAGCTTTTACGGATACTCGATTGTCTTTATTAGCCAGCAGAGTCAGGTCTGTCATCAGGATTTGCTGCGCCTGTGTCCTGTTTTCGATTTTAAGATCGTTTGCAGAAGCTTTAGCATTCATATTGACATCACCCAATTTGATTCCTACAAAGTTGTTGGTAAAAGTGGTGTTTTTGACTGCATCAAAAGATACTTTTTCTGGCCACATCCAAGGGTTCGTCTGATTGGTTTGTGGCGATACAAACTTCCATGAGATACTCTTAGGGAATGCATTACTAACACCAAGTATTAATTTTCTGATTTCCGAAAGATCCGAAGCGGTGACTTTTCCATCACTATTGACATCGGCAGCAATCAAGAGTCTCATATCTTTCAGTGGCTCTATGCCCAAGATATGTCTTTGTATCAATACTATATCCAGCGTGGTCACACCATTTAAAAATTCTCCTGTTTTTTCAGGGAATAGGATATAAGGCACATTATCCAACATCTGATCATGCATGTAAGCACCAGTGTCATTTGATTTGACTACTTTCGATTCATTACTCAGTGCATCAATCAAATGAGTTTCTACATCGTTCATCGGTGTTCCTGCCACTGAAGTGATGTTACCTTGTGCTATGATAGACCTAGACTGACCACATTTGAAAGAGTTGTCCTGAATTTTTACTCTTACCGTACAGAAATCATTATTTCCGGCTAGATCCCAAACATAGATATTTAGTTCTTTGAGGCCAAGATCATCACAATCAAAAGTGAATGCGGATGAATTTTCTGTTGGTACCCACAGCTCTGCGTTTCCGGCAAGGTATTCAGCTTCTGTGGCTATTACGGACACTCCATTTACGTTTTTATAATAATGTCTGATGCTGAAATCTACAGGGCGGTTTGGTCCAAAAGTAAATCTTAAAGCACCTGTACAGTTGTCCGTAGCACCATGATCATAATCCTTGGCCCAAAGTTCTACTTTTAGGGTATTAGGCATCAGTACAGTCGCTATTTCTGTAATACAATAAGGCGTTGGTTTTTTGACATCTCTTACTGTAATCGTTTGGATACACGTATCTTTATTATCACATTTATCTTCTACAATCCATCTTAGCTGATGATTGCCTACAGATAAGTTTTGAGAGAATAATCTACCATCTACAAATGCACCTCCATTTAATGAATACTGATATTTCATCTGATTTGCAGGGGTACAAAGATCATCGGCATCACCTGTGATCGTTACTAATCCTGAGCAACCGGCATTGACGTCCACAGTGACAGGAGCACATTTAGCCGTAGGCCTTTCAGTATCTATGACCTTAATGATTTGCTGATGATTTCTTACTGTTGCTGGTAAATTCAGGTCAAAAGTACACCAATCCAAAACAGTCCAGTGTCTTATGATTTTAAAACAAGCATCATCTACATCTTCAAATACCTGATCATAATAAGATGCGGCAACCTCAGCACATCCTATAGTGGTCCATTTTGGATATCCACCAGATACCGGATTGTTGGGACTAAAGTCTTTGGCATCATTACATTGGTTGATCAGTGTTTTATTTTCTGGGAAAACAACGCTACTTAGGTTAAACGGTGTTAAATTGCGAACAGAAATCGTTTGAACACAAGAAACCACGATCCTGTTGGTGCCGTTTTCTTTAACATTCCAGGTTCGACGTATGGTTCTTTCACCACATTTACCTTCAGTAACAGCATCAGTATGATCTACAAAATATACAGGACATCCAGAGGTGAATGTAGCAAAAGAATTTAGAGCCTGAGGTGTCGTAGACGCCTCACAATCTAATACTACATCAGCAGGGCAGGTCAATATTGGTAAGACCTTTTGCTGTATTTGCACCGTGGTCATACAAGTATTCATATTGCCTGATGCGTCTATCACCAAAAGTTCTATCATTTGCTCATTGTTGGTTTGGTCAGAACAACAGAAATCTACAAAGGTATAATAACTCGCACCATTGTAATTAGCTACTAATACAGCGTCGTCTGGAATGCCACAACTATTGTTCATCCTTCGGATACCAAAAGTTACTTTGGAACAATTGTCATGACTACCATCGTCTATGGTTCTGGCAAATAATCTAGCGCGTCCTTGAGCATCTAAGCCGATGACGGTGATTTCGTCACAAACTGGTGTTGGTTTCATTCTGTCTTTGACTTCGACTTCTGTAAAGCAGTATGTCAGGTTGTCACAAGCATCAATAATTGAATATCTCAACCATGTTTTGCCCAAAGGTAGATTGGTAATGGTATAATTCTGACCATTAAATCGAACATTATCTGTAATATATACGCCATTGACTGGTGCGTTTCCATCCTGATCTGCCAATAAATAGGCAATCGTCCATGAGGTAGCATTACAATCACTTATAATCAATGGAGCAGGTACCAAAAAGTCTGCTTCACAACTGTAACCTTGGGTAAATATTTCGAAACTATTGTCTTGAGGACAAGTTACTACAGGTCCTTGGTTATCTTTCACATCTATCAATTGTGTATGTCTTGTGATCATAGAACTACACCAATGGAGTGCAGTCCATGATCTAACAATTTTATAAGAATTGCCACACAATTTGATTTCTTCATCTGTGTAAGTCACATTAATACGGCATAAATTATTTGATACCAATGATGTAGCTGGAGTACCCGGTATTGCAATATTCAAACCGTCAATAGTAGGTATACCCGTTTCTGTAACATCAGGGTAATTGTTTCTGTTGGTATCCCAAATAGGGAAAGTAGGTGCCACTCTACAAGTAAGTGATGTATTTACAGGCCAAACGATTTGATTCAAATCGGTACTTCTGTAGTAAACACTGAAAGTACACGGCAATGATTTATTGCCCCACTTATCTTTTGCTACATAAGTCAATGTTCGTCTTGCGATAATGCCATCTGCTCTGTTGCATTCTAGTTCTGTAAGGACATCACTGATTTTTTCTATGGTTGCCGTAGGATCACAAGCATCTGCAAATGCAGGTACCGGCGGATTGAATCCTGAATTGGCACAGCTTACAGTATAATCTAAAGGACACGTAATCACAGGTGGTAACTTATCTTCCATTTGTATTTTGCCCCAGCAAGAATTTCCAGTCACTATATCCACCATGGAAACATTGAACATTTGACCTACATATGCTGATGTGATAGGATTGGGTATGGCTATACCTTGACTGTTGGTGATTTGGACTCTGATTCTTGATTCGAATCTAGGGTCTTCCAATACCATATCAGGGGTTATTAATGCTTCACATCTTTCGTCCATGGAGATATTTACCAGATCATTACATACTAATACTGGATCTCCTTCTATATCTAAAAAGGCAGCTGCAGATATTGCAGCACAACTTCTACTCGGATCAAGGGCAGCATATGTCTGCACTCTGTATTGTTTACGATCATATTCAGGAGTTACCACATCTATACAGTATTCGGTCCCATTAGCACCAGGTATGTCTACAAATACACCATTGACTTGTTCTTGCCATTGGATGGTGAATGGAATACCTAAAGCGTTATCAATAAGTACTTCAAAACAAGCATCTTCCTGATTTAATACGGCAATAATATTTTCAGGTTGTTCGCTTACAATAGGTTGTGGCAAAAAGTCTATAGTTAAAGTAGAAACTCCCACACAACCATCCAACGCTTCTAATCTTCCAAAAATATTGATATTTTGATTGGTAAATACTCTAAGATCGCCCTGAGGTGTTATTATTCCATTAGATGAGTTGATACCACCATTTCCATTGGAGAAGACAATTCTTCCGGTGATCGGGTTGGTACCCATCATAGCATCGATATAGGTATTGTGTACAGTGGTCACTCTGTTACCTGTATCACCATTGATGATACCATCGCCATTACCTGTCGGGTCCATTTCGTCTTTCATTTGTGCTGTATTCAGTCCATAACCTAAGATTCTGGCTTCTGGCGTCAAACATTGCTCATCCGTATAATTTCTACCTTGCAATTGACAAATAGAAACTACAGCATAATCCAATCTATCTTCATCATCTTGATCATCGCCCAAGGAACACTCACCTGGGAAATTTATTGCATTGCTGGAGTCACATATTTCATCATCTTTCTCAGGTGGGCCGTTAGGACCCATAGATGCTGGTAAATCATCTTCATCTATTGGATTATCTTTACTTCTGGTGGTCAATCCAAAGGGCACTTCACCTACAGCTCCGGAGACTCTAGCATAGTTGATCATTGACAAGCTATTAGTAGTTGGTTTTATGATCAAAACAACTTTTATAGTTGCTTTTTGGCCCGCGTTGATTCTGTTGATAATAGTACTCATGGTACCGTCCAATTCAGCAACCCAATTATTATTATTTCCGGTAAGTGCTGCGGTATTTTGAGCTACATCGAATTGCATATTGTCGTCCAGAATATCAGATACTATTACGTTGGTAGCATTTACAGTACCTTGATTAAATACTTCAATGGTAAAGGTAACTGTGTCTCCCGGATAATATTCTTTAGTTGGCTGTATCACTCTTTTTCGGATGGCTAAGTCAAAACAAGATCTCAATGTAACCGGAACGTCTACATTTTGTATACAATTATTGTCATCTGTAATCTGCAAGCCTACTATAGCCACCCCTGGAGTAAGACACCAAGCATCAAAGTCCTGTGAAGCATCATTAATGCTACCTGCAAGTGCTGTAGATGTGGCGCCGGTGCTTCCTGGATTTTGTATTGTCCAATTATATCTGTAAGGACTGGTCCCACCGCTAGGATTTGCAATAATTTGTGTTACTTGGTCTAGGCAAACCGTAACAGGTGCAGCATTGGGAGAGATATTATTAGGTTGGTTTACTAGGATAGAGCATGTGGTGACACAATTATTAGCGTCAGTGATGGTCAATCCATAAAAACCTGCTGCCAATCCATTGATACTATTGGTGGTAGATAATGTAGAAGGTTGAACGGTTCCATTGCTCCAAGCATAAGTATAAGGGGCAGTTCCTCCAGCTACTGTTGCAGTAATTGACCCACTACCATTTTGAAAACAAGTAAGATCCGTTTTACTTAACGAACAAGTAAGCCTTGCGGGTTGGTATATGGAGAAGTGACAGCTGTCGACACAACCATTGCCATCGCGTACAAATACTTTGTAGTCCCTAGACAATACAAGTGGATCATTTCCAACACCCAAACCTGTAAATAAGGATGATGACTGCCATGGCCCAGTAGGACTAGTGAGACTGTAACTCAATGGTGTTGTAGCCAATGGACTGACATTAATATTTCGTGACACATTCATATCGCCAAAACATGAAACCGTGACATCTCTTGGAGCACAAACAATACCTATTTCAGGAAATGATCGAATGACTACCGTATCTGTTAAAGTACACTGCAATCCGGCAACCGTCAATGGTGGTGTGGTTACAGCTATGGAGAATGTATCTGCTGGTAAACTTGATTGTTCTCTTCCATTAAATATACGGCCAGTTCTGATTCCGTTCCAGACAAAACTATAGCCTGCATAATTGGTTACATTTTCAATAGAGAGATTTACTCGAGCACTACTCACTCCAAAACAAGTGACATCAGACAAAACTTCAGAAGTCACCATAGGTAGTAAAAATACTTGTACCAAGCCTGAGTCTCTATTGCTACATAAGTTGTTTTGTCGCACTTCTACTATGTAGCGGCCTGTCTGACTGACCTCACCTACCGTGATGTTTGGGGTATTGCCAATGACAGAAGCCACTCCACCTTGTGGTCTAAAAAACCAAGTATAGTTCAAGGTTGTCGAACCATCTGTGGAGTTTGCATTTGATGCGAGATTGATGCTTTCTTTTTCGCACACTTGTTGGTTAAAAGTATTAATATTTACTCTTGGGAAATCTAAAATGGTGACGGTCGTTTGAGCTACTTTTGTACAGGTCAGACCTGAAGCATTATTTTGGGTGTACTGATAAAAGTAGGTGTAAGGAACATTGATATCCAAACCTGTACTATCTATGATAAAAAACCTATTAGTACCTACATCTCTAAAACCTACCTGAATACCAGGCCCAGTCAAAACACCTCCGATAGGATTAGCTCTGAGTTCAAAGGTTGGGAAATTACCACAAATAGGTAACGTAGATGGTCTGAATTGTGGATTGATAGCTTGTACGTCAAAAAGAGCCTCATATTCCACACCACCCACAGTATAAAAGATAATATAATTTCCACTTCCATTTTCAGGGTTAAAGAAATACTTCCCTTGAGCATCCGGACCAATGATTCTAATGGATTCGTCTCTGCCGTTTAGCGGTCCTACGGACGCGTTTATTGCGGTATAAGTACCTCCTGATGGTAGGGGTGTCTGCGCTGATGCACAAGATACAGGTATCAATTCTACAGGAGGACTATTATCACATGCTTCCGAAACTCTCAAACAGAATTCTAAAGCATTGGGAGATAAAATAACATTACTTCTGGCTAACCCATTGTCTGACTGCACTACAGCAAATATAGCTTCATTAGGCACACTTTCGAATGCGGAACTGTTTTGTATTTTTGAAGTAAGGTTAGCATCTTTGTAAAAGGCCACATCAAAAACACTACCATCCAATCCATCACCATCCAAGTCTCCAAATGCCTTATCTAATGCTTTGTGAAGATTGTAGCTAAATTTGCCATCTTCCATTTCTTTATCGGCTTTGATAGACACTTCATTTACCTTCCAATTCTTTGGTGCGGATTTAGTAAACGTAAATTCTTCTGTGACCACACAGCCGTTTTGATCCATCACTTTTACTATGTGTTTGGCATCTTCTGAACACATAATGTGACTTTTGTCTTCCCACAGTCCAAGTCCATTGCCATCCCAATCGTAAAGGTATGAAGCTTGACCACCTTTGACATCCACTTTCATGCAGTGGAAAGTTTTATCATTTTCGATAAATGACAAAAACTTTGGCTCAAGAGCTAAAGGTTGTGGTTCTTTTATATAAATTTCTTTAACTTCTTTACAACCGTTTGCATTTTCTACAGTGACGTTGTAGAGTCCGTTATGCATTTTTTCTACAAAATTTTTGCGCTCGCCGGTTTCCCAAATCAGGTCTATACCTTGTAAAGATAAAGGCATTAACTGAGTCTCTCCATCAGCTTTACCATGACAACTGATGTCTTTGGTTTGTATTTCAAAATCAGGTACAGTCCTCAGCGTCTGACTGGTAGATGTAAAGCATTGATTTTTATCACAATGGAATTCGACATGAAATCTAGTATCCTTGGTTGGTTTGATTTGGAGTACATCACTGAAAAATCCTTCAGCGTTAAAGATGACTTCTTTATCTGCAACCAATTTTCCATCTTCATACACTTTTACCCATTTGGTTCCTGATTTGGCAGCAATGGATTTGGAATAGATGTAATAACCAATTTCAGTTTCTTTAGATTGGGTGACGCAATCATCTATGAGGAATCTCATGTCAGGATTGCAATTACAATCTTCGTTTTGTGCGGAAATTTGATTACTCAGAAATACAAAAAATCCGAATAATAAAATCCATTTTGAAAAATTATACAATGTACTCATAACCTTTGTTTTCGGTTTTACGGGAATTAAAATCATTAATCGATTTAGAAAATACAAAAGTTATGCCAAATATTTTACATTTCTCTAATGCGTTTTGTAACCCAAAAGGAGGTCCAGCAATTTTAACAATATTTAATTAAGTATACGAAATGACTATAGAGTAGCTGTTATTATTGTGATACAATTGTATATATATATTGTAATTTGATAATATGAATGATGAAATTACCAATTAAACCACTCTGTAAATGCTTGGTTTTCAGTAGAAAAGTAATGTGTAATTAATTTAATTTTAAAAATATTACTACCATAAATTAGTAATTTTGATAGTAAAAAACATGCGGTAAATGAAAATAAGATCAAATCATAAGAAGATAAAACAGAAAATAACTCTTTTGTAAATACCTTTGAAAAGTATTATTCATATGTAATGCCTAGTCTCTCCTAACAATATTTCTTTGTTTTGTGTTATAAATCAACTCATCTTCGAATGTAGGAATTCCAACACTTCAAATTATTAAAGTAAGTATATTTATTTATGAATTTTATAGCAAAGATTAGTTTTACAGTTTGGTGTGTGGTTTGGATGACGACAACATCTATGAGCCAAAAGTTTAACGTGAGTATTGAGATCAATAATTATGAAAATGATACTTTGATAGTGGGTAATTATTTTGGAGAAAAACAATTGGTCAAAGATACGCTCTTCAGTAAAGGCAAGGGTAAGTTTTTATGGACGGATACCATTCAGCCACCGCAAGGAGTATATTTATTGCTTTTTAAACCAAGCAATAACTTTATCCAGTTTATGGTGCCACAGACGGAAAGTAAATTTGCATTGACTTGTAATTATAAAGATCTCACCGATGTAAAATTTAAAGGTAGTAAAGATAATAATCTGTTTTATGATTATATGGATTTCTTAAAAGACAAAAGAGTCCTTGCAGATACCCTGAGATCAAAAATAGAAAGGGCAAAAAAGCAAAATACTACCGATAAAGCATCACAAGATGCCTTAGACAACCTAGACAAAGATGTCAAAAAGCAACAACAAGAGATTATCTCTAAAAACCCCAACACGCTTACGGCACTTCTACTCAAAGGAAATACAGAGATAGATGTGCCAGAATTTGCAGACTTGCCTGCTGATAGTAGTAAAATAAGAAGGTACTATTACTATAAACAACACTATTTTGATAATATAGATATGAATCATCCTGCACTGATCAGAACACCATTCATACATCAAAAGATAGATTATTATATCAATAAAGTGAGCAATCAACAGCCTGATTCGCTGATGAAAACCATAGATATTGTTCTAAGTAAGTTAGAAAACAACCCTGAAGCTTACCGATATTACTTGGCAGATTTGCTCAATAAATTTGCAGCTATGAAGATCGTGGGGCACGATGCACTGTATATTCATATGGTAGACAATTATTATCGTAAGGGGAAAGCATCATGGATATCAGAAGAGAATCTTAAAAAGATGGGAGATGAAGCTGATAAAATGAAACCTACGCTAATTGGAAACTTGATTCCTGACATTACAACCTACCATAAAGACGGAAGCGCAGTAAGGTTATATGACCTAAAATCTAAATTTACGATATTGTTTTTGTGGGATCCAACTTGTGGGAATTGTACCAAATCTGTACCCTTTGTTGTAGATTTTAAAGAAAAACACAAGCATGAAGATATTGCTGTTTTGACTATTTGTAATAAAGGTGGAGAAAAGACGAATACTTGTTGGCCTTATATTGAGGAAAAGAATATGTCAAAATTAATTAATACTGCGGACGAGTACCAAAGATATAATCAAAAGCTTCGTGTTGAAAAGTTTCCAAAAATTTACATTTTAGATCAGGATAAAAGGATTTTAATTAAGGATTTTCCTGCTGAAAAATTAGATGAAATTTTCCTTGAAATTTCAAAATATTAGACTTCAATATTGTTAAAAAAGTATTAATCATAAGTTTAATGTATCAGCTGTTAACAATTTTGCTTTGTTTTGCGTTATAAATCAGCACATCCTCGAGTGTGGGATTTCCAACATTTCAAATTATTAAAGTAAGTATATTTATTTATGAATTTTATAGCAAAGATTAGTTTTACAGTTTGGTGTGTGGTTTGGATGACGACAACATCTATGAGCCAAAAGTTTAACGTGAGTATTGAGATCAATAATTATGAAAATGATACTTTGATAGTGGGTAATTATTTTGGAGAAAAACAATTGGTCAAAGATACGCTCTTCAGTAAAGGCAAGGGTAAGTTTTTATGGACGGATACCATTCAGCCACCGCAAGGAGTATATTTATTGCTTTTTAAACCAAGCAATAACTTTATCCAGTTTATGGTGCCACAGACGGAAAGTAAATTTGCATTGACTTGTAATTATAAAGATCTCACCGATGTAAAATTTAAAGGTAGTAAAGATAATAATCTGTTTTATGATTATATGGATTTCTTAAAAGACAAAAGAGTCCTTGCAGATACCCTGAGATCAAAAATAGAAAGGGCAAAAAAGCAAAATACTACCGATAAAGCATCACAAGATGCCTTAGACAACCTAGACAAAGATGTCAAAAAGCAACAACAAGAGATTATCTCTAAAAACCCCAACACGCTTACGGCACTTCTACTCAAAGGAAATACAGAGATAGATGTGCCAGAATTTGCAGACTTGCCTGCTGATAGTAGTAAAATAAGAAGGTACTATTACTATAAACAACACTATTTTGATAATATAGATATGAATCATCCTGCACTGATCAGAACACCATTCATACATCAAAAGATAGATTATTATATCAATAAAGTGAGCAATCAACAGCCTGATTCGCTGATGAAAACCATAGATATTGTTCTAAGTAAGTTAGAAAACAACCCTGAAGCTTACCGATATTACTTGGCAGATTTGCTCAATAAATTTGCAGCTATGAAGATCGTGGGGCACGATGCACTGTATATTCATATGGTAGACAATTATTATCGTAAGGGGAAAGCATCATGGATATCAGAAGAGAATCTCAAAAAGATGGGGGACAATGCAGATGATATGAAACCCATCCTCATTGGTAAGAAAATGCCTGACATCACCACTTATAAAGAAGATGGTACACCCGTACGACTTTATGATATCAATTCACCGTGGACTGTAGTCATTTTCTGGGCGCCTGACTGTGGTCATTGTAAAAAAATAATGCCTGATGTGGTCAATTTCTATAAGAAAAATAAAGATAAAGGGGTCAAAATGTTAGGTGTATGTACCAAAGGTGGTGAAAAAACCAATACTTGTTGGCCTGCAGTAAAGGAAAAAGGTATGGAAGATTTTATCAACACTGCTGACGAATATGGAAGGTACAATCTGAAAGTAAAAATCAAATCCACGCCTAAGATTTTTATCCTAGACGAAAACAAAGAAATCGTTATCAAAGATATACCTGGAGAAGAGATAGACCGTATCTTCAATGATATACTCCAATTTGAGGAGAAGAAGCGATTGCCCAAGGAGTAGAAAGTTGTTGGCCAGTTTGGTTCACAGAAAGGTTAATTAGAAAAAAGGCAGTTAATCCTGTATTCTGGTTAGAACCTATATAGCACTGATGAGGATTTTAAGTTTGATAAGTATTTTTTTATCAGGACAAATTGATTTTCAAGTACCAATACATTTTGTTTGGAACTAAATCAAAAACTTCATTTGACGGTCATGATCTCATTCATGCCTGATCATTACATCACTAAAACATCAATATGTAGGCAAGATTAGTGCATGCTCCAAAAATAATCAATTACATTTGCGATCTTTAATTAATATATATGATCATTTCAAATAATACTATTGATATTGCTATTTTAGATGATGATATCTCATTGATCAAGGATTTAGATACTTTGTTTAAATCTTATGAAGAAATAAATTTAAGGTGGGCTGGAGAGGATATCCAACATTTTTTAGATAACGCAGCACACAAAACTGATGTATTACTGTTGGATATTGATTTAGGTCAGCTGTCTGGTATAGACCTCATACAGCGTGTCAAGGATAAAAATCCAAGAATTCAAGTCATCATGTTTACTGTCTTGGAAGACAACAATATGTTATTGGAATGTATGAAAAGTGGAGCTGACGGCTATCTGCTTAAGGACACTACTCTGGAGTTTCTCATTTCTTCTATAAAAGATACCTTTAATGGAGGGTCAAATATGAGTCCATTAATGGCAAGAAAGCTTTTTAATTATTTTACAGAAAAGAAAGAAAATAAAAGTAAGTGGGCAGACTTAACAGATGTAGAGTATCAAGTACTTAAGCTTTTGTCAGATGGGTATAGCTACAAAATTATAGGAGATAAACTTGATGCATCACTGGATTCAGTAAGGTATTATATCAAGGCGTTGTACAGAAAACTTCATGTAAACTCTAAAGGTGAAGCGATTAAAATATTTTTAACATCTTAAAGATCAGGTACTTTTACGAGGTATGGAAAATGTAAAAGTAGTTCCATCCGCAGACGTTTCATGTATTCTGAATTCCCCGAAATGTTTATCCACAATATTTTGAATTATATTTAAACCGATTTTATTAGACCTACTATCCTTTAAGATTTGGCGAGTAATATCCAACTGTTCCATTTCATCCACATGAATACCCTGACCATTGTCAGTGTAATATATGAAATAATGATTTGGAAATTCATTTACTGAAATGGAAATTTTAACAGCCCGGTTTTGGTGAGCATATTTTAATGAGTTGCTGATCATATTTACCCATAATATTTTCATCAATAGCGGATCTGCTTGTATCTGCGCTTTTGTATCGATGCTGTATTCTAAGATTGATTTTTGTTCCAAAGGCAGATTGTCAATCACATCTGTGATCTGTTCTTTTAAATCAATATCACTTACTTGCAAGGCTACTCTTTGGATTTTTGATAACAATAGCATTTTTTCAGTGGTTTCTTTCATTGATTTAATGTTATTTTGAATGAGACTAAGAGTCATTTTTTCTTCACCTGAAATGTTTTCAGATATATTCAATTTGGATAATAGATTTTGGATTTTTAAGATGGGTGCTTTTATTTCATGATGAATTCTGAACTTATACTTTTGGGTATCATCCACGATTTCTTGGATTTCTTTTTCAAAAACATCAAAGTCTTTTACAAAAGTATTGAAATTATAATCAAGTTCTGTTGTGTTATTAAGCGTGGTGTTTTCATCCAAAATTTCAAGATGTTTTTTGGCTTTTAATAGATTTTGTGATGCAGTCATCATCAGGTATTCTAGTTTTTTTAAGGAATTTGATTTTTTCCACAATTGATATAAGAAATATAAACTGGTAAGGATCCCTAAAAAGATGGATACAGCTATGATGATGTAAATAATTTTGTTTTTCCTGAGTATGGTAATCTGTTTTTGTTTTAAAGCAATATCATTTTTTTGATTACTGATCGTGTATTGATTATGAAGATTTTTATTTTTTTCATCGGTTAGTTTTTTGCTTTCCAATAGGAGCAAGTTTTCAGCTTCTTTGTATCTATACAGATTACTCCATTTTTTTCTATCTAACTCTTTTTGTAAAATGGTCAGTTTATCCTTGAGTATGATTTGGTCCTTCTGCAAAAGCTCATATTTTAATTCAGAGGATAAAAGTTCCTTTCTGGAAGCTTCAGATTCATACTTTTCTTTTGTAAAACTTCTCATTTTTTCCATCTCCAAAGCTTTGTCCATCTTTCCCGTAAGAAGGTAACATTTGGAGAGATATTCATAACAAAGATGTTCTTCGCTTCGTGATTGCTTGGCATATCTGTCTCTTAAACTCAAGAAAATTTCAATAGCTTTTTCATAATTTTCGTTTTCCATTTCGAAAACACCTATATATAAATCTATATTGCTTAAAATATGGCCTGGGATTTTATATTCTCTTTTAAGTGAATTTAATTGATTTAGGTACTCGTAAGCCTTTTTTTTGTCTGTAGGTGCTAATAATGTAGCCAAGTTCAGGCATTGGTATATTTGACTATTTAGATCAAAAGCTAAGGTAGCATAATGTAAAGATGCTTCAGCATAGTACATTACGGAATCTTGCGCTGTACTATCTAAATAAAAGTAATACATCGCAATTTCATAATTTTGACCTAAGTTATTTATGAAGTTGTGATTTTTTTGAAGTTGGATAGATTTACGAGCATATTTAATGCTTTCATCATACAACGATTCGTGTAAGTAGTTTCTACTGAGCTTACTATAGATATTTGATATTTGCGGGTAATCATTTCTTCTGACTGCATCATTTAATGCTTTGAAACAAGCTTCTGTAGATGCAGACATATTAGATTTATATGCGTAGTAAATAGCTAGGGTTAAGAAATAATAACTGTCTTGGGTTTTTTCAGATATTTTTTGAATTTTATCTAGATATTTTTTTCCCAATTCAAATTCTTGATTTAAGAAATGACCTTTTGCTTTCAGGCAGTTTGCTTGGATCACATCTTTAGTGGTTTTATATGGTGCTTTTAAGATATCCATTAAAAATGTGCTATCATTTTCGAAAATGAACATCTTATGGTTGATTTCCCATATTTTCAACTTTATGTTTGTAAACTCTTTGTGCGTGGGGCTCATGTACTTTAAAATCGAAAGATATTGGTCTTTTGCTTCTTTGTATTGGTATTGTGCTGCAAGCCGATCTCCGGCAGTAAAGTTTTCCATATAGAACTCCTTAGACGCATTTTGAAGCGAACAAAATGCATTTATGCAAAACATATAAATAAAAAGCAGAAAATATTTTTTAAAAGCCAATGTAAAATGATTTACTTTTTAAAAAACGCAAACTTAGTTATAATAAACTATATATATATCTATATATGTTTTAAGTTATTGAAATTTTCCAAATTGTGAATTACCTAAAACAAATTTTGGGGCCTTAAATATGATGTTTTGGTGCTGTAATGATCTTGTTACGATCTTGGAATTTACATGTAATGGATCAGAAAAGCTCTTTTTGTAATGTAAGTAAATTTCATTGCCAGGACTTAACTGATCAATACTAGATGAATCGTTAGATGCATTCAGACCAGAATATCTCTCGTGTTGAGAGCGAGTAAAGTAAGAATAGTTGTTAGCTAGATTACAATCAATACATGGAGGGTTATCAAAATTTATTTTGGTCATATTTTATCTCTTTTGATGTAATAATTGATGCTTTTAGTCAATATGCCTACATATTATTATTATACTCATAGGCAAAAGTAAAGTATATAACTAGTAATATATTTTAAAACATTAAAATGTGTATAAAATAACATCATTAAGTTTTGTATTTGTAATTTCCATAATATGATTGCTCGTAGTTTTGCGACGTCAACCGAACCATGATAGTAGAATTTTAAGAATAGTTCTTTATTTATCTTAAAATATTTACTTATGAAAGCATTTAAATTTTATTTCTTGGGATGTTTTTTGCTGGCTCAGTTTATGATCACAGGACAAAACATTACTGGTACAGTTTTTAACGACAGCAATAACAATGGCGTTAAGGATACAGGAGAGCCTGGCTTTCCAAATGCCACAGTTAATGCGTACTTGACAGGTACCACACTAGTCAGTACAACCACAACTTCAAATCTCGGTACCTACACACTGACAGGATTGACTGCTGGAACCAAATATAGGTTAGAGTTTATTCCATATACTGGGTTTACAGATGGGGCTTTGGGTTCTGCAAATTTGTCTTCGGTACAGTTTGTAAACGCTGGCAGTTCAAATATTAATTTTGGTGTTTTTATCCCGGGCAGGTGTGGCACAGACCCCGACCCAAGACTTATTGGTTCATGTGGTTTGTTTCCGGACCCTTTAAATCCACCTGTAATACCACCGACTGTATCCGTAGCATCATGGAGATATCAAACAGATTTTTATCCCCAAACCAAATGGGGTGCTTTTAATTATCCTACGGTACAGCCTCACCAAGATGATTTACATTACACGCAAGTTGGGGTCCCTTGGGCCATGGCAAGAAAACCGAGCACGGATTTGGTAATGATGGTCCCTATATCATCGCCAGAGACATCTGTTTTTGGAACCGGCGGAGCATCCGGCCTGACCGCTATCTATGTAGCTGATTATTCTGGACCTGATGCGGCTATTTCTAGCCATAAAACCTTAGTTCAATTATCATCATTGGGTTTCTCTACTGCTGCACAGAACCCTATTGGTGCGGTTCAGCCTAGATTTGGAGAGTATGGTTTAGGTGGAATAGCAATATCACCTGATGGCAACAGTTTATATGTAGCTAATTTAGGTAAAGGAAATATCATCAAAATAAATATAGGTAATGTCAACTACGCATCTTTACCAGCCACGGCTCCCACTGCTGGGGATATCTCTGAGATTTCGTTTCCATCCAACATTGCTGGATTTGTTCAGGGTACCGATGGGTTTTTTCGAGCCACAGCTATGAAAACTTTTGCAGGCGATGTTTATATAGCAGGTACATTTGATGGCTCATTAAGAAGTGATAACTCTGCCGTTAGAATAGTCGTATTCAAACTTAATACGACCTCTAACCTGTTGACTGAAGTTTTTAATTATAATCCAACTTTATTCAATGTTGGTAATTTGCAGACCGTAGGTCTCATACAAACAAAGTGGACTTCAGGCCCGGATGTTAATGGGGGAGTGGCAGGATATAAGGATGTACAACCGGTAGTTAGCGGCTTTGATTTTGATAACTATGGAGCTATGACTTTAGGAATAACTAATAGAGCTGTGTATAACTTAAATACAGCAAATGAAACGGGCTATGTGATTAGTACATGGCGTAACGCTAATGGTACTTATACCCTGGAAAATGATGGAATAAGAGGTCCTTTGACACAAGTTAATGATGGAACTACAATGCACGGACTTTTTAATACTGGCCCTGGAGGTGATTTGTTTTATGATCAATCTATTGGGCACCCATACATATTCAGCGGAGGTTTGCTCAATGTGACCGGAAAAAATGTTATGGCCATGGGGGTTACTGATCCACTCATGGTACAGTCTTTTGGCGTAAGATACGATCAGCAAGTAGATGGTGGAATTATAGGTGGTATTGGTTTGGGCGGTGGCAAATTATTTGCACTTGTAGGAGTAGATGCTGTATGCCAAATAAATGACCCCGTGGAGATAGGTAACTATGTATGGAGAGACAATAATAATAATGGTATCCAAGATGGAAATGAAGCTCCATTGGCAAATGTCACCGTCCAATTGCTCAATAGCGCTGGAACGGTAATTGCTACAGCATTGACAGATGCAAATGGCTACTATGTATTTTCAAGTGATCCGAATAGAACTTCTACAACTTCGTATATATATCAGCTTAATTTTACATCAGGCGCAAACTATACAGTTAGAATACCCAATATTTCTGGTGGAAGCCAACAAAGCGCCCTTACGGGACTATTTCTTACATTAAAAGATCAAGGAACTGATGTCAATGACAGTGACGGTAACACAATAGGTTTAAATGCCGAAGTATCTTTTGTTATGGGTACTGAAGGACAAAATAATCACACTTATGATTTTGGATTTGGGACAACTCCATCTTGTATTTTGGCGATATCTTGCAATGCAATAAATACGTCGTGTGGGTTGACAAACGGTGCAGTTAATACAACGGTTACTGGAAATACAGGTCCAGCAACGTATTTATGGAGTAATGGCAGTTCACTACCTTCGTTATCAAATGTCAGTTCGGGTACTTATACGGTAACTGTCACTGAAGGAGTGTGCACAGCTACATGTTCTGCAACAATTGCATTAAGTATGGCAACCACAGTCACTTGTGCGAAAACAGACAATACCAATTGTGCTACGCCAAATGGTACAGCAACGGCTACTGCTACTGGGGTGACCTATCTTTGGAGCAATAATGCGACAACAGCATCTATAACCGGCTTAGCCGCGGGAACCTACACGGTCACCGTCACTAATACCACAACCGGTTGTACGGCTACATGTGCATCGATCGTGGCATCTACTACAATACCACCTTCAGCTGTCTGTACACCAATAGCGAATACCAACTGTGCTAACCCTAATGGATCGGCATCCGTAAGTACCAATGCATCGAACCCATCATATTTATGGAGTACTGGTGCGAACACTGCGACCATTAATAATTTGGCAGCAGGTACTTATACCGTGACCGTAACGGATCCGGCCACTAGTTGTATCAACACTTGTCAAGCCATCATCACCAATAACACTACCAATCCAACAGTCACTTGTTCGAAAACAGACAATACGAATTGTGCTACGCCAAATGGTACAGCAACGGCTACTGCTACTGGGGTGACCTATC
>CAZGMB010000057.1:652-1829 GCA_964526715.1 uncultured Aureispira sp. | reverse complement strand
GGAGTACTGGTGCGAACACTGCGACCATTAATAATTTGGCAGCAGGTACTTATACAGTTACTGTAACGGATCCTGCCAATAACTGTACAAATACATGTCAGGCAGTGGTAACCAATGGCACCGTAAGCCCCACATGCAATATCACACCAAACAGTCAACCGAGTTGTGCCAATCTCACTGGTGGATCCATCACTGTAAATCCATTGCCTTTAGGTACATATACTTTCAATTGGAGTGATATTGGAAGTGGTGCAGCTACAAGAACTGGACTTACTGGTGGTACATATACAGTGACAGTTACAAATACAACAACAAACTGTACAGGAGTATGCAATATCACACTCACCACACCAACAAATTGTTGTAATATCAATGCTATTGCGCCGCAAAATCTCGAATGTCTTGACAATGGCACCCCAGCTATACTAACAGACAACAGAATCAGGTTTAGTGCTAATGTAACAAATACCAATACATCTTTGATTGGATATCATGTAACCATTAATGGTGGGACCACAATTACCCCAACCAGTTCGACATATGGATTATTGACTCAGTTTATTCTTGGTCCAGGTACTGCGGGTGGCGGTGCTTCATTCACAGTCACAGTCACTGATAGTGCTACACCAGGCTGTACGCAAACTTTTCAAGTATTAGATCCTGGGGGATGTAATAATACGACACCATGCCCTACACCAAAATGTGGTACTGCAACGATACAAGTCAATGGAAATTGATAATTAAATGTTAAGTTGTTAATGGTGGATTAGTTTAGTTGATATGTATTTCAACAACTTTACCAAACGAAGTGCAGCGAAGTCCTGCTTTGGGCGGGATTACAACTTAACAACTAAAACAACTTAACAACTAAAACAACTTAACAACTAAAACAACTCAAACATTAAAAAATAACGCTTTCTAAAGATGAGTCTTCACAAAAGAGTGTTGGCTCTTTTTATTGGCTAACAACTTAACAACTAAAACAACTTAACAAATCAAACTGATTGTAAAGTTGCTGATACCGCATGTTTCGGCATAAGTTTTGTTGAGAGTTATCTAACAACTTAACAACTAAAACAACTTAACAACTCAAACATTAAAAAATAACGCTTTCATAAAGAGGAGTCTTCACAAAAGAGTGTTGGCTCTTTTTATTGGCTAACAACTTAACAACTAA
>CAZGMB010000057.1:0-552 GCA_964526715.1 uncultured Aureispira sp. | reverse complement strand
AGTTGCTGATACCGAATGTTGCGGCATAAGTTTTGTTGAGAGTTATCTAACAACTTAACAACTAAAACAATTTAACAACTAAAACAACTTAACAACTAAAACATTAAAAAATAACGCTTTCATAAAGAGGAGCCTTCACAAAAGAGTGTTGGCTCTTTTTTTACCCCTATCAGATGACTCCATGGCATCCCTTCAGTTTTGATTGAATGAGTTAAGCGTGAAAAGATTTGCCTTCTTGCTCAGCTTTAGTTAGCATTGGCGTCCCTTTTAATATAATATTTTGATGTCTGAACTCACACAAAATGTAACCAGTTATAATTTATATACAGATTATGATTTTAATAGTTTTGTTTCTTATCATCGATTCGGGATTATAATCGATAGAAAGTTGAATATCACCCTTTCAGGGTTTCCGAAAGGCTTTGGGACTTGGTTATAATTATAACATCCTTACGGGATTAAATTTATTTTGAACATCCATTGGTTGCTTTTGAATGTCCATTGGCTGCTTTTGCTCAATCAATCTAAGCTTTTGCTTGTCCATTGGCTGCT
>CAZGMB010000056.1:0-33895 GCA_964526715.1 uncultured Aureispira sp. | reverse complement strand
ATCTATACCTTTAGATTTTATTTTTACTTTTTAATAATACGATACCCATTTACCATAACTTTGTCACCGTCACATTGAACCACATCTTGATGTTCAGGTCTGATTAATAATTCATCTACAAACAATGTTCGGTTGGTATCGAATGATACTTTGATGGTACAATTTTTTGGCGTTGGTATTCTTTGTTGGGTTCTAATCCACGAATCGTGAACGTCGTTAGACCTTCTAGTGTCAGGTGTTTCATTATAGATAACGTTGCCGGTGCTATCTTTTACTTGACAATTGATCCAACCAATCCCATATTTTAGGTGATCAAACCTGGTCCACATAGAAAAAATATGGTGATCAGCCATTGGGTTTTCAATCTTTGTTTCCAAAATAGTGTGTTGACCTTTTTCGTACTTTTTAGACCCATCTCCAAAGTAAGCATATTCTGACTTAGAATCATTAAAGCCTAGGTAAATACTATGAAAAGAATCGGTTTCGATGGGACAAGTTAAAGATTGTGCTGCTTTGAGGTGCTGGTTATTATTGATATCGTCAACTTTTAGACGATGCAAACTAAACTCATTTTCTTTATAGTACAAAGTATCGGAAATCTCAATTAGAAATTTTTCTCCAACTGTTAACTCAGGATATCCTGTTCCGAGTACAATTAAAATATCCTTTTTATTGGGCAAAATATCGGTTATGGATTTTTTGATCACAGGATTAGCTAATAATTCTATTCGTTCAGCAGTCTGACTTATAGACATACGTGAAAGCATAGCGTTTAACATGGGTAATTGAGTAATTCTTGATATATTTTGACTATTATATTGGGCACTCCAATTTACTTCACTAATAAAATTGTCTGTCCAAGTCATTATTTTTGGTAAACTCAAAATACATTGAAAATCATTTACATTAATATTTTGTTTTTGGAAAATTTCCAACATTTTTTGTTCTTGTTCTTTACCTAAAAAATTGGCATTGATCTTATCCTTAAAGTAAGGTTTTACATAAGTATTGATATCCCAATTCCAAATGGTAGCCAATAAAATGACTATAGGCAACGATATAGATTTATGTGTTTTGGTATAAAACTCATTAATCAAATAAACAGATAAAATGGCTATCGTAAAATACATTGGCCACCCTATCCTTGCTATGGCTTTAAACATCAATAAAAACCCGAGTTTATCTTCTATAAAATCATTACTAAATGGTAAGAAAAAAAGTCCTGACGAGTATAAGTAAAGCACTAAAGATGAAATACAAATTGCTACTAATCTTTTACTGAGTATAAATTGATAATTATGAAAGTTTTTGTAAATATAAAAAATCAAAGTGAAAAATAAAATCATAATACTTACCAATCCGATATAATTATAGGATTCTGGGTCAATATTGTATTCTGTTCCTGCTGCTTTGAAAATATCGCTCATTAAAGTCCCTTTTGGAGCAATGAGACCTTTTGGCGTGGATGGAAATGAAAAATATCCCCATTGAATTTTTATTCTATCATCTATAGGGTCAATAATTTTAAAATAAATAAAGGTAATTATTAAAGGTACCAAACCTATGATGAAGCTCTTTAATTTTCCCCAATTATTGATCTCCATAAACCAACGAAATAAACCTGATAGCATTAATAATGCACAGCCCATAAACCCGATGTATGGATTGTTCAATGTAAAAAAAAGTAAAATTAAAAACATTCCCACATCGTAAATATTGACCTTAAATTTTTCTGCCGTTTTTATAATGTAAAGATAAACTAATGGGATTATAAACAAATATGCTAATCCAAAATGACCGCCTAACCTAAATATTTGTGGAGATAATAATGTAATAAGTGGACTAAAAACAATAGCAATAAATATGGATACTCCTTGAGATCTCAAAATAGCAAATATCACGCCTGAAGCGATAAGGACAGATACGGCATTTAGAAAATTGATAATTCCTATGACGTAATCACATATTGGAACTATTCTATTGATCCATTGTAAGACCATAGCTAAAGCACCTTGGGCATCAGTGAGGAAAATAAGTTCTCCATCGGGATAATTCATACCCGTAAACTTTGTTCCGCTTCCATAGCAAACATGGTACTGTATATCGTAGTAGATAGCTAATGCATCACCACCAAAGGCATGCATGTGACTGTTTGGAGAAAAAATATAAGTGCTTAAAATCGGATAAAACAAGAAGAAAGTAAGAACAACGGTGATGGTTGTATATAAAAAATTATTTCTAAATTCCATTTGAAAAATTTGACAAAATTACATTTTACACATTAAAAACTTAGGATTTTGATAAAAAAATAAATTTTTAAAAATTTTCGATTTCTAGGATACAAAAATGAAATAAAAAAAGCAGATGATTTTCATTCAAAATGATTAATTTTTACACCATTTGTTAATAACTTAAGTTTTGTATGTAAGTTTGCATCAAATTATAAATATGAGCGTCGCTTTTGACAGAAATACAAAAATTTTTATGGGTCTGGGGATAATTTTATTCTTTTTAGTTTTAAGAGAAGCCATCCTTATTCCATTGACCCATGACGAATATTCTACTATTATGGTGAGCTATCAATCTTTGTGGGATATTATTACTTATAAAGACCCAATACCCAACAATCATATTCTAAATACTTTGCTTTTAAAGTTGAATATTGTTACATTTGGTGATCAACTTTTTACTAATAGGATTCACAATGTACTGTCTTTTATTCCGTATTTTGTATTTACTGTATTATTAGCAAAAAGACTGACTAATAGCCTGATATTACAATCTACATTAGTATGTATGATGACACTCCAACCCTTTTTACTTGATTTTTTTTCTGTTACCAGGGGATATGGTTTGAGCGTTTGTTTTCAAGTGATAAGTATTTACTATGCAGTAGCTTATATTCAAGATATCAAATCCAAGTTTTATTTTAAGAGTATTGTTTTTGGAGCTATAGCTGTTATCGCAAATTTTACTTTGCTCAATTATTTCCTACCATTAATAGCAATATTATTTTTCTTTTCGTTTAAAAATCATTTTGATAATCAAATCAGAAGTTTTAAACTCGAGTCATCATTTAGTGTCGCTATAGTATTATTGTTAGGTTTGATTTGTTATTTGCCATTTAGTAAAATGGTATCCACCAATCAATTTGTTTTCTGGAGTTCGAATAATTTTTACAATGACACCATTGTACCTTTATTAAGTTCCCTAAAATCCGGGGTTTTCTATTTTAAGTGGAATGAAGGTATTTTCTCTATTGTATTTCTATCTTTAATAGGGATTTTATTCGCGATTTCTTTAATATTTTTTAAAGAGAAGATATGGAAAGACAAAATATTTCAATTTTCAATACTAATACTTTTTATAACAATCCTATATAATAATGTACAGTTCTACTTGATCAATGTACCTTTTTTAAATGCCAGAACTTCTTTATTTTTTATTCCATTAGTGGCATTATTTATTTTTTCGATTTTAAACCATCTCTACATCAATCACCTAAATACAGGAAAAATCATCTCAATGGTTATTATCATGTTATGTGCTCAACACTTTACAAGAGGCTACAATGGAAGAGTAAATTATGAATGGTATTTTAATCAAAACACTTATGAAGTACTGGATCAACTCATGTACGAAATTAACTCCAAAAATCTTACCAAACCTGTTTTACTGGACTGTCATTGGTTTTACCACCCTTCGCTAACTTATCATATCAATCAAAAATATAGAGGTGTGATTGATTTAGTGCCTTATCATAAAGAAACGAACCCCAAAAGTGAAGCTTTATACTATTATTCCGAACCAGGTGAAGCAGACTTGCTTTCTGAAAACTATAATAGAATTAAAGAATTTTCAGGAACATATAGTATTTTGTGGAAGAAAAAGTGAAATAATTTCATTGAAATCGATGTTTGTTAAATTGCAATACAAAATAGATTTTTGTTTCAAACTATTTTTCCTACTTTTGCACTCAAATTTAAATTTTTACTAAAATGTCAACCAATAGCGATTTCGGTAGAAAAGGGGCAATCTTTGGAAAGGTAGTGCTCACCATCATATTATTCATCATCATGTTGATCTGGATTTATAATAAAAATGGTCATTTTGTTCCTGTTCAGTAATAGTATAAGCTTGTGATTTCGGCTAATTTTCGCTGCGCACAATCACCACGGCCACAATCTATTTACAACAGAAATTATTTATTGCCGTTAAAACTTCTTTATGTATAAAGGTAAAAAGGTAGTCGTCGTATTGCCGGCTTATAATGCTGCGCTTACACTACAAAAAACGTATGATGAGATTCCATTTGATTTGGTAGACGAGGTTATCCTATGTGATGATGCTTCCAAAGATAATACTGTAGCTCTTGCCGCACAGATTGGTATCAAACATATCATCAAACATGAAAAAAATAAGGGTTATGGTGGTAATCAAAAATCCCTTTATAATAAAGCACTTGAGTTGGGTGGAGATATCGTTATCATGCTACACCCTGACTACCAATACACTCCTTTGCTGATTCCATCTATGGTAAATATCATTGGAGACGATCTTTATCCCGTAGTCCTGGGTTCCAGGATACTGGGCAAAGGTGCGCTCAAAGGAGGTATGCCTATGTATAAATATATAGCCAATAGATTTCTAACGATGACTCAAAATCTTTTGGTCAATTATAAGCTTTCGGAGTACCATACTGGTTATCGTGCTTTTAGTAAGGAAGTGCTCCAAGCAATCAAATACAACCACAATTCGGATGACTTCATCTTTGATAACGAAATGCTATCACAAATCATCTATAAAGGATTTGATATTGGAGAAGTCACTTGCCCTACCAAATATTTTGACGAAGCATCTTCTATCAATTTTTCGAGGAGTATGAAATATGGATTGGGCGTACTTGGAGTATCAGTCACACATCTGATGTGCAAATTAGGTATAGGCAGTTCTAAGCTGTACTAATCTTATATTATATTCATGTCATCCCATCGGTATTTGAGTGAACAAAAAATTAAATACTTATCATGTCCATCTGAAGTGAGTTTTTAATATTTGTGGCAACAAATATTATCATTTCGATGTTTTATTCGAATGTAATTTGTCAAATTTCATCAAAATCAGATTTCTCACCACTCCGTGGATCGAAATGACGCTTTTAAAATTGAGAAGTGGTGGAGATGAAGAGGGTTCGGCAATATCGAGCCCACTTCATCTCCACCAAAAAACAAACATAAGCCGACATTTCGAAGGAGATTTATCGACTGAGAAACCCCTTTTATGACAACATCTTAGTCTAATTTTAAATTTGACAAAGTAGAATTAATCATTAAATAATCAAGAACATGAAAATTTTAGCATTTGGTGCAAGTAATAGTGTCCATAGTATCAATAAAAAACTGGCTAGATATGCCACCACATTTTTTGATCATGCAGATGTAAATCTTTTGGATCTCAATGATTTTGAGATGCCTATTTTTTCAGTAGATATCGAAAAAGCGCATGGTATCCCTGCTAAAGCTCAGGAATTTATGGATATTTTAGCTACATCTGACCTTATTATCATTTCCTTTGCCGAACACAACGGAAGCTATACTACAGCCTTCAAAAATCTATTTGACTGGACCTCGAGACTCAATGGAAAAACGTTTTTAGGAAAACCCATGCTACTCATGTCTACCTCTCCAGGACCGAGAGGTGGCAAGAGCGTCTTAGAAACAGCACTAGGTAGATTCCCATTTCATGATGGTAAAATTTTAGCCAGTTTTTCTTTGCCTGAATTTGGAAAAAATTTCAGTGAAACTGAAGGTATCTTGGATGAAAACTTGAGACTTCAATTTCAAAATGCCATTCAATTGGTCAAGGATGCTTTTTAGTTCTAATTTGTCAAATGACATCAAAATCAGATTTGCCACCACCAAAAAGGTAACATAAATCGTCATTGGTAGATTTAACGCCTGAGAAAGCCATAATATGACAACACTTTCGTCAAAATTTTAATTTGACAAAGTAGAAATAGTCATGATGAAGCAGTTTTCAGCAAAATTCAAAAAGGTATGTCTAAAACTGGAATATCATGCCAGGTTCAAGATGTAATTCAAAGTTTCCTCGATATTATTGGCTTCTACCAAAGGCGTTTTTGAAGTACTTTTGAGCCATTCATAAAAAACGGTTTTATTGGAGTGATCTAGCTTAGAGAGTTTTGTGATACCCATTTTTTCCAAGGCAGCAGCATTGCATTGCTGTTCATATTGACCATTTATAGGTATCGTGAGCAGTTTTTTGCCGAGATATAGTGCCTCCGCAGGCGTCTCAAATCCACCGCCGGTAAGTATGCCGTGACAATGTAGCAAACTATCATTGAAATATTCCTGACTGACCGGAAAGTAGTGGATATTACGATCGATCACAGGCTTTTCTATTCCCTTCAAAAACCAATGGAAGGTGGTATCGCTAGCTTGAAGTAAGATCTCTTCCAGGCATTTTTTATCAAAAGATGGCAAATAAATGGAAATATGTCCATGATCTAATGGCTTTGCGTTGATGAATTGGTTTTTGATGACTGGAGGAAAGATAAACTTATCATATCGCTCAAAATGGAGACCTACATAATGCGTTGCTGGCGCATAATTTTTAAGGATAAACTCGCCCATCAGACTTTTAGATTGAGGTCTTGGAGTGTGAGCAGACATAAAACTACCCTGGTGACCAAATTGTATAGATCTTACTTTTTTCAATTGACAAGCCTTCGCAGTGATATGGTCAAAGTCATTGATTATCAAATCATAATCTGCCACAGGAAGACTTTTTGCCTCTTGGTTGATTCTTGAATAATTAAATTCTCTAAACGTTTTCCAATAATCTAAACCACCACATTCGCTATAAAAAAGACTCATGCCCCGAGTCCGATATTTGATAGGGATATCCATTTGTAAAGTAGCATTACTGCCACTAAGCAGAATATCAGTCTCGCCTATCTCCTGCAAATAAGGAAACAACTGATGAGCACGGCTTATGTGACCATTTCCGGTAGCTTGTACTGCATAAAGGATTTTCATGTTTAAAATTTGTTAAGTTGTTGATACCGCATACTGCGGCAAAAGTTTTGTTGATTTGCGGAATTGCTTAACTTCGAAAATGAGATAATAATATGGCTTTTTTTAATCATTCAGGGTTGTATGCAGACCGCTTTTGGGGATTTCATGTTCTTATTTTTTGGTTATTGGTTGACCCGAAATCTATTGGATCTTTGAAATAGTAAGATATTAAGTATGTTTGGACATTGCTGATACCTTTTGAGTGTCATAGAAGGATTGAAGATTGAACACCTGAAAATCAAATTCCTGATCATCCATCATTTCCTCTACTTCGTTATGCACTGGATTGAGTATAGTGACGGGATGTTTGTACAAGGTCCACTCACCTTGATCGTATTCCAATGCGGTACAGTTTTCTACCCAATCGCCACTATTGAGATATCTTACAGCCCCATGATCATTTTGTATCATTCTGTCCTGTGGCTGATGGATATGTCCGCACACCACAATATCAAATTTTTGGTCTATAGCAAGAGATGCCGCAATATCTTCGAAGTTAGTGATCCATTTCACAGCCTTTTTGACTCCAGATTTTACTTTTTTGGACAGGCTGACTTTTTCTTTTCCAAAGTAATTAAGGATATCATTGATCAATCTATTGGTCCAAATAAGAATATCATATCCTTTGCCACCTAACTTGGCAATAATCCTGGCCCAACCTTTGGTAGTAGCATCAAAAATATCACCGTGAAAAAACCAGACTTTTTTACCATTTAGTTTAAGAATGACTTTATCATCCAAAATGAAATTTCCAAGCTGAATACCTGAATATTTGCGGAGCGCTTCATCGTGATTACCTGTGATGTAGTAAGTTTTGGTGCCGTGTTCTGCCATTTTAAGTATCTGCCTTAAAACATGCATATGGCTTTTGGGGAAATAGTTTTTAGAAAAATTCCATATATCTATAATATCCCCATTTAATACTAAAACATCAGGATCTATACTTTTCAGGTATTGTAGCAATTGTTTAGCATGACATCCATAGGTACCCAAGTGCAAATCACTGATGACAGCCAATTCCATTTTTCTTTTCGGCATCGCAACTATCTTTTATTATATATTAATATTTTATAATATAAAATGAATTGCAAAGTTCTAAAGCAAATGTTAAGTCAGCATGAAATGTAGGATAAGTTTATATTAATGCATTTGGGCTAGTGCATAAAAAGTCCGCTTACCAGAAGAAAAATAAAGCCACATAAAAAATATTTTATTCCCAAATCTAGAAATAAAAACTAATGGTAAGCGGACCACTAAAAACGTAATATATAATAAAAAATCAGCGAATTAAAAACTATACACACCATGAACTAAAGCCGATAACAGATCAATGATCCACTATTCTGAATCCTTAGTTATTCTTACAAAGGTCAACATTTTTGGTGCTTTCCACCCTAAAAACTCCATTCCTAAAGAATATTCTTACAGGTCAGATGTCATCAATGCGAAATTTCCCCGCTCTACATTTTGATAGGCGCTCATTTCGTGCTCAGTCACATCAAGACCTTTGCTCTCCATATCTTCATTGACTCTCAAACCTACAGTCTTATTAATAATGAAAAATATAAAATAAGCAAACGCAAAGGTAAACACACCAATAGCACCGATTCCAATAAGTTGGGATACCAAATTTCCTGTGCCAAAAATACCAACAGCCAACGTACCCCAAATACCACAAACCAAATGCACTGTAGTTGCACCCACTGGATCATCGAGTTTCAATTTATCAAATAGTACCACAGAAAATGGTACCAAAGCACCTGCTATCAGGCCCACGATAATAGCACCTCCAGGTGTAAATCCGTCTGCTCCTGCCGTAATACTTACCAAACCACCCAATATGCCATTCAAAACCATAGAATGGTCTAAAGATTTAAACTTTAAGTAGGACACCACAAAGGTAGCAAGTGCTCCTGATGCAGCGCCTAAGCAGGTAGTCACAAAAACCAAAGAAACAGCTCCAGGATCAGCAGAAAGTACGGATCCACCATTAAATCCAAACCAACCAAACCAAAGTAGAAATGCGCCAATAGTCGCTAAAGGCATATTGTGTCCTGGAATAGGTCGGATACCTTTTTCTGTATACTTTCCTTTGCGGGCTCCAAGTATCATAATACCAGCCAAGGCGCCCCAGCCGCCGACACTGTGCACCAAAGTAGAACCAGCAAAATCTACAAAGCCTAACTCATGGAGCCATCCTCCGCCCCATTTCCACATACCTGTTATAGGATAAGATATAGTGACAAATAATAATACAAAAACAAGAAAAGGTAGAAGTTTTATTCTTTCAGCCACGGCACCAGATACGATGGTAGCACAGGTAGCCGCAAACATTGCCTGAAATATAAAGTCTGTATAATATGTATATTTTCCCGAAGCATATTCCTCCAATCCAGCAGCACCTTCAGGAAGTGAAAGTCCAAAGCCACCAAAACCAAAATATTTTCCCGCGAAATCAGCTCCAGGATACATCAAGTTGAAACCCACAGCATAATAGCACAAGATCCCAATACAGACAATGATTACATTTTTAAATAATATATTTACAGTATTTTTTTGTTGAGCAAGCCCAGCTTCTAGGGTTGCAAATCCCAAATGCATGATGAAAACCATCATAGTAGATATCAGTATCCAAAGATTATTGGTTATAAATGCTGGATTAGTCATTATAAGTGTATTTAAGGATTGAGTTTTTATATTTTAGAGAGCTGATTCATTTATATTTCCAGTCCGAATAGAAATGATTTCGTCGATATGGGTAATAAATATTTTTCCATCACCAATTTCTCCAGTATATGCTGCATTCTTGATAGTATCGCATATCCTTTTTAGTTGAGTATCTTCTGCGATTAATTCTATTTTTATGCGAGCTATATACCCAATGTCGTACTCAGCCCCTCTGTACACCACATGCTCAGAAGCTTGCCGGCCGTACCCTTTCACTTCAAAAAAAGTAAAGAAGTTGATTCCTATTTTTGACAATTCGTTTTTTACCGCATCAAATTTTGAAGATCGCACTATCGCTTCTACCTTTTTCATCTTCCTGATAAGTTTATAAATGATGGCAAATGTAGGTCGAACTTTAAAATAGCCAACAAGCGATTTTGGTGTCAAATGTGATTTCTAAACCTTATATTTCCGCGATAAGGCATTGAAGTATAGTATTTTGTTTCGTTTCATTTTGTTAAACAAAAGAACATTATACCCCTATTAAATTACGGGGTACAACTTTAATTTTATATCACTTATGAAAATAAACCCCATTTTTATAGGGGTATATATACAAATGAGTTAAATTAAAAAAAGAAGACTTCGATTAATGTTCAAAAGGCATCTTGTTCTCCTTCCAAAAATAAATTTGAAATCACTTTAAAATGTACGTTTTCGTTATCATGGGCTATGAGTACCAATCCTTCTCTTTTTGTGTCCTTATGAAGCGCGGAACTACCGTCTGCAAAAGCTAACAATTCTTGTAACGTATTGGGCAGTAAAAAGCTAGCATCAATCAATGGAACCGCTGGTATATGATGGGTTTCGGCAAAATCTAACATTTCAGGAATATCGATGTACCTTTTCTTGTCAATATCGTACATCTTAAAAAGTCTGAATTCAGTATGATTAAGTTTGTATGGGTTACTTTGTATTCTGAACCCTATGAGTTCGCCTTGTAAAGCTAGGTTACGGCCTGTATTGTTCAGCATTTCTTCAATATTCATCCTACGTGCTGCTCCCCAATATCCATTATTTTCAGTTTCTTTGAGTTCTAGATTTCGGGAACACACACTAAAATGACCATCGCAAACGTACATAGTACAGCTCGAACCATCCAACTTTTCCGTTACAAAATAAGTATATGATTTTAAGGTATGATAATCCAAATTTTGCACACGCTCTTCATCCGTTTTGGGTATAAATCCGGGAAAAAGCCCCAGGGCTTCTCCGGCCAGATGCTCTGGAACTGGAGGTTCATACTTGACGATACCCAAATATTCAGACACGTCATCACCAATTTCAAAAGAATGATCACTACCCAATACACTAATAGGCAAAATAAGTCCTTGGGATAGCTCTCCTCTGAGCCTGATCGTTTTTAGCCGGAAGCCTTCTGATACACCCATTTTCCGGAAAGACGTTTTTCTTAAAAACTCAAATTCTGGTTTTACAGGAAGAAAACTATCTATCTCACAATAAACGACTAAATCACCTGCCTGATATTTTCCTTTTTGGTCTATTACCTGCCATCCTTCGATGATATAGATTCCTAGTTTCTCTGCATTGGTATGCTCTGCTACTTTTGAAATAGAACGAATAGATGCTAATTTCCTCATGATATAACCATTTAAAATTTCTATCCTTAAAAAACAGATGATTTTGAAAACTGTTCTCTGGCTAAAAAAGAACCCCTTAAAATTTTAACAAAAAATTAAGTAACACCCTAAAACAATAATAGTCTTAAACTGTATTATGATAGTATTACTTTTAATACACATAAATATTACTTTTATGAGTTTTGCGTTATTTAGTTTTGCTCCATATATCAATAAGGATATCTTTGTAAAAGATCCTTTTAGTAGTGACTTGGGGCATGCCATTATCAGAGAAAGTATAACTCTAATCAATGAGTTAGGTTTTGAAGATTTTACCTTTAAAAAATTAGCTTTAAAAATAGCCAGTACAGAAGCTACCATATACCGCTATTTTGAAAATAAACATAAACTGTTGCTCTATCTTACGTCTTGGTATTGGTGTTGGATAGAATATCAGTTGGCCCTTAAAAATACCAATATTGCTTCTCCAATAGAAAGACTTCAAAACGCCATACGGATTGTAGCGCACTCTGATGCTATAAACAATGACATACTTGATATCCAACAACTTTTTAACATCATTTGCTTGGAGTCATCAAAATCTTACATGATAAAAAATGTGGATGATCTCAATAAATCAGGACTTTATTACAATTATAAAAAAATAGTATCTCACATCAGCGAGATAGTAAGCGAAATTAATCCGGATTATAAATATCCGCACATGCTAATATCTACAGTTATCGAAGGTATCCATCACCAAAAGTATTTTGCTCATCACCTTCCAAGCCTCACTGATAGATACGATAGCGAGGATTATATATATGATTTTTATTCCCAAATGACAATGTCGTCTATTACACTCTAAAAAGTAAGAAATGTTAACACCAATACAAAGGTTTTTTAGAATGCTACAGCCCAATGGTCAGGCCATAAGGAATCTCTATATTTTTGCCATTATTAATGGACTTATAGCATTAAGTCTTCCTCTGGGCATACAAGCCATTATAAATTTGATACAAGGAGGAGAAGTGTCTGCTTCATGGATTCTCTTAGTCTCGATAGTTATATTGGGATACTTATTTAGTGGAGGATTGCAACTGGTACAACTTCGTATCACTGAAGACCTTCAGAAAGATATTTTTGTCAGGTCAGCATTTGACTTTGCATACAGGATACCAAGAATAAAGATGGAAATCTTAGAAAATCACTATGCTCCTGAACTAATGAACCGCTTTTTTGATACCATCACTATTCAAAAAGGCGTCGCTAAATTGTTAATGGATTTTACGGCTGCCGCATTATCTATCATTTTTGGTTTGATTCTATTATCCTTTTATCATCCATTTTTTATCATTTTCAGTATTTTGGTATTTCTCATAGTTTTCATACTGGGTAATTACGTCTTTCAAAGAGGACTAAAATCGAGCATTACGGAATCAAAATACAAATATAAAGTTGCTTTTTGGCTAGAGGAAGTAGCTAGAACCAATACTACATTCCGACTTTCATGCGATGCATCTTTACCCGTAAAAAAGACAGATTATCTTGTTTCTTCATATCTGGATGCACGTGAAAAGCATTTTAAAGTATTATTGCGGCAATATTATATATTTCTTGTTTTCAAAGTCATGATAGCCGCAGGATTTCTTGTTTTGGGAGGTATCCTTGTTTTTAATCAACAGATGAACATAGGACAATTTGTAGCTGCTGAAATCATTGTATTATTACTTATCAGCTCTGTCGAAAAACTTCTTTTATACATGGAGACCATTTATGACTTACTCACATCTATCGAAAAAATAGGTGAAGTCACTGACATGGACCTGGAAAACGCCACACCAAATGCATATCTTAGTGTGAAGAAAAATGAAGGTTTATCTGTCAATATTAAACAATTGTTCTTTAAATATCCCGACGATCAAGATTATAATATCAAAGGCTTGGATTTGGTAATAAACTCCAATGAAAAAGTATGTATAACCGGGTCCAATGGCAGTGGAAAGGCCACATTACTAAAGCTGATGACTGCATTTTTTGAACCCCAAAAAGGAACTATATTATACGATGATATTCCACTCAAAAACTTTAACATTGACGAGCTAAGAGGTATCATAGCCGAATGCATTTCTGAAGATAGGATTTTTAACGGTTCACTCTTAGAAAATCTGACGGTAGGACGTAATTGTTCATTAGATAATATCAGCGAAATTTTGGATCATGTAGGCCTGACCAGCTTTGTTCAGCAGCTTCCTGAAGGATATTCCACCCATATTGGACCTCAAGGCAGAAGGCTTCCTGGAAGTGTAAGTCAAAAAATTATTCTAGCCAGAAACTTATTAAAAAATCCAAGGCTTCTAATCGTAGAAGATATCTTTAAAAATTTAGAGAAATATGAAAAATTGGATCTTTTCAAGAAAATTTTGGATAGAAGCTTGCCAAGAACTGTGGTCATAGTATCAAAAGACCCAGAAATCATGAAGCTCACTGACAAAATCATCACTTTAGATGACGGGCAGGTATCCAATATTCAGCACAATTTATAAAAATTTAAAAGTATGTTAAACCTATCTGATAAATCCATAAACCATCTCTTTAAACAAGATCAACTCAACTCACTTACAAAAGTAATTGACTTGTACAGTTATAGTCATGATAGATTGGTAAAATATTTGCTGGCCCTGGTCGTTATATTTTTTATCATTCTATTTATGCCATGGACACAAAACGTCAGGTCCAAAGGGCAGCTCATAGCATTGAATCCTGAGCAAAGACCACAAACGATACAATCTGTCATAGCAGGAAGAATAGAAAAATGGTACGTCGTTGAAGGCCAATTTGTAAATAAAGGGGATACCATTCTAAAAATATCGGAGGTCAAAGATGATTATTTCGACCCAAAACTTTTAGCCAATACCCAATTGCAAATTGATGCTAAGGAATATTCTAAACTTTCTTACGAAGAAAAAGTCAATGCTCTCAATAACCAGATTAGTGCCCTCAATACAGCCTTAAAACTTAAGGTGGAACAAGCGAGAAATAAAGTCAGACAAAATGAACTGAAAGTAGCATCTGACAGTATAGAACTTAAGGCAGCAAAAATAAATTTTACCGTAGCCAATGAACAATACGAACGATTCAAGACATTGTTTGACGATGGACTGAGGTCTCTTACCGATCTCGAAAACAGACAGGTCAAAATGCAAGAATCACAGGCGAAACTCATATCTCAGGAAAATAAGTATTTAACTTCCAAAAATGAACTTCTCAATAGTCGCATTGAGCTTAACAGTATTCAGGCTGACTATCGAGATAAGATTGCCAAAGCCAATTCGGATAAATATTCAGCTATTTCTGGAAAATTTGATACTGAGGCTGCCATCAATAAAATTCAGAATCAATACAATAATTATGAAGTACGTACTTCGCTGTATTATATTTTGGCACCACAAGATGGTTATGTAACCCAAGCAAGACAAACTGGACTAGGCGAAACCATCAAAGAAGGTGAAGAAATCGTCAGCATTATGCCTTCTAAATATGATTTGGCCATTCAGATGTATATCAAGCCGCTAGACCTTCCTTTATTTGAAAAAGGTCAAAAGGTTATGATACAGTTTGATGGATGGCCGGCAATTATATTTTCGGGATGGCCCGGTGTGTCTTTTGGTACTTTTGAAGGCAAAGTATTGGCCATGGATAATTTTACATCGGACAATCAAATGTACAGGGTGCTGGTAATTCCTGCCGTAAATAGTCCGGAATGGCCAGAACAACTGAGAGTAGGTGCCGGTGTTAAGACCATCACCTTACTTAAAAATGTTAGTGTATGGTATGAAATTTGGAGACAAATCAATGGATTCCCTCCAGATTATTACAAAGTCAATTCAAATTTAACTGGTGATGAAAATAAAAAATAATATTCTGAAATCACTTCATCAGTATTGGATCATTGTACTTTTAATTTTTGCATTCCATCAAGTACAAAGCCAATCCAAAATCTTGAGTCCGGAAACATTTTTGAGTAATGTACTTCAAAATCACCCACTCACCACCAGGGCGGAATTCAGAAACGAAATGGCCAAAGCTGAACTGATGAAAGCCAAAGGATGGCTAGATCCATCTTTAAACAGTAATGTGCAACAAAAATATTTTGGGGGTAAGGATTATTACAGTTTGGTCAATGGCGAACTGAAAATTCCGACTTACTACGGCATTGACTTCAAAACTGGATATGATCTGAACAGAGGGGCATTTTTAGGTCCAGAAAATAGCACACCTGACAATGGGCTAGTCTATGCTGGTATATCAATACCTTTGGGACAAGGGCTTTTGATAGACGAACGCAGAGCCGCAATTAGAGAAGCCAAAGTCGGACTTGAGATAGGCAGGCTGGAAGAGATAGATATCAAAAACGAAGTTTTATATAATGCATCATTTCAGTATTGGGAATGGTTTAGAGCTTATAATGTTTTAAGAATACTTCAAGAAGCGGATAATGTAGCGTCACAAAGATTTGAAGCGGTAAAAAACTTTGTGGCCAATGGAGATCGCCCCAGTATAGATACCGTAGAAGCTGGCATTCAGGTACAAAATATACGTTTAGCCCTGATTTCGGCTACACTAGATCTCAACAAAACGCAAAATCTGCTTAATACTTTCCAATGGAATGAAAATGGCCAACCCACTGAAAACAACACAGACGAAATTCCCGTAAACAGAGAAGCAGCACTCAGTAGTATAGATAATGATTTGAATAATATCATTCAAAGTATGGATATCAATACTCATCCTTATCTGGCTCAGTTAAAAAACAAGCTTATCCAACAGGATATAGACCTAAAGTTGAAAAAAGATAGGCTTAAACCTAGGCTCAATGTGCAATACAATCCACTTACTGAAGCTTTGGGTTCTCGGACCATAACAGATTACAACATTAATAATTACAAATGGGGATTAGAATTTAAAATGCCCCTTTTCTTGCGTAAAGAACGGGGAGATGTCAAGCTTGCAGATTTAAAAATGAAGGATACAGACCTGCTCCTACAGCAAAAAACGATAGAATTTGAAGCTAAACTCAATAACTACATCACTGAATGGAATAATACCCTGGACCAAATAGAAGTTTTTACTCAAGCTGTCAGTCAATACCGTCAAATGTTGGAAGCAGAAAGAAGGCTTTTTGAAATGGGGGAAAGCAGTCTTTTTTTGATCAATACCCGAGAACAAGCCTTTATACAAGCTAATGTAAAACTTACCGAACTGACAGCCAAAAACAGAATGGCTTATTACAGCATTTGGTATTTTGCAGGTAGAATGGCAGATTTGGTAAATTAAGATTTTTTTGCCCATTTTACCCAACGATTAAGCATGGTTTGAACGTCTTTATAGAAAAAATTAAATAGATATGTCAAAATATTTTGTAGTTTTAATATTGGCCATTACTTCATTGGCATGTAGCAAAAACGAAACCTGCGAAGAAAAGCTAAAAGCAGATTGTGTTTGTACTCAACAATACGAACCTGTGTGTGGCTGCAACAACAAAACCTATGGGAATGCCTGCGAAGCAGCTTGTGCAAGTATCGAAGTAGCTCACACAGGCGAATGTAAAAAGTAAAATCCTTTACTTACAAATTATATATGATTATCAATCGCTTTATATTCAAAAGAGCGATTGATAATCATATATCTCAAATTTATACTTTAGCAACCAAAATTTTCTTTGGATACGATAAGTTTATCACCTGCAATGAGTACTCTGAATGACATATTATTTTCAGTATCGGGTACATTGAGTATATATTTCCAGGATACACCTTGATCTTCAGATTTCATGAGAGCGTTTTTAGTGGTGTAATAATATTTTCCTTGCTGAAAAAATACATTTCGAACACCATTTTGGCTTTTTAAATATTTGTCCAGTTCGTGATGTTTCCATGTCTTACCGTTGTCATCAGAAAAGATAAGAGCGCAACCCGAATCTGCTTGCATCATACTATTCTCCACGTTTCTTTTTAGGATAAAAAGTTTATTTTCATTTTCAAAAATACGGATGGAATTGCTATCATTATTGTGCCAATCTAACATGTTTTGCACGTTGCTGACATTAGACCATGTTTTGCCTTGATCATTTGACTGATGGATACCATGATTACCTACGATCCATAAAGTTTCATTATGAAAAAGGATATCATTTGCAAAACCTAAGGTGAAAACCCTGTTCCAAGTTTTGCATTGATCCATCGTTTTATACACTCCATATTGACAAGCCAAATAAATATTGCGTTGTGTATCTTCTGTCATTTTGCTAATTCCATGGACACCCTCAGGGATTGTGATAGGTTGCCAAAGTGCACTTCCAGAATCTTTTCTAAATAATCCTTCACCATAGACGTGAGTGTAATGTCCTGAGGATAAAGTAAATATTTCAGAAACCCAATTTTCCTTAACTGGATTTTTGTTGATGACGACGGTCATGACATTTTCGGTTGTGGCCATTTTGGGTGACTCCAAATCTATGTTATGGATCAATCCGTTTTCACTTCCCAAAGATAAGGTCTCGCCTTCGGCAAAAAGGGAAATGATATTCATATCCTTAGAAATATATGTATCCAAAGAAGCCCAAGTATTGCCTTGGTCATTTGACAATAACAGTTTCCCAGTAAAGTCTACGGGTTTTGTATTATCTTGATGAGTAGTATCAGCCTCCTTACTTACAGAACTACAATTGACAAAGAGCATAATCGATAATAATAAAAGATTTAATGTTTTCATGATGTATATTTAGTGATTAATATTTTATTTAAAGTTTTGGTCAAATACTCAATATGTTTCTTGCTTTATTGTCCCAAATCCTGATTTTTTGCTGGAAAGACGAAGTGACAATGCTCTTTGATCTAGGACTCCAAGACACGCCCCACAAGTAATCAGGAGATGTTCCGGTATATTTCAAAGATCCTTTTTGATCCCATATGCGGAGGACATCACTTGCTGTCGCCAATCTGTCACCTTTTTTATTCCAAACCATATTTCTATATTCACCTTTGCTGATATCTGAAGCTATTATCAAATTACCGCTTTGATCCCAATATTGGAGCAATGACTTGTCAATAGAATCTCCATAATCTCCGGTCACAAACATATCCCCTGAAGGATGCCAAGCAACACTAAGAATTAAAACTGCTTCTGGCCTGTGTTTTATATTTTTTATTAAAAGTCCTTGGGTATTAAAGAGCCTTATCTTATCACCTACCGTTACTATTAAATCTTTGGAAGGGTGCCAGTCCAATCCTGTGATGCTTTTGGTATTTTCATGGTGAAATGTTCTGATTAATTTTCCATTAATATCAAATATAGATATCCTCCCATCATTATCACCAACTACTAAATATTGCCCACTTTCGTGCCAATCCATAGCTCTTGCACCATCAGTAGAAATGCCCTCTAATTCGATTCTATGGCCAGTATCGATATTGAATATACAAGACCCATCAGGAGCATTTTGGGATGTTATGGCCAATATTAAGCTATTGGGGTGCCATTTTACTCTAGTTATTGTACTTTTGAAAGGAATTCTTTTAAAAGTCTTCATACTTTCACTATGATAAATCACTAAAGTGTCTGTATTTCCTGCCACAGCTATATACTTTCCATTTGCACTCCAATCTGTCGTCCACAGGATTTTTTTGCCATTCACATTTTGAGAATGCAGCTGATTAGGTATTGATATTATCAAATACATGAGTATTAAAGAAGCACTGAATGTTGGTCTCATTAATTTTAAAATGAATTTTACAATACAAATGTAACGTATGCACCGTCTCCCTTTATCGTAATAAGGGTAACTTTTTAGTAAATGTGGGTAAAATCCAGGATTTACTTTTATTTGTATTTTGATTTCTGACATTTCTATCCTTAAAATGCTCCAACAAATCACTAATAAATTCTCTCAAAAGTCTCACCATTGAAAAGTTGTACTCCATTGGGCCCTCCAGCAAACCATAATTGACCTGCTTTGCTTTTGTAAATAATCCATGTCATGTAACCATCTAGCCCATCTTTTTTGGTAAAATTTTTCATCGTATGTCCATCATAGCGCCATACACCTGACTCAACCGTTCCAAACCAAATATTACCCAACTGGTCTTCACAAATGGAGAAAACTCTGTCCAAAGAGCTAGTTTTGATAAGATCTTTTCTTAAATGCTGTTGCTCGGTAAAATGGATGAATTCTTTACCATCATATCTCAATACTCCGATACCTCCTACTGTACTATTACCGCAATTATTTCCAATCCAGAGATTACCCTTGCTATCTTCCATCAAGGATCGAATATGCAAATTTTCTGTGGTACCATTTAATCCTAATTTGGCATTATCAAAAACTTCAAATCGCTTACCGTCATATGAAATCAATGCACTATAAGTTCCAAACCATACCTTTCCATTTTTACTTTTTATAAATGGTGTAGAAATGGAGTAGATATTTTCTTGCCCTGGTTTTAATTCAATAGGAAATGGGCGATAAAAAAGTTTTTGCCCATCAAACTGATAAACTCCTGGACTCCCTTCTAGTTTATTGTTACCCACTGTTTCATCTCCTTTAAACCAAAGGTCAGTATCACTAAAGCCGTTTTTATCTACTACATTATAATTTCTTTCCTTGTAAACTGTCATATTTTGTCCATCATAAGTACTTAATCCAAAGCCACACTCAAACCAAATGGTGCCATTTTCATCTTCATAAATACTCCTGACTTGATTGTCACTTAACCCATTTTCTGTTGTGAAATATCTGAGCGTACCATTTTGAAGCAAACACAATCCTTCGTTGTAACTACCAAACCAAATATTTCCTTTACTATCCTCTAAGATTGAACGAACGCCACTCGTATATTTCAAGAGCGGCTTTTCAATTTTAGAACCAATGATCTGATTTACTCTATTCGATTGGTTTTGACTGCGGCAAGAGAAAGTGGCAACGATCAAAAATGTACAGCAAATGATAAATGTGTTTTGCATATTTAAATTAATTGTTTGCAAATGTAAGCCTTAAACCAAGTCTAATTACCTAAATATTTGGTAACTTTTTGGTAAATATTGGTAAAACGTAGCAATTTCATTGCAGATTCAGGTAATTTTGCAGGATGAATATGTTTTTTAAAATTTTAGTTTCTTTCTATTTATTGCTCTTTACTACGAATAATTTACTGGCATCATCTAAAGAAGTCCATGTAGTAATGCGCCAAATAGGTCATAGATTGCTTCAGTCTTGTGGTGATTCCACTTCTAGAGTTCTGCCCGTAGAACACACCATTGAAGGTACATATGTGTTGTCTTTTGACAAACCTATATATGTAACCTCAGATTCATTATATCAAATTACATCATTGGAATTGGAAAAAATAGGTATCAAAGATTTCGTAGCTGAGTTGAAAGCTTGTGGTAATGGAGAAGTGTTTTTGTCTTTTTTGTATAGCCAATCTTTGGATAGTATCACTCCATGTGGAGGAAGGAATTTGCCAGTAGGATGTTACAAACTCGAAATTACACTTTTAAAAGATACCCCAAGATATGGATTATGGATATTGGGTTTTTCATCATTGGTGGTTGGACTCTTTTTTTATTTCAAACGAAGCAAAAAAGTCGAACCTATAGAAATTTCAAGTAGAGAATTATTGGCCTTAGGAAGTTACAAATTTGATATCCTAAATCGGCAGCTACTTCATATCAGCCACAAAGAATCCTTGACAGAGAAGGAAGCCAAACTTTTGACGCTACTTCTGAATGGTATCAATGAAGTCCAAAACAGAGACTTTCTCATGCACGAATTATGGGCCGAAAGTGGTATCATGGTGATATCCAAAAATCTTGACGTCTTGGTATCCAAACTGAGAAAGAAGCTGAGCCTCGATGAGAACATTAAAATTACCAATGTACACGGAGTGGGATATAAGTTGGAAGTGATTGGATAGTATTAAGATACCACTTCTCCATCTCTCATCTCAATAACTCGGTCACTATTTCTGGCGAATTCCTCATCATGTGTCACAGCTATGATCGTCTGGCCAAAGCTTCTAGTTAGATCCTTAAAAGTATCAAAAACAATAGCTGTATTTTTACTATCTAAGTTGCCTGTCGGCTCGTCACACATGATGATGAGTGGATCATTGATGAGCGCGCGGGCTATGGCTACCCGCTGTTGCTGTCCACCTGAAAGCTTGCTTGCTGGCTTGAGTGCCTGATCTTCTAGACCTAAAAGTCTGAGTTTATTGTAAGCTTTGGTTTCTATCTCTTGGATAGAATGTTTACCCAATTTTAAAGCTGGAATCATCACATTTTTAAGACACGTAAACTCAGGTAGTAAGTAATGGAATTGAAATACAAAACCAATCTTTTGGTTGCGCATGGCTGCGAGTTGATCATTTGATTGGCCGGTCACATTTTGACCATCTATGATGAGTTGACCTTGGTATTCTGTATCCATCGTAGATAAGATGTATAGTAGTGTTGACTTACCACTTCCAGATTTGCCTATCATACTTAGAAATTCACCTTTACCTACGGTAAATGAAATATTTTTCAACACCTGAAACTCCACAGGATCGTGAAAGAATTTATTGATATTTTTTGTTTCGAGAATATTCATTTCCTTGAATTATAAATTTTAAAGTTCAGGTTGTTGATCGTTTAGATGGTATGTCGTCATTATCGGTCAGACTTGTCAGGTTTGGTACAAACTGAGACCGTAGGATATATTGCATCGAAGTTAGACTTGTCTGCCCAATATCGGGCAGAAACTTCGACGATCGGCCGGATTACTTTCTAAAAATAGAAACGGGATCTACCTGGGCAGCTTTTCGCGCTGGAAGATATCCTGCAAAAAAAGTGATGACCATGCCCACTACAGCTCCTTGAATAAATTTTGTCAATTCATAATCAATCGGAAAGAATCCAATGTCTCCACCGATGTACACTTTTTTGAGTAGGGTAACTAAAATGGCCGCAACCACCATACCACTGACAACACCCATAATACCGATAGATAGTGCCTGTGTCAAAAAAATGCGTATGACATCATTTCCTTTAAAACCCATCGCTTTTAAAATAGCAATATCATTAATCTTTTGGCTGACAGTCATGTTCAAGATATTGTAAATCCCAAATCCAGCAACAATGAGTATGGTGTATGAAACGAAAGTGATCACAATTTTTCGCATTCTGAATGCTGCCATGAGCGATTCGTTGGCTTCCTTCCATCCTTCTGATTTATAACCCGTTAAGGTAGTTAACATCGGTGCTACTTTAGAAGCAAGCTCAGGATCTTTTATATTGACATTAATATCTGTTACGTAAGTATTATTTTCTTGCAATATTTGTTGTGCAGTAGACAGGTTGATATAGGATTTCGTTTTGTCAATGGCACTATTATTGGTCTTGAAGATGGCCGCTACTTTCAGATTTCTGTTGACTCCTTTTGATGAAGTGATATTGATATTATCATTGATTTTGAGACTCAGTTTTTCTGCTATGCCACTGCCCACCGCAATAGCATTAGTATTATTTTGCATCTTATCAAAATACCCTTCCACGATGGTTGATTTGATATTGAACATCATATCGGCTTCCGATGGAATAACGCCTATAGCCATACCAGCAATTTGGGTTTTGCCAACATTATAAAATATGGTAGCGGACACTTGTGGTGTCACAATAGTGACATTAGGATTTTTTTTAATCAGAGAAACTACCTCGTTGGGATTGATGATGGTATTACTTGCAGGTACTACTTTCGGATTGATGATGATGGATTTACCACCTTTAGATTCATGTAAAGGTTTGCTGAGTTCATCATCTTTATACACTCTGATATGTGCCGTACTCTTAAAAATAGACTCACTCGACGTGCGATCAAAACCTACCAAAAGACTATTCATAAATATATAAATCGACATACCCAACAATACACCCATGACCGCAACCATGGTGAGTTTTTTATTGGTAAATAAGTAGGTAGAAGCTATATCTGTATTGATATTCATGGTTATGGTTTTATAGGTGCTAAGATATCATTGGCTGTAATGCCTTCCAAAACTTCTACATAATCAGTGGAAACAATTCCTGTTTTGATGATTAATGCCGTGTCTTGACCTTTGAGCATGACTTTATTACCATATCCCATGTACTCTCTAGGTATCAGCAAGGCATTTTTCTTTTGGCCTACCAAAATATTTCCTTCCAATGGAGTTCCAAAAATATTGGATGTGGCAGGCAATGTATCTGTTAATAATATCTTGCAAACAAAGGATTGGCTGGACTCATCAAAGGCTGAAAGAATTTCATTGACTTTACCTGAATAAGTTTTGGACTTATCAGTATTGAGTTGAATTTTGGTTTCCTGACCTATTTTAACACGATGAATACTAGCTTCATCAATGGTGAGCACGATCTCTAGTTTATTTGGATTGGCAACCGTAGCAATAATGTCCCCTTTGCGGACATAATCACCCGTGCTTTTAAACTTTTTTGTGATTGTGCCGTCACTGATGACACTGATTTTATTATAACTTTGTACCACCTGATTATTTTTAAGTTGTCCTTGGGTGATTATTTTTTGCTGCTTGGCTTGTTGCCATAATAAGTCGTATTGCTTTTTTAGTGCATTGAGATTGGAGAGCGCATTTTCAGCAGCCAATCGTGCATTTTCATATTCTAATTTGGCAATACTTTCTGATTTCATCAATCTTTCATATCTTTCAGCTTGCAATTTGTCCTGTTGGTACTTGGCTTCTGCAAATGAGATATTTTGTTTTAGCTGTTGCAAAGCGGGTGCGTTGCTACTCAGATTTTCATTGGCAATGGCGAACTGATCCGATGCTGTTGTAGTATTAATGACATTGGACTGATTGTCAATGGTGGCAATAATACTTCCTTTTTTCACTACTGTACCGATGTCATAGTTGGCATTTAGCAAGATGCCGTCCGTCTGTGCAGTAAGATTATAAGTGTCGTCCCACGATATCTGTCCCGGCGCAAATACCCATTCCTGGATGTCTTGTACTACAGGTTTAACCTCTACGGTTTCCTTATTCTTACAGCTAAAAAAGAACGCTGTACTAAGCAGTAAAAAAATATATTTTAATGACATAATCTGCTGTTTATAAATGGATTAATATTGGTTATGGATGATGATTTTATGTTTCGCAAAGGCAATATTGGCCAATGCTACCACTACATTCAGTTGACTATTGAGCATATCATTTTGTGAAGTCAATAATCTGTCTAGCGGCAAAATGTTTTCGTTGTACTGATTGAAATTTTTCAGATAAGTATCTTCTTTTAAATCAGCGATAGACTTAAAATTAGACCATTGTTTTTGTGCTTTTTCGTATTCTATAGCCAGTTGTTGGTCTTTGCTTTTTGTTTCGTTTTGAATATGGAGTTCGTTATTTGCAAGTGTTTGTAGCTGATATTTTTTATTTTTTATGGTAGAAAGTCGTTGGACTGTAGGCAAGTCCCACCCTATTTTCAGCCCTATAAAATTATAATGAATTCCAGAAGAATTATTAGCAAAAAAGAAATCGTTGCTCAGGTTTTGCCAGTTCAGTGATGAAGTAAATGAAAGTGTCGGATAATATTGGTGCTGGAGTACCTTGATATCTTGGTGCAACATTTTGGATTGTAACATGGCATTTTGATATTGAATATTGCCTGAAGTTGGGCTAGGTACATTGTCCAAAACATAGCTTGTCAAATCTTCTCCCACCACAGGATACCATTTATTTTCCAGCAAAAGTGATAAAACATTTTCCTGAATGCTGATACTAAATACCAATTGTTCCAACTTATCTTGCAGGGCGATTAGATTGACTTCAGCTTCGTTGACGTCTTGCTTTCTGATGACCCCTTCTTTAAATCGATCATTGACTTTAGCCTTGATTTGTGTGGCAATTTCGATATTTTGGGTCAATACTTTTTGTTGATTTTTGAGCGAAACGATATTATAGTAGGTTGCATTGACACTTTCGTAGAGTGTCTTTTCATTCAATAGATTTTGACTTTCCGTCAATTCTTGATTGATTTTAGCGGATTTTATTTGAGAGATCGCAGATAGATTGAAGATATCAAACTGAGGCTGCAGCGATAGCAAAGCATTGTATTGTTGTCCAAAAGTCACTTCTCTAAAAGTGCCAGCCGGACCACCAAATATCTCCGCAGGAATGAAGTTGTTTTGCAATCTTGTATTGTCCAGCATGCTAAAACCAACAGGCAACCGTGGATTGATGACATTGCCGATAGCAGTCTTTCTTGCCAATTCTGCCAGTTCTGACTGAATCGCAGCATTCTTAAATATGGTGTTGCTTTGCTTGACATCTTTCCATACTTCTTCTAGAGATGTATAATTTTTCACATCTTGTGACACTCCAAAGTTTAGGACACTAAATATAAAAACAAAAACCGTGAAGGATTTATAAAGATAAGTTTTACACATCATACTATGATTTAGCGTTTTGAGATATTTACCCATCCTAAATCCTTCTCACGCAAAGCGTGACAGGCTCTTAAAAAGGAAGGACTTTTTGAATCCCAATTAAAAAATAAATCTTGAAAATTTAGCATTTTGTTATCAATTGCCATTATTCGTATTTTTGAGATACCAATGTAAAAAAGTCTTCGATCATTTGATTGCCTTCTTTGTCCAGGTCAAAAGAAAATTTGAGTGTTTTCCACTTAAACATGGTCAGCCTGAATCCACCCATAAGGAAATGGATTAACGATTCTTGAGGCAGCACAGGTTGGATCTTCCCATGAGTAATACATTCACTGACCAGTTCATTGATGATTTGTATTTTGTACAAAAACATCTTGATGATTTGATTGCGGATACTTTCACTTTCATCAATGAGTCCATCAGAAAGTACCACCATGACAAAATGTGGGTTATCCTTAAAATATCGAAACTGCGAATCAAATATCTGAACCAATTTAGTCTTAGCATCTGCTTCTTGGGCGAGTATGGGTTCGAATCTTTCCTGAATATTTTGATACAAATACTCCAACATGAGCACGAGAATATCATCTTTACTTTTAAAGTGGCGATAGAGCGCACTCTCCACAAAACCCATGTCCGCTGCCAATGTCTTGACCGTTAGACCTGATAGTCCGTTGCCAGCAAGTCGTTTTCCAGCAGCCTGAATGATTTCTAATTGTCGATCTGTGATGTTCATAAAGTATCATGTGAGTGAATATTCACACACATACATAACGTACTTGTATATAAAAAGTTCTAAATCTTGAAATAATTTTTAAAGCAATAGCAGATTTTTATAATATCTTTACAAAATAATTTAATTTTAGTCCAAAAATTGTACAGCATGTTATCTGACCATAAAACAGTCAATAAGACCATATTAATAATAAGCTTTCTTATACTTTACATCAATGTTACTACATCACAGTTTTCGCATTCACCTTGGAGATTAAATGGTGTTTATCACAATAATAATATCTTGAATGACAGTGTGGCAAGAATTTATCAAAACGAACTCCTGGGCTTAATACATATTAATGGAGATACCCTATTAAAGCCAAAGTTTAAAAGTATAAAACAGCAGGATCACGGCTTATACGTAACATTTTTAGGCAGTGATGAAATAGGAGTTCTTAATAGTCAATGTCAAGAAATGTTAAAAACAAAGCACTCTGCTATTTCGATACACAAACATGGTATACAGGGAGTTATAGGAGATAGAGTCATATATTATGATTTTGATGGTAATGAAAAACAAGACTCTTTTTACAATACATATTATGTAGCTTCTGAAGAAAATGGTTTAATTGTAGTTTCATCAGATTTGAAAAAATACGGCGTAATGACAGATAGTAGTAAAACATGGGTGTTACAGCCTAACTATCATACTATCGACATTTCTAATCCTAACTTTATCCTTACAAATAATAAGAATGACTATCAGATTTTTAATCCCCAAGGTGTAGCTTTACATAAAAAATCAAATCAAAGGATATTTATCTGGGGAAATTATTTTGTTATAACTGCCCCGGAAAATGCCCCAAATCTTATTTATGATAAGCATGGTAATTCTTTTGACAAATTGCGTAAACTTTATGGTAAAGTTTATTGCGATGACTTATTGTATAATTTCATTGGAAACTACAGGTACCTTTATGACAAAGAGTTAAACCTTATTCTTGAAGGAGAAAAAGCCTTGAAGATTTATGAAAAGCCCTTGGGACATCAGAATAAAAAATACCATCTTTCTGAAAAGGATCAAAAAGTGGCATTGCATATTGACTACAAAAAAGTTACACCATTTAAATATTCAAAATTAGAGACATCAGATTCTCTCATCATAGGCGTACATTCAGCTGGCATCGATATTCTGGACAATACAGGAAAAGTGATATCAGAATTCAAACCCAATATTTCTTTCATTTCAGGAGCAAAAGTTTTTCAGGTTCCAACCGTTTCTAAAGATTCTGCGTACTTTTTTGATAAAAATCAATTCTTAAAGATTCCATCATGCGATGAGCTTATTTATCATTATAGTTTGATCGCAACACGATTGGGAAAAAAATGGAATATACTTGATTTAAAAGGAAACTTATTGGTTACGGATGCAGAATCTGTTGATTTTGGTATCCCTAATGCAAATGGATTTATCTACACAAAAAACAAATTTAAAGGATGGTATTCGACCAAAGGGACTTTACTCCCTGAATACGAGCAAATTTTAATCTATAAAAACGGCTTATTTTCAGCTTTGAAAAATAATGCATGGAAACTCTTCGATAAAGGTGGTACTGCATTTTCAGACATCAACTTTGACAAAATAGTTGAATATGATTATGGATTGGTATGCAATACCACTGACAAGACATTTCTATTGCCAAAAAATAAAAGAGAATTTGTAAGCTTTCAGGATTTTAAAAATGTGAGTAAATTGTTTTTTACTGGAAAAAAAGATCATAAATGGGCAATCTATAATGCTGACATAACACCTATGAATAACAAATCCTACGAAAATATTCTGATAAATAGGCAAATCATAAAATCTGATGATGAATATTTTGTTTTGAATTTCAGCACAGATAAAATCAGATACTATGATTATGATACGATGTATTACATTTCGGATATTTTGATTGGCAAAAAAAATGAGACTACTACCATTTTCACTATGAATGGCAACTCAAAAAGTTATGTTTGTGATAGTATAAAGTTAGTAAAGTCTTATGCTGCTATTTATAAAGATGGCAAACTTACCATTATGGATTATTATAATGAAAATCCAGATATTAAAGATTTGGACAAGTTGATATATGCAGATCATCCTCAAAGAGAAGAAATTGTTATCGTTAAAAAAACTGATTTATATGAGGTATATAGCTTAGGAAAGAAAATATTGTCATTGCATGATCCTGATATTAAAGTAGAAATCAGGAATTCCATAATTAGTTACTCTCTAAATGGTAAGAAATATTTATACGACATCAGTAAAGACAGTAGCTATGAAAAAAAATACGACCTTTACAAAACTGCTTTTTCAGGGTTTTATATTGTAGAGAATAATTTTAAATCCGGTCTTGTGGACAATAATCACAAAGAAATAATTCCCTGTAAATACGGTGAATATTTCAGTATCATAAATAATGAATACATTGAAGTAAGAGATACATTTAAAAGTGCAGTTTATGATATGGATGGAAGACTTTGCATTCCGCTAGACAATTATGATGGTAAATTCACTGCAAATAAAAATTATATTTTCGCTAAACAAAATAATTATTATGGCTACTATGACATCAAAGCAAAAAAATGGCATCCATCATCAAAGTATCAGGATATCAAAGATTGTAATATAAGGATAGAAGGAATAGGTGATATTTTCATTTTTCAGGAAAAAGGTAAATATGGCTTGATGAATGATCAATGTAATGTAGTTTTAAGTCCAGAATATGAAAGCATACAGCTGAGTGTAGATAAGTTCCTTTTATCAAGAAAAGATAAAAAATCCGTCATATCTTTACTTAAAAATATGAAAAAAACACCTGAATACAACGAAATCCTTTCCATATCTTTAGAAAATTTTTGGGCAGGTGTTAATGAAAATACCTTTGACCTTTATTTCAATGATGAGTTCATACAGAGTTTTTCGGGTTACCAACCCAATTTTTTATCCCATGAATATCTCAGTTATAAAAAGGGCAACACAAAAAATGATGATATCTATGAAATTTTCAACTTAAAAGATAAAAAATTATTTTATTCCGGAAAGCAAAATATAGCTAGAATTCTTAATAAGGATAGATTAATAGCAGAAGAAAATTTTTATTATAGACTGATTGATGTTGATAATAAGAATTTGTTTGACCAACCAATACAAGATTATAAAACCATAAAAAACAACATGTTGTGGATAAGAGCCGATGGAAAACAAGGTGTCATAGACTACAATGGAAAAATTGTTATTGAGCCAAAATATGAGGAAGACTTTTCCGAAAAGATTTATAGTTTTGAGAAATTTTTGGCCCTCAAAAATAATCAAAAGATAGACATTTATGATAAGAGTTTAACATTAATAAAATCCTTAGATTATGACTACATAGGGGCTTTTAGTCATAATGTAGCTCCTATTCGTAAAGGAAGTCAATGGGGATTTATCGATACTTCTTGGAATATAGTCATACCTTTATTATATGATTATTGTCAAAGTTTTTATAGCCCACCGGTTACTTTTGTATATAAAGATAAAAAGTTGGAATTTATTGATCCCCAAGGTAAGCCAACAGTAAATCCCAAAAATTTATCTGTTGTCTTAAATGAAATGCTTGGTCAAATTGTTTCCAGTGGCAATTACAACAAGGAAAATTACGATAAAATAGTTTGCGAAGAGTACTATATTAAAATATCAGATAAGCTTATTTTTAAAGATAACGAAACAGGCAAATTCGGCTTCATGAATCCGTTTTATGATATCACTTTACCTGCTAAATATGACGAGATAAAACGAATTGAAACTGATTTTAAATATTGTTTTGGATTTAAAGTAAACGAAAAATGGGGCATTTTGGATGCTAACGGTTCTGTCCTTTCTGAACCTATTTTTGACAGATTGGAATATGATTTCTCATCAAAAAAGTTAAAAGTAAGTAAAGATAGCCATAGCTCAATTATTGATTTTCCTGAGAAATAGTCTTATGTTACCAATAGGCAAGTTTTCCATAAAAAATGCGATGTTTTAGTGTTGTTGGGTTATCAGTTTTGAATAAAGCTATATATGATATCCACCCAGCCAAAATAAATGTATTTTCATTTTTATGTAAATCCTTTTGCAGATAAAAAAATACTTTTTATCGTATTTTTTGTTTTAAAAAAGTACGGATTATATAAAACATTAATTCAATTTATAAAATAAATCTACTTTTGTGATATTAAAGCAAAACTAAATGCGAATAGGCGTCAATGCGAGATTACTTCTCAGTGATAAAATGGAAGGAATGCCCAGATACATTTACGAAACTACTAAGCAAATGGCCCTATCCCATCCTGATGACAGATTTATTCTTTTCTTTGACCGAAAAATAAAGGTAGATTTTGGTTTTCCTCCCAACGTTGAGTCCGTGATTGTACCATGGCATGCCCGACACCCGATTTTATGGTATTGGTGGTTTGAAATGATGATACCCTTATACTTGTGGTGGTACAAGATAGATGTTTTCTATTCCGGAGATGGATATATGAGTTTACGTACCCATACGCCAACGCTTATGGTGATTCATGATTTGGCTTATGTTCATTATCCAGAACAAATACAAGCCTCATCACTTTGGCATTACACCAGGTTTGTACCCAAATACCTTAAGCAAGCAGCAGCTTTAGTCACAGTTTCACACTTTGTAAAACAAGATATCCACGACCAATTTGATATACCTTTAGCCAAGATAAAGGTAGCGGGCAATGCTGTTGATATGATACCAAAGATCGATAGTACCTTCAATGCTGCTCAGGTACAAACTACCATCCAAGAAAAACCGTACTTCCTTTACATAGGAGCCTTACATCCCAGAAAAAACATATTAAACCTGATCCAGGGTTTTTTAATATTCAATCAGGAAAAGCGTTTCAATTTAGTCTTGGCAGGCCGTATGGCGTGGAAAACTGATGAAATTCAAACTCAAATACTAGAAAACCCTAATATAATTTATTTGGGCATGGTGTCTGAAAATGAAAAATATTCCCTAATAAAAAATGCAGTAGCCGTCACTTACGTTTCATTGTTTGAAGGTTTTGGCATACCCATTCTCGAAGCCATGCATGCAGGTACCGCAGTGATCACATCAGATGTTACATCTATGCCTGAAGTAGCGGGAGATGCTGCCTTAAAAGTAAACCCACACCAACCCCAAGATATTGCTAAAGCGATGGAGACATTGGCCAATGACGATGAACTGAGACATCAACTAGTCCTAAAAGGTCACCAGCGATGCAAAGCATATTCGTGGGAAGTCACTGGAAACATGATATATCAAGAATTGGTAAGGATAAAAGTATAAAACTACAAAAGAAAGTTTTGAAGCCTTTCAGGTATCTCATTTTGAATACAAGATTGATATTCTTCGAAGGCACATGCTAAATATTGAGTACTATCTGCTCCTTGCTTTTTGAGCCACCATCTTTGAGTTTGATTATTCTTTACAAAGATGAGCTCATCAGACTCGTTGGTATCTACAATAAACTCTGCAATGTCAGTATTATCAGCTGGATGGTCATTCATTCTTATATTTACTCCTTCTGACAAATACCAAAAAGCTTCAGCGACCAAATGTGCACTTTGCAAACTCAATTGACTGTCACTAAAAAAAATGGCATCTAAATCTGTACTGCTACCTAAATATCTGAAAATCTGACAGGCTTCTTCTGCATGCATGCCCGTTGGAAGACAATCCAAATTTTCAGGACAGTCAGATGACCTGAATACATTAGACTCAAAATGTAGCAGATTGCAATCTCTAAGCACCGGTTCGGTTAGATACCCATATGTCCTTATCTTGCCCAAACTCATAGAATTATGATGATAAGACTCTATTTCTAATATATCATCGTATTCACACAAATGCCTTTGGTATCCTATGTAATTTTGGCTTATACTTGTCCCATCAGCATTGATATAAGAAATCTGATTTGACAGGTGATATATATTTTTGGAGTGATTTACGGCATATTTACTTATCTGATCTATATCTATTCCTATAATAAATGGCAATACTCCCTTAGATTTCAAAAATAGAATGATTTGGTCTATGTGTTCATAGGTAGTCAAGGCACCACAATCGTAAATGCTGATATTCTTAAAATGGTTTTTGTACTTAGCAAAAGCTGATGAAATATCAGCCAAGCTACTTTTTTCAAAAACGATCAGTGCTACTCCTGGTTTTACAAAGTCCGACGCTTCCAAGTGACCAATATTGGAATAAGTAAAAAAATTATTTTGCTCACTACCATTACTAGGTACAAAATCAATAAACATGTTATATTATATTTTTTGCAAAGATATAAATATTACTAAAATAGTACTTTGTATTTTTACAATATCTAAATTTTAATATATTTTGTGGCCCAATTTTTGCAATATACTATTTAAGGAGCATAAAATTTTTAAAGAGATCACTCTTGTTTATGTGACATTGTGCATCAGTTGACGTCTTTAGAATCAGTAATATTTTTGTAGATTTATTCTTGGTCTCTTCATTGGGCAGAAAAAATTTAGATTTTTTGTAGCATAATCTAGATTTTCATATTAATATAAAATTGATAATAAAATATTATATTTGTAGCCATTTGATTTGATAGTGAAGAACAAGTTATCAATTTTATTAATATTAAAATAAAAGCATAATTTTCAAATTATTAATAATAAAAAGTTCATTTATAGCTCATTATGAGTTATCTTTGTTATAAAATTAGTAAATTCAGTAAATTTTTTTCCTATGACAATCAAGTTTAAACATTTTTATCTAGCCTTGTTATTTGTTGCATTCAATTCGTTTGCACAAGACACTATTGCACCTATAAAAGGCATAACCGATGAAATGACCGTTAACGCGGAGCAAAATAAAAGTTGGCGAATGGGTAAGTCTTCTTATTCAGCAAAACCAAAAAATGCCTGGGAATTAGGCGTTCACTTAGGACATTTGTTCATTGACGGAGATGTGGACAACAGAAAACCAGGTGGCTATGGATTTGGATTACACCTTAGAAAGGCTATTCATTATGTTTTTTCTGTAAGAGCAGATTTCATGTATGGCCAATCAAGAGGTATTGATCCACAAGGTTGGACCACTCCAAACTTCGGTGGTGGTCTTGTAGAATCAGGAAGCACAGGGAATTTCCAAGGTTATACTCCATATTCGACATTAGTTGAAGGTTGGAATCCAAGTTACAAAACTACACAAGGATACCTAGCCATGCAG
>CAZGMB010000055.1:0-34609 GCA_964526715.1 uncultured Aureispira sp. | reverse complement strand
TTTAGATCAGGGTTTTGTACTTTCTGATCATGCAGACTGGGATGGGTTGAATACCGCGATTAGAGCTACTGGTGCTGAAAATATTTATGTTACACATGGTTACACTGAAATTTTTGCTAAATGGCTCAGCGAACAAGGTTACAATGCTCACGTAGTAAAAACAGAGTTTGGTGATGACTTGGCTGATATTAATGAAACGCCATGAAGAATTTTGCACAACTCATTAAAGCCTTAGATGGAACAAATTCCACCAAGCAAAAAGTAGAAGCTCTAGTTTCCTATTTTGAAGGTGAAAAAAATGAACATACAAAAATCTGGATGGTTGCACTGTTTACAGGCAAAAAGCCACAGAGATTTGTTTCTACAACACTATTAAGGTTATGGTGTGCAGAAGTTTCTGAAATCCCATTATGGTTATTTGAGGAAACCTATCACATCATTGGCGACCTTGCTGAGTCTATAGCTTTAATGTTGCCTGCCCATCAGAGATCTTCTAGTGTTAGTCTAAATGATGTGATTAGTCAAATGCAAATATTGAAAAGTGGCTCTGAAGATCAAAAAAAGCAATTTGTATTACATCATTGGTCCACCATGTCAAATGATGAGATCTGGATTTTCAACAAATTGATTACAGGCGGTTTCAGAATTGGAGTTTCCAAAAATTTGATAATTCAGGCTTTGGCAAATGTTACGGGATGGACCAATAGTCAAGTTGCTCATACTTTGACTGGCAATTGGAATCCAAATACAACAAACTGGTATGACCTATTTGATCACCAAAATATAAAAACGGATATTTCTAAGCCATATCCATTCTATCTTTCTTATCCAATATCTGAAGAAAGCTTGTCTGATATAAACAAAGAAGGTTGGGTTGCTGAATGGAAATGGGATGGTATCCGATGCCAAAGGATACAGCGAAGTCACAATGTATTTATTTGGTCTCGTGGCGAAGAACTCATCAATGATCAGTTTCCCGAATTACTAAACAATGCATCGGATATAGATAATTTTGTACTTGATGGCGAAATATTAGTATGGTCGGAAGGCAGACCATTGGGATTTCAGGATTTGCAAAAGAGATTGGGAAGAAAAAATCCTGGGAAAAAAGTCCAAAAAGACTATCCAGTCATATTTATGGCATACGATATTTTGGAATATGATGGAAAGGATATCAGAGACATTCCTTTTTCTCAAAGGAGAAATGTATTGGAAAGTATTTTTCAAAAAAATATCAAAGACCAAAATCTGCTCATTTCTGAAACCTTATCCTTTGAAAATCTCGAAGACCTGGCCAATCACAGACAAAACGCAATAAGTATAAATGCTGAAGGTCTCATGCTCAAGTCCCAAAAGAGTATTTATCACTCCGGAAGGAAAGCCGGCGAAATGTGGAAATGGAAAAAACAACCTTTCACTATCGATGCAGTCATGATATATGCACAACGTGGTCATGGACGTCGGGCAGGGTTGTTTTCAGATTTTACATTTGCCTTATGGAATGATCAGGTATTAGTTCCGTTTGCAAAAGCTTATTCGGGATTAACAGATTCGGAAATGAATGAAATTACTGCGTGGGTAAGAAAAAACACTTTAGAAAGTTTTGGTCCAGTAAGTAGTGTAAGGCCAGAACTCGTGTTTGAATTAGCTTTTGAAGATATTATGCTTTCTTCAAGACATAAGTCAGGCGTGGCGGTCAGATTTCCCCGTATCTCCAGATGGAGAAAAGACAAGTCTCCCCACGATATTGATCAGTTGCAGACGCTCAAAGATATGATTTCTTCGAGATAGAAAAAGAATTTAAATGGGCTCAATTATTTGGTTTACACTTTGAGTTTAGATATTCTAGCAATTGTAGTGACGAATTGTAATTTCAAATTGCATAAGGCTTAAATTATGAAAGTATCTTTTCTAAGAGATTACTGATGATGTCGTTATGGTTAATTATTTAAGTTCCCTATCTTGTATATGGATGGTCCGTCCTTATACCTACTTTGACCCTATCGTCAAGGCATATTGTCATAGGGTTGTCATAGGGTTGTCATAAGGTTGTCATATGTGATTTATATGAAAACCCTATTTTTTTTATATAAATATCTTATTATTGCTATACTTAATGGTAATAGCGTTATGCTTATAGACTTATACTATTATGGGAGTATCATAAGATGATGATTAAGTGATAATAATCAGGATGAAATAGAATTATACGAGTTCTGATATCACAGATTCACAAGATTCGTCTAATTGCAATAATCTTACTTCCCTTATGGTGTTAATTAATGAAGCTTCAAATGGTAAGCTCACTTTGATATAATTGTCTGTAAATCCACTCATCATACCTTGTTCTTTGGCGTGTTCAAAAAGAACAGGTCTCGTACTTCCTAGAAAAGGGTTTGTGAATGCTATTTTTTTCTTTTGGGAAAGTATCCTGAGCATTTCGTTTCTTTCGCGCCTTTGTTCCATGTTTACAGGATTTTCCATCTCAGCGGCAGGTGTATTTGCCCTTTCAGAATAAGTAAAAACATGGAGATAAGAGATGTCCAGATCGTTCAGAAAATGGTAGGTATCCATAAAATCAGCATGAGTTTCTCCCGGAAAACCTACGATGACATCCACACCAATGCAACAATGCGGCATTTTTTCTTTTATCCAAGCCACTCTTTCCTGATACAAATGGCGGGCATATCTACGTCGCATTGCTTTTAGGATTTTATCGCTGCCTGATTGAAGGGGCACATGAAAGTGTGGTACAAATTTTTGGGATTGAGCTACAAAATCAATGATTTCTTCAGTAAGCAGATTGGGTTCTATTGAAGATATTCTGTACCTATTGATACCTTCCACATCATCTAATGCTTTGATTAGGTCAATAAATAAGGCTTCTTTTTTCGGTTTTAATCCTTCGATAACTTCTGTGCCATTACCAAAATCCCCTAAATTTACACCTGTGAGCACAATCTCTTTGACACCTAAATCCGCAATCTTGTGGGCATTGGACACTACATTTTCTATGGTATCGCTTCTGCTATTTCCTCTGGCCTGAGGTATGGTGCAAAACGAGCATTTATAATCACAGCCGTCCTGTACTTTTAAGAATGATCTCGTGCGGTCTCCAAAGGAAAAGGCGTCTTGGAAAGAATTGGCTTCTTTTACTTCGCCAGCTATTACCATGCCTTTGTCTGATGATTTAGAGATTCCATCTATGTAGTTTAAAATATTGAATTTTTCAGCAGCTCCTAAAACAAGGTCTACTCCAGGTATGTTTGCAATTTCGTCGGGCTTGAGTTGGGCATAACAACCTACTACCACAATTTTAGCTTGTGGTGCATATTTTAAAGCACGTCTGACTTCATATCTACACTTTTTATCTGCAAAATCAGTAACAGAGCAAGTATTGAGTACATATATATCAGCTCCATCTTCAAAATCGACGGTACTATATCCCTGGTCTTCAAAGCTCCTACGAATGCTTGAAGTTTCAGAAAAGTTGAGTTTACAACCCAAAGTATGAAATGCTACCGTAAGCGGAGTGGCCATAAATCTATTTTTAAATTAAAAGCCTTTTTGTGGTTTGGCGTCTTGTTTTTTTGCCTTAGGGTCCACAGCTGCATCCGGTTTTTTTGCTTTGGGGTCGTTTGCAGGTTCAGGCTTTTTAGGCTTAGTCTCAGGAGCAGGCTCGGGAGATTTTTTAGTACTTTCAGTATTTTCTTCAGGTAGATTTATTGATCCACCTTCACCATCAGATGAGTCCACTTCTTCTTGAGCTTCTTCAGGAAACATTTCTTCGACAATATCTCTAAGACCACGGAATCCTGTGCGCAACATCGAGTCTTTTAGTGTAGAATCCCGCATGACCGCAAAATATTTATCTGGAGAAAATGGTAAGCGCATCGGACAATTCATTTCACTAATGACCTTTTCATTTTTTTTAAATTCTGACTGTGTCAATTTTGCAAAATTAGGATCTATGGAAAGATTATACCAAAAATGCCCGGCGATGGGTAATGCTAATGCAGCGCCACTTCCATAAGCCATAGACCTAAATCTTACAGCAGGAGATGGCCCTCCTACCCAAACACCAGTGACTAAATGAGGATTGTACCCTATAAACCACCCATCTGCATGATTTTGGGTAGTTCCTGTTTTTCCCGCAAAATCACAATGTCTGCAGAATTGAGATTTTAAGGCATTGGCCGTTCCATAAGAGACTACATGCTGCATCATTCTAGTCATTGTGTATGCAGTGGTAGAGTCCAAAACTTGCTCACGCTTTTCGCCATCGATAAGTTTTTCATAATCATAAATGACCTTCCCGTATCTGTCTTCTATTCTTAGTACAGCTATAGGATGAGTTTTGATTCCATAATTGGCCATAGTGGCATAAGCTTTCATCATGTCGTAAAGAGATACTTCTGCCGCCCCTAGGCTGATACCAAATTCTCTCGGTAGCGTAGATGTTACGCCTAATTTTGTAGCCATTTCTATGGTCTTTTGTATACCAATCTCTTCGATAATCTGGGCTGCTATCACATTTTCTGAAAATGCCAAGCCACCAGTCATGGAATAAAATCCACCATATTTCCCATCTGAGTTTTTTGGAGACCAATCTTCAATCGTTACTTCTATATTGTGGTAATATTTGCAGGGACTGATACTATCTGCTACAGCGGCAGCATAGACAATAGGTTTAAATGTAGAACCAACTTGTCTTTTACTCAGGATGTGATCATACTTAAAATGGAGGAAGTCGGTGCCACCAACCCATGCTTTGACATAACCATTAGAATGGTCCATGGCCATAAAACCTGTATTGAGCAAGGTAAAGTAATATCTCACACTGTCCAAGGGTGTTAACATGGTATCTTTTTGTTCAGGTTTTTCTTTCCATACAAATATTTTCATAGGTGCAGGAACCTTAAACAAAGAATCTATTTGATTGTCATTGTATCCAGATTCTTTGAGTTTTTTGTATCTGTCGCTTCTTTTTACTTGCTCATCTATCCATTTATCATCACCCCAAGGTTTTTCGTCTTTGACACCCTTCCAATGCTTGTAAAACTCATTTTGCATGTAAGACATATGTTTGTAAACTGCCTGATCAGCATGTTTTTGCATTCGGCTATCCAGTGTGGTATATATTTTTAATCCATCAGTGTAGATATTGTAATTACTACCATCTTCCTTGGTGATATCTTTGAGTATTTTGGGCAATTCCTTGGTACGAAGATATTCCCTAAAGTATGTACCGATACCTTCATGGTTACCTATATCTTCATTTACAGAAGCATTAACAGGCTTTTTTATAAGCTCGTTATATTGCTTTTCGTCAATGGCCCCTGTATTGATCATATTGGATATGGTTGCCATTTCCTTTGAGTCAAACCTGAAGTCTTTGTTTTTAAGCATTTGGCTTAGCACTAAGTTTCTTCTTTTTTCAGAATTTTCAGGATTTCTGGTCGGATCCAAGGCTGTGGTCGCTTTTAGCATTCCAATTAATGTTGCTGCTTGGTCAGCTGTGAGTTGTTTTGGGCGTTTATTGTAAAAATATCTTGCTGCTTCCTGTATTCCAAATCTATTGCCACCAAAAGGTACAGTATTGAGGTACATTGTTAGCAACTCTTCTTTATTGTATAATTTTTCCAGCTTGATGGAGATGATATTTTCCTTTACCTTATTGATAAAAATACTCAAGCCTGGGATTTTGTAGTTTTTACGAGGATATAGATTTTTGGCCAATTGCTGGCTTAATGTAGAACCACCACCTAACGATGAATTGTTAGTGGCCACACCTTTAAACACACGCATCCAGGACCTGAGATCAATGCCAGAGTGCTCAAAAAACCTTTTGTCTTCTATGGCTAGCAAAGCTGTGATCAAGTATGGTGAGATGCTGTCCAATACAATTGTCGTACGATTTTCAGTGTAGAATTTACCTATCATGACATCATCTGAACTGTATATTTCTGATGCATTGGCTGTTTCTATCTGTTGGAGTTCTTCTGTTGATGGGAGTTTGCCAAAGGCACCAAACCAAGTAAGCATTACGAAAAGGGTAAGGGTACCTGTTCCTATCATTAGGGATTTAAATATCCAACTAAAAATCTTTGCTTCTCTTGGATTCCTGAGTTTGTATGCAGCCCATCCATCAGTTACCGGTTTTATGAAGAGATCAAACCTTTCTTTATATGGTTTTAGTGGACTCAGCAATGTAGACACACTTTCTTTTAAATTGTTGATGACGCTCATTTACATTTTAAATTGGGGCAAAATTAAAGTATTTTAACGAAACCCCATGCAAAAAGTAACAAATACCCGATTCCAAATACACTAATAAAATATAAAATTAAGTTTCTTATTGGCAAAAATACAGCCGCTCACTACAGTATGACACTATTTTGTTGCGATCAAAATGAATATGACGTTATTATCTGCTAATGAAGCGGCTGTTTACCTTATACTACAAGCTCATGAAAATTTATTGTCCCTAGAGTGAATATGTATTTTGAAAATCGAGATTACTCTTTCTTGAATCAAATGTTTACTTTAAATTTTGGTTCCTACTATCTTATATTTAAAAGTTTTTCCTTCGTATTTCATGGTATATCTGATTTCCAAAGTACTATTAAGTATAAATCCTGTACCGGTCAGATTTTTGCCTACTGCGATTTGTTGATCATCAATGTTGATATCCATTTTGTCGCTAGACCCTACATCCAAATCGGCATTCACTGTATAATACTATAGTCCGTCATATAGTGCTTCTATGACTACATTATCACTTCTATCAGTACTGACTATTAGATCAAAGGGGCCTGCAACACCTACAACATGTGCACGATAGATGCCCACTGCAGGCAGTATTTCATCATCTATACTACTGCAAGAAAACTGAAACATGACACCTAACATAATAATGAATGTAAATTTACTCATGATATACGATTTGATAATAAAACCTAATTGTGAGCAAGTTTGTGCACTATATGGTAGTGGTTTAATCAAAGTTTAACTCGAATTATAGTTTTTTTTAACAGTTCAAAATGTGACTTCCGGATATTTCAATGCAATTGACTACCTTAGCGCAAAATTTCCAAAGGTTATATCATGAATCAAAAAGGACTTTTTATCGCCTTTGAAGGCATAGACGGTAGTGGCAAAAGCACTCAGGTAAAGTTATTGACTCAATACCTAACGAGCAAAGGACATAAAGTTTATGCTACATTTGAGCCCACAGATAGTCCTATTGGAAAAATCATTAGAGATATTTTTAATCATAGGATGGAAGGTGACCAGAAAGTCATCGCGGCATTATTTGCAGCTGATAGGCTCCATCATTTATTGCATTCAGAAGATGGAATGATCAGAAAACTCAAAGATGGATATACTGTCATCACCGATAGATACTATCTCTCATCATATGCTTATCATAGTGTGCATGTAGATATGGATTGGGTCATACAATTAAATGCTCAAAGTGCTGCTTTGTTAAAACCTGATCTTAATATTTATATAGAAATGGATCCGCAAATAAGTATGAATAGACTCAACGCTGGAAGGACCCATATAGAAATGTATGAGACATTAGATAATTTGGTCAAGGTAAGAGATCAGTATGAAATAGCTATGGAATTAGTGAAAAATGAGGAGAAAATTGCGAGGGTTGATGGCCATAGAAGTCCTGAAAGTATTGCTGCGGAGGTTCAACAACTATTGGAGACTATATAAAATGGAGTTGAATAAAATCAATAGCTTCTTTATTTATTGCCATGGCTACAAGTAAAATAGAGTTATCTAGACATCCTTTTCTTTTGGCAAAAGCTATCAGGATAGAAAAAATGAAAAGAAGAAGGAAAGTATGGGCTTTCCTACCCAATGATTATTTTCAAAATCAGACAAAGAGATATCCAGTAATTTACTTCAATGATGGGCAGAATGTCTTTGAAGGTTGGAAGGCGGCATTTGGCAAAGGATGGGACGCCCATCTAACTATGCAACAGTTTGCTAAAATGAATTTTAATCAATATATTTTGATTGCAATAGAGCATGGAAAACGGAGCAGAAGGAGTGAGTATACTCCATTTGATCAACATAGTCAATTATCATTTGAAGGTAATGTTTATGCTGATTTTGTAGCAAACGAATTGAAAAGTTATGTAGATAAAACGCTGCGCACTCGTCCTGAAAGACAATTTACAGCCATTGTAGGTAGTTCTTTGGGTGGGTTGAATGCTCTTTTTACGGGGTTTAAACATCAGGATGTTTTTTCAAAGGTTGGAGTTTTTTCTCCTTCGTTGTGGGCATCACCCGCTATTTTACCTTTGATAGAGCGTATTGGAAAACATTATGAAACCAAATTCTATCTCAGTGTAGGATCCAAAGAAGGAAGGTATACCGTTGATCATGTACATCGGCTAAACAAAACATTGCTTTCTGCAGGATTTTCTACCCAATTGAACGAAGTGCCAAATGGCCAACATAATGAAACGCTATGGAAAAGTGAGTTTGCTAATTTTTATCGTTGGATAAGCTCCAATCCCTGATCATTTACGCCATCATCCTTGACCAAAGCCATCTGATCAATATCAAAAATCCTACAAAAAATAATACAAACTGATAAAAAGGCATAAAGGTGAATACAAAAATATGGGTCTTTTCCAGTATCCACATCATGATCATCAGTACGGTAAGAATAAAAACTAAACTGCCTATTTTATCAAAACCGGGTACATCATTGAGACTGACATTTTTTTTGATCAACCATAATGTAATGAGCATACAAAGTATAGGTAGCAACTGTGTCATCAGATTCATTTGCATGATGGGTTGTCGCTCAAAAAGAAAAGTATAAGCATTAAATGTGACGGCAAATATCCCCGGAATACAAGCCAAATAAACCAAAACGGTGTATAGATACTTCCACGGACTGAGATGACCTTCGTTTCTTCCAAAAATAGAAGCCAAAAATGCCGTAAAGGGCAAGGCAAAAAAGTAGAAGAGCACAATAGATGGCTCTTTGGAAACAGTCTCAAAAAATTGTCCTAAAGTCATGTTAATTAATTTTTATCCTTTTTTGATAATTCTTCTACTATATATTGGTTTACAATCCTTTCCAAAGTATTGAGTCTCACCGATCCATTGGCCAAAAGCATATCGTGGAAGGCTTTGATGTCAAATTTGGAGCCTAGTTTTTGTTCCGCTGTTTTTCTGAGTTGGCGGATTTTGATCTCACCTATTTTGTAGGACACTGCTTGTGCAGGCCAGCCAATGTATCTATCTATTTCAGTATTGACTTCATGCATCGACAGAGCCGTATTGGAAGACATATAGTTTATGGCTTGATCTCGGGTCCATCCTTTGTAATGTAATCCTACATCAACTACCAATCGACAAGCACGCCACATTTCATAAGTCAATCTGCCAAAGTCTTCATAAGGCGTTTCGTACATTCCAGCTTCTTTGCCGAGAAATTCCGAATACAATCCCCAACCTTCTCCAAAAGCACTGATATAGAGATTTTGACGGAACTCCGGAACGTTTTCCATCTCTCGGGAAAGCATGATTTGCAAATGATGGCCGGGTACAGCTTCGTGCAGGGTCAATGCAGGCAGGGCGTACAAAGGTCGACTTTCAAGTTTATAAGTATTGACCCAATATGCCCCGGGTTTTCCAGTTTCGTAGTTGCCTTCTGAATATCTGCCTGATGTATAGTTAGGTGCGATGGATGGTGACACTTCTTCTACCGTAAAAGGCATGCGAGGTAGTTTGTTAAAGTATTTGGGAAGTTTGCCTTCGATCTTTTTGGAAAGCCATGTAGCACGATATAGTAATTCCCTTGGTGTCTTGGCATAAAATTGTGGGTCTTTCCTGAGGTAGGCAATAAAATCTGCAAAACTACCTTTGAAGTTTAAAGACTTGATGATGGTTTCCATTTCTGATTTAATACGAGCTACTTCTTTTTCTCCTGTTTCAAATACTTGCTCAGGAGTCATATCCAAAGTAGTAAAATATCTGACTTTACCTTCATAGTACTTTTTACCATCTTTTATTTGACTAATTCCAGGTACAGCCTGAGATGCTGGCAAATAGGTGTCTTTCAAAAACGTAACTAAAGAAATATAAGCAGGCTCTATTTTCTGTTTGACCAATGATTTGGCTATTTGAAAAAGGCTGTCATTCGCTGCCAAAGGAGCTATGAAAATATTGTCATTGACATCAATATTCTGAAAAGGAACCGTCAAATCAATACATCTCTGGGTAATGATAGCTGGCGATGTTTTTCCGTTTTTGATCCCTTTTTCCATCACTTTTTGCTGGTGTTGGATAAATGCAGGCAGATCTTTGAGTTTTTGAAGGTATTTGATAGAGTCTTCCTTAGATTTTGGAGACGAATATTGGATAGAATAGACGATATTGGTCAGGAAGCCACCTTCGGAATTGAGTGGTAGCTGATGTGATTTAAATGTGATGTCGTTGAGTTCGTTTTCCATCTCAAGTAGCATCAAATCCTTGTTTATAAAATCATCTGTAGTCATTTTTAGGGTGTCCAAAGTCTTGATTTGGGCCATCAAAGCAGCATAGGTTTCTAACTTTAGATTTCTAATGGAATCCGTTTCTATGCGCCAAGTATCTTTGTTTAAAGTATCAATGTGATTTTGAAAGGCTTCGTATTGGGTAATGACAGCAAGTAGCTTAGGGTTGGAAGCATTGTTTTTGCATGAAGAAGCACTTATTAAAACTAAAGCTATCATGACTATTTGAGCCGACAACCAGGTTCTTCTTTTGAGAAATACTACGCCTGAGAAGATAATTAAAAGACCTGAGATGGCTGCCAGTTCTTTGATCCAAGCTTGTTTTGCTGAAAGATGCATCACATTTTCGGGCATTTTTATCGAATCTATAAATTCTATATGATTTTGAATGTATAAACCTGCAATTCCCATCATAATGGCAACACTCAACAACAACAAAGTTACTTTATTCTTATCCCAAACCTGAGAAAAAATATGTACTGAAGCTTGAGCAGCAAAAGCCGTAAAAAAACTAAAGAAAATGATAAACATGACGGTAAAATCAAAGGTGTAAAATAGGCCTAAGCTTACCGTTATCATTATGGTGCTGACAAATAGCCAACCTATATTGAAATGCTTTGACAATACCTTTCGGAAATATTGTCTAAATATAAAAATGAGCATCAAAGTGATAGGAAAGGTCAGTTGGTACAGCCAACTTTGACTTTGGTCTCTCAGTACCACACTCCAAAAAATAAAAGAAATTTCCAGTATGACCAATATCGCTGTGATCAAATATCCCAAGGTAGTAGATACTTTATTTGTATGTCTTTGTATAAAATTAGATCTAACGTTTTCAGCCCCTGGTTTTTGTTTGAAAATTAAAAAGGATAATACAATTGTGATTAATATAAAAAAAATGACAATTTCTAAATCAAAGGAAAACCCAGAGGAATACGAATTTGCTGTTTTGGAGTAAGTATGTTCAAATGAAAATAAGTATGAAGCTAATGCACATGCTATTCCCAATATCCAAAAAGGTATATTGATTTGTACCCTTTGTAATTTTACAGATGATATCAAAATAAAACTTACTAACAATCCGTGAAACGCTGATATCAAAAAGATAACCCATAAAAAGCTATATACTACGGCAAGGTAATACAGTCCAATACTTAGTAATACCGAAAACGCTAAAACATACTTTGGTGTTGTTTTTCCAAAATAAACATGAGCTGATACAATTATAAACATGAGTAATCCAGACCAACCAACCATATCATAACTCAAAGCTCCTGATTCCAACATGGCAGGAACAACACTACTATACCAAAACCCAAGGTACAAGACTGCACAAAAGTGGAAAATAAAACCCAATTTATTTTCTAACCCATTCTGTTTGATATCAGACATCTTTACTATTGGTGTGTAGTCTGAAATTTATTGCGAAATACAAATAACAATCCAAAAACAACTACAAGTATGGCAGGGAAAATGGCAATATTGTCAAGTGTGGCTTGCCCAGCCACCAACTCAGCTTCCTCAGCTGAAAGACCTTTGCCCAAAGCTGTTGTTCTTTCTACATCTAACCAGCTACCAATGATAGGCTGAAATATGGCTAATCCTACCATTCCAACACCACCAATCAAGGACATACCAAAAGCCCCTGTTTTCGGTAGATATTCAGCTACAAAAGAGATCATCGTAGGCCAGAAGTAGCAAACTCCTATCGCAAATACTATAGCATAAAGATAAACTATACTTCCTGTTCCGGTACTAAGCAATACGATAGAAACAGCAGAAATAACTGCGGATATTAGAAGTACACCAGTGATATTTAATTTATGAATGATCGGCCCAGCAAAATATCTGCCTACTGCCATTAGACCAGTGACTAAAAATAAGATCACCAACGGTTGAGCGCCGCTATTTCCTAATATTCTTTCTACCCAACTGGTCGTGCCTAATTCAGTTGTAGCCGTAAGCGTCATACATACCAACATCAACCAATATAATGGAGATGTAAAAATAGCTTTTAGATTGTCTGCGGTACTAGTTTTTCCTAGCTCGTTGTCTGTTTTTGGAAACTGTTGACCAAAAAATAGATATCCATAGATAAATAGCGGTACGAACATCACTGCGAGTTTGAGTTGCCAGCTACCGCTCATATTAGCTATCATCAGTGTGATGACCGAACCAATGGCAATACCACCTGGAAACCAAACGTGAAATTTATTGAGCATTTTAGCTTTATTGTCAGGATACATATCTGCTATCAAGGGATTATACGCCGCTTCTACCAATCCATTGCCAAAACTGATAAAGAATGTACTGATAAAAAGTGGCAAAAAACTACCTGATAAAATAGAGAAAAGTATACCAAAAAAATGTGAAAAGAAAGCCAGATAGCCAATTTTCTTGGGTCCTAAAGTATTGTAAATACTACCACCCACTAAGGTAGCGATCGGGAAGCCAAATGCTCCCATAAAATTAATCCAACCCAATTGGGAATCGTTAAGTTGCATGTCGTTGACAAGGTCATTCATGATTCCTGCACGTATTCCAAAAGCAAAGGCAGTAGTGATAAGAGCGAAACAACTCCCTAGAAAAAGTCTGTTTTTATTGATGTGGTCCATAATCTTGTTTTGAATTTAATGATTTGTGGAAACAAAGATAATTACAAATCTGAATTCTAAGCAACTGAGACCTTTTTTCTCTAAAAATTATTGTTATTTTAAATTTTGTGCTTTAGGTGCGAAATATAATTGCAAATTGTACTTAATCGTGAAATAAAAATTTGTGTCTTAAGGAATATCCTGCATTGAAAGTCATGTGTGACTAAAGTTACCATATTTTAAAAAATACAAATCTATGTTTGCAGTGTAAATCATTAAAATCGCAATATCATGGAAGGTAAAAAAACAAAAATCGTCATTATAGGTGGAGGGACAGGAGGCATTATGGTTGCTGCTAGGCTTCTAAAAATAAAAGCAAAGGTGGATATCACTCTGCTCGAGCCAACTGACACACATTATTATCAGCCTGCTTGGACACTAGTAGGTGCAGGTGCTTACAATATGCAGAAATCAGCAAAACCAATGTCAGAAGTCATGCCCAAAGGAGTCACTTGGGTAAAAGATTTTGCAACCGGCTTTAAACCTACTGAAAATAAAATCTCTACAGCTAATCATGGTGATATTTTATATGATTTTTTGGTCGTATCTCCAGGTTTAGTTATGGATACATCCCTTATTGAGGGTCTTACTGAAGCGCTCGGTCATGACGGAGTATGTAGCAACTATACCGATCCCGAGCACACGTGGGATGTGATCAGAAACTTTAAAGGTGGTCATGCTTTATTTACTCAACCAACCACGCCCATCAAATGTGGTGGTGCACCTCAGAAAATTGCATATTTAGCAGCAGATTACTTCCGTATGCATAATATGAGCGATCGTACCAAAGTAACCTTTGCAACACCGGGCAGTGTTATCTTTGGGGTAAAACCGATAGCGGATAGCTTGCTGAAAGTGGTTAATCGGTACAATATTGACTTCAAACCATTTTATGCTCCGATTAAAGTGGACGGACCCAATAAAAAAGTGACCTTCAAACATATCGGGCCAAAAGAAAATTTATGTGTGGTTATTGATGATGGGGTTTCTGATATTTCAGGTGCACCGGATGAAATCACCATGAGTTATGATATGTTGCACATAGCTCCTCCACAAGTTGCACCAAAATTTATCAGAGAGTCAGAACTTGTAAATGCAGCAGGATGGCTTGATGTTAATATTAATACACTCCAACATGTAAAATATCCCAATATTTTTGGGCTCGGCGATGTCGCGGCCTTACCTACGGCTAAAACGGGTGCTGCCATACGCAAGCAAGTTCCTGTCTTGATAGCCAATATATTGCATTTGATAAAAAACAATACTCTGGATAAAAAAATATACGAAGGGTATTCTTCTTGCCCACTTGTTACAGGATATGGCAAAATGATCTTAGCAGAGTTTAATTATAAAAACGAATTTACACCTGATCCCAAGCTCAAGCAAATGTTGGTTTTTGATAGTAGTAAAGAAGATTGGAGACTTTGGATGCTCAAAAAATATGGTCTTCCATATCTATATTGGAATAAGATGATGAAAGGTGAAGAAGTGTAGAAAATAGATGGTTTAATGGCCAGATAAAAGCCTGTTCGTTTATAAAGTTATGAACAGGCTTTTTTGATTTTATAAAATACAGAATTTTTCTTGATTTTAAAAGAACCCATACTGTATTGTCATGCATAAAACAATTTTCCTATTCACCAAAAATGTACTATATTTAGTGAATGTATTCACCAAATTTATATTAAAATTGGTGAATAGGTAATTTTTACATAAGAAAGCTTCTGAAGTTCTCTTTATCAATAACTTCAAACTTTGGGTTGTAGCTTTCCGTAAACACCTTCGGGATTCTTTGCTTTTTTTTGGCAACCCACTTGAATTCATATGCGTAAGTCTGATCAGCTATAATTTCGATGTAGTCTATTTCTTGTTGTTCCGTGGTTCTCCAAAAATAGGACTGGGCAAGTGATTGATTATAATGAAGGTATTTCATTCTTTCAGCAATAAGGAAGTTTTCCCATATGGCTCCTTTATCATATCTGGATTCTAAACTGTCAAAATTGCCTATAATCATATTTCTTACACCAGTATCATAAAAATATATTTTTCGATTGGACTTTATCTCATTGCGGAGATTTTTGCTATAGCTGTTGATCCTGAAAATTACAAATGATTTTTCTAATAAATCGAGGTAGTTACCGACGGTATTTTTGTCTATTCCTACAGTCTGAGCCAATTCGTTGTAACTTACTTCACTTCCTATCTGAAAAGCTAAAGCTTTCAAGAGTTTGCTTAATTGTTCTGGCTTCCGGATACCCGCTAGATTTAATATGTCCTTGTACAAGTAGCTTGAAACTAGATTTTTTAATATTTCATATTCATTTCCGCTATTATTGATTACATCAGGGTACATACCATAGATGAGACGCATTTCTAGATTTTGCTGTGCCTTGACATATCCAAAATGTTGGTCGTATTCTCTCCAAGAGATAGGGAAAAGGTTGTATTCAAATTTGCGACCAGTTAGGGGTTCTTGGATAGAGTTGTTGATTTCTATGGCTGACGAACCACTACAAATGATTTGGACATCTTTGATTTGGTCAATTATAATTTTTAGTTTTAGTCCAATTTGAGGTATTCTTTGGATTTCATCTATAAATAAGAGTTTATGATTGCCGATGATATTTTTGAGTTGTTCCGTATTTGCTGAGGAGATCATATCAATGATAGATTGGTCATCACCATCCAAGAACAAATAAGGTGTTTCTCCCAAAATCGATCGGATTAATGTGCTTTTTCCCACTTGTCTCGGGCCTATAAGAATTATGGCTTTACCAAGGAATAACTTATTCTTTATTTTTTCTCCTAAAATTCTTTCAATCATACCATCAAATGTATTTGTGAAATTAATTAGTTGTATGATTGTTGAATAAATCACACAAAACAAAGACAAAATTATAAATATTTACCGTATTCACCAAAATTATACCATATTTAGTGAATATAATCACCAAAAGAGTACCTAAATTGGTGAATAAGAACAAAAAACCCTTTGGCTCCAATAAAGTTCCAAAGGGTTTTTCTTTAAACATTATGATTAATAACTTATTAGATCATCTCTTCTGCTTTGACCCAAGCATCAAAATCTTCAGACGATACATAATTAAGATCCATGGCTGCTTGTTTTAGAGTCGTACCTTCTTTATGCGCTTTTTTAGCGATCTCTGCTGCTTTGTCATAACCGATTTTGGTATTGAGTGCAGTGACCAGCATTAATGAGTTATTGAGATTGTATTGGATACGCTGTTCATTGGCTTCGATACCTATAGCACAGTGTTCTTCAAAGCTGACACATGCATCTCCTATAAGATTTGCAGACATGAGGAAGTTGAAAATCATCACAGGTTTGAAAACATTGAGCTGAAAATGACCGCTCATACCACCGATATTGATAGCTACATCATTGCCCATAACCTGAGCCATAGCCATAGTCAGCGCTTCAGATTGCGTAGGATTGACTTTGCCAGGCATTATAGATGATCCAGGTTCATTTTCGGGAATGGTGATCTCGCCGATACCGCATCTCGGCCCGGAAGCCAACATACGAATATCATTACCTATCTTCATCAGTGAAACAGCTACGGTTTTGAGAGCGCCATGAGCTTCTACGATAGCATCATGTGCTGCCAGTCCTTCAAATTTATTGCTACCGGTCACAAATGGAAGTCCTGATATCTCAGCTATTTTCTGAGCTACCAATACATCATAACCTTTTGGCGTATTGAGTCCAGTGCCTACTGCAGTACCACCTAGCGCCAACTCTGACAAGTGGGCAAAACTGTTTTTGATCGCTCTGATACCATGATCAAGTTGGGCGACGTATCCTGAAAGTTCCTGACCTAGGGTCAATGGAGTGGCATCCATGAAGTGTGTACGTCCTATTTTGACTACATTCATAAATTTTTCAGATTTGGCTTTGAGCGTGTCCCTGAGCTTTTCCATACCAGGGATAGTCACATCTACCAATACTTTGTATGCTGCTATATGCATTGCCGTAGGAAAAGTATCATTGGAAGACTGGGATTTGTTAACATCATCGTTGGGATGTAGGACTTTTTTGGCATCATCCAGAGTACCACCATTGATGACATGACCTCTATTGGCAATGACTTCATTGAGATTCATATTGGATTGCGTCCCTGACCCTGTTTGCCACACTACTAGTGGAAACTCATCATCCAGTTGGCCAGCCATGATTTCCTTACATACTTTTTCTATAAGCACTTTTTTCTCAGCCGAAAGGACTCCCAAATCATGATTGGCCTGTGCAGCTGCCATTTTTAGCACTGCGAAGGCATTGATGATTTCTTTGGGCATTCGGTGACCACCTATTTTGAAATTTTCTGCTGAGCGCTGTGTCTGTGCGCCCCAATATTTATCAGCTGGAACATTGATGTATCCCATACTGTCTTTTTCTTGTCTGTATTGACTCATGTTGAGAGGGTTATAAAGATGAAAAATATTTTTTGAAGGCGCAAAATTACAACATTATCCATCTAAATTTTAATAAAATGAGACTCAATCTCACATCTGATACGTGATCGTCATCATGAAACTATATATACAGAAGTAGCTTTTTTGCCTTTTGTCTTGAAAAACAATACTTTGGTAGATAATTAACGAATGCATTGCAACTGTAAGGCACTTTTTTACGTCAATATGATTGTTCGGTTTAACCAGAGATAAAATACCACTCAACCCTAAAATATACTAAAATTGTTTTGTTGGAAAAAAGGGATTCCTTAAAGTAGGTTTCCCTTTTTCTTTTTTTGTGATGAATAATTGAAAGATTTTTTAGATGCCAAGGAACTAAAAGATTTGTTTTTTCGTTGATACCAAATATTAAACACTTAAAATAACTTATATGAGTAAGGATATAAAAGTAGTGAAAATAGGGGCATCTGAAGCTAAACCAATTATTGAAGCTATTTCCAAAAAGCAGGACTTCAAAAATAAAGTAATGTCGGGAGAAGTTGAGGTAAAAGTAGTCAAAGGTGCTAGATTTGCATAATACTTACGAGGTATACATTAACGAAGAAGAAAACCCAAACGATGATTTTGAATATTTTTTTAAGACTGATTTGGGAGTAACTTATATTTTAGGATTTTCCAATGCCTCATACTTGTATAGAAATCAAATTAGGATATTTAAGAAAAAATATTTGAAATTACCCCATCCAAGCATATTCGATTTCTTCCAAATATCTAGTACAATTTGTATCTGAAGCACTCGATATAATACCTATAGGAATTTTTTGGTAAGGTGTTTCAAATACTTGCTGGATTTTTTGATAACTTCCATCAGAGAATAGATGAAACCAACGGTCAAATAATCTTAAACGCCCCAATCCTTCTCCAGAACTAATATCACAAACATAAACAATGGGATAATCATACTGATCAATAAATTTTTTTACAGCTTTGATTATGCTCAGGTATATTTTGGGATCATTATAGCTTTTCTTCTCTAAAGTATAAAATCTAAAACTATGGATATTTTGGCAAGCCAAGCATCCTTCTTTAAACAATAAATCTAATAGTGGCTATGGTAAATAATGCACATCTAATCAAGATAAGTTTATCATTGGTATTAACCTTGCTCAAGATACAGTCGTATGGACAAAATGATTTCCATGTGCAAAGAATGTGGGATAATAGAAAACGTGAAAATAATCAGGGTATTGATAAATTTAAAATTGAAATAGACTCTCTTGAGAGAGATTCGATGTTGAATAGATTTTTTCGAATAGAATATAACGCGGAATTGGATTTGGGTTTTGCTGGGGATACTTCAGAAGTTTACATTGTCAATCTCAACGATGACTCATTTCCGGACATTATCCACACTAACGGTCTGGGTATGCCAACTGTGGAGTTTTATTTTGGTAAAAAAAATGGTTTTACACCAGTCTTGAATAGTCCTTTGGGTACTTTATTAAAAGAGATTAGAGTAAATAACGGTAGGATAGAAGAAGTAATATTAATAGAACCATCTTACGTTCTTCAAATTCATTGCGAACATTTGTATCGTTTTGATGGTAAAGTATTTGTTCAAATACACACGCGATGCATTTCAGAATGTACAATTAAACCAGATAGTTTTTACAATGTGCCACGTAAAGTAAAGTACAAAAACCATAAAACACAAGTATTGGAAAATCCAAAACATGATACTATGCAGTGCTATATTCCGGAAGATGGGCTGCCCAATGTTATTATTGGTTTGAAGGATAACTTTTCTGCATATTGTTGGGGAGAATATCGTGATCAAAGTAAAAAGATATGGCACCTGATAGAAATACCTATTCGCTATAATACAGAAAAGGACGCTACGGTAATTGAATTTAATAAAAAAAGTAAAGAACATTTTGTTGGCTGGGTGAAAGCAGAAAATTAAATAGTTTAGTGTATTGTTAGTGTGATTTAGAAAATTATTCGTTGTGGTTGATGAATTATTCTTTTGTCATCGTTTTCATATTATGGTGTTCTTTTCTCACTCTAGGAGATAAATCCCATGATTTATTATATGCCTTATAAGTTTTTTTTCTTCCATACATTTTATTGAGTTTTCCTTGCAGATTTCTTTGTTCTATGTATGTATCAATAAATTTAAGCTCCTGTTCTAATTCAGTATCTATTTGTCTGACGTGAGTAATCATGTTCGGCTCTACTTGTAAAACAAATCTCCAAGGCTGAGCAAATACATATTCCTTTTGTGGCTTACGGCTGTATTTGTTATACACATCTCTAAGCTCAAAATATGTTTTTTCTTTGTCGCTCAATAATATCTTTGGATTTTTATTCCAATCATACTCACTTAGAGTTTTTAGTTCTTGTGGTTTATCTATATACACTCTTTTTCTTTTACGCTTTTTTTTAGTTTGAAATTTATCATCATGGTGATATTGTGTGGTATTGATTATTGCTAGTATTTTTTCGAACATAGGTGCACTTATTCCCTGAGCAATATCTGATCTAAGTACAAAATATCTTTTATATCCTCTTTGATATGGTTCTTCTAGTTCAATTAAAGGTAAGTTTCTGATTTCATTATATATTTCACGTCGCCTTCTATCAAGTGCGATGATTCTCTTTTCCAAAGTGTCTTTATAACTTCTTCTGATTTTACGGGGTGAGTTCAAATCTTCCTTCATGTGTATTTTTTAATTGCTAAATAATTATTTGATACAAAAATATGTAAAAATATTTATCTATCATTTTTTAAATACTTTTTGTTTTTAAATACAAATTATTATCTTTGCCAGATTTAACGACATCATATTGACGCTTAAATCGACATATCGAGAGTAAGCCTAAGAGCTAAGGTTAAATTTTGTCACCCTATTCTTAGCCTTAGTCTCAACCTTAATCTAAACCTTAATGTCGATGTATCTCAACTGTCACTCCTACTTCAGTCTCCGATACGGCACCTTCGCACCCGAAGATTTGCCTGGCATCGCTAAGTCTTATGGCGTCGATTGTCTCGTTTTGTCGGATATCAATAATACTTCAGCGGCTTTTCAGTTTGTAAGAGCCTGTCGTGAGCAAGGTATCAAACCAATTTTAGGTATAGAGTTTCGCCAGGACAATGAGTTTCTTTATCTCGGTATCGCTCGAAATGATGAAGGATGGCGCGAGCTTTGTTCGTTACTAACGGAGTCATCACTTACGGGCGAACCACTACCCAAAGAAGCTCCTGAACTCCAGCACTGCTACATCATCTATCGCAAACTGCCCAAAGGCGTGGAGCTGCTCAGAGAGTATGAGTATGCAGGCGTCAGACCCGAAGAAGTCAACCATCTGTACTCATCCTATCTCAAAAACTATCCAGACAAACTCGTCATTTTCAGTCCTGTGACCTTTGCAGATGAGGATGGATTTAAGGCGCACAAACTACTCCGATGTATCGATCTCAATATCGTGATCGGTAAGTTAGATGCCAAAGACTGCGCTAAATCATTAGAGATATTTTACCCAAAAGGTCATCTCGAAAACGTATTCCAGCAATACCCGCACATTATCGCCAATACGCAGCATATCTTGGACACTTGCCATACCGAGATGGAAGCGTCCAAACTGCACAATCGTCGTACTTTCACCGGTGACCCAGATGACGATTTCAAACTATTGACCAAACTGGCTACCAGTGGATGCAAAAAGCGTTTTGGCGAAAAGCATAAAAAAGCTATGGAACGTACACTCCGAGAGCTTAAGGTCATACAACAAATGGGATTTTGTGCTTACTTTCTCATTACTTGGGACATCGTCCGATATGCACATTCCGTAGGGTATTTTCATGTAGGGCGCGGATCGGGTGCCAATTCTATCGTGGCTTACAATCTCAATATTACCGATGTAGATCCACTCGAGCTAGACTTATATTTTGAGCGATTTATCAATCCACATCGGTCTTCACCACCGGATTTTGACATCGACTTCTCATGGAATAACCGCGATGATGTCACCGACTACATCTTTAAACGATACGGCAAAGAACACACAGCATTACTCGCCACGTACAATACCTTCAAAGGCAAATCCATCATCCGTGAACTCGGTAAAGTGCTCGGTCTGCCCAAAGCCGATATTGACACTATAGTGGACGAGCCCATGGCTGTGGACAAACATCATCCATTTGCCAAACATATCTTTAAGTATGGTAAGATGATCGAGAAGTTTCCCAATTATCTATCCATCCACGCCGGCGGTATTCTCATCAGCGAAAAGCCACTCAATTATCACACCGCATTACAACTGATGCCCAAGGGATTTCCCATCGTACACTTCGATATGTACGGCGCCGAAGATCTCGAATACCACAAATACGATGTGCTCTCACAGCGCGGTCTTGGCCACATAAAAGACGCCGTAGATCTCGTCAAACAAAATCAAGGCAAAGCCATCGACGTACACAATGTAGCACTGATCAAAGAAGATCCCAAGGTCAAGGCCCAACTCCGTTCTGGTCACTGCATCGGCTGCTTCTACATAGAGTCGCCTGCTATGCGTGGTCTGCTCCACAAGTTGCGATGCGATAATTATATACATCTCGTTGCTGCCAGTTCCATCATACGTCCGGGCGTAGCGCAATCGGGCATGATGCGTGAGTACATACAGCGATTTCACAAGCCGGATAGTTATACGTATTTGCATCCAGTCTTTGAGGAGCATCTTGGCGAGACGTATGGTGTCATGGTTTATCAGGAAGATGTGATGAAGATCGTCCACCATTTTTCCGGTCTCGATCTCGATGAGTCTGATGTGCTCCGCCGTATCATGACCGGCAAAAAGAAGAGTTCGGATACTTTCTATCGATTGCAAGAGAAATATTTTAAAAACTGCAAAGAGCGTGGTTATCCCGAAGAACTCAGCAAGGAAGTATGGCGACAGATCGAGAGTTTCAGTGGTTACTCCTTTTGCAAGGCGCACTCGGCTAGTTTTGCGGCAGAGTCTTTCCAGAGTTTATATCTCAAGACCTACTTTCCACTTGAGTTTATGACGGCCGTGATCAATAATTTCGGTGGATTCTACAGTACGGAGCAGTATGTCCACGAAGCCCGTATGTGTGGTGCTAAGATAGAAGCACCTTGCGTCAACAACTCTACCTACCTCACCAATATTTATGGCACGACGATCTACATAGGATTCGTCCATCTCGCCAATCTGGAGCAAAAGCTTGCCCATGCCATCGTAGAGGAGCGACAGTTGCACGGTGATTATCGCAGCTTAAAGGATTTTTCCCATCGTATCAATATCTCCAAGGAGCAGCTTGAGATTCTCATTCGCATCGGTGCTTTCCGCTTCACAGGTATGAACAAGTACGAACTTATGTGGGAAAAAAATGCCGTCCACAATCCACTCATCAAACACGCCTACGCCGGTGAGATGCTTTTTGATACCGAGCCTGAAAATTTCACACTACCGATACTCTCAGAGACAGAACACGAACAATCCTTTGACGAGATAGAGCTCTTGGGATTTCCGCTTTGCAATCCCTTTGATCTCTTGCAGACCAAGTTCAGAGGAGACATCAGAGCCACACAAATGAAAGACTACATCGGCAAGACAGTGAGAATGGTCGGCTACTACGTGTGTCGAAAGTGGGTCACCACCTCCAAAGGTGATCTCATGAATTTCGGCACGATGACCGACGTCGATGGACACTTCTTTGATACGGTACATTTCCCTCCGAGCCTGAAAGCCTACGCATTTCAGGGCAAAGGTTGCTATATCGTACTAGGTAAGGTAGTTGATGATTTTGGCTTTGCGAGTCTGGAGGTGAGTAAGATGGAGAAGTTGCCGTTTGTTAAGGATGGGAGGTATTAGAATGTGATTAATTTAGAATTATGCATGATCAATGATAAGACGATACATTAAATAGAGTTGTTTAGTTTACAGAATTTTCAAACCTATAAATCTAAAACCTATCTAATCTCAGATATTTTGTAAGCTAAAAACCCTTTTTTACCGTCTATGTTTACAAAAACTATAAATATACTTTTTTCACTTTTCATAAAGTCACTGAACAGTTGTGAAAAAGAACCACAATCCCTTGGATGTTTATACTGGTATAATTTGACTTCCATTCCTTCAAATTGTTTTGACATATCTTTCAGGTCCATTTCTTCTTGCCCCATTTTCACGATAGCATTTAAGTTTGAATTAAAAAAGGGTGAAGAAGGTAAAATCATGTATTCTTCATCTTTTAAAACATGTACTGTATCTATCATAAACGAATTTTCAGTCAAAAATTTAAATAATGCAAATGTAGGATATTTGCTTTCTGCGACTTCGCAGTTAGTATCGATATTGCTTAAGTCCTGACATTGCGCATTATGCATAAATGTGAATAAAAAAAGTATAAAAAAGATAAATTTATATGTCATGTCTTATTTTTGACGATTAAAAATTAATATTTGTTGAACTTTAAAAATAACATATATATCAATATTTTTTGGCTTGTAAACAAAGCCAAATTAAGAGGAGTATATCTTGCCTTTTCATAGCACAAATATACAATAATACACAATTCACGATTCATGAATTGTGAATGATTTTTTAAAATCCAACACATTAGATAAGGTAGTGAATTATTTTGGCTTTGCGAGTTTGGAAGTGAATAACAAATTTGTTGGTGTATTAATCACTAGTTTTTAAGCAAGTAAATTTTGTTTAACTAAATAAATAAAATAATTAAACAAAAGTTAGCATTTGGAAAACCTTTTACCTTCTTCTATGTTCGTAGCCTGTGTTGTATATTCAACATTAAACAAAACAATTAATCTTATGAGTTTCACATTAGCAACATTTAGTTTAGCAGGAAGTCTTATGGCCAACGATTATGTTGGTTTTACTTTCTTTATTGGTTACATGGCAATGTTTGCCGCGTCAGTTTTCTTTTTCTTTGAAAGGTCTCAAGTAGAAGGCAAATGGAAAACATCTTTACTGATCGCAGGATTGATCACGATGATTGCTGCGGTACATTATTTTTACATGAGAGATGTGTGGATTACCACAGGCGAATCTCCGACACAACTCAGGTACATTGACTGGATACTTACGGTTCCATTGATGTGCGTAGAGTTTTACTTGATCTTAAGAGCGTTTGGTGCCCCAATTTCTTTATTGTGGAAAATGATCGGGTATTCATTACTCATGCTAGTAGCAGGTTATTTGGGGGAGACAGCTTACAGAGACAATAGTGTTATCTGGGGTGTTATCTCCACCGTAGGATATGTAGGTATCGTATATGAAGTATGGTTTGGTTCTGCTAGCAAATTGGCAGGAAACTCCAATGATGCCAAGCTCCAAAGTGCATTCAAAGCGCTTGGTTGGTTTATTTTAGTCGGTTGGGCAATTTATCCAATTGGTTATATGGCAATCGAAACAGACGGATGGCTTAGAAATGTGATTGATGTAAAAAACATGGACTTGATTTACAATATAGGTGATGCTGTAAACAAGATCGGTTTTGGTTTAGTCATTTATAGTTTGGCTATAGGTTCTTCTAAATCAAACGCATAATCTTACTTCAAATCTAATAATAGGAAGGGTCGGTAATGATTTATAGTCTTTATCGGCCCTTCTTACCTAAAAGCCATTAATTATGTCAGCTAATATGAGTTCTAGACTTGCGGGATTAGTTATTTTTACCACATTATTATTTGCTTTTTTGGGCTGGTTGTTACCTGATTTTTTAAGAAATGCACAACTCCCCATTTTAGGATTACTGTTAGTATCTATAGGCTTGCCGCACGGAGCCACTGATTTTTTGTTGTTCAAACGTATCACTAGTGCGAAACTTACAAGAAAGCATATATTGAAGTTTTTCATCATTTACATAAGTGCGGTGGTTGGATTTATGCTATTGTGGCTGATTTTACCCCTATTTTCCTTCCTTCTTTTTATTTTGATTTCTGCATATCATTTTGGTCAGTCAAATTGGGAAAATATAGTGCTGGCTAAGAAATACGATGTTTTAATAAACTTATTTTGGGGAGCATTTGCTATTGGTGGTCCCATATTATGGCATTGGGAGGAGAGTAGTGTTGTCATTGGACAGATCACAGGATATGTTATTAATTTCTCTAAAGAGGTGATGGCCTTATCTCAATTAGTTTTAATTGCATTAAATTTAGCTATCATTCTCATCTTGAAATATAACCTAAAGATAAGCTACAGTCAACTAAAAATAGAAGTTATTAAAATTGGTGTGCTATCCTTACTCTTTTATTTTACTCCTATGTTAGTAGGCTTTTCGCTCTATTTTGCATTGTGGCACTCGTTGAGTTCTCTGAATAGCCAAATTTTATTTTACAAAAAATTATGGCCCAATTTTAATGTGATACATTATTATCGTCAAGCTGCGCCATTTACGTTTCTGGCATTAGTAGGTCTGGTGATGATGATATATGGACACCCATACGTTTTGCCCAATGTTTCTATCATCAGCACTTTTGTGGTTTTTATTGCTTGTATTACGTTACCACATGTATTTTTGATAGACGAAAGTTATCAATATTGATGACTTGATAACTTACAAAAACTGCCCCGTAAACGACCCTGCTACACCTTTCAGATCTTCTGGTCTCCCTTCAAATAGTAGATGACCACCATCTTTACCACCGGTTGGTCCCAAATCTATGACATAGTCTGCAGCGCGTATCACATCCATATTGTGCTCTACGATGAGTACTGTATGACCATTTTCTACTAAAGAATTGAAGGCATCCATTAGCTTATTGACATCATGGAAGTGAAGTCCTGTGGTAGGCTCGTCAAAGATGAAGAAGATATTTTTAGATTGATATTCTTTGGTCAAGAAACTAGCTAATTTTACCCTTTGTGCTTCTCCACCTGAGAGTGTACTGGATGATTGGCCAAGTTTGATATATCCAAGTCCCACATCATACAAAGGCTGAAGTCTGGCTAAGATGTTTTTCTTATTTTTAAAAAACTCGAGTGACTCTTCGATACTCAGCTCTAGTACGTCAAAAATACTTTTGTCCTGATACGTTACTTCTAGCACTTCTTTTTTAAATCTTTTGCCGCCACACTCTTCGCATAGAAGCGTCACATCTGCTAAAAACTGCATTTCTACGGTAAGATATCCTTCGCCTTTGCAAGTTTCACATCTTCCGCCTTCAACATTGAAGGAAAAGTGCTTGGGTTCGTAGCCCTTGATCTTGGACAGTTGCTGATCGGCAAATAATTTTCGAATATCGTCATATGCTTTTACGTAGGTGACTGGATTGCTTCTTGATGACTTACCGATGGGACTTTGGCTAACCATTTCTACCATCTTGATCTGCTTGGTGTCACCCGTGATTTGTTCGTGTCTGCCTGGAGCTATCGCTATAGGGTCATTGACCAAAAGCTTTAGCGCAGGATAAAGTATATGTTTGACCAAGCTTGTTTTGCCTGAGCCAGAAACTCCAGTCACTACTGTCATTGCTTGGAGCGGTATGGAAACGTCTATATTTTTAAGATTATGCTGTCGTGCACCTTTCAGATAAATTTTTTGGATGAGTTTCCGTTTTGTTTCTGGATACTGAATTTTCCTAACACCTGTAAGATAGTCGGACGTTAGATTAGGGTGTTGACCACTGATAAAATCGGCATAATGACCTGCAAATACCAGATGTCCACCATGAATACCTGCTTCTGGACCAATATCTACGATATAATCTGCACTTCGGATTACAGCTTCCTCATGTTCGATGACCACTACGGTATTGCCCAGGTTGCGTAGCCTTTTGAGTACAGCTACCAGTTTTTCGGTATCTTTGGGGTGCAAGCCCACACTAGGTTCGTCGAGTATATAAAGTGAACTCGTAAGATTACTGCCCAACGTACGTGTCAGGTTGATTCTTTGAGTTTCGCCACCACTCAGCGTACTTGCCAGTCGATCTATAGTCAGATACCCAAGACCTATATCAGTCATCGTAACCAATCGATTTTTGATTTCTGTTAGGATGCGATCTGCAATTTTGGCGTCGTGATCTGATAGCTCTAGAGACGTGAAAAAAGGCAGTAACTCATCAATAGGTACGTGGATGAGTTGGGTGATGTCTTTACCAAATATTTTTACATAGGTGGCTTCTTTTCTGAGGCGGCCACCTTTACAGACGTTACATACGGTTTTGCCACGGTATCTGGAAAGCATGACTCGGTTTTGTATCTTATAGCTTCCGTCTTCCAATTCTTGGAAAAAAGCATCTATACCGTCAAAATAAGCATTTCCGGTCCACAACAATTCTTTTTGGGCATCTGTGAGGTCTTTATAGGGTTTATGTATAGGGAAATCAAATTTTGAAGCTTGGTTAACCAAATGATTTAACCAAAGTTTTCCTTTCTCTCCGCGCCAACACGATACCGCTTCCTGATATACCGATAGTGTTTCGTCAGGAATGACTTTTTCGGGATCTATGCCGAGCATTTTACCATAACCTTCACATTTGGGACAGGCTCCGTAAGGGTTGTTGTAGTTAAACATTTGGTGATTTGGCTCCAGAAAAGTGATGCCATCCAACTCAAACCTGTTATTGAAATACCTTTCTTCACCCTCCAATATTTTTATCACACATTCGCCTTCAGATTCTGAAAATGCGGCAGAAACCGAATCAGCAACCCTTTTTTTGTTTTCTTCATCATCATTAACTACAAAGCGGTCAATAATGATTTTGATATCATACTTACTCTCCGTCACTGACATATCCTGTTTGATATTGGCATCAGCAAGGAGATCTTCTAGATTTAAAGTTTGATCATCAAAAAGTACCCTTGAAAATCCTTTTTGCATCAATAGGTTGAGCTCTTGGCCAATAGTTCGTTCATGTCTTTTTTGCAAAGGTATGAGCAATACGATTTTTGTACCTTCTGGCTGACTAAATATATAATGTACCACATCACTCACTTGATGCTTTTTGACTTCAGCTCCCGTCACAGGAGAGTAGGTCTTACCTATACGTGCAAAAAGCAATCGCATGTAGTCGTATATTTCTGTCATAGAGCCTACAGTAGATCTGGCATTGGATGTGCTTACTTTTTGTTCTATTGCGATAGCGGGACTGATGCCTTTGATAAAATCCACTTCAGGCTTTTTCATCCTGTCCAAAAATTGCCTTGCGTAAGACGACAGACTTTCTACATATCTCCTCTGGCCTTCTGCGTACAGGGTATCTATAATCAAAGATGACTTACCAGAACCGGACACACCAGTTACTACAACTAGTTTGTTTTTGGGAATGAATAATTCAATATCTTTGAGATTGTTGGATCTGGCACCTTTGATATGAATAAATTTTCTTATCTCTTCTTTATTGTCAACATCAGGTTTTAAAATCTGTATCTGAGGTGTTTGGTTTTTCATCCAATTAATAAATTAGTACAATGATTATCAATATGTTGTGAAATTCCGACAATTTGGTACCGAAATAACACAGCAAGATATAGTTCAAAACCCATAATTAATAAAACTTAGACTATAAAGTTTAAAAAAGAGCTTTAGTTTCTTTATTTATACCAATCAATGCGCTTCTAACCAATTATTTCCAACACCCATTTCTACCAATATTGGGACCTTAAGACTAGGTATTGCGTTGGCCATTTTGTCTTTAACTATGGATTTGACTTGTTCTAATTCAGGTGTGTATACATCGAACACCAATTCGTCATGTACCTGAAGCACCATTCTTGACTGCAATTTTTCAGCCTTAAATGCTTGATGTATATCTATCATGGCTATTTTGATCATATCAGCCGCTGTACCTTGTATAGGTGTGTTGATGGCTACTCTTTCGGCATTGGAAGAAGTAAGACTATTTCTAGAGTTGATATCTCTGAGATTGCGCCTTCTTCCAAGCAGAGTTTTGACATATCCGTTTTCTCTGGCAAAATTTACGGTTTCGTCCATATAGTTTTTTAAGCCACTAAATTCTCTAAAATAACTTTGTATCAGTTCTGTGGCTTCTTTGCGCGATATACCCAATTGTCTGGATAAATTGGTAGCTCCTGCACCGTAGGTTATAGAGAAGTTTACAGTTTTGGCATTGCGTCTTTGCTCTGAAGTCACTTCTTCATAAGGTACTCCATAAACTTTGGCGGCTGTTGCTTTATGGAAGTCATTGCCTGCGATGAATGCCTCAAGCATCGATGTATCGTTACTGATTTCAGCGATGATTCGAAGTTCAATTTGTGAGTAGTCGGCAGCCAACAACACATGGTTTTCGTCCCTTGGTATGAAAGCTTTTCGTATTTCCCTACCTGCTTCATCTTTGATAGGAATGTTTTGGAGGTTTGGATTTTCTGAACTTAATCTACCCGTTGCTGCTCTAGCTTGATTAAAATTACTGTGTATTCTGCCTGTCCTTGGATTTAACATGGTGGGCAGCGCATCTACGTAAGTAGATTTTAACTTCGTAAATTTTCTATATTCCAGTATGGTGTCTATCACGATATGCTGTCCTGCCAGTTCAGTCAGTTTTTCCACATCGGTAGAGTACTGACCGGAAGATGTTTTTCTCCATCTATAGGGTATTTTCAATCTTTCGAAGAGTACTTCACCTACTTGTTTTGGCGATGAAATATTGAAATGTACACCCGCGTTTTTATAGATTTCCTGCTCTTTATCTAGGATTAGTTTATCTAGTTCTTTGGAGTATTCATGGAGAAAGTCAGCATTTATTCGTATACCTTCATACTCCAGATCACACAGTACCCTGATAAGTGGTTCTTCTATTTTTTGGTATAGGTCATCAAGCTCATTTTCAGCCATCATTTTTTCCAATACAGGTACCATTTGTAAGGTAAGGTCGGCATCTTCACCTGCATATTCTTTGACTTTGTCTGTGGAGACCTGACGCATGCTCAGTTGGTTCTTTCCTCCTTTACCTATCAAATCTTCTATGGGCACCATTTTGTAATCCAGGTAAGACTCCGTCAGATAATCCAGTTTATGTCTTAAATCTGGCTCACACAGATAGTGCGTGATCATAGTGTCATATAAAAAACCTTGAAGTTCTATGCCGTACCATTTCAACATGGTCATATCATATTTGATGTTTTGGCCAACTTTGGAGATATCGGGGTTTTCCAGCACGTCTTTGAACATCATCAGTCGTTTTTTGGCTTCGTCTTGATTTTCTGGTATCGGGACATAAAACGCTTCATGATGGGCCATCGAAAATGCCAAGCCCACCAACTCTGCTTGATGTGCGTCTATTCCTGTAGTCTCCGTATCGAAACTTATCCGCTTACTTTCTTTTAATTTGCTGATTAGGGTTAGTATTTCATCTTCACTATTGATAAGGTAGTATTGGTGTGCTGTATTCTCGATGTGTTTTTTAGCAATTTGGTAATCATCTTTTTTATCCTGATCACTTTCAGTATGGTTAGCGGGTGCGAATGTGTCAAAAAGAGATTGCTGTACTCCCGCTTGATTTTTACTTCCGGGCTGTATATCTGCCCCCAATATCTGTTGGGCCAATGATCTGAACTCAAGTTCGAGGAAAATTTCTTTGAGTTTCTCTCTGTTCATTGGATCCAGATTAAACCTAGCAGCATCAAATTGTATTGGCGAATTGATATCTATAGTGGCCAGTCGCTTGGATAGCAATGCTTGATCAGCAAAGTTGATGACGTTTTCTTTCTGTTTACCCTTGAGTTTATCTGCATTGGCTATTAGATTTTCTACGGAGCCATATTCTTTGAGTAGTGTTACTGCTGTTTTTGGTCCTATGCCAGGCACGCCGGGGATATTGTCTACACTATCTCCTTGCAATCCCAAGACATCGATGACTTGTTCCACCTTTTCGATATCCCAGTTGGCTAGAATCTCTTTTTCTCCCAAGATCTCTACTTCATTGCCTTGTCTCCCAGGTTTATACATATATATATTGGGTGATACTAGCTGAGCATAGTCTTTATCAGGTGTGACCATATAAACGGTGTATCCTTCTTTTTCTGCTTGTTTTGCCAAAGTACCAATGACGTCATCTGCCTCATAATTTTGTACCATGACCACAGGAATATTAAACGCCTCTATGATAGATGGGATGTATTGCATGGCAATAGTGATATCTTCAGGTTGGGCATCCCGATTTGCTTTGTATTCAGGGTAGTATTCATGTCTGAAAGTTCCACCCTTAGGGTCAAAGGCTACAGCTATATGGGTAGGTTTTTGATTGGTCATCAGATCCCAAAGCGTGCGTACAAAGCCTGTGATTGCAGACGTGTTGAGTCCTTTAGAATTGATCAGTGGTCTGGTGATGAATGCAAAGTGAGCACGGTACACCAATGCATGTCCATCCAATAAAAAAAGCCTTTTATCTTCCATTGTAAATTTGTGTATTAAGATACAAAGGTAAAAATATATACTAAAGCAAGGTAAAATATTTGTGAAGCTTTGTCCAGAATAAGTGTCAGTTATACTGAAATCTAACACATTAGTTTAATTAAAATTTATTTTCGCTAAAAGTAAAGTACTACAAATAAAAAAGGGGTACACTTGCGTGCACCCCTTTAGGAATTAATTTAAGCAAATTGTTTGTTACTCGAGGCCGATCATCTTTTTGGTAGCTGTATTTGAGCCACTCTCTACTTGGTAAATCATTACACCTGTACCAGGTAAATCATTTCTTTGGATAGTGAATGTGTTGATACCTTTACCGAAAGATCCATTATTGGTGTACACCACTTTACCATTTACGTCTATCACTTTTAGGGTAGCGATACCTGCTTCTGGTAAATTGAATGTGATATTTGTTTTGTCAGTGAACGGGTTAGGTTCGTTTTGGAACAATTCAAATGTACTTGCACTTGTATTCGTAAATCTTAGGGACAATTTACCAATGTTTAAGTTGTTGCTTGTGTACATTTCAGCACGTGTTGCTGTAGAATTGATGTCTAGAATTTCTGATGCATTTACATTGTTTTTAGCGGTCAAATTGATAGTGATCAATTCTTTGCCATTTACAGCATTTACATCATTCCAGCTCACAGTATATTTGTTGTCACTTAGCTTAGCTATGTTTGCGTCTGTAAGTTTTTGATTACCTACATAGATGTCATTAAGATCGGCATTATTGACATTCAATGTAAATTGTAAACCATAAACTTCATCAGCTTCTGTGCTTAATACTACTGAGTGTAACTCACCAGCTTTCAAGCTTGTGTTTGTTGCATTTAATACTGCGTTTGATCTTGATTCTGTCTCTGTATCGTTTGAGTTTGCCACTGCTGATGCATTGACATCACCTACTTTTACAGCTATGAAATCTTGATTAGAAACGTCATGTGACAAGTTATTAATCGTGATGGTTTCAGTGAATGGGAACGGATTGCTTGCGTCTGCAAAAGGTGCTGCACTGTTTACAAATCTCCAGCTTTGATTCTTAGGAAGCTCACTGTAGATGCCCAAGATCAATTTTCTCAATTCTACAAGGTCAGATGCTGTGACTTTACTGTCATTGTTGATGTCTGCTGCAATGATATCAAATGGATTAGTAAACTTGCTGATTCCTAATACATGTCTCTGAATCATAACTAGGTCCAAAGTGCTCACTCCATTTAAGAAGTCTCCGTTTTTGCTTCCTGATACATTATAGTTGTAGTACATGGTAGCATTGTTGAAGTTGTAACCTGCAACAGTTGACATGGTTGATTTGGTCATTTCAGGTTTTCCGTTGTCCAATATTACTTCTGCATTTTCTATTTGCTTACCTGTAGCAGTCACTAATTTACCAGAAACTTTTGATGTAAGTGTGGTTCCACATGCTCCCTGATTATCAGCAAGATCAAGTGTCACTACACAGAAGTCATAATTTAACTTCTCATCCCATACCGTCATTTTGACATCCACTGAAGGTAGATCATCACAATCGAAGACCATTCCTGAACTCTTAGATGCTGGTAACCATTTTTGAGCATTTCCTGCGTTGTATTCAGCTTCAGTTGCATTCTGTCCATTTCCTTTGAAGAAGTGTTGCTGATTGATTTTAGAAAGTACTGGATTCGCTTCATTAAATGTATAAAGAAGGTTATTCGCAGAGGTACAGTTGTCAAATGATGCGATGTTGAAATCTACCGCCCAAAGCTCAACTTTGCCATTTTGCATCAATGCAGAACTGATGTTTAAGCAGTAAGGAGTTGGTTTTTTCTTGTCTACTACCATGAAGTTTTGTGTACAAGTAGTCACATTACCACATCCATCCACTACTTTCCAAGTTATCTTGTGGTTAGACATACTTCCTACGATGTCTTCTGGTAAAGTTACTTTTACTTCGCCACCTTGTCCTGTAGGTCCTACGTATCTGTCTCTGATACCATTACCATTGCTATCGTTAAAATTCACATCTGTAGATGGTAAGAATGATGAGTATTCATAATCATTGGTACCATCTGCCCAAAGGTCTACAAATACGATCCACTTCAACCAGTCTGATGCACATTGGCCTTGGTCTGTAGCGGTCATGGTCAACATTAGGTTTCTTGTTTCACACTTGTTGCCATCACTGTCAACATCATTGTGATCATCGATTTCAAACATTCTGTCTGCACAGCTACCCAATACTGGTTTCTGCTCATCTATTACTTTTACTACCTGTGTTCTGGTATAATATCCCAATGGACTAGTTGCATTAGGATCATAAGTACACCAGTTGATTACGGTCCATTTGTTAAGGATTTTCATACAAGCGTTACCTTCAAAGTAGAATGTATCACTCTTTAAACTTAATCCGATTATATCACATGGTCCAGCTGTCCAAGTAGGCTTGATGTTAGCTACATCAGTAGCACAATCTGTAGTCACATCTCTAGGCCACACAATGCTACTTTCATTAAATGGACTAGCTACGTTGTCTTTGAAGATGGTTTGTGAACAGATGATTGTAGGTCTGTTTTTGATTCTCCAAGTACGCTCTA
>CAZGMB010000054.1:0-34645 GCA_964526715.1 uncultured Aureispira sp. | reverse complement strand
AGCATACGTCACACAGGACCATCGTCGCTGGCCTCCGTGCATCTCCGCACTCCTGAAAGTGTTGGTCACCATAATTCACTTCCATGTGACCAATTTTAGTTCTGAAATATTTGGTATACCATTCAGGGTTACCAAACATAGGCAATTTGTCGATTTGGATGTACCCTCCTTTTACCCAAAATTCATTATGGTGTCTTGATGCCATATAGTTTTCTAAAAACATGCGAATACCATCTCCTAGCTGAACATCAAAATTTAAATTAGCCGCTGCAAGGTTAAATCCATTTCCTAATGCATAAAGCTTGTTTTTCTTAGCTGCAGATGTATCCACATTTTCATGTTGCAGACTTTGAAAGCCTTGAGTAAATGCACCACCAATTTGCAGTTTAAATCCGGTATATTCTGTAGCATCCATTTTTGATGGTTCGAAAGTGTGTATACCATCTTTATTATTTTGTCGGGTATACTGAATTTGTGCTGTAAGTTGAGTAACAAAAAATGTTACGATCAGCAAACTAAGGAAATTAAATAAGGATTTCATATTGTTTTAATTAAAGGTTAAGAAAATATTGTTTGTTTTGAAAATTTATTAAGGTTATTGGTTGAGTACTGCGTCGAAATTTAAGACTACATCGTTGCCCGTCTTCACAGCACCCAACATAAAGGAAGGAGCTTCTACATCGTAGTCTTTCATACTGATTTTCTTTTCGCCCTTTACGGAATAACTATTGTCATTGATGCGTTTTGCGGTTGCGATCAGATCAGTCTCCACGGTTTTGCCTGCAATAGTGAGCTTGATTACGGTTTTAATAGTGTAATTTTTATTATCTTTAGTGGTCACTTCAGCACTTTTTAGTGTCGCTGTGATATTGGGAGATTTATCACTTTTCAAAGCTTTGTAAGCATTTTTGTCCATACCATCTTTGCCACTTTTCAAAGATTTGGTAGATACTACAAAGTTTAGGGAAGTCAGATCCGTAAGGTTTCCTTTGGCATCTTCAACAAAGGTGGCATTGCAATCGCCGGTACCAGACTTCATTACCCAATCGTGCATCGTGGAGGTGCCAGAAACACTCAGCGAAATGTTGTTTTTGGTAGAAAACTTGGTTTGGGCATTTGCACTGATACAAAATCCTAAAAACATACCAAGTAAAGTGATCATGGATATTGTTTTGAACGTTTTCATTATTTTAAATTTTTTGTTGTTATTGAATTATACCACAAGATTAGGGCGATTTGAACCCTTCAGATATGACTTCAGACATACATACAAATGATTTGTGTCAGTAAATAAAGTAGATTTACAGTCAAGATGGTAGGTAATTTGGGGTCGTTTATTTCTGTAGATGATTAATTTACATATATGGTATAGTTAGTATGTATGTATAAGGCGCGCCATACAAAGGATGTAATTTTTGGGTAACGGATAGAAGGTTTTTGCAAATCCGTATGCTTAACTAAGATTTGAACGTTGAAAACATAAATGTTTCCTATGGCAAGAGATTAGGTACGTAAGTTGTTATTTACTCTTCTTCTTGTACAGAAGGTGGGTACATGGTTTTGAGATTTTTAAACATAGCATCTACTTTATACATCTCATCTATAGTTTCATCAAAATAAAAGAAAATTTGTGGCACACGTCTCATTTGATTTTTGATCCTTGCAGCAAGTGCCTGCTTGAGTACATGGGTATGTTTGATAACTTTGGTTAAGACCAGTTCTTTATCATCAGCATTGTAAATACTTAAATATACTTTGGCTTGTGCCATATCCGGTGTGATTTTAACTCCGGTCACCGTGACAAATGCCGTACCATAGATATAGGGACCTTGCTCCTGAAAGATAGGTGCAAAATTTCTTTTGATGAGTTCTCCGATTTGCAGTTGGCGTTTGCTATCCATGTAAAAAAGTATTTTGGGCTGCAAAGGTAAGGAATTATACATAAAATAAATTGGTTTGCGAAAAATATTAATTTTAATGGTTACATTTTCAATGAATTAAAAATAATTATTTTCGCTATTCAATTTGACTTCACTTTAAATGTGTATCAATGTTTATTGGTGTTGTCATATTGGAACTAAAAGTACTAAGTATGGTTTTTTGTTTCTATGTTTGATAAGCATTTTGAAAACAACATCATCACAACCACTTCTCAAAGCACACACTATTGGCAACGTCAGCATACTGTCCATAATTGGGTATCCTTTGATATCCCGCTTTCTGGTAAAGTCGGACTGCTGACAACATATCGTCTCCAGTTTCCAATACACATCGTTGACGACCAAGTGCTTTCGCCCAAATTTCGAGTTCATTTAACACGATGGCAGCAATACCCAAACCACGTTTTTCAGGCAAAACATACATTCTTTTGACTTCCATAGCATTTTCTTCAAAAGCTTTGATGGCACCGCATCCTACAGCCAAGCTTCCTTCGTAAGCAACAATGACATGCTGTATATGATCTACTTTGTTAAACTGTGCAAAAAAATCATTGGCATCACCATTTCTGATAGCCAACTCACTGTCAAGTGCAGCTACTAGGGTCAGAAAATCTGGGTTTTGTGATGTGGTGTGTATTGTGGTGATCATAATATTTAATAATAAATAAATTATGACCAAAAGTACTGAACCTGTTCCAAATATCAAATGATTTTCTAGATTAAACTAATCTCCATAATTACTCGGTACATAATATCTATATTTTCTTGTATTTTTGCCATCAATAATAATTATATCCAACCTTGTCAGCTCAGCAACACATATTAAAAACACCTATAGAATATGTCAAAGGCATCGGTCCTGCCAAGGGTGAAACTTTTCGCAAAGAGCTCAATATTCATACCGTTGAAGATTTATTGTTTACTTTCCCATTTCGATATATAGACCGTACTACGTTTCACCATATTAAAGATATTCATGCTGATGGTGACAATATTCAGCTCAAAGGTACTTTAGTCAGTCTGGAAAAGATCAAAGGAAAGACCAACCGGTCTCGGCTTCAAGGTATGTTTAAAGACGGCACTGGATTTCTAGAATTGGTTTGGTTTCAGGGAGCTACTTGGTTAGATAAAATCTTACAACCTGGCCAGGATTATATCATTTATGGGAAAGTGACCATATTCGGGGGCAAAAAGACCATGGCACATCCAGAAATGGAATTAGTCAGTGAAGCTGCGGTACAGATGTCCAAGACTTTTGATCCTGTGTATCCCAGTACCGAAAAAATGGATGGCAAGGGTTTGGATAGTAAAGCCAGAAGGAAGTTTGTAAAAAATATCTTGGGTGCCATCTCAGATCGGGACCTGCCCGAAACCTTGCCTCATTATGTCATTGAAAAACTAAAAATATGCAGCAGATTTAATGCCATTCAATGGATTCACTTTCCAGAAAATGACCAACAAAAAGAACTGGCTATTAACCGACTGAAGTTTGAAGAGTTTTTTTATGTCCAAATCCGCCTGCTACAAAGTAAAATATATCGAAAGTACAAATACAGAAGTGCGGCATTCACAAAAGTAGGCGAGTATTTCAATACATTCTACAGCCAAAAACTTCCTTTTGAACTGACTAATGCTCAAAAAAGGGTGATCAAGGAGATCCGTGCTGATATGGGCAAAACCACCCAAATGAATCGCCTGATCCAAGGTGATGTAGGTAGCGGAAAGACTATAGTAGCTCTTTTGGCTATGCTTCTTGCCATAGATAACGGCTTTCAGAGTTGTATGATGGCTCCTACGGAGATATTGGCACAGCAGCATTATGAATCAATCACAAAAATGCTACAGGACATGTCGGTTTCAGTGGCTTTTCTTTCTGGGAGTATCAAAGGTAAAAAACGAGAAACCATACTTCAAGGTTTGATGGATGGTAGTATTCATATCATAGTGGGTACACACGCCTTGATAGAAGATAATGTAGCTTTTCAGAATTTGGGACTGTCCATTGTAGATGAACAACACCGTTTTGGTGTAGCACAAAGAGCAAGCTTATGGAAAAAAAATGACCAAGTTGCGCCGCATATTTTGGTGATGACGGCCACACCCATACCTCGAACTTTGGCCATGACCTTATATGGTGATTTGGATGTTTCTGTCATTGACGAGCTTCCGCCAGGAAGAAAAGAGATCAAAACCATCCATAAATATGAAGCTGCACGTCCACAGCTCCTTCAGTTTATGCATAGCGAAATAGCCAAAGGACGGCAAATATATATCGTGTACCCATTGATAGAAGAGTCGGAAAAGCTGGACCTTCAAAATTTACAAGATGGATACGAACGATTGCTTCAGTATTTTCCACCACCAGATTTTCAGATTTCTGTAGTGCACGGACGAATGAAAGCCAAAGATAAAGATTGGGAAATGCAGCGCTTCATCAACCAAACGACCCAAATTATGGTAGCAACTACCGTCATAGAAGTCGGAGTCAATGTACCCAATGCATCTGTAATGATCATAGAAAATACCGAAAGATTTGGATTGTCTCAGTTGCATCAATTGCGTGGAAGGGTAGGCCGTGGCGCCGAGCAATCTTACTGTATCCTGATGACAGATTATAAGATATCTAAAGAAGGCAAAGAGCGCATAGCCACTATGGTACGCACCAACAATGGTTTTGAAATAGCTGAAGCAGATCTAAAACTCCGTGGTCCAGGAGATATTCAAGGTACACAGCAAAGTGGTTTGTTGGACTTCAAATTGCTCAATATCGGTCAAGACAGAGCCATCATGGATGCTGCCCGGAATATTGCAATAAGGATTGTGGAAAACGACCCCAAACTAGAACGAGACATCCACGAAAATATAAGATTCCAGCTAGAACATATCAAAAATAAATACAAGGACTGGGCTAGAGTATCTTGAAAGATTATTATTTTGTGATTTTAACCTTAGTGTTCTTAGTGAAGATCTAAATGCACTTAGTTGCAACTCACCTTTAGCTTAAGCTATCTTAGTGATGAACTTAATGCTCTTAGTGGTTAGTCTGCTAAAACCTTAGAGTCTTTGTGCCTTAGTGGCAACTTATCTTTAGCCTAAGCTATCTTAGTGATGATCTTAATGCACTTAGTGGTTAATCTTTACTATTTAGAAAAATACACAAACCCAGGTATCAACCCAGCAGAAACCGTTCTTACAGCATTACCCTTAGTATCTATCACCTTGATCTCTCCATTTTTCTGAAAATCTTTGGCGTCTGCAAGAAAAATATGATCGTTCTGAGTATCCATAGACATCGCATAATAATATCCATTGGCAATAGATTTTGGATCAATAGTGGTGTTAGTGGGATCAAATTCTAGAACTTGTGAATCCATCATAAAATAAAGTTTGTTTTTGGCAGCATTGGTTACTAGCCCATTGGCTCCGTTGCTAAGCGTTCTAGTATAAACTGATTTATTGCCCGTGATCTTGTGAAGGGAACCGTTAGTGTTTTTATTGGGAAGTGTGAAATCACTAAAGCCACTACAAATAACCCAAATATCTCCATTTTTATCCAATACTATGTCATTAGAATTGTCTCCTACTTTAATCGTTTCTTTGATTTCATCTTTAGTTGTATCGTAAACTACTATGTGACCATTTAAAGGATCATTGGCTTGGGCACTTACTGTGATATATAATAAGCCATTTTTTTCAACCATTTTTTCGGCAAGGCCATCTATAGCTACTGATTTTGTTACTTTAAATGTTTTATGATCTATCAAATTGATAAATCCTGATTTAAAATCATTAGTCCAAGAAGTTATATAAAGTTTATCACCAACTGGCGCAAAATATCTGGGAAGATCGAGTTTGATTTCGCCTTCATACTTAAAAGTTGTAGCGTCGACTACAGTTACTTTAGCGGCATTATTGACTGCAATGAAATATTTTTGATCAAATTTATGAATAGATTGAGCAATACTGCCTAATACTAATCCAGAGTTTTGTTTGGCATACACATCTTCGATTACTACATCATTATTTGTATATGTGATGGTACCTGTGCCCGATGTAAATGCTCCTTGATTTATGATAAATGTACCTGTATCAAATTTTTGAGTTTCTTCAGGGCCTGAGTCTGTACATGAAGAAAAAACAATAACAAAAGCAAAAATGGCAATAAAAAACTTGTGTAACATAATGGATAAATTTTAATGATTGAAATTATAAAAAGGTGTACTTCAAAGAAATATCAAGATAAAGACCGGGTTGTGGATAAAACCTCACTATTTCATAGTTTGTATTCAGAATATTATTTATTTGAGCACCCAACTGATATTTTCCTATACTTCGTTGGGCAGCAAAGTTTATAAGATGTATCGGGTCTAAGGCACCACTTTCATCACTTTGATCATATCGGATACCTGTAAATGAGTAATCTATTTTAAAAGTATACTTTCTGAGCTGAATGGTACTATGGATTGCGGTTTTGTGTATCGGAACATAGATCAATTGTTTCCCGATCAGTTCAGGATCTGTGTAATGATCTACAGAAGTAGTTTTGTTAAAACTATAGGTAGCATGAGCCGTGATTTGACCATTTTTTATCCCCCATTTTTTTGTTGCTTCTAACTCTACTCCTCGACTCCACACCTTTTTATTGTTTATGGGTGACCATCGTCCAGTGTTATTAGGTTGCCACTGTATCCAATTATCTACCAAGTTAGTATATAGGTTAATTTTACATGATGTCTTAGCTATATTAAAGATTTTGCTCCATTCTGATTTTAATGATTTTTCGGTCTTTAGGTTTGGGTTTCCTCCTTCAGGCCAATAAAGGTCATTAAATCCCGGCAAGTTGTAGTTAGATGATACCGACCAGTCCCAACTTTTAAAGTGGTGATGAAAAGTCCATGAAAAAGGCATCCAATTTTGATCTGTAAGGTCTTGGCGTACAGCGATATGTGTAAAGTGGTGGCTACTCCATTTGAAGTTTCTAGAAGTGGACAGATACGAAGTATTTCTAATTTTTTGATCGGTATAAAAATTAGGATTGGCAATATCTGCTCTGTGTGAGAAGGCAAACTGATACTTTTGAGCTTTTTTTTCGATCCATTCCGTATGCAGCATCAGCACATCAACTTCAGATCTTGAATCAATGGCAGCCGTATTAAAGTTTAGAAATTCCTTGATGTAGTTAGCAGTGGTTTTCCATTTTAACAGTTTACCATATTGTGTGTAAGCCCATTGAGTGCGTAAATTTTGATCTTGTTGTTTTTGGGTTAATGGCGCAGTAGAGATGCTTACAGGAATGATACGATCTGCATATTGCCACCAAACGTGAATGTCTATCATTTTCTCAGATGTAAATTGATGTACCAAACTTGCCATGGCATTGATTTGCAAAAAATGGGTAGACTGCCTCTCTAATTTTTGTCGATTGTAGGTATAATTGAATTGATTTTGATCATAACTGCTTTGTAATCCTGTTCTTAATTGAGTCTTTTTACTATTTTGAGCATATTTGTGAATCAATCCAATATTTTGAAGTGTACTAAGGTTAAGTTTAATGAAATGATGCTCTTCAGCTAAACTTACAGTATTCAAATTTAGAGAACCCGATAAACCGTTGTTGCCCTGCAAAGCTGGATTACCGCTATTAAAAAAATGTACTTCATCAAAGAGCGCTGCGGGTGTCAATCCTAAATCAAAGCTACCATTGGTGACACTCTGTATATTGATACCATTCCACAATATAGGTAAATGACGGTTGCCCATACCGCGATGTAGTAGGGTGGTCAGCCCGCCAGGAGAAGCAATCTGCATTTGACCACCAGGTATAGATTGCAAAAAATCGATAATAGAATTTGCTGTGCTATCATGATACCTTTGGTCTGCCTTTAGAAAGTGATGATTGTATGGCTTAAGATCATTAATAAATATAGTATCTATCAGTTCTTGGCCGAAAGAAACTTGTATAATTATTAAGAAATGAAATAAGACAAAAATATACCTGATCATAATCATTATTATCAATCAGACAAATAGGAAGGACAACATATAACAATACGGATATAGTCTTGGAGTGAACCAAACTACAGCGAGTCATTTATTTGTCAGACCTTTCGCCCGAAAGTCATCACAATATTGCTAAACATGGCAGGTCTTCTGACTCGTTTTCTGCAAAGCGCCTTCCCATCTTTTTAAGACAGTGGCATTTCTGCTTTACAGTTACTGATATTTTGATCAGTACAAAACTTACAGCTACGGGGATAGTCCCGGACTTACACCGGATTCCCTATTAAGCAAATAGAATCACTAATTGCACCATATTCAACGCAAAGATATAATTTTTTATTGGAAAGTACGTATTTGCCAAATAATGAAAAAATCGCTTGGAAATTTCAGTATGTTTTAATTGGATATGATAACAGCTGGAAATTAAAATATTGCGACAAAAGAAATTATATCGTATAGTACTTTGTTGCTGGTAGAGTCGGGAGAAGTTATAGCTTGGTGATTGTCACTTTTTTCAAGGCTTTAAAGCTATCCATTTTCGAAATTTCATTTGTAGAATCAAACTTATTTTGTGGAATTTGGTAGTCCCTATATTTATCTGAACTCTTGTCAACAACTATTTGTGGATTTCTCTTGAGATCAAAGATGATCTTGTTCTTTTTCAAAAGTTTCTGTCAAAACAAATTGAGTCATGGTATTACAAAATCGAATGAAAGTGGTACCATATGTAAAGTAGTCTACTTTTATCCGATTTTATTCGCACAATTTTCAAAAAAAAACTATCATCTTTGTGCCAATAAAAATGTTTAAGTTATGCAATATTTATTTTTGTTTACACTCACCATAATGTTAACATCGGAATCCGCTTTTGCACAGGTTTTTAGACATTATTTAAGTACTGACTTGGAAATGGCTTATGAAAAAGACGAAGAATGGAAAAAAAAGATAAGAGAAAGGACCATAGAGTTTGAGCAATATTTTGCTAACGAATTTTTATTTTTTGAAAATGATGATAATGCTATAAAGCATGTACAGGTTGTGTTTAATATTATTCAGACCGAGGATAAAAAAGTAACTTATGACCAAATCAAGCAACAATTAAAAGTACTCAATGCTGCCTTTAATAATGAAATCAAAATGCCTGAAGATGACTTTTATAAAAATCAAGCTTACAGTGCTGGTATTCAGTTTTGTGTTCCTGAATATAGTGAAAAGTTTATTCGTGTAGTGACGTTGCCCAAAGGAACCGTGATCAGTGAAATGTTTTCTGAACGTGGAGAAATGGGCATAGCTCCTTTTGAGCCAGAAAAGTATATCAATATTTGGGTGGCTGATTTAGGGCAGTACAATCCACTAGGCCAAGAGTTTAGTATCGCAGGATATGCCCAATTGCCGATGCGAGATCCACTTAAAGATGGTATCGTGATAGATATAGATCATTTTGGCGAGCAACCCAGAAATGAATTGTACGGCAAAGGATTAACACTACCGCATCTTATGGGTATCTATTTGGGTATAGGACCACTTTGGGGTTTTTATGGAGATGGACAATGTGGGGGTGACTTTGTTGATGATACGCCGACTCATGGCGGACCTTCATTAGAATGTTCTCCACAAACGGATAATCAATTAGTAGTAAGTTCTTGTTGGGGGAATGAACGTGTCATGAATAAAAATTTTATGGACAATGTTCCCGATGACTGTGCAGCCATGTTTACTTTAGGCCAAAGACGAAAAATGCATGCCAATTTAGGTAAAAGAGGACCGAGAGGATATTTGATACCCACAGAACCATTCAATTGTAATGATGGCAAACCTACATCTCTTGCAGAAAACAATGGCGCAAAAGAACATAAGGTAAAAGTCACGCCGAATCCTGCACATAGTCAAATAACTATTAATATCGAAGAAAGTGACTATAGTGCATATTTTAGCATATACAATCTTTCGGGTCAGCTTATGACAAAAGGTGAAATGGAAAGTACTACTAAAGGTATCAATGTAAATGAATGGCCTGCTGGCATGTACTATCTGGTGGTAAATCAACATCAGAATAAAATATCTATTCTTCAAAAAGTAACTTTTGAAGTTATGAAATAGTACAACAGCTTTACCCCCGTTCGGCGTATGTTGCACCTACGTCGCGGTGTTGCCATGGCTGAGCCTTAAATCAGCGATGGGGTGAATAATCAAGACTAAACAAAAGAAAGTAAGAAGTAGTATTGCTTTTTTATTTTCCGTAGCCAAATATGGAAATAAACAAGATATGACTTATTTTTTCGTAATTGTAAACAGTGGTGATCATGCCATAAAACAGATTGGATACCTATACTTGCAATAGTTAGGGGGAAATTTTCGCTGTGAGATATATTAAAGGCACAAGTTGCATTTATCTGCCCAATTTCGGGCAGAAACTTGCGCCAGCAAAGGGATACTAAGGAAAATCCATCCGTGAGTGTTTTAACAGATTATTCAGAATTGCGTGCTCATTCAGCTGAAAAAAGGTACAGCGGATTGGGAAATCCCGAATTTTTTATAAACAAACCATCTCTCAAACATTTAATAAGAAAATTTGGTAATGGAAATTAAAATTTTTATAATATCATCATTAATATTATCTGGATGTTCGTCACTTCCAAATAATTTCAAAATCGAAACAGAAATCAAAGAAATTGATTTTTATTCTAATGGCTATAACTATGAAGGTTTTGGGAATTATATGGATCATGTTTACGTTGATACCTTTTTTCAATTAGAAATAGTAAATTTGTCTAGTAAAGACTTAAATTTTTATCATGACAATACATTTGTTATTCCAAATGAAATGAGATTTCCTATATCAGCTTTTAGAAATGACCAAACGGTTATTAAATATTTTGATCAAAATAAAAATGAGTTATTTGGTAGTTTTTTGTCTATTAATATAGATTCATCTCATGCAAATAAGGAAATTTTTAAGTCAGAAATACTTGACACAACAACCTACGAAATAAGGAAATATGATAAAATGAAAATCATTCAAAGAATAAAATTGCCTTACAAGAAAAATACAAATTTTATAACAATTCCTAAACCAGTATTTATTAATGTAAGATATATACAGTTTTGTTTGTCATTTGGCAAAAAAAGAAAAGATAGATTATATGGCTGCAATTGTACTGATTTAATAATTGTAAAACACAAATAGTTTTTTATCCAATTTTTAAGTTCCTCGATAGCGCTAAATCGTAACTCGTGCTTCTAACATGAATAAAGGGCACAAGTTGCAAACTTGCGCCAGCAAGGGGACTTCAGAATTCGCAAATGATCGAGCGGAATTTAGAACAGTCGAGTCAAAAAAATCTGCTCCGCCTTCATGACTTAATGATTTTTCAAATAATGTTGGCAATTCTAGCATATAAGATGCATTACCGATTTCGGTCAGTTCTTCCATATCGTAAAAATACACTCCGATATATCCATTCGTCGCATTTCCATATTGCATGATGTCCGTGGCAGTTGCGGCGTCATCGTTTTCTTTAGATTTAATCATTTGTTCTAACACGTTGATTATATCAACTACTATTTGATTCTCATCGTTCGAACTTGTCCTATAAACTTTATTTGCAGTATATTCCTCATTATTGATCCAACTCATATTCTTTTAATGATGATTAATGACTAAGCCGTATCCGTCGTGCCTTCTCGATAGAGCGGCTTGATGTGCTAAGGCTTGTTATATGGTGTACTCTTTTTTAATCTGAATTAATTAACATTTTTTCGCGAATTTTAGTTGTTTTTGAAAAGTCAAATTAAACTAAAATTTAAAGATTTATGATTTTACCGAAAATTTCTTGGTCATAATCGTAATTTTTTTCTCCTGGAAAATTTCCTTGTAAATCGGGATAAATTAATTGAATGTATTCAAAATGATTATTTTCGTAATGCCTAATTGAACTTAAAACATATTCTTCTAATTTTTCATTTGAAACTTCGATTAGGTAAACTGGAAATCTGCCTGTTAAGTTACTTAAAATTTCTCGAGTTGGAATTTTAGAGAATCTGTACTGCTTTGAGTAGTTCTCTATTATCTCTTGTGTTAGTCCAGAAGGCAATCCAGAAATAAAAATCTCTGGTATATTAAAATTTTGGAATAATCCTGTTGAATAACCAAATGGTGTAGTTTCTCTATCTTCAAGTACAGTCGTAATGTGATATCCAAATTCTTGAATATTCTGATTAACTTTTTTGAAGTATTTATCAATCTGCTTTTCAGTCACCTTATTTTATTTATACCACATAACGTCCAACCTATGTGACGGCTGCTTAATAAGGCAGATGGCATCATAGCCCATGTTACTTGCTGTGATTTCAGATTAATTCAAAGTTCTCCTTTTCAATTTCAAATGTTACTTTGGCTTTTAGAGCTCCAAATATTTTCATCAAGGTTGATATTGTTACATTACCAGTATTATTCTCCATTTTGGAAATTTGGGCACGTTGGACTCCAACTAATTCACCAAGTTGTTCTTGGGTTAAGTTTCGCTCTTTTCGCAATTGCTTTATTTGTTCTGCTAGCAGCTCAACTTTAAGTTCTTGTTCGTATTTGTCACGAACTTCGGTTCCAATTTCTCCTAGATATTTATTCTTAAATTCTTTAACTGTTATCATTGTTCCTTTTATTTAGAAAATATGCTTCTTTAATTGATTCTGCTCTTTTTATCTCTGATTTTGGCGTTTTATTGGTTTTCTTATCAAATCCGTGAGTTGCCAATATCAAAGTTTCTCTATCATTTTCTGAATCCCAAAATGCTAAAATTCTATAAAAATACTTTGAGTCTCTTTCTCTAAACTCATAAATACCATTTGTATCTTTTAGCTTGGTAAACCACTCACCTTTAAAGCCTATCTCAGTTTTTTGAATCGAATTCAATATTTTAAATTGAATCTTTAGTTCCACTTTACTAAGATATTCTTCCGCTTCAGGCATCAAAATGACTTTTAAAGGTTTTACCAATTCAATTTTTTTGCAAAGTTAGGTATTTGTTTCCTTATTTAGAACATTCAATCCGTTTTTATTTTGTTCTCATGGCAAGTAACTTATTAACGAACGATCAAAAATCTACCACCATTCATGTTTTTCTAAAAAATGATGTCAACAATGAAAAAGTTCCTCCCGTTTGGCTTAGGTTGCACCTAATCCGCTGTGTTGCCATGGCTGTACCATAAATAAGCGATGGGATTAATAGATAATAAAAGCCACACAACAAAAATCAATAAATTGTGTGGCTTTTTTATTTTTCGCAGACAATTATAGAAATAAACAAAAGTTACCTTACTTTTGTGTAATCGCCAAAAGGTGTGATCATGTCATAAAAGAGATTGGATGCCTATACTTACAGTAGTTAGGGGGCAACTATCGTAGTGAAATATACTAAAGGCACAAGTTGCAAACTTGCGCCAGCAAGGGTTAGAATATATTAAAAAAAAAAACACCCACATCTGTTATATTAGATGTAGGTGTTAGTCTGCGTTAATTTTCTTTAAAAAAAATTATTTTGTAAATTCCAGAGATATCACTCCGAAAATAGAAGTAGTTGACAACGTCAAATTTGATTCTGTTAACGTAGCAATAGTACTAGTTTCACCATCCACGGTAATGGATTTCTGATCAGATGAAAGAGTATATGTAAACTCTTCATTAACATCACTTGCATCACATTTCTTAGTACCTACATTACTTGAAACAGTAGTTGCAGTAAATTTCCATGTGTCATCTTTTTGACAATCTTCAATAACAGATTGACCAACAAGTTTGATGTCTTTCAATTTCCAGGTACCTTCTTGTAAAAGTTCTGAATTTGTTTTTTCGTCTTTACTACAAGAAGCTAAGAAAACTCCTAAAATAAGTAGGAAGGACAGTTTCAATGAATTCATAAATATAATTTTAAAGTTTAATAAAGGACAAAGGTAGTATATAGTTTTTTAGAATAAAAGTTTATTTCAGATATTGATGATAAATATTTCACATATGCAATGTTTATTAAAGGTATAAATTTTATTTTTCTGCACGCAATGGGTCAGACAAGGTCAGACAGGTCAGGCCAGTATCGGTCCGAAACTTGCGCGAGCAATGGGCTTTATGCTTCACTCATAAATATCTTTTCTATGTCCAAGGTCAATGACATCTACTAAAAGCACATCATCAAAAATATCATAGATAATTCGGTTATCCGCCGCACGAATACGATAACCGTCTCTCCCTTTTAGTTTTTTGCAGCCTTTGGGTCTTGGGTTTTCGGCAAGGCTGTAAATGGCTTCTTTGATATTGGAGTAATACGGCTCGTTGATTTTTACAAGGGCTTTAATGGCAGTTTTCTTTAAGGTTACATTATAAGCCATTACTTCGCTTTGCGTTTAGCTTCAATCATTTTGAAGGCATCATCAATAGGGACAGAATGCTCATTGGATTTTTTGGCTTCGTCATAAAGCTTTATATCTTCCAACTCTTCCAGTTCTTCCATAATGGCTTTAAAGTCCTTCATAGGAAGCACCACAGATATTTTTTTACCTGTATTGTCTGTAATGTATTGCGGATGTACTTTAATCATTTATATTCTTTTGCTATCTAAAAAATAAACAATAATTTCTGAATAAAAGTTCTATTTAACTCTTTTCACTATACTCTTATTGGGACTAGTGTCTGCACGGAATTGGGCAAGACTTGTTCCCCCCGTTCGGCGTAGGTTGCACCTAATCCGCTGTGTTGCCACGGCTGTACCATAAATCAGCGATGGGATTAATAATCAAAGTCACACAACAAAAAGCTTTGCAACATTGACTTTTTTAAAGAATTTTTGAAAATTACGGAATATTGTCATATTTTTGAATTTCTAAAATCAGACCTGTGGACAAACTAGTTAAATTTGGCGTTTTTTGTGGCTGTATATTGCTTATCCTTAATATAGGGTATAGTCAAGTATGTGGTAAACCTTTCAACATCAAATTTGGCAACAAAACTACTACCACATTGGATTTATCATGGTCTGATACCAATATCAATCCGCAAGGATGGGAAATCGAGATCGTAAAACGAGGTGATATACGCACCGGTGTGCCCACTTTTCCACTCATCACTGTAAAAAGCTATAAAATTACTTCTTTGATACCTTCTACGGCTTACGAATTGTACATAAGAACCGTTTGCAATGCAGGAAGGAGCGATTGGAACGTAGCCATACCCTTCATTACCACCTTGGAGATACCTACGGCTTGCAATGTCAATATCCCGTTAAAAGACAATGGTATTGAAACCTTAACGCTAGATATACCACAGCTCAATAAACCCAATCTGATTTTGGGTAAAAACATTTTTTTAAAGTCTGTATCCGTGATCATAGAGCATGATTGGCCTGCAGATTTAAGATTGATACTTGAGAGTCCTCAGGGCCAACAATTGGTACTTTCCAATCACAAAGGGACCGTAACAGATGATTTTGGCAATGTAAATGACGTGAGCTGTGATCAAGTGGCCACGTTTTCACCTGAAGCATGCTTGTCTTTAAACGATTCGAAACCTCCATTTTTGGGGGTTTTCAAGCCTGATGGCGATTTGCGATTATGGAAATTAGATACATTGTCCAAAGGGGCATGGAAGTTGATCACCTTTGACAGAGCTATCAAAGATGTGGGTACCTTGCGCTTTCTGGATATACAATTTACCACTGAAGATTGTCAGGTTCCCGATGATTTTGGTATCTTGAGTACTGGAACCAATGAAGTGACTATCAGATGGAATTATAAAGCCCCTTGCAATACGGTAAGGATTCAAATAGTAGAAAATGGTATACCAACCGATACGATTTTTGTTGCATGCACAGAAGGTAAGTTTACCATTCGAGATTTAAATCCAAATACCAATTATAGCTTTTCGATTGTAAATATTTGTGATTTTGAAAATCAATCTCCCATAAGTTGCGAAGCTAAAACAAATACATCGTGCGAGGCTGTATCAATAGCAGAAAGTTTTGAATCATCAGCCACATGTTCGGAAGATTGTAGTTCAATATGTTCATTTTTGAGCGCAAGCTGGTACAATGTTGCCGATGACGATGGCCTGGACTGGATCGTATGGCAAGGAAAAACAAATACCGAAAATACAGGACCTGATGGTGATATCAACGCAGGGGGAAAGTATGTGTATATAGAAAGTAATCCGCAACTTTGTGGTGTAAATAAGAAAGTGATTCTCGAGTCCCAATGCTTAAATGTTTTGTCCAATCCGTCGGGATGCGACATGTCATTTTATTATCATATGTATGGAAAAGATGCAGCGTCTTTAATATTGGAAATAAGTTTGGATGGTGGAGATTCTTGGACATCCTTGTTTTCCAAATCAGGAGATCAGGGTGATCAATGGCACAGGGTGACACTCTCCTTAAAAGATTATCACGATAAAATAGCCCGCTTTAGGTTTGTAGCGCAGACAGGCCTTGGTCCTCTTGGGGATATTGCTTTGGATCAAATAGAGTTTTACAGGTCATTGCCCATATCCGGACTTAATAGGTTTTTTGAAGATAAAGATGGTGATGGGGTGGGTACAGATGAAGTATTTGTAGATTTATGTACTTCAAATGCACCCGTCGGTTATGTCATGGCAGGTGGAGATTGTAATGATGAAAATAAACTAATTTTTCCAGGGTCTGTCGAGATTCAATGTAATGGAATTGATGAAAATTGCAATGGAAATATGGATGACCAACCTGAAACAAACCCTATCATAATTCAAGCTGATCTGATACCTTCTTTGTGTAATGGTTCAGCAGATGGTTCTGTGTTTTTAACCATCTCTGGAGGCAATGCTCCATATAAAATAGATTGGAATAATGGTATGCAAGGCGAATCTATCACCAACCTTGCTAACGGAGTCTACTATGCCACAGTAAAAGATAAAGGCGGATGTGTAGTTAAAACACCTTTTTATGAGATCAATGCTGCGACCAATCTCAATATTTTAATTTCCGAACTAAATCGACCTACTTGTTTGGGAATCAAGGATGGAAGCATTGGCATCATTCACAATATTGATTATCCTCCGTATTCTTATAGGTGGTCAAATGGAAGTAGTACTAAAGATATATCTGGGGTAGGAGAGGGAACTTATGCTGTCACGGTAACAGATGCTAACCAATGTTTTAAAGTATTGGACAATATTAAATTGACAGCATTACCATCACTGATTACCAATGTGAGATCGTTAAGTCATCCTAAATGTGATGGTCAGCAAACCGGTGCCATAGCCTTGATCACCATCAATGGAATGGCCCCATATCGGTATATCTGGAATACCGGAGTTACTAATGAAGTGTTGGATAACCTTTCAGCAGGGATTTACACATGTACAGTTACAGACGCCAAAGGATGTTTTACTACTTTTGAAGCGACACTTTCCAGTCCACCACCCATCGAAATCAATGTGGTAAGTACGGAAGATGCCCGATGTTTTGAAGAAGCAAATGGCTCCATAAAAACGGAAGTTAAAGGTGGAAAACCGGGATACTCTTATTTGTGGAATAAGTTATCTGAGACAGCGGATGATATTTACAATTTGTCAGCAGGCACATATATATTAACGGTTTCTGATGATAATGGATGCAGAAAAGTCTCTACACCGATCATCATCAGAGAACCACAGCCTTTTTTAGTCACACTGGATAGTTTACGTCCAGCCACATGTATACGTGGTGAAAATGGATCTATAGCTATCCGCGCATCTGGTGGTAATGGAGGGTACAATTATGTATGGAAGCACACGCCTGAGTCCGTATCAATTTTAGATAGTATACAGAGTGGAAATTATAGTGTCACTGCTTATGATATTTTGGGCTGCAAATCGGGTATTCCCAATATAAATTTACCTTATAACAATAAAAACTTAGATGTTCCGATAGCTGTAGTCGCAGATAATTTGTGTTTTAATGAAAAAAAAGCGATTCTATCTGCTCAAGTTAATGATGGAAAGCCACCTTATGATTTTAATTGGAGTCATGGAGTGCAGTATATCAAGTCACGCCATCAAGATACGGTGTTTTCATTGCCAGCGGGTAATTATTCCGTTACGGTTACGGATGTTTTTGGTTGTGTGGGTACTTCCAATGAAATCAGAATAGCAGAGAAAGAACCTTACAATTTTAATGTGGTCCAAATTAAGGATAATATCTGTGCTGGTGATAGCAATGGTGCCATTTCATTAGTGGTCAATGGTGGGCTACCTCCCATTAGTGTATTGTGGAATAGTGGACTTTTTAATGGACGTGATATTACGGGTTTAGCATCAGGTGCTTACAGGGCATTAATATTGGATCAGAACCAATGCAAATTAGAAACAGGGCCAATAATGGTAGGCTCTTCTTCAGATATGATTTTAAATGTTGATCTGGTGAATACTGTGGCTGGCTTGTCCAATGGAAAAATCTGTGTGACCGTATCCGGAGGTGCCGTACCATATACTTATCAATGGAGTAATGGCAAGGCTACTATCCCTTGTATTGAAAATTTGGGTGCAGGCAGCTACAAACTTACAGTTACTGATGCCTTCGGATGTGTACAAATAAATGAATTCAAAATAGAATCCCAAACCCATACGGTAAATGGTGAAAATGCTATGCTTAAAGTATACCCTAATCCATTTTTTGATAAAATTTACATAGACCAATTAGCCACCGTAAATAGTGTTTCTATATGCAACATGGAAGGTGTGGTTTTGAGAAAGTACCAAAAATCTGATTTGTTGCTCCAAAATAGTTTGGATATGAATGGATGGCATACGTGTATGTATATCTTGGTGTTAGAAGTTAATGGCACCTTCTACAGGTATAAAATGATAAAGATATCTTAATATTATAACGCAATCAAAAACAACACAAGGCCCTTTTTTTTCGTTTTACATCATGAAGTAGGGTTTCAATAGACAAAGTATAAAATGTTTATCGCTTAACTATGGTGAGAAACCACTACATTTGTGACCAATTAATATCTGATATTTAGATTGAAAAAGATAGATAAACTCATTTCCACAAGTTTTATAGGTCCGGCTGTATTGTCGTACTTTATAGCCACTTTTGTATTGATCATGCAATTTTTGTGGAAGTACATTGACGAAATCTTGGGCAAAGGACTTTCTATATTAGAAATGATGGAACTCATATTTTACTATGCCGTTACCTTGATTCCCATGGCTGTGCCCATTACCGTTTTGATTTCATCAGTGATGGTTTATGGTGATATGGCAGAAAAATACGAATTATCATCCATGAAATCTGCGGGAGTATCTTTGATCAGATTACTGATGCCTGGTTTTATGATCGCATGTTTTATAGGTTTATTTTCTTTGGTGGCTTCCAATTTTCTAAAACCTGCTTCATTACTGCAGTTTAATAAAAGATTTATTTCCATTCGTAAAGCAAAATCAACATTGGCCATAGAAGAAGGCATATTTAATAATGCTTTTAATGAAACGGTGATCCGGGTCGACAAAATTGATAAAGACAAAAGAGGAATCAATGATGTACTGATATACAACCACACCCAAAATGACAAAAGCTTGATCAACGTGACCTCTGCTAAAAGTGGTGAAATGTATACCGCACAAGAAGGTAGATTTTTTGTGATGGAACTAGATACGGGTGTCAATTATCAGGAAGGGGAAAAAAAGACAAAATTAGGCTCTTCAAAATCCGAGATACCTTTTTCCAGAATGTATTTTGATAAATGGATCGTATCTTTTGATATGAATGTATTATCAGGAGAAGAAGGTTTGCTCAATTTTAATAGGGATCGGGAGCAAATGATGAATTCTTTTCAATTACTAAAATCGGTAGACTCCTTCAGCACCGTAATAAAAGAGAATAACGAAAAAACGGCCAATAGGGTAGCTATACTTTTTTCAGCTGGTAAAGGTGACACGCTGAATGCTGCCGCAAACCAACAACCCAATGTAACTCGGAATCCTGCTGATACCATGTCTGCTGCGTCTAAAAAACTCATGATTCAAAAAACACTTGCTCTAAACAAAGATAACCTGAGCGCTAAAGAAAAATTATTTTTACAAAGTCAAATCTCTAGCTTAAATAATATCGATGCAACATCGGTGACACCCATAGTTGTAAAAAAGCTTGTCAAACAAAAAGACACTTTAGACATCAGCAAAGAAAAATACTTTCTTAATACGATTGATTCTGTTGATTTTAGAGATGTGGCCATCAGGTCTGTCTCTGATTTGTCTAGAGATAGAGACGAATTATTGACCATCAGCAGTACCAACAAAGATTTTAAAAGTCAATACAACAAATATTTACTGAGACTCAATCAGCAATATTCTTGGGCTACCGTTTGTATATTATTCTTATTTATTGGAGCACCACTAGGAAGTATTATTAGAAAAGGAGGATATGGTTATCCACTTTTGGTAGCTATTTTATTTTATATGATGTTTATAATAAGCACCATTTATGGAGAAAAACTAGTGAAAACAGATGCTATGGGTGGCATACAAGCTGCTTGGGTCTCTTGTATGTTGCTGTTCCCTTGGGCAGTCATACTTACCTATATGGCGCTGAGAGATATGGGCTTAAATACATCTGCCTTAACAGATATGGTGGCTAGATGGATTCCCGAATCAGTAAAACGCAAATTTTCAAAGCCAGACACGCCCGTTTCCTAAGGTATCTTATTCCACATAAAGCATCAATCCTTTGAGATAGTGTCCTTCAGGATGAAACAGTTGGATAGGGTGGTCAGGTCCTTGGCTCAGTGATTGTACTAATCTGACAGATTTGCCTGATTCTATACCTGCTGCTACGATAGTATCATAAAAAAGCTGGGTACCCACTACCTGTGAACAAGAAAATGTAAATAACAGCCCGCCACTTTTGACTTTCTTCATGGCCAAAGCATTTAATCTTTTGTATGCCTGAACAGCATTGTGTCGTTTATGTAGGCTTTTGGCAAATGCCGGTGGGTCCACGATGACTATATCATATAATGGCAAATCTGCATCACTCAAAAACTGCATCACATTAGCACATATACTTTGGTGCTTACCTTTGAAGGTATTTAATTGGATGTTTTCGTCCATTAGATCTACCGCTTTTTGTGAGATATCTACAGAATCTACATGATTAGCGTCACCTTGTAGTGCTAGTAGAGAAAATCCACCGGTATAACAAAAACAATTGAGTACAGACTTGTCTTTGGCATATTTGCCCACCAAGAGTCTATTTTCGCGCTGATCTAAGAAAAAGCCTGTTTTTTGCCCTGTCAACACATTTATCTTGAATTGGACATTATTTTCTGTAACCACCGTCTCTGCTTTATCTCCTGCCAAAAAACGATCTTCAATATGATTGGCAAAATGCTCGGGCAAAGTGTCTTTGGACCTTAAAAAGATAGTATCTAAGTGCGGTAAAGCCAGCTTTAGGGCATTACTTATATTTTGTGCATCCTTATACATACCGATGGAATGGCATTGGATTACCCCAATATTATGATAAATATCTATGATAAGTCCTGGAAGACCGTCACCTTCGCCGTGGATAAGTCTGTACGTATTGGTGACAGCATTGGGAAGGTTTATGCTAGTCCTATAAACAACAGCATTTTCGATTTTATGATTCCAAAATGATTGATCTATGGTATGGTTTTCAAAAGATAAAACCCTGATGGATATAGACCCACCACTTTGATAATGTCCTGTGGCCAGATATTTTTTATCAAAGCTTTGAATTTCTGCAATATCTCCATCCTTCAGATGATTGGGGATATTTTGAATAGCTCCCGAAAAAACCCAAGGGTGCTTACGCAATAAGGAACCTTCCTTGCCTTTTTTAAGTATGACGATATTATTAGACATAAATAAATTTAAAAATTGAGACAAAAGTAATGTTTATTATTAATATCTAGTACTAAATGTGATTGTAACATATTATGAAAAAAAATAATTTTTTATTTAATGAAAGCGTACTACATATTATGATTATATGTTATATTTGCCCCATCGTATAGTGTGAACTGTGCGTGTCCCGCTTAAACAGTAAATATTTATTCAGTCATTTGTTACTATTTCGGTTATGTAACAAGTTGACAATTAGTCCAAAAGGTTTTGTTAACTCAGGTTTATGAGTGAACGTAACTTAATTATTTACTTTTTTTTCAAACTAAGGTCAAAAAATGAAAAACAGTATTTTACACCCGTGCCAGTCATTGGCTTCCCGTCATTTATATTTATTAATGACATTTTTAAGCATATTTTTGTATGCTCAAGACAGTTTCGCTCAATGCGTAGCTTCAAGTGGTTCCATAGAAGGCATAGTCTATAATGATACCAACAATAATGGTGCCAGAAATGGAGGCGAAGCAGGAATCCAAGGAATTTTAGTTGAAGCTTATAATGCAAATGGTGCATTAGTAGGTACTTCTACGACAAATCAGAGCGGACTTTATTTTTTTACAGGCTTGACTGATGGACAGCGTTTGCGTCTTCAGTTCAATTTTAGCAATGCATTTAGTTCTGCTATACTTGGAGCTGACAATGCATCATCTGTAAGTTTTGTACAAGTGCCTGCTTGTAACATTGGTTTTGGATTGGTCAATGCATTTGAATATTGCAACCGCAAATCTGAGATCATCACTACTTGTTTTGTACAAGGTGAAACTAACGTAAGAGGAGCAGAGCCTACCATAGTAGGTATTGAATATGGTTTCAATACTGCTACTCCAGCAAGAAAATTTGCCATGCATGGCGAAACCGGTTCTATTTGGGGTTTAGCTTATAAGAGCAGGACACAGGAAATATTTTCTGCTGCTTTTGTTAAACAATACTCAGGACTAAAAAACGGACATGATGCTATTTTCCGCACTTTCTTTAATGGTAGCATGTATCAATCTCTTCCTTTTGTCAAATTGAGTGATCTTGGTCTTCCGGTAGGTACCTTATCAAGTACTATAGAAGATTGTAATTATGGCGCTCAAGTAGGCAAAATTGGATTAGGAGGTTTGGTTATCTCTCCAGACGAAAAATATCTTTATGTCATTAATATATATAATAATACATTAGTCAGAATACCTACGGTAAGTCCAACCACTGCAAATACCGTAGCATATCAGATTCCAGGAAGTAATTTTCATGCTTTTGCATTGAAATATTACAATGGTAAAATCTACATAGGTACTACGGTTCCAGGAGATGTGATGAAAGTTCAGATTTTTGATCCTACCACGGCATCGTTTACGGATTCAGGTCTGACTGTACCTGCTGGTGCAGATTGGGATGATGCTCCAGTGGTGGGAGGTCTACCTGCATATTGGCTCACAGATATTGATTTTACAGATGAAGGACATATGTTATTGTCTATTTCTGATAGAATAGGTCATAGATATTGTAATGTAGTTACCAATAGATTGGATGAGCAAAAGGGTGACCTGATGATTGCTTTCAAAAATGGTACGGGAGGATGGACTCTTGAAAACAGATCCGTTTCAGGCGAACATTTTAGTGATGATTTTTGGATTGCTAATCCTAGTTATCACCCTGAAATCACTACAGGTAGCATCTTTGTATTGCCAGGAACAGGTTCTGTAGTGTCTTCAGTTTTTGACCCAGAAATCAATTCTTATTCAGGCGGCTTACACAGATACAATACTACCACAGGAAGAAAAGAAGCAGGTAAAGAACTATACACTAGAGAAACCACCATCAATTTTGGTAAGGCAAGTGGATTTGGTGATATCGTTGCAGTGTGTGGTTTGCCAGATATAGAGATCGGTAATTATGTTTGGTTTGATAGTAATGAAAATGGATTTCAGGACAGTAATGAGACAGGCGTTGCAAATTTGACCATCACGTTACTCGACACTGATTGTAATGTTATAGCTACAACCACGACAGATTCCAAGGGTTACTACACTTTCAACAGAAGTAATGTGTCTGGTGGACTTTATGCCGGATTACAATATTTTGTAGGTCTTGGAAGCACTCAAATGGAAACATCAACAGGTTTGATTACGATCAATAATCAATTGTTTAGACCTACAGTAAAAAATAATAATTTTACAAATATAAACAGTGATGCCGCTTCTACAGCTTGTGCTCTTGGTTTGATAGGCGTAGTTACTAATGCAACCAACCACACTTTTGATATTGGTTTAAGAAATGCAGGAGATTGCAGTTTGAAAATTACCAAAAGTGTAATCAATACCAATGCATTGCGCAGTACTGATGAAGTGCAGTTTCAAATCACAGTCTTGAATAGAGGAACTCAAGGTGTATCTAATATAGTAATAGAAGATATAATACCTGCTACTTATACATTTTCAAGTGCAAAAAATACAAATTGGACTGCAAATGGCAACAGACTTACAGCTACTTTATCAGGTGTAATTTTGCCTAATCAATCTAGAAGTATTAATCTTGTTTTAAATTTTAGCCAAAATCAATTGGCACAGCCAAATTATACCAATGAAGTTAAAGTGATAAGCGCACAAGACGGATTTGGACAGAATTTGACCAATCTAAGTTCATGTTTTGATACTGAAGAAGACAGATTTTCAGTAGCTACACCTGAAATATGTGATTTGGCTTTGATCCATAAAGTAGATAAAGAGATACTCATTGCACCACAAAATAAAGTGGTATTTACAACAACAGTGTGTAATCAAGGAACCATGTCTGCCACAGGATATAATGTAGTAAATTATTTAAATCCTGAGTTTGATTTTGATCCTGCCATAAATAAAGGATGGGTCATTTCTGATGATCTTACTAAATTAACTTATACTGATGCTGAAGTTTTAGAATCAGGAAATTGCAAAGACATAAAACTTAATCTTTCTGTAAAAAATGTAGATCTCGTTTCGCAGATTGTCAATTATTCAGAGATATCCACTAGTGCTTGTGGTACGGTGGCCTATGATTTTGATTCTACCCCAGATATTAATAAAACCAATGACAAAGGAGGCCAGCCCAAAACTTCCACCGATAATATGATGAATGATAATGGTAATGACGAGGATGATCATGATCCTGCACTTATTGCTATTAGTCTCATCGATCTCAAACTTGAAAAGACCGTAGCTTCTAGAAGAGCCGCTGCAGGAGATGTAGTGGTGTTCAATCTTAAAGTTACCAATAAAGGTCGTAATGCTGTTTCTAAAATCAAACTGGTAGATTTCATACCTGCACAAACGGACTTAGTGGACAATACTTGGAAGCTAAGTAATGGTGTTGCTGAAAAAGTCATAGCGTTTGACAATAATTTAGAATCAGGAGAATCATTTACAACAACGATTTCTTGTAAAATTCATAGTAATGTATTACACCCTGAAACCATCAGGAACTTAGCAGGTATTCGTGAAATTTATGATGAGAATGGCATTGATGTTTCTAATCCTGATTTTAACAATCAAATAGCCAACTTGCCAGAAGATGGAGAAGAGCCTGAAATCAAAAATGCTTTTGATGATGACTTTGCAACTACTTATGTAGTATTAATTTGCCCTGCTGTTTACGAACCATGTTCATCATGCAGAGGTGCTACTACACCAACTAATGGTCAGTTTATCGTAAATCTAAAAATTGCAAGCAAAGAAGGGGAGACATGGTTTGTAGAATCTTCAAATGGTTTGTTTGATCTTTCAAGTCCACTTCCACCTGCGGCACCAACTCAGCTTGCCAACGGCTTTATCTTAGAAGAACTTCCGCACGGACATGCTGGTCATAGTGAATATTTGCTCAGAGCCGTACATTTAGACGGTAAAGGATTTTCGGTAAGACTCAGAAATGAATTTGGAGATTTAGAACAAGTAGAGGCAAATCCTGGAATTTGTAGTTTTGAAACCATGAATTTGGATGGCCCAAGATCATTATGTATTGGAGCTACAGCAAATTATTCAGTATCTGCAAGATTAGCGGGAGCTACTTACCAATGGTACGTAGACGATGTCTTATTACCAGGGGTTTCTACAGCTAATCATACTATTAATTGGTCTGCTTACTCTGTAGGAAATCATGAAATTAAAGTGACTTCTTCTCCGGGCTGTGTTGCTCCGGTAATCTTGAACGTATCTATTGGTCAGCCTGATAATGGTGCTATAGCTTGTGTTGGTGATTTTAATGTATCTTTAGATGGAAACTGTTCTATCGTCATTACACCTCAGATGTTGGCAGCGAGTACGTTGAATCCATTATCACCTTATGTGGTAATGTTAATGGACAAAGATGGTAATCCTATTCCTAATGCCACGCTTACCACTGAACATGCAGGAACAAAAGTAATGGCTAAGCTCATTGAAGGTTGTGGTGGCAATTCTTGTTGGTCTACTATAACTGTAGAAGACAAAACACCGCCTGTATCTATTTGCAGCAACATTACCTTACCTTGTTATAAATTAAAAGAATACAAAGGTCCATTCGAAACCGATAATTGTGGAGGGCCTGTAACGAATGTCATCGTAAGTGAAAACATCACCACACTTACTTGTAATGATGACTTTGTAAAATATATAGACAGAGTGTATCAAGCCACTGACAAATTTGGCAATAAATCAGCACTTTGCAATATGAGAATATCATTGGAAAGACCGGATTTAGGATTGATATCTATACCGAAAAACTTTACCATGGCAGATAGCAATGCATTATTCTGCAGAACATTCAAAACAGATGTTAACGGTATGCCTAATGTGTCTGTAACAGGTGTACCTACATTAGCAGGTATTTCATTATACCCACTTTTTGACGAAATTTGTAATCTTGCGGTTTGGTACACCGATGTAGATCATGGTTTTATAAATTGTACTAGAAAAATAACGAGAAGTTGGCATGTCCACGAAAATTGGTGTTCTTCAGCTGAGATCATGACATTCAAACAATTGATTGAAATCACGGATGATAAAGCGCCATTCATTGCTCCTATTTCAAGTTTTGAAGTAAGTACCAATGGCCATGGAATTTGTGAAGGCGATGTAAGATTGCCTGCAGCTATGGTGGTAGATACTTGCAGTCCTACGATTGAGGTAGATGTAACTTATCCAGGTGGATTTATAAATGATTTCAAAAACAATACTACTATCACACTTCCTGCAGGTACTCATGCCATAAGATATACTGCTTATGATGCTTGTGGAAATTCTAGTTTCAGAACATTTAATGTTTTGGTTAGAGATAGAACTGCGCCTACCATGATATGTAAAGGTGAGGTAGTAGCAGGTCTTAATTCCAACGGAGAAGCTTATTTATATCCAAGAAATCTTAATGATGGATCATTTGATGGTTGTGGTATCGATAGCATGAAAGTGGCTAGAATGGTACCTGGTGGATTAATTCCAGATTCATTGTTTGAAGATCATATTGTATTTAATTGTCCAGATGCTGGCAAAACTTTGATGGTTGCACTTAGAGCTTGGGATACTAATGGAAATAGTAATTCTTGTATGGTCAATGTTACAGTACAAGATAAACATACGCCTAAGATATCTTGTCCAGCACCAGCAGCTATCGACTGTAAAGATGTATTTACAGGTATGGATTTGACCAAGTATGGCAATGCACTAGCTATTGACGCTTGTGGTGCTACGGTAACAGAAGAGACGCCTAAATTTATATTAAACTCTTGTAGAGTAGGTACTATAGAGCGAACTTTCAGAGCCACTGATAGTCAGGGCAGTGCTACCTGCACACAGGTCATCACGGTTGGAAATTCAGATGTATTTGATCCGTTGACTGATGTAACCAAGCCTTTGGATTATACTGTAAATGACAGATGTTCTGCGGATGAGTTGAAGCCTGAAAGCCTTCCAGCAATATACGGAAATCCAGTCATCAGACAATCTGCTTGCGGTCTTGCGGCTGCATCTTACAAAGATGATGTTTTCAATATTGTTACAGGTGCATGTTATAAAATAGTAAGAACATGGACGATCATCGATTGGTGTGAAATGGACAGACTTGGAAGCGCATATGATCCATATGTTTTCCAACAAACCATCAAAGTAAATAATACAGTGCCACCATTCTTTGTCGGAAATTTACCTAAAGATACGACTTTCATTACCGCAAAAGGTGTGTGTGATGAAGGTAGAGTGACATTGTCATACAGAGGTAGAGACTTGTGTACTCCTGACAATAGATTGAGATGGTCTTATACCATTGATTATAATAATGATAAAATTAATTTGATATCCAATACGGGTTTCGGACCAGTAGCATCCATAAACTCTATATTCCCAACAGGTACGCATAAAATTGTATGGTCTTTTGAAGATCAATGTGGAAATGTGACTTCAAGAGAGCAAATCGTTATTGTAAGAAATAATGATAATCCTATGGCAGTAGGTTTGGAGCGTATTTCTGTAGCCATAGTTCCTTGGGATACGACAGGTGACGGAAGACCCGATATAGAAAAGGCTTGTATAATTGCATCTTCATTGAATACGAGCAGTGTAAGTACTTGCTGCACTACACCTTTGAAATTTAGCTTTTCTTCCAATCCTTTAGATACAGTCAGATGTTTTGATTGTTCGCACTTAGGTGAAGATAACGTTGTGGAACTTTGGGTACATGATTGTAATGGCAATACAGACTTTGTAGAAATAGATGTCGATGTTCAGGATAATAACAATTCTGATGTTTGCGAAATGATTTGTATCATGAATCCTGTAGTAGCTGTTATATCAGGACCTAGAGCAGTTTGTATTGGTTCTTCTACAACGCTGGTAGCGAGTGGTGGTGTTAAGTACAAATGGAGCAATGGTATGACTACAGCTTCAATATCTGTAAATCCTACCACGACAACCACTTACACAGTGACCGTAACTAATCAGTTTAAATGTGAAGATACAGAATCAGTAACAGTAACTGTAAATCCACTTCCAACACCAGCTATTGCAGGAAACAATATTTGTGTTGGTAGTTCCACAACATTGACAGCTTCGGGCGGAACATCTTATGTATGGAGCAATGCTGCAACAACAGCGACCATCACGGTATCTCCAACCACAAATACCACGTACACAGTTACCGTGACCAATGCTAATGGATGTACCGCTTCTACATCACGTCAAGTTACCGTAAATCCATTGCCAACAGCGGCGGTTACGGGTAATAATGCGATTTGTATAGGTAGTGGTACCACTTTGACTGCTACCGGTGGAGGCACGTATTTATGGAATAATAATGCCACAACGGCTGCAATTACTGTCAATCCAGTAGTGACAACTACCTACACAGTTACGGTTACCAACTCTTTTGCATGTACTGCGACGGCAACGAGAACGGTTACTGTTAATGGTTTGACCATAGCGGCATCAGTCACAGGTACAAATCAAATATGTGTGGGACAAAGTACGATTTTAACATCTTCTTTGTCAGGCAGTACAGCCAATGGATATCTATGGAGCAATAGTGCTACTACTAGTGCCATTACTGTATCACCTCAGGCATCTACAACCTATACCGTGACTATTTCTGATACCAATGGTTGTACAGCAACTTCAAGCAGAGCGGTCACCGTAAATCCATTACCAACTCCAGCAATTGCTGGTAATAATATTTGTGTAGGACAATCTACTACATTGACAGCATCAGGTGGTACATCATATGTATGGAGCAATAATGCCACTACAGCTGCGATTACAGTTTCTCCTGCTACAAACACAACGTATACCGTTACTGTGACTAACGCAAATAATTGTATTGCATCCACTTCTAGGTTGGTGACAGTCAATCCTTTGCCAGTAGCATCGATTTCAGGAAATAATTCCATTTGTACAGGAAGTAGTACAACGCTTACCGCAACAGGAGGTGGTACATATGTTTGGAGTAATGGTGCTACTACAGCTGCCATTACGGTAAATCCAAATGTGACAACTACATATACGGTTACGGTTACCAGCACTGCTAATTGTACAGCTACTGCAACTAGTACAGTTACTGTAAATGGACTTTCTATATCGGCATCAGTAACGGGTACCAATCAAATTTGTATAGGACAAAGTACCACATTGCAAGCAAACTTGGCAGGAAGTACACCTACAAGTTACATTTGGAATACCAATGCTACTACCAGTTCCATCACGGTTAGTCCTACTTCAAATAGCACATTTACGGTGACTATTACTGATAATAATGGTTGTACTGCAGTAGCAAACAGAACAGTTACTGTAAATCCGTTGCCTACACCAGCAATAGCTGGAAATAATATTTGTTTAGGTCAATCTACGACACTTACAGCATCAGGTGGTGTCTCCTATGTTTGGAGCAATGCTGCCACAACAGCGGCCATCACCGTGTCGCCTACCGTAAATACCACATATACAGTCACGGTTACTAATGCCAATACATGTACTGCGGCTACTTCAAGACAAGTAGTCGTCAATCCATTGCCCAATGCACAAATTACAGGCAATACATCCATTTGTATAGGTAGCAATACTACATTGACGGCATCAGGAGGTACTTCATATGCTTGGAGCAATAACGCTACAACGGCGGCTATTACCGTAAATCCTACTACTACAACCACATATACCGTGACCGTAACTAATGGCAATAATTGTTCATCTACAGCTAATGTAACGGTTACCGTAAATGGACTTTCTATATCTGCTTCTGTCACAGGTACTAATCAAATTTGTGTGGGACAAAGCACAACATTGCAAGCAGCACTGACAGGAAGCACACCTATTTCATATATCTGGAATACCAATGCTACCACAAGTGCTATTACCGTAAACCCTGTGGTCAATACCACTTATACAGTTACCATCACAGACAACAACGGATGTACAGCATCTTCAAATAGATTAGTAACCGTAAATCCACTGCCAACCATCAATATTACAGGTGGTTTGGAAGTATGTCCTGGTAGTTCTACTACATTGACAGCATCAGGAGCGTCTACTTATGTATGGAGCACAGGTGCAACAACAGCAGCCATTACAGTGTCTCCTGCGGTTGCTACTACCTATACAGTTACAGCTACAGATGCAAACGGATGTATAAATACAGCACAAAGAACTGTAACCATCAGACCATTGCCTACAGTTGCCATTATTGGTGATAATAGAATCTGTTTGGGTACATCGACACAACTTACAGCATCTGGAGCCAACACCTATGTATGGAGCACTGGAGCTACGACTGCTGCTATCACTGTATCACCTGCAAGCACTACAACGTACACGGTTACAGGTACAGATAGTAACGGTTGTCAAAATACAGCAAATGTAACTGTCACTGTTGACCCTAATCCGGTTCCAGTCATTACTGGTGATATGATGATTTGTGTTGGTGAGTCCACTACATTGACCGCATCTGGAGGTGTTTCATATGTTTGGAATACTACGGCAACGACCGCAGCCATTACAGTCTCACCTGTGGTGAATACTACTTATACAGTTACCACAACTGACGTTAATGGTTGTGTAGGAAGTACTTCAGCAACAGTTATTGTTGATCCAGGTACACTCACATGTACTACTCAAAACATTACAGTGTACTTAAATCCGCTTGGAACCGTAAGTATTACGGCGGCAGATATTTCTACTGGAGCAGTAGGTGCCTGTGCCAATGTAACAGCAACCGTTACACCTGCGACGTTTAATTGTAATGACGCTGCAACTAATATTCCGATCATTGTCACTTTGACAGTTACCAATACGAATACAAATCAATCTTTATCTTGTACAGCTCAGGTAACCGTATTGGATACTTTAAATCCACTATTGGTCTGCCCTTCAAATCTTAATCTAGACTGTGCGTCATTTGACCCTACGGCACCTTTACCAACATATGGTGTTGCGTTAGCTAGTGACAACTGTTCTGTTGGATTTACGCTTACAGAAGTGCCTATTGTAGATATCAGTGAATGTAATGTAGGTTTGATTACTCGTACCTTTACGGCGACTGATGCATCAGGAAACTCATCACAATGTGTACAATTGATCAATGTAACTAATTTTGATCCGATTTCAGCTCCTGATATCGATTTCCCGGACAATGTGACGATTACCAATTGTGATTCTCCATTGCCAGCTAGCATAGGATCACCTGATTTAGATACAGATCAGTTTACTTGTGGAGATATTACGGTAACCTTTACTGACAATCTACCTACTACGTTGTGTGCAGGTACTTTCCAAAGAATATGGACAGTAACCGATTCTTGTCAACTCGTTGTAGGAACTAATAACGGTATTTTCACCAGTACACAAACCATAACTGTAGTGGTTCCTGTACCTAATATCACAGGGCCAACAACTTTTGTGATCAATAGAGACTCTACGACTTGTGAAGCGAGTCTTAGTGGTGCAGCACTACATAGTGTACCAGGTTGTAATCTATCATTATTTGTAAATGGTATACCAGTTCCTGATTTCAATTTGAATGGTGATTACGAAGATGGAATTGATACATTCCAACTGGTTGCAGTATCCAATTGTGATATGACTAAAAGAGATACTTTAAACTTTATACTGATCGTCAACGGAGTTGATGAAAGCTTAGTGTGTGTCAAAACATATCCGGAGCTAGATGACCAATTTATGGCTTCTGACAATGTTTATGATCATGCCGTTATTTTTGAAGGATGTGACAATGGTGCACCAAATCAAAACATAGTAGCTTCTTTCTCCAATACAGATGTTAATGACACTGTGCGTGTATATACCTGTGCTGATTTACCAAACGCTCCGCTCGGTATTACTGTTTACTTTTGGTATGAAGGGGCAGCAGCACCACATACGCTTTGTCAGTCATTGGTAGGATTACAAAATCAAATAGCGCCATTCTGTCCACCAATTAGCCCACCATCTAGAATAACGGGTTCGGTTCAGACAGAAAATGCTCAAGCTGTTCCTAATGTATGGGTAGCATTGGAAGGTAGCAACATGCCTGGAGCAAATACTAATAACACTGGTAAATATGAGTTTCCGGAAATGAATGGTGGTGGCACGTATGATGTGATACCGGTAAGAGACGATAATGATCTGGAAGGCGTCAGTACATTGGATTTGATCTTTATTCAAAAACATATATTGAAATCACAGGAGCTCAATTCTCCATACAAAATCATTGCAGCAGACGTCAATAAAGATGATAAAGTAAGTGCTTCTGATATTTTACAATTGAGAAAATTGATCTTAGGCATCTACGAAAAGTTCCCTGATAACACTAGTTGGAGAATGGTGGATAGAGCTCATACATTCTTAGATCCTAAAGATCCGTTCAGAGGTTTCATGCCAGAAAGTTATCACATTGAAAACCTAAATAGCAATATGAACATCGATTGGGTAGGTGTCAAAATTGGTGATGTCAATAGCAGTTATGTAACAAATGCCAAAGATAAGAATGCTGAAAACAGAAGTTCTAATCTAAGCTTTAGAATGAATGACATGAAACTTGTTCAGGGTACAAACATTGTTCCGGTCATCGCTGCTAAGGATAGTGATATCAACGGATTCCAGATATCTATCCCTGTGCAGCATGTTGACGAAATGTATATAACTTCAGGGGTACTTAGTTTTAATCCTGATAACTATATTTTCAGCAATGGAATGTTGAATATTTCATGGCACCAATCAGAAAGTAAATCTGTAAAAGAAGGAGATGTTTTATTCTTCATCCATATGGATAGTGAAAGATCTGACGTACTTGCAGAGGTCATGCTTTCAGGTGAAAACAAAGGTTTGAAACCGGAGTACTATAGTGCTGATCTGAAAGCTCAAAGACTGAATTGGAGAATAGACAGACAAGATTCGGGTATATTCGAATTGCACGGAAATACACCAAATCCATGGAATAATGAAACCAATATTCAATTTACACTTCCTGAAGATGGTCAAGTATCATTAAAGGTACGTGACATCACGGGTAGGGTGGTATTTACTCATCAGCAGTACGGTACTAAGGGAGATAACAGTATCAGAGTAGCATCTGAGCAATTGGGTGCTACAGGATTGTATCTTTACGACCTGATGTTTGGAAATGAAGTAAAAACCAATAAAATGTTGAATATCAAATAAAAGTATAATGGACTATGTTAGATTGAATTAACATGGGTTCGTTAAGGAGTAAAAATTTGAGCGGGTATTGATATCATGTCAATACCCGCTTTTATTTATATTGCCAGCATGAACGGTGTCTTTGAGGTAGTCATCACGCCGAGCGTTACAAATTTTGAATCAAGTTACGCCATCACGAAATCAAATGTTACAACTCTAGCACTAAATCTACTTTGTCAAATTTAAAATTGGCTACTATGGTGTCATAAAATGGGTTTCTCAGTCGATAAATCTCCTTCGAAATGACGATATATGAAAGTTTTTGAAAGGAGAGAATGTGGGTTCGATGCAGTCGAACCCACTTTCTCTCCCTCCATTTCTCTATTTTTAGTCGTCATTTCGATCCACGGAGTGGTGAGAAATCTTATTTTTATGTAGTTTGACAAAATAGTACTAAATGTAACAACTCTTGAACTAAACTACGTGATCACAAAATCAAACTACGTGGTCAGCGAATCAAAGTTTACAACTCTTGAACTAAAGTTTACAACTCTTGAACTAAAGTTTACAACTCTACAACTAAAGTTTACAACTCTACAACTAAAGTTTACAACTCTGCAACTAAAGTTTACAACTCTACAACTAAAGTTTACAACTCTACAACTAAAGTTTAC
>CAZGMB010000053.1:0-35959 GCA_964526715.1 uncultured Aureispira sp. | reverse complement strand
AGCAGCCAATGGACATTCAAAAGCAGCCAATGGACATTCAAAAGCAGCCAATGGATGTTCAAAAGCAGCCAATGGACGTTCAAAAGCAGCCAATGGACGTTCAAAAGCAGCCAATGGATGTTCAAAAGCAGCCAATGGACGTTCAAAAGCCGCCAATGGACATTCAAAATAAATTTAATCCCGTAGGGATGTTATGATTATAACCTCGTCCAAAAGCCTTTCGAAAACCCAGTAAGGGTGACATTCATCTTTCTATCTGAAACGAACGTTCATTCAATAGTCAATATTACTGCATTATTACACAACAAAAAAAGCGAGACGCTTTTACTAAAAAAAGCTTAGCGAGGACGCTAAGCTTAGCTTTAATATCTGCCAATGGACTTTCAAAAGCCGCCTATGGACACCGTTTAATAATATACAACTTTTAGGTCAAGATCCACCAGTTCTACCTACAGGACAAGGAACCTTAGAAAAAAATATATTGATTAGATGGGGAATAGCGGCCAATACAGAATACAGATTAATGAATCACTCCCCAAAAAATATTAATAATACCGACCCTTCATCAGGTAATTGCTCACATAATCTTGTACTCCATCTTCCAGTGACCAAAAATCTTGGGTATATCCTGCGGTGCGCATTTTATGCATATCCGCTTCTGTAAAGTATTGATAGGTATCTCTGATATCAGCAGGTGTGTCTATGTAACTGATGTTTTCCTGAATTTTCATAGCTTTGAAGGTATTAGTGGCCAAATCGAGGAAGGTACGTGCTTGACCCGTTCCAAAATTATACAGGCCTGAAGCGATATGGGTATTTTTCATCAAAAACATGATCATACTGCACACATCTTTTACATAAATAAAATCACGGCTTTGGTGACCATCCTGATAATCAGGTCTATGTGATTTAAATAACTTCATGCCACCAGTATTATTGATCTGATGGAAAGTATGGAAGATCACCGATGCCATCCTTGCTTTGTGATATTCATTGGGTCCATAGACATTAAAAAACTTACATCCTACCCAAAACGGTGGTGTTTCTTGCTGCTCCAATGCCCACAGATCAAATTGATGCTTGCTATCACCATAGGGATTGAGTGGCTTTATAGTATGTGTAGTATTGTGAGCATCACTGAAACCTTGAGTGCCGTCGCCATAGGTAGCAGCACTAGACGCATAGATCAGCGGTATTTGATTTTTGGTACACACCTTCCATATTCGTTGAGTATAGTGAAGATTGAGCTCGTCAAAGATAGCAGTATCCATGAGTGTAGTGTCGGTACGTGCACCGATGTGAAGGACAAAATCCACTTTTTGGGTAGTCTTTTCAAACCAATCCAGAAAAATATCCCTATGCATCCATTCCCTTACCGATTTATTGTTGGTGTTTTTGTCTTTGTACAACTTATAAAAGTCATCTACCACCACGACATCTCTGTTATAACCATTCTGATTTAAATCAGTAAGCAGACAAGAACCTATAAAACCCGATACACCTGTCAAAATAATCATAATATAACCACTTTTTAAAAAACAGCAACAAATCTAAGCAATTGTATTGGATCTTTTTAGTTCGAGCTGAGAATCTTTACAGTACATGATCTTTAAAAAGCTTTGCTCCATCACCAATACATTTAAAAAGATAGCATGTCCTAGATGTTATTTTTTGTAAAAATTGAAAATAATACTTGGTGTGAATTAAAATTAAACCATGGTATAAAATGAAAATATATATGGTGTATGCAGGTTTTATAATACTTTTGTAAAAAATTGAAATATGAAACATATTTTAAGTATCGTTTTTGCAGTTTTATTTGGGTTTCAGTTGTCTGCGCAAGTCATTACCACTTCAGCAAAACAGGTATATCTGGGCGATAAAATGGTGACAATCAAAGTAATCTCCAAAGAAGGTCATAATCTTGTATATGCTCATGTACACGAAAATGAAACTGCTGCTCTTGAAGCTGGTATAAATATGATAGAAAAATATGGTGGTAAATTAGTCACATTGGAGCATACTTCAGGAAGTGCCAAAAGTAGGAACATTACATTCAAACTTAATGGTACAGAATACGCGGTTGATCCCAATAGAATATATACACCCAACGAACAAGTTCTTGCTTCCAATATAAAAATTGTCAAAGGTAAAGGTAAAGTGGATGCTCAAGTTATTGGAGCAGTTAAGAATCTTGCCAATCAGGTTTGGGATGAAATCAAATATAAGGATATCATCATAGCCATCCACAATAATAAAAATATGCCTGCAGAGTATAAACGCAAATGGCTTTTTTGGACTCATTTTGAACCAGAGTCATTTAGCATTAAATCTTACATCAAGTCACATGACCAGTCCAGCGATAGTAACCAATCATGCTCCGACATCTACATCAATCCGGCTATCAACAATAGCGAATTTTACATCGTGACTCAGAGACCAGATTTTGAGCTCTTGGTAAGAAACAAGTATACCGTAGTACTCCAAAACACAAATCCCTTAGATGATGGCTCAATGTCTGTGTATGCAGCCAGATACCAAAAAAGATATTTTAATGCGGAAGCCAAAATGGGAAGAGTCAAAGAACAAAAAGAAATGTTAGAAATTTTGCTTAATTCACTTTTTGATTAGGATATAGTTTTATACTATATTTTCTAAGTTGATATATTGAGTAAAGTCCGAGTCCAAACTCAGCTAAAATGCCAAAAACATATCCCATGGTTGGGAATCCATCATTCATTAAGCTTAAAGATCTTCCTAAAGCTAGAGAAAACATAAATAATATATTTAATTGAGTAGCTATCTGCCAATAAGCAATTTTCCAAATACCTAGGACCCAAACGAATGAAACTCCTAAATATAAACACATAATAGATTTTAATAAATTTGAAAGGTCAACTGAATGCACTTGAATATCTAAGAAGTTAGATAAGATTGAAGGTATCCCATAAATTAGCGCTGTGGGTACAACAATCAATATTGACAAAATAAGATGTAGATTTTTAAAATTCAATTGCTTATTAATTATTCTTTTTAGATCTGCTTGATAATAATGTATAACTATACTTTAGTTTTATAGATCAGTTCGCTGCAATTTTCCAGCCTGAATATTTTTTGGGCAGTTTCCTGAAGATCATGAGAAGTGATTTTTTGGTACCTTTCAGCTTCCTGATTGATCAAATCAGCATCACCTAATATCTCAAAATAAGCCAAGCTCGTAGCTTTATTGAGTACACTGACTTCGGAAAATGTCAAACTACTTTCCACTGTATTTTTTAATTTTTGTAACTCTGGGTCAGCTATAGGATGATTACACAAATCCTGAAGTTCTTCAAAAATAGCAGTCCTGCCAGTATCTATACTGACGCCAGGCATGAGCTTTCCTTCTACAATAAATAAGCCCGGATCTATAGTGCCTGAAATGAAAGCATCAATCGTACTGAAGTATTGCTTTTCTTTAAAAAGTCGCTGATAAAAACGTGAAGATCTACCATTGGCCAGTATGTCTGACAGTAAGTCGCATACATAAAACTCCTGGCTCAATCGGTCATCCATCTTGAAAGCCAAATAGATAGCGTCATGTGGTACATCACTTTCTATTATTTTTTGTCGGTGACCCTGTTGTGGTGGTTCAGGTTGATATTTTCTTTTTTCGGTATTTCCTTTCGGAATATCACCAAACCACTTTTCTACCAAAGGCAAATCTGTTTTGGGATTTATATTTCCGGCAATGACCAATACTGCATTATCCGGTCGGTAATAATTGTAAAAAAAGGATTCCACTTGTTCCAAGGTAGCATTTTTGATGTGATTCATTTCCTTACCTATGGTGGGCCACTGATAAGGATGGGTGTGGTAGGCCAATTCGCTTAAATGGTGCCACATATCACCATAAGGTTCGTTAAGGCAAGTTTCTTTAAATTCTTCTACAACAACTTTTTTTTGAGTGTTGAGTGACTTTTTACTGAAATCCAACTGTAACATTCTGTCTGACTCCAGCCACAAGGCAGTTTCTAAATTCTGTGCAGGCAAAACTTCATAGAAATTGGTCAAATCTGTATTGGTAAATGCATTGTTTTCGCCTCCTGCATCTTGTATTACCTCATCAAAATCAGGTATATTTGCTGATCCACCAAACATCAAATGTTCAAACAAGTGAGCAAATCCAGTGTGGTCAGGATCTTCATGTTTTGAACCTACGTCATAAACCAAATTTACCGCAACCATAGGTGTAGACTTATCTTCATGAATGATCACCCTCAATCCATTATTTAAAATATACTTTTCGAAATCAATCATTCTTTTTACTTTGTTTTTTCTCTTTTACTTTATCACCCTTTTCTTTTGCTGGTTTGTCATTAGCTTCAATTACAACTACGATCTCACCTTTGGCCGGAGTATTGCTAAAATGTGCAATAGCATCGTTAACTGGTAAAGTGAGAAACTCTTCATATAACTTGCTAATTTCTCGTGCTACACATACTTTTCTCTCATCTCCAAGGAAATCGCGGATTTCCTCTAGACATTTCACCAGACGATGTGGTGATTCGTACAGAATAATGGTCACATCTAATGTCGATAAATATTTAAGTCTAGTTTGGCGCCCTTTTTTATGTGGTAAAAACCCTTCAAAGTAAAACTTATCCGTAGTCATACCCGATGCAACCAATGCAGGGACAAAAGCCGTAGCCCCGGGTAAGCAACTCACTTTGATACCTTCTGCTACACAGGCTCTCACGAGCAAAAATCCAGGGTCAGAAATTCCTGGTGTTCCAGCATCTGAAATCAGCGCAATGTCTTTGCCTTGCTGCAAATGATCTATGATACTTTTTAAGGCTTTATGTTCGTTGAAGGCGTGAAAAGACCACAATGGTTTGTCTATATGGAAATGCTTGAGCAACTTGCCACTCGTGCGGGTATCTTCAGTCAAAATGACATCGCAGGCATTGAGCACATCAATTGCCCTGAATGTCATATCATCAAGGTTTCCAACAGGAGTGGGTACTAAATACAGCATTTTATATATTAAATGTAGCACAAAAGTAGTGATTTCTGTCTTTTGAGTGACAAATTGATTAAATTTGCGTTAAAATATATGGAAATAATAACGTTAAGTGTTGTTTTGTATAACAATATACTGACTCTTCATGTTATAATTTTTGTAGGATGCGATAAATAAAATGTATGAAAATGAATAACCAATTGACCGCAAATATATTTTTGATACTGATATCTTTTTTCATAAATTTAAGCAGTATTGAAGCTCAGGTGCTTAATGATGAGTGCCGCTTTGCTACACCTTTGCCCACTACAGATAATTATTGCTCTAGAGATGGTGAGTTTACAAATGTGGGAGCTACGGCGGATCCATCATTTCCAAATAGTTGTGTAAGTCTTTTATGGAGAAATGGTGTTTGGTTTTCGTTTACACCTAAAGAGCCTGCTGTATTAATCAGGGTCTTTGGAGTTGGTCAGGGTGGAACATTAAGAAATCCCAAAATATTAGTTTTTAGTGATTGTAAAACCTTTTTAGAATGTTCACCTGGAAAAACTGTTGGAATTGATGAGCTACAAATCGATGATCTCACTATTGGAAAAACTTATTTCATTATGGTAGAGTCTGCCCCTGGTGCGGAAGGAACTTTCAAGTTATGTATTGATGATTTTGTTCCTGTTCCAACCCCAGAAGCAGATTGTAGACAAGCCGTTGTTTTGTGTGATAAATCTTCATTTAAGGTGGAAAGTCTTACAGGTGATGGATTGGATAAAAATGAAATAGAAGCTGGCAACTGCATGGAACAAGAGTTTCAATCTGCATGGTACAAATGGACTTGTGACGTAAGTGGCACACTTACATTTACATTGACTCCAAACGATTATGTAAATATAAATATAGAATCAGATGACTTGGATTTTTCTTTGTATGAATTACCTAATGGTATAAATGATTGCTCAAACAAACGCGTTGTAAAATGTATGGCTGCTGGTGCTAATGGTGTAGGTGGTGTGACCGACCCTATTTCCACTTGGAATAGATGTAACGGACCAACAGGCCTTAGAGAAAATGAAGGTGGAGATACAGAAGATCCAGGTTGCAGAAATGGAAATAATAATTTTCTATCCCCTTTAAATATGATTTCAGGTAGATCATATGTATTAGTTGTGAATAATTACTCCAGATCGGGATTGGGTTTTGCTATAGATTTCGGAGGTACGGGTACTTTTTTAGGTCCTAAACCTGATTTTGAAATCAATGCCAACCAAGCTTTTGAGTGTGACAAATCTGTAGTATTTACTAATAAATCTAATTCTGAAACTGATCCTATACAAACATACACCTGGAATTTTGGTGACAGAGCGGTACCAGGCAATGCTACAGGTATAGGGCCAAATAACGTATCTTATGAATCATTTGGAACTAAGATAGCGGCCTTGACTGTGGAGAGTACACGTGGCTGTACAGTGACCAAAATCAAAGAGTTTTTTGTGGAGCCTTGTTGCAAAGACACCAGCACGCTTGATATAGAAGGATTGGTTACAGACTTAAGGTGTTTCAATATTCCGGAAGGCCAGATTTTGGCTCGTGGTATCAGTGGAGCACCAGAGTATAGTTTTAGTCTAGACAGTGAGCCATTCAGACCCAATCCGCGATATGGCAATCTGCCTGCTGGATCATACAAAGTCAGGGTTCAGGATATCAAAGGCTGTAAAGATAGTATCATTGTGCTAGTAGAACAACCCGAACTTATTGTGGTAGATGCTGGTCCTGATGTAGAGATAGAACTAGGAGATAGCACAATACTTAATATCAACTTTACTCCAGTGAAAGGAAGAGATAGTATATCTATAAGTCCTAATGCCACACGAATTGATAGTGTGACATATTCAGTTTTTCCGGGCAATACTACCACCTATATTGTGACTGTTACCGATAGTTTGGGCTGTACTGCAACTGACGAAGTCACCGTACGAGTTGTCAAAAACCTTCAGGTCTTTGCCCCCAATATTATATCTGCAAATGGAGATGCTCAAAATGATTTTTTTAATATTTGGGCATCCAAAGGAGTTAAAAACATAGAGCTATTGGAAGTTTATGATCGATGGGGCAATCTTGTTTTTCGAGGGATAGATGGTCTCAATAATTATGTTAGAAATGATAATACTAGTGGCTGGAATGGTACTTTTAAGGGTTCACCTGTAGTATCGGGGGTTTATACATGGCGTGCACTAGTCCGATGGCTAGATGACTCTACATCCAATCATGCAGGCGATGTCACCGTAATTGATACTCAAAGATGATAAGATATTTTTTATTTAGTATTCTATTTTTGTTGTTTTTTGCTTGTACCACCAAAGAAGAGGAAATCAACGAATTGTTTAGTGCAGACCTCAACGAGAATCTACGCATTGGCAAAAACATTAGAATCATTTACAGCGACTCAGCTGTCATTAGATTAGTAGTAAATGCTCCCGAAATGCTACAATATGAGAGCCAAAACGAATCTAAAGATGAGTTTCCTAAAGGTGTACTTTTAGAATTTATGGGCGCTGACAACACAGTAAATAGTTGGCTCAAAGCAGAGACGGCCATCAGAGAATCCCGGACCCAAAAGATTACAGCTAGGGGAAATGTGGTTTTTTATGATTCAAAAAATCAAAAGCTAGAAACTCCAGAACTAATTTATGATATGAATACACGCATTGTGTACACAGACAAGCTGGTCAGAATATCACAGGCAGAAAAAGGGGATACTACATATGGCTTTGGATTTAAGGCAAATGAATCGTTTACCATCTTCGAAATCAAAAAGAAAGTACAAGGAAAACTCAATGTTGCGGACTTTGTAACGGAATTTAAGTAATTTTGCCCCAGTTTAAAAATTAAATATGGTCACCACAATCATTTTGGTGTTGCTTATGATAATACTTTCTGGGTTGTTTTCAGGGAGTGAAATAGCTTACTTGTCAGCCAATAAGCTCAGCATCGAAGTTCTCAAGAACAAAAGTTCAAAAAGAGGTCGCATTCTTACTGAACTTTATAATGATCCAAAAACATTTTTGAGCACCATACTTGTAGGGAATAATATCGTACTCGTCATTTATACCATATTTTTTAGTTCGTTGATTACCCCTGCATTGGAGATAGTATTGCCAGCTGGAAATCTAGCCATATCTTTGGTCACGACTCTGATTCTGACCATAGTAATATTAATATTTGGAGAGTTTTTGCCCAAAACAATTTTTAGACTCTACGCTAATGAATTGATATACAAGCTTTCACCAATATTGAAAGTCACGAAATGGATATTGTTGTTACCTAGTTGGTTACTTACCAAAACTTCTAATCTTATCATCAGGATTTTGTTTGGTAAAATAGAAGCAGACGACGATTATTCGATTACTAAACTGGACTTGGAACACTATATACAATCTAATGTAAATGAGGAGAAAGATATAGATAAAGAGATCCTCACCAATGCACTCAACCTCAATCAACTCAAAGTACGTGACTGTACCGTACCTAGAAATGAGATTGTTTTTGTGGATAAAAATGACGATATTCAGGAAGTCAAGAGCGTATTTATAGAATCCAAACACTCTAGGCTAATAGTTGTGGATGGTGATGTGGAAAACGTCGTTGGGTATATTCATCATCAGTTATTGTTTAAGAATGTCACCTCTATTAAGCGCAATATTTTGGATATTGATTTTGTCCCAGATGTGATGAATTTGCAAGATTTGATGTATAAGTTTATCAAAGATGGCAACAATATCGCTTGTGTTGTAGACGAGTTTGGTAGTGTAGCGGGTATCATTACCCTGGAAGATATATTGGAGGAAATTTTTGGAGAGATCGCTGATGAGCATGATGATGAAGACTTTACTGAAAAAATGATATCAGATACCGAATATGTGTTTTCCGGAAGGCTCGAGTTAGCTTATCTCAATGGGAAATACGAAAATCTAGACTTTCCAGAAGAAGAATATACGACGCTTTCAGGGTTTATTGTAATGACTTTGGGTAGTATACCTGAGGTAGGTCATGAGATCGAGTTGGACAAATACAAATTTGAAGTACTTTCAAAATCAGATACCAAAATAGAAGAAGTTAAAGTACACGTACTTTCTGTCCACTCTGAACGTAATATATCAGATCAGTAAATAAGATTCTTTTTTTTCAGAAGGAGATATACTCAAAAATCTCAGGAAGAAATTCAGTATTTGTCTTGACAAAAGATTAACATTTTCATGAAAGCTTATGGTTTATCATATATATTTATCTAAGTATAAGTATTTCTCTGTATCTGTTTGTATTACAAATACAATTTTTCCAATATCATATTTGATGCTCCTTTATAAGAGATTTATATATTGCTATAACTAAAAGTTTAAAGAATTCTTAAATTAAATTGAACAAAAATGCATTACCTTTGTATTTAGATTAAATATAATTAAGAAAAACAAGATCATGTCAAAAGATAGATTAATATACCTGGACAACAATTCTACAACACCAACAGACCCAAGAGTGGTGGAAGCCATGTTGCCATATTTTTATGAGATACCTGGCAACGCTGCCAGTAGAAATCACCCTTTTGGTTGGAAAGCCGAAGAAGCGGTAGACTATGCCCGTGAGCAAATTGCAGATTTGATCAATGTGGATCCTAAAGAAATCATTTTTACATCAGGTGCCACAGAATCTGATAACCTTGCCATTAAAGGTGTTTTTGAGATGTATGCTTCTAAAGGCAATCATATCATTACGGCAAAGACAGAGCACAAAGCTGTACTAGATGCTTGCAAACGAGTGGAAAAAATGGGTGGTCAAGTCACCTATTTGGATGTAAAGAATGACGGTCTTATTGACTTAGCAGAATTAGAAGCTGCTATTACGGATCAGACTATATTGGTATCCATTATGTGGGCCAATAATGAAACAGGAGTCATTCAGCCGATGAAAGAAATCGGTGATATTTGTAAAAAGCATGGTGTACTTTTCATGAGTGATGCAACTCAGGTGGTTGGAAAAATTCCTGTTGATCCCAAAGAAGTAGGTGTTCATCTTATGGCTTTTACCTCTCATAAAATGTATGGTCCCAAAGGTGTAGGGGCGCTTTTCGTTAATCGAAAAAATCCTAGAGTAAAAGTAACCGCACAAATGGATGGCGGCGGTCACGAAAGAGGTATGAGATCAGGAACACTCAACGTACCTGGTATTGTTGGTTTTGGTAAAGCTGCTGCTTTGGCCAAGGCTGAAATGCATCAAGATGCGGAAAGACTCTCCAAATTGAGAGATAAACTAGAAAATGCATATTTGCAGAATTTAGAAGAAGTATATGTAAACGGAAACGTTGAGCATAGAATGCCACATGTGACTAATGTGTCTTTTAAGCATGTGGAGGGTGAAGGACTTATGATGACATTCAATCAAAACATTGCAGTTTCTTCAGGGTCAGCTTGTACTTCTGCGTCTTTAGAGCCTTCTTATGTTTTGGTGGCCTTAGGTTTGGGAGATGATTTGGCACATTCTTCTATCAGATTTAGTTTGGGTAGATTTACTACGGATGAAGATATAGATTATGCTATAGAAGCCGTATCCAAAGGAGTAAATCATATGCGCGATCTCAGCCCTATATGGGAAATGTATAAAGAAGGTATAGATTTAAGTACTGTAGAGTGGGCAGAACACTGATCTAATAAAACGAGTTAGAATATTTAATCATTAAATAATTTTTATATATCATGGCATATTCAGAAAAATTAATTGAGCATTTTCATCACCCAAAGAATGTGGGTACATTAGATAAAGCAAAAAAGAATGTAGGTACAGGTCTTGTAGGCGCACCTGAGTGTGGAGACGTCATGAGACTTCAGATAGAAGTAGATGAAGCTACCGATACGATCATCGATGCTAAATTTAAAACTTTTGGCTGTGGGTCGGCTATAGCATCTTCATCTTTAGCTACAGAGTGGCTCAAAGGCAAAACTATTGATCAGGCACTTACCATAGATAATATGGCAATAGTTGAAGAACTAGCTTTGCCACCAGTAAAAATACACTGTTCTGTATTGGCTGAAGATGCAATCAAAAGCGCTATAGCGGATTACAAGAAAAAAAATGAAGCAGTTCCAGCTTAAGGAGCATAAAAATAAATTTTAAAGGTCAATATTATACATTTATATGTTATTTGTAGCAGATAGCGCTAAAGAAAGAATAGAAGAAATTATCAGGACAAAGGATCTGGATAATGGTTATTTTGTGCGCGTTACGGTAACCAGTGGTGGATGTTCAGGTCTAAGCTACCAGATGGACTTCGATAATGAAAATAAACCCAACGATCAGATATTTGATGATAATGGCGTCAGAGTAGTCACTGACCTGAAGAGCTTTTTGTACCTTTGTAATACCACTTTGGAGTTTTCTGGTGGCCTTGAAGGAAAAGGTTTTTACTTTAATAACCCTAATGCAGCCCGTACTTGCGGTTGCGGAGAAAGTTTTGCGGTTTAATAATAAATGACTTTAGCAGGTTTTGGAAAAATTTAAAAGGTCTCGAATTGTATTTGAGGCCTTTTTGATTTTTACGAAATTGATCTTTGTAAAGTAAGCTGGGTTACTTTTATTTTTATTACTCTTTAGCATGGTAGAGCATTGAGTTTATTACTGAAGATACTAAGTTCAATTTGAATGTTTAGCAGTTTAACAAAACACATAATGTGACCTAGACAACTTAGCATGGTTGGTTAATGTAATGTTGTATGCTACTAAGGCACAAAGGCAAGGAAATTAACTATTCAAACTGAGAATTTTGATTTCCACTCTTTGGTTTTTGGCACGTCCATAGGCAGTTTTATTATCCGCTACAGGTCGTTTTTTACCATAGCCTTTAAACTGTATTTTGGATGGATCTGCGCCTCTATTGACTAGATATTCTGCCACAGATTTTGCTCTTTCTGTACTGAGCCGATCGCAATATTCTTCCGAAGGCACATTGTTAGTGTGACCTCCTATCTCTATGATCACGTTTTTATTAGACATAAGAAAACCGTAGATATCTTCAAGTACCACATATGATGTTTTGTCAATTGTAGCACTGTCTGCTTTAAAACTTAAATTCTTGATTTCTATAGTCTGACCTTCTTTGATTTTATCTTTAGTCAGTTCTTCTAATATTTTTGGTTTGTATGCTGCAATTGGTCTTGTATCATCTTTAGGTGGCGCAGATGTCACTGCAGTTTCCTCTTTTGTAGGATTTGGATTCTTTTTGCGTTTGTGAGGTGGTAGATTGGATTTGACTACATCTCTTAGTGGCGGCTCTCCTGGACATGCTATTCGGACTATCGGTGAAGCTCCATCCACTAATATATTTCCATTATATGGGAAAATTACTGGTGTTTTATAATAAGCCGATAAAGTTATAGATCTAACATTTGTTTTGGGTCTAAATTCAAAAGTATTAATCTGCCAGGATGTATTATTGACAGGTACTGATTCTGCTAGGAGTTCCCTTTCATTACAATATCCCGAGCCTCCCCAAATTCTGAGTACAATTGGGGTAGTATAATTTTCTTCTTTTGAAGTTGTCCGACTTTGGCTGACATATTTATCTGCGCGAGCTAAGTGAATGGAAAATTTATAACAGTACCCAGCTTTAAGTACTGAATCAATTCTAACAGACACTGATTCATACGTATTATTATCTCTAACTACCATACCTAGATACGTCTTTTTATCAGATGCAGGTAGATTGTTTTGCCAATACCCATTAGGATGAATATCAGGAGGTGATTCTAGTGGAAAATTGATTTTACCACAATCAAACCAACCAGCAATTCCATCCAAAGCTTCTCCTCCTTTTTTTGGAGTATCTTCAAAACTTGGATTTTTGAGCCGTATGGTATCTCTTTGTGCATCAGACAAAAGAGCAAAAGGAAGTAATATAATTATACAAAAAAGTCGCATCATATTTTTTAAGACAATAAGTCTATGTAAAACGTACAAATATAACAGATATTTGAGATTTTAGATGATTTTAACGCTAAATTAACGACATTGTTCAGTTTTAAAACGACGAATGCTATTCAATATGATGTCTTTGGATAAATTTAAATATTATTTTACTCTGATAATATCGGAAATTCCGTCAACTAGTATATGCCCATTATAGGGATGGTCTAGGTTTTTATCATAATAAGCTGAAAGAGTTAAACTTTTATAACTATACTTTGGCTTAATTTTAATGTTATATAATTTCCAATTATTATGATCAATAGGTGGAGATTCATACAAAAGTTCTTTTTCATTACAATAACCTCTTCCCCCCCAAATTCTAAAAATAGTTGGAGTTAAGAAATCGGCTTCTTCCTCAGTAAGCCGGCTCATTGATCTATATATTTTTGCTTTAGATAAATAAAAAGATAAAGAATATACTTCATTTGCTTCCAAGACAGTATCTAATCTTGTAGAGATTGATTCATATGTTTGATTATCTCTTACTACCATTCCAAGATAAGTATCTTTATCAATTGCAGGACTGTCGTTACCCCAAAATCCATTGGGATGGATGTCCGGTGGTGATTCTTGTGGAAAATTGATTTTACCGCAATCAAACCAACCAATGATTCCATCCATCGCGTTTCCACCTCTTTTAGGGGTATCTTCAAAGCTCGGATTCTTAAGGCGGATGGTGTCTGCTTGGCTAAAAACAACATTTGAAACTAAAACTAAGCATAATAAATGTGTTGATTTTAACATTTTTATTTATTTAAAGTGAGTGACATTTGAAATTTCGCTTGTATAATTGCTGAACAAAAGGTATTAAAACTTATAATTTAATGTTATATATGGCAAGCCGATGAATTCAACTTCATCACGGATTTCTTTACTTGTGATGATACCCATGTCCATACCGAAAAGATTTCTGGCGTATCTAACACCCAAATAGTTAAACCCATCAAAATTGTAGTGATCACTGAGCCAGTTTTCTGTAATAAGATACATCGATCTGGAAAGTCTGCACATAGCATTGAGATTTACAAAACCTGCCGTTTGAGGAAATGCTGAGTCTTCAAGTCTATAAGAAAATTCAAAAAAGTGACCAAAACCTGCATAGCGGAATGAACTCCAGCCCAATGTTAAATTGTTGTTTAGATTGCCCAAAGTAAACATTGGATTGATGTTGTAATATGTATTTTCATCTTGGCTGATAAAAAAAAGATTAGTTCCAAAATAGATCTTATCATGAAGTTTTATATTGCCAACTTTTGCTGACAAGTAATAAAATTGATCTGAATCTACTAGAAGGAGTACATTAAGTCCTGCTTTTAAACTCACATATTTATTTAAACCATATTCTAAAGCGTTAAAAAATCCATAGCCATTATACCAAATACCTTCATTTTTAGAGAGATTAAATGCTGATGGACTGACCATGTATCTATGTGCATAACTGTTTTCATGCCAGTATTCTCCATCTACCATATTTTGGGGTTTGGCTTTAAATACTTTTATGACATCATCTTTATGTACTTTAATGATTGTACCTAAAGCGGTTTCTAATTCAATATAATCGTCAGTGGGTTGTCCGATGTAGTACGCCAATATTTTTGATCCATTTTCCAATGTAAAGAAGTAGTAATCGTCTTTTATAAAGTCAATTGTATCGAGAGATTTGAGTTTTTTCTGTGCGTGAATAAGTGCCGTAAAAGTTATCAAACAAGCTATAAGAAAGAGTTTATTTTTGCCCATAGAGTATAAATTTTGGACAAAGTTAATAACTGTTTGATATTTACAATCCAATGTTAGTTTTTTTCTTACTGTAGATTGAATGTTTGATAATTTTCAACACCTGTTTATACTAACGATTCTTTTATTTTATAAAACATACTTATACGTAGGTTTACGATGTTTCATATAACAAAAGTTATATTGTGGGATATAATTTATTCGCATATTTTTGCACCAGTTAATAAAATATGCTTTAGTTTATTGTTGACATTATTCTTCCGGTGTTTGAAGACCATTTGCATAGATCCCATGAATAAAATGTTGTGTTAGCGCCGGAGTATTTGTTTATCAAAATCAAGTAAATAAAGAAGCCCATCCCAGGGCTTCTTTTTATTATGGTTCTTTATAAACTGATTACAATTCCTAAAGTGGGCAAGACCGTTCCTACGTTGTCACTAATAGTTTTGAGTTTATATCTAATTTGATCAGGGCTAGCACCTGGATTGGCTACTATTGGCCCTCCAATAGGTTTTAGGTTTTCATCAAGGGGCCTGTCCAAAACCAATACATCTCTAGCTACAGCTGCTGCTGTTAAATTTTGTAAATCCAAGAATAGATTGAGATCCCATTTCTTGAAAAACCACTTCTTGTCAAGACGTATATCTAAAGTACCAAATGCTCCCAATCTTAGGGTATTGATGCGGCTATAATCTGGAATTCCCCCAAAATTTCTATCCCAGTTTACAGCAAGGTCTGAATCAGGGCTAAATGGAGTAGCAGGTAAGCCAGATTGGTACCTGTATCTAACGCCAAGCTCCCAATCTTTACCAAATCTTTTGCCAGCTGTCATACTGATGATATGTCTACTATCCCAGCTACTTGGAGCATATTCGTTATTGTCATTGGTAAATTCTGACCTTCCTAAGGTGTAAGCCAAAATACCATAAAAACCTTTATAAAGTTTTTGTTGCAATAAAAATTCCATACCATAAGTGCGTCCTGATGAAGTAGATGTTACAGGTTCATTTCCGATAACACCAAAATCGCCACCAAGATTTGCTAATGAGATATTTTCCCTGAGTAGGAAGGGATAGTTGTTGTATTTTTTATAATATCCTTCTAACGTGATACGGCTGGTTGCACTTGGATTAAATTCCACGCCAGAGACGAGATGATCCGCTTGGATGTAAGTAATGTTGTTTATTCTATTGACTAACTCACCATCTTTAGTATAGCCGAGACTGGTGAATGGCGGTAACTGAAAGTATCTTCCGGCATTAAAATTATAAGACCATCTTTCTGAAAGCTGATAAGAAAGAGAGACTCTTGGCGAAAATTGTTCTAAAGGATTATTCATGTCATCAGAATAAGAGTTGCCATCTACTCTCATCCCTGCATTCAGGGTAAGTTTGTCTTTTAAAAACTTTCTAGATACATTAAAGAATGCACCAAATTTATGAAATGAAATTTCATTGACAAAATTGATATCTTCAGGTCCGGCTCCGGTAAAGATTTTATTGAAAGTAGCGTTAGAATATTTTACAAATTCATAAGAAACACCACCAAAATATTCCCAATTATTTAACTTTTGGGCCGTCTCAATTCTGAGTTTGTTTTCTGCTTCCCTTGAGTTGTAGTTCAATATCAAATTGTCTATAGATGATTCGTCATTATTCAGGTATTTTACAGCATCATTATTGAGCATGTTTCTGCTGAGCACAAAGTTTGTATAACCTTTATCACCGTAATGTTTGTAAACGATACCATTAGTATAATTCCATTGTGTATTTACGGGTAGTCGGTCCAAAATAAACTGCTTATCTTCAGTATCATTTGCATCTAGGTTGAGTGCAAAATCATCAATGGCACCTAAGCCTATAAAGGTAATTTCATTTTTATTATCAATTTTGTATTTGTACTTGACATTAAAATCATTGTAAGTAGGTAAAAATGGCAAACCAATCGCTTTAAATAAAAACTGTAAGTACGACCTTCTTGCAGATACAAGGAAAGTGCTTTTATCGCCAATAGGTCCATCCAAAGTGATACCTAAGTCTGTAGCTCCAGCCGTCATAGTAGCTCCAATTCTATCGTCTCTTCCATCTTTAAACTTGAAATTGAAAACAGAACTCAAAGCATTACCTCTAGATACTGGAAATGCACCACTAAAAAAATCTACTTCTCTGATAAAATCCACATTGATAATACCGGCTGGTCCTCCTGAAGATCCCTGCGTGGCAAAGTGATTGATTACAGGTATTTCTATATCATCTATAAAAAATCTATTTTCATTAGGTGCACCACCACGTATGATCAAATCATTTCTGAAAGATGCTGTAGATGTCACACCCGGTAATGACTGTATGACTCTCGAAATATCTCTGTTGCCTCCCGGGTTTCTTTTTATTTCTGATACACCGATGGTCCTAAGGGAAACTGGACTTTCTGCAGATTTTCTAAAGGAATTGGCAGTGACCACCACTTCTTTGAGTTGATTGGTATTTTCTCCCATTTCGAAATCCAAAATGGTTGGCCTAATACCTTGTATTTCTATTTCTGATTGGGTGATGTTTTCATACCCTACATAACTTACTTCTATGGTGTATAGACCTGGCTTTAAGCCTTCTATGATATATTTGCCATCGATGTCAGTGGCTGTACCTATATCAGTTCCGACAAGTGAAATATTGGCACCAATAATGACATCATTGGTAAGTTTGTCTTTGACCACACCCTTGATAACGCCGCTTTGAGACATTGCAGCAAACGAAAATAGTATAGAAAATACTACTAAAAACCTAAACTTCATACACAACTTGTTTTTAATAAGATACGATTACAAAATAATGTTTAAATTGTTTTTGAAACCATCATTTTAATAAATGCTCACTGCTTATCTCAAAAGTTTGAAAAGAAAGGATTAACTTTGTAGAACAATTTGTAAAAACCATGAATACCCTGTCCATGACTAAAAAGTGGTTAATCATCATAGGCCTCCTTTTATTTGCCGGTTTGTCTATATCTTGGTTAAAAAACACTCAATATGTAATTACCACTCAAATTGATATTGACGCTCCAGTTAAAGTGGTATTTAATGCGCTAAACAATCTATCCACTCAAAAAGAATGGAATGCCAAAAGTGTTTTGGATACTTCATACGAATTATTATGTATTGGAAATCCTGTGGGCAACGATGCTTCATGTGATTTTAAAAGTAAAATGTATGGTGATGGTGTAATCAGGATTTTATCTTCAAAGCCTAGTGACAGCATCACCATTATCGAAGAAAAAAACAATGGAAAACACATAACTATCAGTTATAAACTGCAATCATTGGATGAAAAAAATACCAAATTAATCCTTCATGCTGGGAGCAAATCTGGCTTTATTACCAATCTTTGGAATTTTATCCATGCTTGGAAGCTCAAAAAACATATGAACCACCAATTGGACAATCTTAAAGTTTTTGTTCGTAAACGATTTCATGACAAGGTGTATAATGGTTATAAAATTGAAGAAATCTACGCAAATCAGAAATTTTACATCGGTCATAGAGCCGAAGTGAGTTTTGAAAATGCTTCACAGTATTATGCTCAAAATATAGCAGCATTGTATCAGACTGCATTGCAAAATCAACTTGTTGCTGCTGGAATGCCTTGTAGTTTGTTTTTCGGGTGGGATGAGTCCAAACAGAAAACAGATATGGCTGCGGCCTTACCTACATTGGCAGAAAATCACATCCAGGGGACTCAAGTATTCAACTTGCCAGCAGGTAAAGCTTTGAAAACGGTATATATGGGAGAAGGTAGTAAATCTGGTATTGCGCATATGGCTATTGATGATTACATGCTGGACCACGGCTTGAAGCAAATCACACCCGTAGTGGAAGAGTATATGACCGATCCCACTCAAGAGCCCAATCCTGAAAAATGGATGACCAACATTTATTACTATGTCACTGATGATAAACAATAATACAAACCTTTGGAGAGTTTATCAATAAGTCAATCTTGGGTCGATAAAATGAATACATTGGGACAAAATAGCATCCCTTTTTTGTTTATTTTAGATTTTGAATTAAAAAATCCTATTATAATTCCACTTTCAGAATTGGAAGATGACATACTCTATAAAGTAAGCCATCAAAAAAACTACCACCTTTTTGGCCAAAAATCCAAAGATCTTATCTTTAATCCCAAGCCTGTTTCTTACGATGTATTTTATGATGCTTTTTGTGGCGCTCAGAAGGAAATATTTTATGGCAATTCATTTTTATTGAATCTGACTTTTCCCACTCCAATTGAAACGAACTATGGTCTCAGAGAGCTTTTTGATGTTTCTATGGCAAAGTATAAGCTGTATTACAAAGATCAATTTATAGTGTCATCACCAGAGATTTTTGTTCAAATTCAGGATGGAAAAATATTTACTTTTCCCATGAAAGGTACCATAGATGCTGCCATCCCCAATGCTAGAGAGATCATTCTTACTGACGTAAAAGAAACGGCTGAGCATTACACTATTGTGGACTTGCTGCGCAATGACTTGAGCTTGGTGGCCAAAAAAGTGCGTGTAAACCGATTTAGATATATAGATGAATTAAAGACCAATGCCAAAACTTTGCTGCAAGTGAGTTCTGAAATAGAAGGCACCTTACCGGATGATTATAATTCAAAACTAGGTAGTATATTTCAGCTCTTATTGCCTGCAGGCTCTATTTCAGGAGCACCTAAGAAAAAGACGGTGGAAATCATCAAAACACAAGAACTTGATGAACGTGGATATTATACGGGTGTCTTTGGTGTTTTTGATGGCCAAAACGTGGATTCAGGTGTGATGATACGATATATAGAAAATTCTGTTACAGGCTTGGTTTACAGAAGTGGTTGTGGTATAACGGCACTTAGTGATGCTCGATCAGAATATAAAGAAATGATAGATAAAGTTTATGTCCCTGCTGCTAGAAAGTATTAAAATTTTGAATGGTAAGGTGTACAATATGACCTTCCATGAGCAACGCGCCAACCATAGCCGAAAAATGCTTTTCGGGATAGAAAGACCCCTAAATATGAAGAAAGCAATAGTTGTCCCTGAAGAATTCAAAAGGGGATTAGTAAAGTGCAGGGTGATTTATGGAGAAAGTATTGAATCGGTCAGTTTTACCAGGTATGAAAAAAGAAAAATTAATAGTGCAAAAGTCATTTATGCAGATGAAGTATTTTATAACCACAAATACGTCATCCGAAAAGAGCTAGACGATTTGTATGCCAAAAGGGAAAATTTCGATGAAATCATTATGATCAAAAATGGCATGGTCACAGATGCCTACTATTTTAATTTAGTTTTCGAAAAGGAAGGCAAATATTTCACATCAGATACACCATTGCTACATGGCATTCAGAGAGAGAGATTGATTCTTTCGCAAAAGGTGCGGGAAATTCCCATTCATATAGATGAGATATCTTCTTATGAACGCGTACATTTTGTCAACGCGCTAAACCCTTTAGGTCGGAATGTTTTGGAAGTGGCTCAGATATCGATTTGAAAAAAAAAGCTAATGATTAATTTTTAATAAATTTATAGGTATTATTGAGATCTCGATGAGTGACTGTTAAGAAATACATACCTGGAGCAAAATCGCCGATGTTAATATCTACCGTACCAGATAATCCACTTCCTTTTAATAATGTAGTTCCGGTAGTGTTCGTGATATAGTAATCCGCAGCCTCTGTGGCTTCATTTTTATATTGGATCGTAATCATTTGATTTGCAGGATTCGGGAAGACCTTGATATCACTTATTGATGTTGATTCACTAGTCGATGTAGTACAAGCTAAGTCATTGATATAGTCCCATACATCTTCATTAAACAGAAAAGGAACTAGCGCATTGTCAGGATTGTCACCCATTCTGATCCAAACCATATTCTGAGAAGGAATAACATTGATAAACTGTCCATTTTTTCCCAATGCTGAGAACATGTCTGAAGGAGCATTTTTAAATAAACTACCCGGAAACTTTATTTGTGAACCCGGAACCATAAAGTTATTTTTTCCATTGAGCCACCACAAGTATCCATATGATTCATTGATATTTTGAGAAGTATTGACCATGTCATTATAGTACTTTTGGTCGGTCAATATTTGAGTACCATTCCAATTTCCTTTATTTAAAATCAATAGACCAAACCTTGCCATACTTCTTGCCGTACTAAAATATACATTATTATAATCTTGTTTTATAAAAATACCATCCATACCCGTGGTATTTTTTATTTTTTGGGTTAAATATTGATTCATAGTTCTGTTGGATGCTTTTTCTATCACTTGATCGAGCAGGGTATAAGGGCCATTGTGATAGGCCCAACGAGTACCTGCATCTGCTTTGTATTTTAGACAAGAACTAAGTGTACAAAAAGGATCAGCTACGCCATCATCCAAACCTGAAGTCATGGTGAGTTGATTTCTTATGGTGATCTTGTCTTCCTGAGCGGGTGTACAGCTGGTCCATCCTTTGCCAAGATATTTTGACGTAAGCTCGGAGATATCCAAAAGTTTCTCTTGCTGTGCAATGCCTACCAAAGTAGCTGTCAGTGTTTTGCCAGCTGATGCCCAATACCAATTGGTGGTACGCGTATGGCCATTCATGTATTTTTCCAATACAATTTTACCATCTTTGAGAAGCACAAAAGCCTTGGTATCATTGGCTTCCAAAAATTGATACAGACTGTCTATTTTGGTTGCACACCATCCTAGAGTTTTCGGATCCATTGTTTCCCATTCAGAAGCAGTATTGGGTGGAAAATAAAGCTGAGCAGAAAGATTAACACTACAATACAAAACAAACAAGGGTAAAAAAAGAATTCTCATTGCGTAAAAATTGTGTTATGTAAAAGGGCGGATTCTATTAAAACTCATTTAGAATAATGATCATTACTCTATTTTAAGACTAAAATTAGATCCAATAGTTTAATCACAAGGAAAAAATTTTGAGAATGTATGAAAAAATGGCTAATTTTGAGATGCATTTAAAAAATGAATTACTTTTGTTTTGATTAAGGAATCAAAATCTTAAAAAATTAAATTTTTGGAACTTACAGAAATTCATAAAAATGTAAAAGCCATCGTTGCGCCATCTAGAAGTACCTGGCGTGAGTGGTTGGCTAATCATCACGACACAGAAAAAAGTGTTTGGCTCATCATTTATAAAAAGGAAAGTGGTACACCTAGTGTGTATTATCCTGAAGCAGTAGACGAAGCTTTATGTTTTGGATGGGTAGACAGTTCTATTGCAAAACGAGATGAAAAGAGTTACTATCAATACTTTGCCAAAAGAAATCCCAAATCCAATTGGAGTAAAGTCAATAAAAATAAGATTGAATACCTAAGTCAACAAGGCTTAATGCAACCTGCAGGGATAGCTATGGTAGAACTGGCCAAAAAAACCGGGACTTGGATGGCATTAGAAGACGTTGACAATTTAGTAGTGCCAAAGGAAATGGAATCACTATTAGAAACGGAACCTGAAGCTCAAAGAAATTGGGAAGCATTTTCGGCTTCTACCAGACGTGGAATTTTAGAATGGATTTTCAATGCAAAAAAACCGGAGACAAAAACAAAAAGAATACGCGAAACCGTTACTTTAGCGGCTCAAAATATTAAAGTGCTTTTTAAAGCTTAATGGTTATTATTTAAATTGGATAGGATGTCAAAAAAGAATATCATTATTTATTGGGTATCAACGGCCTTATTGGTTTTTGGAATGGGTTCAAGTGGTATCTTTCAGTTGATCAGGCATGAAGAAGTAGCCATAAATTTTGCCAGGATGGGATACCCGGAATATTTTCCTTCTATACTTGGAGCATGGAAATTATTGGGAGTGATCGTCATTTTGATTCCAAGGTTTCCCTTGATCAAAGAATGGGCATATGCTGGATTTTTCTTTACGATGTCAGGAGCATTATTATCGCATTTATTTTTAAATGACCCACTGAAAATGACATTAGGCTCAGTATTCTACATGTTGATGACAGTTATATCTTGGTATTTTAGACCTGATGATAGAAGATTGGTAAAAATTTAATTTCAGTATGAATCCACAAGTTGATCTTTTTATTGCAGATGGGTGCGGAAGATGTGATTATTATGCCACGGATAAATGTAAAGTTAGAAATTGGCAATTGGAGTTGGAGCATGTAAGACAAATCATGCTAGAAACGGACTTAATTGAAGAAATAAAATGGGGCGTACCTGTTTACACCCATGAGGGAAAAAATATTGTCATCATTAGCGCACTGAAAGAATGTGTCACTTTCGGTTTTTTTAAAGGAGTGTTGCTACAGGATGATGCGAAAATTCTGGAAAAACAAGGTGAAAGTGTACAGTCAGCCAGGATTATAAGATTCACCACAGTGGATAGGATTAAGTCTTTGGCTCCGCTACTGAAAGAATATGTAAAAGAAGCAGTTGCTCTTGAAAAGAGCGGTGCTAAAGTTGTATTTAAAAAAGATCTAGAACCTATACCACAAGAATTAGAAGACAAATTTGAAGAATTACCAGCTTTACGTGATGCTTTTTATAGCTTGACACCAGGTAGGCAAAGGGGATACATCATCTTTATTTCGCAACCTAAAGGCTCAGCATCCAGGATAAGCAGGATAGAAAAATGTATCGATAAAATTATGAACGGCGAAGGCTTAAATGATAAATATAGTGGTGGAAAGAAAGGGTGATGTTATCTAAATTAGAAACTTTTAATTTATAATTATTGAAAAACATTAAAAAGAAAAATCATCAAATGAAAAAATCTTACATACTTATAAAAATCTTACTTTTGATATGTTTAAATACATCATTTTCTCAGCATAATTATTTCAAAGTTGTTGGTAAGATAAATGGCATGAATCATGGTGAAATCAGCTTGTTTGTTCCAAAAAGTGATAGTACATTCAATTTAGAAAATAATAAATACAAAATCAAAAATGGTATTTTTGAATTTTCAGGTAAGATTCAGTACCCAAGATCAACTAGATTAATTTTTCGTGATAGTACAACATATTATTCAGATTGGTTTTATTTGGAAAATAGTTTACAAGAGATAGAAGTTAACTTGATAAATAATTCACTTGTTGTAGAATCAAATTCTGAAGTTTTTAAAGAAGATAGAAGAACTTTTGCTAAATTTAACGATTCAATATATTTGATAAAAACTAGGTGCTATGATGTTTTGGATAGTCTCAAGGGTGTAGAAGATAAGAAATATAAAGAAGATAGTATAAATTCAATTTTAACTAACTTGGCTTCTATTACGGACACTTATCTACGAAATCAAATTTTGAAAAATAATAGCTCTTATATTGCTCTATTTGAATTATACCATTCAATATCGTTTGGAAAACAAGAATACTTTAGTTATTATGAAATGTTTTCCCCAGAATTAAAAGAATCTGAGCTTGGAGCAAAAGTTAAAAACAGATTATTAAAATATAACTATTTAAGAAAGGGATCATTGTTCCCAGTTTTTAAGTTACTTGATACAAACTTTAATTTACAAACATTAAATGTCAAAAATCAGGCTAAATTTACTTTAATTGATTTTTGGTTTAGCAGTTGTGGAACTTGTGTTAGGCAATTTCCTGCATTAAAAGATTTATATTCAAAATATAAAAATGTTGGTTTTCAATTAATTGGAATATCTACAGAGTTAAAAAAATATCAGGATGAGTGGAAAAATGGAATTTATAAATACCAAATTCCTTGGCCCCAATTTTGGGATGTTGACCACATACAAACATCAGAATATGGTATAAAATTTTTCCCGACAAATTTTTTACTTGATTCACATGGAACTATACTTGCTAGAAACATTGAGTTAGATGCATTGTTAGATTTTCTCGATAAAAATTTAAACCAAGATTGAAATAATTATATCCAATCCTATGTTGGGCAATATTATATTTGAAAAGTAAAAGACATAAAAATTTGTCTATATAGCATTTTTGAAATCATTGATGTCTATGAAGAAAGTAAATATTCTTGTCATCTTATCTACTCACCACCCACAGGTGCCAATTGCACCTTAAGCCCATCAATTTCTTCTGTAATCTTAATCTGGCAACCAAGTCTGGAGTTTGATTTAACGAAAAAAGCTTGGTCTAGCATATTTTCCTCATCTTCTGATAGTTCGGGTAGGTCATGATCACTTAGTACGTACATATGACAAGATGCACAAAGCGCCATGCCACCGCAAGTACCTTCTACAGGAAGCTCGTATGATTTACATACTTCCATCATATTCATGGCCATATCTGTGGGAGCTTCTAGTACGTGATTTACACCATCGCGATCCGTTACGGTGACTTTTATGATATTATTGTCCATTAATTATTATAAAAAAGATTATTCAAAACCATTGACACCTGCAACAGTGGTATATTTAAAAGAAAGTTTTTGATCAGGGTATATGTGTTTAAATGCTGACTGAACCATTAATGTACCTTCATGGAAACCACATAGGATCAATTTTAGTTTACCAGGATAGGTATTGATATCTCCAATGGCATAGATTCCAGGTATGTTGGTACTATAGTCAAAAGTATTGACAACAATCGCATTATCTTCTATTTCCAGTCCCCATTCGCTTATAGGTCCTAATTTTGGTGCCAAACCAAATAATGGGATGAAGTGATCTGTATGATAATGATAATTTTCTTTACCATCTTCCTCTATGATCACAGACGTCAAATGTTCTTCTCCGGCCAAACCTGTCACTTGAGCATTGGTGATCAATTTGATTTTTCCTTGTTTGGCCAAATGCATCACTTTTTCTACAGAGTCCAATGCTCCACGAAAAGAAGTTCGCCTGTGAACAAGGGCTACTTCATCAGCAATATCCGCCAGAATAATGCTCCAATCTAGTGCAGAATCTCCACCACCTGCTACCACCACCTTCTTTCCTCTGTATATTTCAGGGTCTTTGATGATGTAATCAATACCACAATCTTCATATTGATCAATATTAGCAATAGGTGGTTTACGTGGTTCAAAACAACCCAAACCACCAGCTATGGCTACTACGGGTGCGTATATGGTTGTGCCTTTGCTGGTGGTGAGCTTAAACTTATGATCTTCGGTTTTTTCCAATTTTTCTGCTCTTTCACCTAGGGTAAATGTTGGTTTGAATGGTTCTATTTGTTTGAGTAAGTTTTCTGTAAGATCTCCTGCCAAAATACTAGGATATCCTGGGATGTCATAAATGGGCTTTTTGGGATATATTTCGTTAAGTTGTCCACCGGGTTGTCCCAATGAATCTACTAAATGACATCTCATTTTTAATAATCCTGCTTCAAAAACTGTGAATAAACCTACAGGTCCCGCTCCAATGATCAATATATCCGTTTCAACCATGCTAAATAATACTATGCTATTTTTTAAAATCACAAAATTAAGACTAGTAAACTAATTTTGAGTAACTTTGGTTGCACTTCCAAACGTATCATTGGCATAAATTTGTACTTTATTTTGTATGTATCGATTTACTGATATGTACGAAGTCTTAAAAATACAATGATGATTGCAAATATTCTAGTTGGTGTAATTGTATTACATTTGATCGTCGGTTTTGGGTTTATGGTTTGGAAGTTAGGTGGAAAGTCAAACACATCTGATGAAGATACTTAAGGGTATGAAATTAAATAAAGTTTGAAGGAATAATACATGTATATTATTTGGTTATTCTAGGTAAAATTTAATATTGTATTTGTTAATAACTACATCATTCCCCTATCTGGTCAATTAATGATTACGGATGATAATTTATTTGGATTTATTCTAAATAATACTTAAAGAGAAAATCAGAAAGTCTTTTTACATACTTAGCTGAAACCTTTTTATATTTGCGGCAATTTAAGAATAAATCGTTTTAAATCAATCATTCAAAATATTTAAATGAATAAGTTGATTCTCACTTTTGGGTTAGCATTGGTAGCAAATTTTGCATCCGCCCAATCAAATTCAAACGCAAGTAATTTATTGTTTTTCTCTGTTGCGGCTGTTTGTGCTGTATTGGTTATTTGGGCAATGTTTGGTCTAGCTTCAAATTTAATGAAAATAGAAGCTTTGAAAAATGGGATTGATCCTGAGTCATCCAACATTGGACTTTTTCCTACATTATCTGATTTTATCAGTCCCAAAAGACCAAAATATGCCAAAAATGGAAGTTTTCACCATTTTACCAAGGGACATGATATCAACCTTGCAGGCAAACCAACACCAAAATTAGAGAGTCTACATGCAACAAGATACGCCATCAAACCTACCGATTTTCATGGTATGTCCCCTATACCCAAAGTAGAACCTGAAGTAGGTCAGGATGTTAAAGCAGGTGATGTCTTGTTCTATGATAAAAAAAGACCCGAGGTTAAGTACTGTGCACCTGTTAGTGGTGAGATCGTAGAAGTAAAAAGAGGAGAGAAAAGATCAATCTCAGAAGTCATCATTTTGGCAGATAAAGAAGTATCATTCAAAAAAGTACAAGTACCAGATTTAAATGCTGAAAGAAGTACTTTAGTACAATTTATGGCTGAAAATGGACTTTGGCCTTTGATCAATGAGAGACCATTTGATGTTGTACCTGAGTTGGATTCAGTTCCTGTCAATATATTTATTAGTACTTTTGATACTGCACCTCTTGCCCCAGACAATAATTTGGTAGTACATGGTAAAGAAGATGAATTTCAGAAAGGTTTGGATGTACTTACAAAATTAACTTCAGGAAAAGTACATTTGGGATTAGACGGCAGAGGTACAGCACCTTCATTAGCTTTTTCGGAAGCAGATGGTGTAGAAAAACATTGGTTTTCTGGTCCACACCCTGCAGGTAATGTAGGTGTTCACATCCACCATGTATCTCCGATTAAAGGTCAAGATAAAGTATGGACCTTAACTGTTCAGAATGTAATTACTATAGGAAAAATGTTTTTGACAGGTGAATTTCATGCTGAAAGAGTTATAGCATTGACTGGCGCAGAATTAAGTGATCCAAAGTATGTACAAACTTATCAGGGAGCGAGTGTTGCTGATTTATTAAAAGGCAATGTTGTAGGAGAAAATAACAGAATTATTTCAGGTGACGTGCTTTCAGGTCAACAGATAAATGAGGATGGTTTCATCAGTTTCAATGCTGATCAGGTTACTGTCGTGAAAGAGGGAAATGATTATGAATTATTTGGTTGGTTGTTGCCATTAGCTCCAAGACCAAGTGTATCAGGGACCATACCTTCATATGGTACAGATACAGAGTTTGAAGCTAATACAAATACGCATGGTGAAAAACGTGCCTTCGTGGTTTCTGGTCAATATGAAGATCTTCTTCCCATGGACATTTATCCGCAGCATTTGATGAAGGCCATCATCACAGGTAATATCGAAAGAATGGAAGGTCTTGGAATTACAGAACTTACAGAAGAAGATGTAGCTCTGTGTGAATTTGCATGTACATCTAAGAATCCGCTACAAAGCATGCTTAGAGACGGACTCAACAACCTTAAGGAGCAATTATAATATCAAAACGAAGTAGTATATAATAAGACATGGGATTATTAGAATTTATTAAAAAAATTGAGCCGGATAAGAAAAAAAGCCCTTTGCTGCATACTGCATATGACGCTTTTTTCACATTTGCCTACGCTCCCAATAGTGTTACGAAGTCAGGGACACATATCAAAGATGGTATGGATCTCAAAAGGCTAATGGTTACGGTGGTAATTGCGATGCAAGTATGTTATCTTTTTGGTACCTACAATATTGGCCATCAACACTTTGTTGCAGCTGGAGAGTATTTAGGATTCATAGAGGGCTTCCATTTGAAATTGGCTCATGGATTGATCAAGTTGCTGCCAATATTTGTAGTGACACACGTAGTCGGTTTAGGAATCGAGTTTTATTTTGCAGCCAAAAAAGGACATGCAGTAGAAGAAGGTTTTCTGGTCTCTGGGGCATTAATACCTTTGATCATGCCACCTGATATTCCATTATGGATTTTGGCATTTTCAGTGGCATTTGCAGTAATCATAGGTAAAGAAGCATTTGGTGGTACAGGAATGAATATTTGGAATATTGCATTATTATCTAGAGTATTTGTATTTTTTGCTTATCCGCTGACTATAGCAGGTGATCAAGTCTGGATTTCAGGATTTGAAAAAATTGCTGACGGAGCAGCTGTAAATTACGGATGGTGGCACACCGGATTTTTTAATTCCATTTTTGAAACCCTAGGATTAACCACTTTTGATACCACAAGTACAGTAATTAATGGATATAGTGGTGCTACTCCACTAGCTTTGGCTTACGAAGGTGGATGGGAAAAAGTGACTGCTACATTTAGCGAAAGTCAGATGCTGTGGGGAGCTATCCCAGGATCTATAGGTGAAACTAGTAAAGTATTAATTGCATTAGGTGCGCTTATACTCATCATTACCAGGGTAGCAAGTTGGAGGATTATGGCTGGGATGATTGTAGGTCTCATAGGAACTACATGGATACTAAATGCTTTAGGTAGTACGCCGTTTATGACTGTGACATGGACCCAACACCTGATGATGGGATCGTTCTTATTTGCTATGGCTTTTATGGCAACAGATCCTGTTACTGCTTCCACCACCAATACAGGAAAATGGATATATGGTATTCTGATAGGTTTTATAGGATTGATCATCAGAGTAATGAATCCAGCATATCCAGAAGGATGGATGCTTGCTATTCTATTTTTGAATACTTTTGCTCCTACCATAGATTATTTTGTTATAGAATCAAACATTAAAAAACGATTGAGCCGTGCATAGTACAAGTTATATTATACGATTTACACTGATTATGACATTAATAGTTGCGGCTGTATTGTCACTAATGGTATCTGGTCTAAAAGATACGCATACACTTAATGAATCAGTTTATAATAAAAAGGGAATACTTTCCGCAGTGGCTACTCAGTTGGGTAGGGATGTAAATAGCCTTACAAGTGAGGAGGTTCAAACCATTTTTGAAAAACAAATCACTCAAAAGGCACTGAATAGCAAGGGAGAAGAGTTAACACCCGAGCAAATTAAAAGTATGACAGGTGCAAGTTCAGTGGTAGATATTGATTTGGGCAAAGAAAATAAGAAGCCTGCAGATCAAAGGGTTTTTCCACTATTTGTCTTTAAATCAGCAGATAATAAAACATACAATATATTGTATGCTAGAGGCAAAGGGCTGTGGGATGAAATCTGGGGTTATATAACTTTGGATAGTGATCTAAATACCATTGCTGGTCAAGCATTTGATCACAAAGGAGAGACTCCTGGACTAGGCGCAGAAATAAAAGATAACAAAGCGTGGTACTCACAGTTTACTGGTAAGAAATTATATAATGAAGCTGGTGAGTATAAATCAGTAGCTGTCGTAAAGGGTGGAGTTAAGAATAAAAATCATGAAGTGGACGCCATTTCTGGTGCCACAATCACTGGAAACGGTGTAGATGATATGCTTGATAAAGGGTTGGCCTATTATGAGCCTTATTTAAAGAAAAATAAAAAGTAAAACCTCTAAAAATATTATTATGGCTGAAGTTTTAATTAAAAAGGAAGCGGGCGCTTTTTCTTTCGGCAAAGAGGAAAAGAAATTATTAACAGACCCTCTTAACGATAATAATCCAATTACGGTGCAGATATTGGGCGTTTGTTCTGCCTTGGCTGTAACAACACTGGTTTCAAAAGCAATTGTAATGGGTATAGCTGTAACGGCAGTGACAGCTTTTTCAAATTTATTCACATCCATGTTGAGGAATTATATTCCTAAATCAATAAGGATGATTGTGCAATTGGTAATTATTGCCTTTTTAGTGACCGTTGTTGAGTTGGCCTTGAAGGCTGTAAATTACCCGATTTGGAAGGATCTTTCTGTATTTATAGGTCTGATTATAACCAATTGCATCGTGATGGGTCGTTTGGAAGCCTATGCGATGGCTAACAAACCATGGAAGTCGTTTTTAGATGGTATAGGTAATGGTGTTGGATATTCTATAATCTTGATCATTGTGGCCGCCATTAGAGAATTATTTGGTAAAGGTTCTTTATTGGATTTCAAAATCATAGGGCCAACGTCTGAATATTTACTCAATACAACAAGTTCTGCATGGCTATCTTGGTATACTCCAAATAATTTATTGGTACTTTCACCTGCAGCGATGTTTATAGTTGCTATTATTATCTGGATACAACGAAGTAAAAATACCAAGTTAGTAGATATTTCTTAAGCATTAAAAATTATAATTAAAATGGGCGATATCATAAATATTTTTATAAAGTCAGCATTCATTGAAAATTTGGCACTTTCTTACTTTTTGGGGATGTGTTCCTTTCTGGCAGTATCCAAAAGTGTTAAAACGGCACTTGGATTAGGTATTGCAGTTATATTTGTCAATGGACTTACTATTCCTCTAAACTGGCTATTAGATCACTATTTACTTAATGATTTTTTTGGGCAGGACCTTACCTTCCTTAGATTTATTATTTTTATTTCTACAATAGCAGCTTTAGTGCAATTGGTAGAGATGGTTGTGGAGAAGTTTTCCCCATCACTATATAACTCTTTAGGAATATTTTTGCCATTAATCACAGTAAACTGCGCTATTCTGGGTGCGTCATTATTTATGATCACAAAAGAGTATGATTTTGCGCAGTCTGTATCCTTTGGTTTAGGAGGTGGATTTGGATGGGCGTTGGCTATTGTAGCTATAGCTGGTATTAGGGAGAAAATGTCTTACTCTCAAATACCTCCTGCCTTAAGAGGTTTAGGTATGGCGTTTTTCCTTACTGGACTCATGGGTATGGCTTTTATGGGACTGATGGGAATAGACCCTGCAGCATTTAAATAAGAAATAAAAAGAAAAATAATGTTTGTATTATTATCTATCATAGTTTTTACGGCAGTAATTCTGGGACTGTCTTACATGCTTATCTATGCCAGAAAAAGATTGGTACCTCAAGGTGATGTAAAGATCATCGTTAATGGAGATGAGGATAATCCGATTTTAGCCAAGCCGGGGTCATCGTTGCTTTCAACATTGGGAGATAGGAATATATTCCTTCCTTCAGCGTGTGGTGGTGGTGGTACTTGTGCTATGTGCGAGTGTCATGTATATGAAGGTGGTGGAGATGTACTTCCCACAGAGATGAATCACTTAACCCGTAAAGAGGCTGCTGAAGGTATGAGATTGGCTTGTCAGGTCAAAGTAAGACAAGATATGAAAATCGGTATACCTGAGGAGATTTTTGGTATCAAAAAGTGGGAGTGTGAAGTGATATCTAACTATAACGTAGCTACGTTTATTAAGGAGTTTATAGTAAGATTACCAGAGGGAGAAAATCTTGACTTCCAAGCGGGTGGTTATATACAAATTGATGTGCCACCAGTGACGGTTGACTATAAAGATATAGATATCACTGCACATCCGAAGTACCATGACCGACCTGATAAGTTCCAAAAGGATTGGGATAACAATAAAATGTGGGGACTTAAGATGGTCAATGATGAGCCGATATTCAGAGCTTATTCTATGTCCAATCACCCTGCCGAAGGAAATATTGTTTCATTAACAATTAGGATTGCTACTCCACCATTTAAGTTTAAGATGGGTGCTGATGGTAAGAGACAATGGGATGGATATGAAGCTGTTAACCCAGGTATTTGTTCTTCTTACATATTTTCAAGAAAGCCTGGTGATAAAGTTACCATTTCTGGTCCATATGGTGAGTTCTTTATCAAGCCAACTCAGGCGGAAATGCTTTATGTTGGTGGTGGTGCAGGTATGGCACCAATGAGATCACACTTATATCACTTATTTCAAACATTAAAGACGGGTAGAAAAGTTACTTTCTTTTATGGTGGTAGGACCAAACAAGAGTTATTCTACATTGAAGAGTTTAGAGAAATAGAAAAGCAGTTCCCTAACTTTAGATTTGCGGTAGCCTTAGATAATCCACTACCTGAGGATAACTGGGTGCTGAAAACACATTTGGACGACCCTAATGGAGATGGATTCAAAGGTTTTGTACACAACGTAGTAATTGCTGAGTACCTCAGTAAACATCCTGCACCTGAAGAGATCGAATTGTATTTCTGTGGTCCTCCTATGATGAATCAGTCGGTGATAAAGATGGCAGATGATTGGGGAATACCTAAGGAGAATGTAGCGTTTGACGATTTTGGTGGGTAATAAGCCCATTATGAATACAAAGGAAGGGAATCAGGGATGGTTCCCTTTTTTATTGTATTAAAATTGCTTTATCTTTGAGTCAAAATTTAAATCTATGGATTGGTCAATAGGAGCATTTGACTGGTCGCTGGTGGCGACTATTTTTTTTGGGGCAGTTAGTGGTTATGTAGCTAGTAGGATATTGGGAGGAGAAGGTTTCGGTTTTTTTGGCAATATAGTGGTTGGTGTCATTGGAGGATATTTAGGGACATGGATAGTAAAGGTGGCTAAGATACCTATAATGGGTGGTTTTTTTGGCAATTTAATCAGTTCTGTAGGAGGAGCGATCATTCTTATTTTCTTTTTTGAGCTGATCAAGTATATGCAAAAAGCTAATCAAAGCGGTAGGAGTAGGACTAGGGCAAGAAAGTAATATTATGATGCTTCGCACTTGTCAAAGATATACGACTTCATAAGATGCATTGGTATGTGTGTTAATTATTTATATTCTGTAAAAGTCTCACTATGTGAAATTATATATTAAATTAAAATTTATGTACATTTGCGTTGAATTGGTTCAATGCCGAAATCAATATAGTAAAAAGCTAGTTTTATTATTCTGAATGTATTTCATACACTATCCATACATTATCCATACACCATCCATACACCATCTAAGGAGTATCTTATGGCTTAATTTCATGAAATATTAGGCTATTTTACACTTTTTTAACTATAACAGTTTAAAATTATTTGCGAATTTGGAATGATTATCATATTTTATATATTCTGTATAATTGTTAAAACGCAGAATAAAATAAATTTGCTTCCACTGGAATATTGAGGTCATTCAGAGTAAGTTATTCTTGTCAGAGACTGGTTGGATATTGCATTGAAGTTAGAAACTTTGACGATCGGTAGGTTTAGGGCACAAGTTACAAACTTGCGCTGGCATTGGTTGGATATTGCATTGAAGTTAGAAACTTCGACGATCGGTAGGTTTAGGGCACAAGTTACAAACTTGCGCCAGCATTGGTTGGATATTGCATTGAAGTTAGAAACTTCGACGATCGGGTAGGTTTAGGGCACAAGTTACAAACTTGCGCTGGCTTTGGTTAGGCACAAGTTACAAACTTGCGCCAGCATTGGTTGGATATTGCATTGAAGTTGAAACTTCGACGATCGTGGAATAAGTATTTAGGCACAAGTTACAAACTTGCGCCAGCATTGGTAAGGACAAGTTACAAACTTGCGCCAGCATTGGTTGGATATTGCATTGAAGTTAGAAACATCGACGATCGTGGAATAAGTATTTAGGCACAAGTTACAAACTTGCGCCAGCAAAGGGTTTGATATTGCATTGAAGTTAGAAACTTCGACGATCGTGGAATAAGTATTTAGGCACAAGTTACAAACTTGCTCCAGCAAAGACAGCAAAGGAAAACTATCCGTTTAATTAATCCTTATTCGCCAATTAGTTTTTCTTTGGCGGGTGCTGAGGCATGAAACTCATTTTTAATTCTTTCTGCGTATTTGTCTAATAAGACTTGGATTTTATTTCTGTCTTTAGATTGGAGAATTAGGCCAATGTGATGGTCTTTTTGCATTCGCCATACGATTTCTTTATCTTCAAAGGAGGAGTTGTCAGGGTTTTTGTATCTACTTAGTGAAACAATGATGCCTCCTTGATCTTTTCTGATTTTTGGTAGTTTGTACTTTTCTTTTTTAACAGCTGCAATTTCTACCTTGGCCCATTCTGCCCACAGATTTACTCCTGAAGCTACTTCTACCATTTCTGCGAGATGTGCACCACCTACTCTCGAAGCTGTTTCGAGGAAATAATACTTGCCATCTTCATTACATTTTATAAACTCACTGTGCGATGCGCTATATTGCATACCAAAAGCACTCATTACGTGTTCGTTTAGTTTTTGTAATGCTATGTCTTCTTCACAACCCAATTCTAAAGTGATGCTTCTAAATATACCGCCACCATGTGCTACCTCAAAGGGTGTGTCAATATATTGTGAAGCTCTTGAAAAGACTACTTTACCTTCGGTGGTCAGGGCATCTACGTGGTAAACTGCTCCAGGCGCAAATTTTTCCATTAGGTATTCATGTCTTTCGCCACCTAAGTAATTGAGGTGTGCCCATAGATCGTCCGTATTGTGTATTTTTTTAATACCTGCCGCTGATGCCTGCATTCTGGGCTTAACTAACCAAGGTGCTGGGACCCTATTGGTAAAATCGTGAATATCTGCATCGTGGAAAAGCGAGGTGAACTCCGGTACTGGTACTCCTTCAGATTGTGCTTTGATGCGCATCGCTAATTTATCTCTAAAGTATCTCGCTGTGGTCTCTCCCATACCGGGAATACGAAAATATTCTCTTAAAAAAGCTACATGTTCTACATCAAAATCATCAAGGGCAACAAAAATATCAAATTTAGTGTTGCGCATTTTATGTGCTAGTCCTCCTACCAAGTGGTCGTGATTCCACATACCGTGCTCGTCTTCAACCATATAGAAAGTTTCGTCGATGCTTTCCCATGGCCATGGAGAGTTTTCCAATTGTTTACTAGTCAGTAGAAATACATTGTGATTCTCAGCTTTGGCACTTTTAATAAAATCACCTCCTTTAAAAAATCTGGAGATGCACAATATGTTGAGTTTTTGATTTGACATATGATCTTATTTACGGCCAAATATAGACATATACCTAAAATTCAATAGTTATCTGCTAAGGATTTTTTTCTAAATTTTAAAAATATGATAAAGACAAGAAGTTTAGGCGTGGTTTTATTGCAATTTAAGGCTATGATCTTTGGAGTGGAGGTATAGGGCACAAGTTACAAACTTGGGCTGGCTTTGGTTAAGGCACAAGTTACAAACTTGCGCCAGCAAAGGAATATTGATGTCTCAAAGTAAGTTATTTTGGTCAGAGACCTTTTGGATATTGCATCGAAGTTAGAAACTTCGACGATCGGGTAGGTTAAGGCACAAG
>CAZGMB010000052.1:0-38382 GCA_964526715.1 uncultured Aureispira sp. | reverse complement strand
CGGTAACAAAGGAAGTCAAAGTAGCAGGTTTTACTATAGCAGGCATTCCAGCAAGCCAGTTGACTGCACATTTCTCGAGCATTCCCCACACGGGAAAATTAAATGCATTGATGTGGACAGCTACGCCTTCTTTGGGTACTAAGATGTGATGTCCGATGAAGGTTCCACCTTTACTCAATCCTACGGGATCGCCTTCTGTATAATAAGGGAGATCAGGAAATTTACGTCTTAGACTTGCATTGGCAAAAAGATTGCCAATACCTCCTTCTATATCTATCCATGAATCGATTCGTGTGGCCCCAGTTTTATAGCTTACTTCATAATATTTTTCTTTGCGCTCCATAAGATAGAGTGCTAATGCTTTGAGCATTCTGCCTCGCTCCTGGAAGGTCATTTTTCGTAGGTTTTTGTTACCTACTTTACGACCATAATTGAGCATTTCTTCAAAATCCAGTCCATGACTACTAGCTGTGGCCACTGGTTCACCTGTGCTTGCATCAAAGAGCATCTGACCATCATCAGAGCCTTCTATCCATTTTCCGAGAGCAAAATTCTGTAACTTCATTGATTATATTTTTGGTTAGGTAGTGCGAAGGTAATCAATCTTGCAAAATCCTTTGATTTAAGATACACAAAAAATGACATCGCAAGATTATAAAATCAAAAAAGACAAAATTTATCAAAAACTTATTTTTTTCGTACATTTGTGCTCTTAAAAATGATGAGATGAGCAATTTTGTAGTTTCGGCACGTAAGTACAGACCTACTACCTTTGATGAAGTGGTAGGACAGGATCACGTTGCTAAAACTTTAAAAAATGCACTTCAAACAGACCATTTGGCACATGCCTTTTTATTTACGGGCCCAAGAGGTGTAGGAAAAACAACTTGTGCACGGATTTTGGCAAAAATCATCAACTGCGAAAACCCAATAGATAAAGTAGCCGCTTGTAATCAATGCTCATCATGTACATCATTTAATGACAACGCATCTTTCAACATACTTGAGCTAGATGCGGCATCCAACAATAGTGTAGATAATATCAGAACGCTAATAGAGCAGGTAAGATTTCAACCTCAACAAGGTAAATATAAGGTCTTTATCATAGATGAGGTGCACATGTTGTCAACGGCTGCATTCAACGCATTTCTTAAGACACTAGAAGAGCCACCCGCTCATGCCATTTTTATTTTGGCAACTACTGAAAAACACAAAATCATTCCTACGATACTGTCCCGATGTCAGATCTTTGATTTCAAAAGAATCCAGATATCTGATGCAGTAGCACAGTTAGAAAAAATTTGTGAAAAAGAGGGCATTACGGCCGAAAAAGAGGCACTTCATACTATTGCCAATAAGGCTGATGGAGCAATGAGAGATGCATTGACTATATTTGATAAAATAGCCAGCTCATCAGCCAATAATACCATCACTTACAAAGATGTAGTGGCCAATCTTAATCTTTTGGATTACGAATACTATTTCAAAATCACGGATGCTTTCCTGCGTGAAGATATTACTGATGTGCTTCTTACGCTAAATGAAATAGTAAAGTTAGGTTTTGATGCAGACCATTTTGTAGTAGGCTTAGCTGATCATTTCAGAGACCTTTTGATAGCCAAAGCTCCAGCTACATTGAGTATTTTAGATGCCAGTGACGACTTAAAAAAACGGTATTATAACCAATCACAATTAGCTAAAACATCATTTCTTTTATCTGGATTGAATATTTTGAATCAATGTGATATTGATCTAGTTCGATCTAAAAACAAAAGGTTACAAGTGGAACTTGCACTTAGTAAACTTACTTATTTACAAAGAGCTTTTGAAACCGATATTTTTGCCATAAAAGGTGAATCTCAGGAAAAAAAAACTAAACTCCTGAAGGAAGATGTATCCAAAATAGAAGATAATCCTACCATTTTAATACCAAAAACGGAAAAGAATACTGAAACCAAAACCGATGTCCATCCTGTTTCGGATACTCAAATTACGACTAGTCCTTCGGCACCAGTTGCTAATAAAATAAGTGCTCCCATATCTCTAAGCAATATAGACGCGATCAGAGCAAGTATCAAAAAAGACGAGGACTTTAAAGCGGAGGCTCGTAAAAATATCAGCCTAGATGGTGTCAAAGAAATTTGGAATCATCATACTGAACACAATCCTTCAGTAAGTGTACAGTCAGCACTCAAACTAGCCATCCTAGACTTTAAGGAAAAGACAGTATTCGCAAAAGTGCCGACACAAGTCTCCAAAGATATAATACTTCAAGAATCTGTGCTGCTTGACAGATTAAGAGATGAATTGGGTGTGCATGACCTAGTGTTTGATATAGAAGTAGACAAATCTCTATTTCCAGATTTTGATGATGTGAAACCTGTGCAATCCATGACCCAAAAGGAAAGATATATTCACATGCTAGAAAAAAATCAATCCTTGGGTGTTTTTACCAAAAAATTTGGTCTGAAATTGGATACAGAAGTTTAAATTAAATAATAAGTTTTTCAACTTAAGTTATATCTATCCGTTTATTGAGAGACACCATCAAGCATCATGGAAAATCAGGAAATCATTGATCTTAATTCGCTTCTTACAAACAGCCCTAATCTGCAAAAAGAGTTTGCCCAACGCATTAAGATAGTGGCCAAAGGTGAATACATTTATATCCCTGATGAAAACCTAGATGCAATATACTTTGTACTCAAAGGAAAAATCAAAGTAGGAACATTTAATGATCAGGACAAAGAAGTCATTACCGCCATACTCGTCGAAGGTGATGTCTTTAGTGAGTTGACTTTACTAGGTCAGGGGAAAAGAAAGGATTTTGCGATAGCTTCGGAAGAAAGCCAAATCGTAAGTTTTAAGCAGGATGAGATCAACCAAATGATGAAGAAGTTTCCTGAACTTAGTATTTTAATGATGAAGATCGTAGGTAATCGTACCTTTGAGATTCAAGACCGCTTAGAGTCTTTGGTTTTTAAGGATTCCAAAAGCAGAATATTGGAATATATTATTAAAAATGTAGAAAAAAAAGGACAGCGCATTGGATATGAATGGGTTTTACGCAACTATTTGACCCATCAGGATATAGCCAGCCTCACCTCCACATCAAGACAATCTGTGACCATGATTCTCAATGATTTGCGCAATGAAAACATTATTCAGTTTGACCGTAAAAGATTGCTCATTAGGGATTTGGAGAGACTTAAATCATTAGTAAAATAAAACCATTTTAATATTATGCTTATCATTCAGGATGTCATTGTGAGCGAAGAATTGGTGACAGAAAAATTTATCTGTGATCTTCACGCCTGTAAAGGGGCCTGCTGTACTGAAGGTGACTATGGTGCTCCGCTCGAAAAAAATGAGATGCAACTGATCACTCAATATGCAGATATTATAATGGATGATTTATCTGAAGCTTCTAAAGCCATTATTGGGCAAAATAATGGTTTTGAATACTACGCAGAACCTAAGGTATGGGGCACGTCCTGTCATGAAGATGGCGCTTGTGTATTTCTCACTACCAACGAACTAGGTATTTCTATGTGCAATATAGAAAAGCTTCATGGAGAAGGTAAAATCCCATTTAACAAACCAGTATCATGCCATCTTTACCCTTTGAGAGTTACTAAAAATGAAATCTCAGGATTCGAAGCTTGGAACTACGATCGTTGGGATATTTGCACTGCAGCTTGTACCAAAGGAGCAAAAGAAAAAGTTCCTGTATATAAATTTTTAAAAAACGCCATCATCAGATCAAAAGGAGAATCATTTTTTGAAGAATTAGATGCTGCAGCACAATACTTCACACAAAACCAACCATAATGCAAGTTAAAAAATATGACATCGTGCTCTTTGGGGCATCAGGGTTTACAGGCCAATTGATTGCTCAATACCTATCTAAAAATGCTGAAAAAGAAAATATAAGTTGGGCTATAGCTGGCAGAGATGAAAAAAAACTTTTACAAATAGCTAATACGTGTCAAGCATCTAAGCCTGAAATCATTACAGCAGATATCAAAGAATATCAAAGTTTACTCCATATGACCAATAAGGCTAAAATATTGATGAATGCTGTGGGACCATTTAATACTTATGGGCCTGATGTAATTAAAGCTTGTCTGGATACAAAAACTCATTATTTGGATATCACGGGCGAACCATCTTTTGTCGCAAATACATACAATTTACATCACCAATCAGCCCAAGACAACCAAGTTTGCATAGTCAATTGTTGTGGTTTTGATAGTATTCCTGCCGATTTTGCAGCTTGGTTGACGGCATCAAAACTTCCAAAAAATGAGCCTAAAATACTCAAAGGTTATATCAGAACTAATGCAACTTTTTCGGGAGGGACATTGACCACGGCCATACAGGCATTGCATATGGAAGCCAAAAAAACATCCCATAAGGTGAGACTTAAAAGGCATCCTGAAACTCCTAAGATTCATCTAAAGATTCATTATAATAACGATATTAAAGGATGGGCTATTCCCATGCCAGTGGTAGATCCACATATTGTAAAGAGGAGCATCTACGGACTACCAGAATCTTATGGGCCTGCTGCTTATGCTCAATTTTTTGTTCGTACGTCATTCATGAAAGTTCTTAAAACAGTATTGCCTATTATTTTTGCAATGGTCATGGTACGTTTCAAATTTTTCAGGGACAAAATGTTTAAGAAATTTAGTCCAGGTACTGGTCCAAGTGAAGCCAGAAGAGCCCAATCCAAATTTGAAGTGATTTGCTTAGGTGAATCTGCAACGTCCAAAGCAAAAACAACTTTTTCTGGTGGTGACCCAGGATACAATGAAACTTCTAAAATGTTTTCTCAAGCTGCTTTTACACTTTTAGATCTGATAAAAAATCATAAAGCTAAGTACGGTGTGTTGACTCCAGTAGAGGCATTTGGGATGCCTTTAATAGATAGACTCAAGGTTGAAGGAATTGTTATAGAATAGATGAAATAATCTACCTATTCAATCCATCCATGGTTAATTTTAACCCTATGGTAGCAAAGTTTTTAACCGCTTCTGACGCTTTGATGACCATCTTTTCGACATCATCGGTCTCATGATTTTTCCATTTACCTAGGACATAATTTACCTGTTGCCCGGGATGAAAATCTTTACCAATACCCATACGCAAACGAACATAATTATTATGTCCAAATTTTTCCTGAATGTCTTTCAACCCATTATGACCACCATCACTACCTTTGTCCCGGAGCCTCATCTTACCTAGATCGAGATGTAGATCGTCAACAATAACAAGTAGGTTTTCAGGTTGAATCTTGTGCTTTTCCATCCAATATTTCACTGATTTACCACTTAAATTCATATAGGTAGAAGGTTTTAATAAAATCAAAGTTCTGCCTTTATACTTTACTTCAGACAAATCACCATGAGTATTTTGAGACCAACTACTCCCGGCATCTTTGGCTAGATAATTGACAACGTCAAAACCAATATTGTGTCTTGTGCCTTCATATTCTGAGCCTATATTGCCCAAACCTACAATCAAATACTTCATGGGATCCGAAGGTATTGTTTCTTTGTTAAATAAATCAGTTAACCACCCTAACATAGTGCAAAACTAATACTATTCCATTGATTGAGCAATAAAAAATCCAGACTAAGTGGAATTAAAGTAGTTTATCTGAATGGATTCTTGAAGAAAACAAACATAATAATATTTGTATCTCCAATCTGGAAAATTCATACATCAATTGGATAAAAACTTTACCAAATCCTTGATTGAAACCGTTCCCAAGCCTACAAATGCGGGTTTTTGCGATTGACTTAGCAGCTTTAGGTCTGTATTCTGCAAGGTCAATGTTTTGCCCGTAGACAAGTTAAATCCATGGCCTATAGACTCCATATTAAATCTTATTTCTGGACGGTTATCCATATTTAAACCCGCAATGGTAACACTTTTATTTATTAGGATCGGAGCCGTGAGCAAGCTATGAGATACCGACGGTAAATCGTAAGTCACGGTACCCAACTCACTTATACAGCCTAAAACACTTCTCAAAGTACGAGGACCATCGTTTAAGGAGCTCATTACAACTGTTCCTTCTGTGCTAACACTAACACTAGCGCTTCCTGTACAGCCATAGTTGCCCGTCACGGTGATGGTATAGGTTGCTGGAGAAATGGGCTCTAAAAATAATTGAAAAGACGTAGATGTATTGCTCCAGATATACTGAGATGATTTACTCTTACTGGTAATAATCACTGAGTCTCCTGCACAGACATGACCGTCATTAAATATTCCTGAAGAGTCTTTAAACTCAAAAGTTATCCCGATCTGAATACTGTTTGGATTTTCGTCATCACAATCCAGATTGTTATTTACAAAACCAAGACCTGGTGAGTTACAAACTTGATAAATTTGTGCTGGATCTCCATATCCATCACCGTCATTGTCCTTGTAATATAAAGGTAAGGTAGCTGCATTATCTACAACACAAAAAACACCACTTGTGGTATCTCTACCGCCACTTGGATTTTGACAATCCTGAACTGTAAAGTTAAATTTTTGTTCGCCTCTCCAAGCTGGATCTTGAATCAGAATATTGACCAAACCGTTGGCAGTCATTACGGGTTTCAAAGGAGAAAAATCAAAAATGAACGGTGCCTCTAATGTTCCCAATTTTTGATAAGAGTTGTATGTCAATGTAAATGGATAGGTCATCAGACGCTGTGAAGCACCACTGTAAAACAATAATGTCATGGGTCTAGTTTGTACGCCACCTCTAACTGTAAAAAAATAATAATTTTCTCCATTTAACTTTTCCAAATAACCTAACGATCTAACTTGATTGTCAATGATAATGGCTGCTTTGTCGTCAGGATGATCATAAAAATACCTATCCGTAAATTTGATTTGGCTAACAACGGTCATATTGTTTTGAAGTTGTTCTATAGGAATCCATTGCGGAGCTGTAGCCGGCACACCCAATGGTAATATGTCAGGATAATAATCAAATTCAAGACAATTGCCATTATAATTATTTTCGTAATCATACATGCTAAACGAAAAGAATTGACCTCCAGCTGCAATTCCTTGTCCTGGTAGAGTCTCCAACACAGGAGGTTTTAATGCATTGAGTATATAAACAAAAAAGACACGCGTAGCTGACTTTTGAGTGACTGTTTGCTCTGTAACTTTTAATGTAATTGAAAATATCCCAATAACACCCGGAACAGGGGTAAGGTAAAGATCATCTTCATCAAAATATGCAGATACTGAAGTATTGGGTAAAATGCTCCAAACAATTGGGTCGTTATCAAAACGAACAAGATACTTAGATAAATCTATAGGACCGTACTCGCTACCTTGATACAATAATATAGGTGGTAACGAATTTATAGAAACGGGTGCATCCAAATCAGTAAATACCCTTATGATTAATGGACTATCCAAAGTCCCAAAAGTTCCGTAGGGTCTAAATGGTATCATCGTCAGTGTTTCATAAACCTGATTATTTGCGGCACTATATACCTTAGTTTTGAATACTTCTTTTCCGCCATTAGAAAAAACCCTAGCAAAGTGAAACCTATTCGATCCAGCAGGAACACTAGACGCAAGTCCTCTCAATTCATTTCCATTAAAAAATGCAACTTTATCATTAGGATTGTTTGATACAACACCGTTGATGATTACCCTTGCAACAACATTGGCACTAAAGCTATATTGTGAAGCATTGGGTGCACTCCATCCTGGGTTTTGACTGTAAGTAATACCTGTAAGCATGAAAAGACAGATGAAACTTAGCCAACTTTTGTGATTATACAAAATGGAAACCTTATAAACCCTAATACCTAACATCTCAAGTGTTTATCTAATGATTATAAATTTCTGATAACTTTCACCTTTGCTATTTGCTAACTTTAACCAATAAACACCTGCGTCCATGTCATTGAGTTGGTTCCACTCGATAATATTGTTGCCAGATGATACTTGGTGGCGAAGACTCCTAATTTCTTTTCCGAGTACATCAGTTACTTTAATGATGATCTCTTCAGCAATCTCTGATTCTAGCTCAATATACAAATGATTAGCAGTTGGATTAGGATATAATGTAAAAGCGTTGTTTACATCCGCATCCGCCGTTGAAGAAGTACTGTTAAGGTGTAAAATGGAAGGATTATCTGCTCTTCCCCAAATACCATTGATGATAAAGCCCGTCTTCTCTTTAAGATCCATTTCCTTATTTTCTGAAGCATCATACCACTTGAAGTTTAGTATTTCGCCCGCTTTATTGGCATATACCGTGATAAATACCATATACTTATCCATAACAGGAATATAAAGTGCTTTTCCCGAACCTCTAAGCTCATTACCAACAAATACCCCGATTTCATCATTTTCACCAATTAGATTAGCGATTTGATCATCAGGACTGACTATGGCAATCATATTCATATTGAATTCATACAATTGTGGATTGACAGTCCATTTAGATAAATTTTCATTTAATGGCATGATACGATCCAAATCAGTTTTATTCTGATCATAAAGATTCAAATACGGTCGGTCGCTATAATCTGAATTTTGGATATTTCCTTCAGGACCAGGATAGCTCAATGTACCATTGTTACTTAACTTGATCATATAGCCATTAGGTGAGCTTAAAAATCCTAGATTTCCTATCCAACCCACTCCTGCAACATACTGAGCAAATTGAAGTTGACTTTTAATAATATCACCATTTAATGGATTAAGTGAATTCAAGGCTTGATTGATTGGCAATCCATATTGTGGGAGGTACCCTATCCAGTTCCACCCTTTTAATAATGGCATAGGCGTGGTAGGGTCTATTGGTGTACCTACAAATGATATGGAGTCAAAATCAACAGCATCAAGTTGATACATGGTGAGATGGGACAGATTGAGTAAATTACCCAGCCAAGTATTAAAGACAGTTGAATAATCACTAAATGTGGTTTGGTTATTGATTCTGTTGCCTTGTGGTTTGGTCAAAGTAGCTAGAGCAACATTAATACTAGGATCAGGAAGATTAATATTATAAGATAGCCAGTTCCAACCTGGATGTATTTGGACCTTACGTAAAACCATATTATTGGTATAAATCACTACTGGTATTAAAGGTGTTCCAAACAAACTATCAGCGTAAAATTCAAACTTCTCCACAGTCTCCCCATAAATCAGACAAGCCGAAGCGTCCCAAATCTGGAAAGTGATGGTATCTTTATTGAATTCATCATTATTATTAGAAAACACCGTCAGAAAAACAAGATGTTTGTCCAAATCATTAAAATATTGTACTTTACCTACTCCTCTGAGTTCTCCATTTACGAATGCACCCACAAGATCTAGTCTATCCTTTGAAAGAGTGCCTTCTATATTGGGTTGTAAAGTAAGGTTCATGGAGTAACTGTAATCATTAGGATTAAAGTTCCATATGGGAGCTTCACAAGCCACTCTAAGTTTGACATCGAGCGGCTCTTCGCCATCTACAGTGGTCATATTGATCGTAGTATTATAAAATCCATTGACCAAATTGGACGGAAACACAAATCTGACTTGCATGATACCACCTGGATCGAGTCCACCTTCTAGAGGAAATACTTCCATCCAGTTTGGATATGCTTTGATTTCAAAGGTGGTTCTTTGTCCGCTTTGGTTGCGTATCTCTCTGGTTACAATCATTTCATTGCCTTCGTACACTATTTCGTCTATGCCACCACCATGCCAGTAAAGATTGCTACGATTGACATAAAACTCCCAAACTACCTGATCGGCTTCATTATTGTAAAGATCTTTAATATCGGTAGCCACAACCCTAAGTACATGATTTTCGATAAATTGATTCTGAATAGCAGGTACTATTACAATTTTGTCATCTTTACAAGTAAAAATCGCATCTATCAGTATACCTCCATCAGTCATGTCTAAAAGGGCAAGATTATTTAGATTAATATTGGTACCAATACCGTCAGCCTGAAAGATGCTATCACAAAGAATCCTTTTGGAGAAGGTAACGGATATCTCATCTCCAGGAGACAGCACTCCGTCAGCAGGCTCAGGCACGCCAAACAATTCCGGAGCTTGAGTTTCTTTACGACCCTTGATGACTTCTGATATACCCCTTGGAAGACTCACATCAAAACATTGAGTGATAGCCCGTACCTCGTATGGCCCATCAGCCAATAGAGACATATCCCAAGTTACAATTTTAAATACCGGATCGGAAGCAAATGCTGATTTGGGTAGCTCCACTATATTGGTCCAGGTACCATCACCGCCCGTACGCCTGTATTGCACTCTTACCAACTCAAGGTCAGGATCATTATAAATGTAATTATTTAAGGTAATGCTGAGTTCTTCATTGTTGGCAGGAGTGATGACCCAATCTTGCATCGGGAAAGTTACATCAATAGGACTACAAGGTTCTGTGAACTCTACATTTAGTCTATATTCTTTATAAAACTTATCTAAATCTGCTGTTTTATAAGGCCCAGTGTTTGGACTTTTGGGAAGTTTATTATTTGCTGCCAAATCGTAACCATAAGCTAATGAATGCTCAAGCTGACAAGTAGATGCTGCAAAAACACCTAAATTATAATAATTATATGCTGTTGGTCCTTTATAAATTGCAATAGGAATTTCTTTACTTTGAAAAGGACCTAGCTGGACATTGTTACCTCCTTCAAGATAAATAAATGCAAAATCTGGGTTACTTCCTGGGACTACTCCCATTTGATAAACTAATAAGTCATTTCCTGTTTGTCCCTTATTACTCAGTACTGATTTAAATAAAGCACCATCGTTTTCCGGTACATTGGGCGCATTGACTCTATCGATTGAAAATCCAACTTCCTCTCTGTTTAGGGTACCCGATTCCCACGGACACATACTCTCACCAGCCTTCAATTTGAAAACAGGTGTTCCAAATACAGCATCATCCAAGACATCAACTGTAAAGTTATCTCCTAAATCATCATCTCCTAAAGTAAATTTAACTAAACGATTGGTTTCATCATTGGAACCATTCGTGTTTGAAGTTGTGTGTTCCATCTTATGACCAATTTTCACTTTGGTACCCACACCCATTACATCAAAACCCAAAGTCGTGTTGTATGAAGCATTCCAAATCAGATCATAAGAAAACTCAAAAGAATTTGTTGAACTAGTTCCAAAACTTTCTGAATAGTTTGTCAAAGCATCAAAACTGATATTCTTTTTGAAAGCTGCATTCTTTTTTAGGTCTTTATTATGTTGCAAAATCTTTCTCCAGGCGTCAGCTGACACCGTATCACCGATGAGTTCATTAGAAGGAATTACGTCATTTTCTATTTGATATTCGCTATATATGTAGTTGGTACCAAAGCTTTTAGGGTTAACTCTGATACTTTGCGTTATTGGATATGTACATGTAAGGGGATCGAATGCTAAAATATCGGTGGCACTAAACTCAAAATTCACTGCTGCTCCTACATACAAATCAGCGTCATCTCCGATTACGACACCATCAGAAGATGTAGCAAATTCCATTTCATTTGAAACACAAACCTGAACTCCATTTTTTTCGCCAATTTTAGATTGAAATCCTGCTGTTAAAACTTCCTCATTTTGCACATTTGATTGAGTTATTATCCCTCCAAATGGTGAACCGCTATACGTCGTAATCGTTGGCCCCAAATCAAAAGTTGCCTCTGTTCCAGTAGTATTGTCAACTAGAAACCCATCAGACCATGTCTGACAATGTTTCGTGCCTTTAGTCAGCACAGCATTTGACTTATCTCCTGGAGGGTCTCTCAATATAATCAAAGGCATCGCCGGAGATGATGTAGTAAATGTGGACAATCTTGAACGCTCTCCTAAAACCACTACTGTTTCAACTTCTGTAGCTGTAGACCCATTAACATCTGCAGTTACCTGCAAAAATTTCTGGTGCGGAGGACCTAAGTTTGGAATCCCAGCAAAAAACTTGAACCTATAAGTTGATGTGTCCTTGACCGTCACACTGATTGCTGGTTGATCTGCGATATCATTTACAATGTTTAAATTGAAACTATCAAGGTAACATCTACCATTATTGATATCTCCATCATTGTACTGTTCATATACCCGAATATCTGTGAAGTATTCTCGATAATTGTTTTTAGGACCAGATTGTTCTAACAACTTCACAGGTAAATTTACACATCCATTTTCTTCAAAAGGCTTGATATAAACTTGCGGAGGTGCTATATAAATAAAATCAACAGTATCCTTTTCTACATTTCTGAGGTCAATTTCAGGAGCTCCTTGATCATTTAACCACATGAAAATTGTATTATTAGGATGGTAGGTCAATGCCACTCTGACAGGTATAGGAGGAACATTAGTAAATTTAAAATTTCCATTTTGTATTCTAATGGTATCATATCTTAGGTAACACAGATTGAGCGCTTCTACCTTCATGATGGCATAAGCATTTTCTGGTATAATCGATTGACGACACAATCCACCTGTAAGCTGTCCTGAAACTTCTCTTTTGGTCAAATTTTGGAATAATACTCCTGCAATAGGTCTATTGAGCCTCTTAACTTCATAAAATGATGGAGAAAACACGTGGTCCCCAAATTTTGGAGACAGCTTAACTGTGGATCCTGGTTCAAAGTCTGCCACAAACCTTCCTTCTTCATTGGTATAAATAGGAGGGAAAGCAGGCGCTCCATTGACATAAATTTCTACGCTGTCCTGATAACAGAATGTATTGGAAAAGCGAACGACTCCCTTTACAGTCAAGGTAGATTCGTCTACAAAGTCGATTCCTGATGCTGCTGTATTGCTTTCATTGATATTTACAAGTCTTTGCGAAGGTCTGAAGCTATGTGGTGATTCAGATTGCTTGTAGGTTATAACAGAAAAGAATGCATCTGAGACTTCTCCAAATCCTGTCATAGCTGGTCCGGTGTCTTCAACTTCTGTTCCTACCGCTTCATCCAATGAAAAATAGGACAATAGATCCGGATGCCCCGCATTGGTACCACCAGCAGGAAGTGTAGATGCATTGAGTTGGATATCAGCCTGACTGAGGTCGTCCTTATAAAATGCTACTTCATCTATCAGTCCTGTAAAAAAATCGGTTGGTCCTGCATTCCTGGCACCTAATTGCCAATTATTGCTATCCCAATTACCATTGATGTTGGTATAATTTAAAGTGTTGATTAAATCACCATTTTTATAATATTTTACTTGATTAGCTTTTAAAGTAAGAGAGATATGTTGATAACTTTTTGTCAGTAGTCCCAGATTTTGAGTTTGCCCATTGAGCGTAAGCTTAAGTTGGCCTGATTCTATCCATAATTCGAAGTCTCCATTTCCATTATTAAGTACTGTTTGTCTGGATTGGATATCAAATGGTTGTATGGTCACTTCTACTGTAGCACTATCAGGCAAGTCAAAAGAAGTCAATGTCACATGAGATTGGTACGCTGAGTTAAACTCTAGTGCATAATTTGAATAAAATATCTTAGATGGTGTAGCCGTAAAAGTTTGTTCTTGACTATAATTAACACCTTCTATAGCATAAAATCCGCCTACATCGGAGATCCCTGCATTCTGAATAGATGGTGTGTCTGATGAAAACTGCGGACCATTGATGTATGCATGCATTTTATTGGCACTGATATCAAATACTCTGGTACCTAAACCTTCATCAAACTTCCAATATGCCGTAAGACCGGGCGTGGATTTAGATACAGTAATTTTATTAGTAAGAAAAATTTCAGATCCTGTCAGAGGCCTACTATAAAGACGTACATCATCTATCTTACCATGAAAGAAACCAGTCTGATTTCTGCGACTACCGATAGTAAAAAGTGCTGCTTCATTGGAAATAGCAGACTGACCTGATGAAACAAATGTACCATCTACATACAAGAGAAGAGATCCACCTGCATATACTGCAGCTACATGGTGCCATCCGTCGGGATCGGTACTAAATTCATGGGTTAATGTAAAATTACTCGTTCCATTTCCTATACCGGCAACGACACCTTTTCCCAAACTGGAAGGCGTTGTATGGATAAAGAAGTTTTTATTCAGATCACTACCCAAATCTACAATACCATCGGAGTTGTATCCTGCATCTATTTTGACCCACGCAGAGGCTGTCCACATATTGGTGGGAACTATAGGCTTATGCGTTACACAAAGATAATCATTGATACCATCAAAAAGCATAGAATTACCAATACTAGGAGTCAAAGTGACAATCGCGCCCGCTACAGGATTTCTGCTGAAGGTCTCTACCCTACCGGTGACTACACCATTAGGATTGACAAAGCCAATATCCTTGCCCTGTGTACCGTTGCCAAATTGATTGCGGCCATAGACACCATACTCATAAAACTCACCTGGTTGCACATTAAAGTCTATAAACTGAGTAATGCCTCTGTCTACTTGTGCCAAAAACGCACCGTCCCGAGTTACAACATAACCATTGGATGCATCAGAACTCAAAGGATCTAGATTCCAATTGATCAGCACTCTATCGGGAAATTCTCCTTGGCTAGATTGTATCTGAGGAGCCTGTGGAGGAAGTAGAAACCTGGACCAAAACCCAGATTGAGCAGAAAAATCTTTAGCTACATTGTTTCCAATCACAGACTGAGCAACAGTATAGCTTGATCTATTCCTGAATGAAAAAGAATTGGTTACACTTCCATAATTAAAGTCCACTTCTCCCTGCGTTATAGGTAGATTGGCAGTCGGATCGCAATCAGTTTCCTGTGCATTAATGACATTCACAAAAAGGCTGCACCAAAAGAGGAGAACATATTTTACTGTTTTTGTTAACATGGTAATTTGCTATTATAAAATTTATAAATTATAATCATTGAATGGTTGTTAATTGATCCGAACATAGATCCAGAAGTTAAGATTTTTAGGCCTTGTTTCTGTTGTTCCAGAGGCATTTACCGTGGCGCCGATAGATACTAAATTTGTAGATACAGATTCATTAATTAAATCAACATTATTAACACCTGCATCATCAGCAGCTTGCCTGCTTCCATTTCCAATTCCAGCATAAGTAGGTGCATTTATGGTGGTACTCCTTCGATCCAAATATTGATGCGAATGAGCTGTTTCAGATACATTATGCCCATGCGGTTTTACTGCACTTGATTGTATAGATGCAATTGGGGACAAACTAGTTCTATTTGGATCATAATTATTGACATTATTAAATTCTTGCATTCTCAGAAACATACCACTTCCATCTGGCACATTATTGATACCTAAAATACTTTGCAACTTGGAACCGGAAATGGCCCTGCCATCCATAGGTATCCAACATGTCCCATTTACAGCCGCAAATTGTGAAGGATTCAGAATAGAATATTTTACATCACCCGTAGCCCCAGAACAGACAACTTCCTGAACAGCAAATGCATACGGTGCGTAAGTCAATTCCGTTCGGGGTGATAATTCAATCCCTCCCACTTGTACACCTAAAAACAGCGGATTGCTAAAGTCTGAATTATTCAACGGAGTTATGCTACCTAAATAATGACTGTAAATTCCACCTACTACGTCAACTATTGCTACCTCAGACCAAACAGGAGTTCCTGAAGTAGGAGTGGTGTACAACTTAAAGGTAACGTTATAATTACCATCTGCAGCTGCAGCTCCTTTAGCATTTTTGAGCGTACCTTGAATGCTAACTCTTGGTGATTGAGCATCTAAATCCGCAGGCATAAAACTTGCTGATATAAGTAGAAATATGATTTTTATATAATTTGTCATGTCTTAATAATATTTGAAGAAATTTATTTTATTGAATGAGATAGAAATATACTTTAATTTCCTTTAATACGTAAGCATAAAATCAATTGACTCTAATATAAATCCAAAAGTTAAGGTTCTTCGGTCTCGTTTCTGTTCCTGAACTATTTTGAACTGTTATAGATGGGTTTGCATTGAAAAAACTTCTTGATAAAGTATTCGTTGTAGAGTTTGCGTTGGGGTAGTTACCGTTATTTATACCAGAATAAGTAGGTGTTGTTGCATCGGCATGTCGTGCATCTGAATAAGTATGTGTATGACCTGGATCGTTGACAGGATGATCATGAGATAAAAGTGTTTGATCTTGCAGTGTTGCAATAGGACTTGCGCTTGTTCTGTCCGGGTCATTATTTGCACCACCTATGTGTTCATGTGCTCTGATAAATAATCCTCCACCATTGGGTACATTATTTACACCCATAATAGTGGCTAATTCAGTGCCACTTATGGATCTACCATCCATAGGAACCCAACAGGAGCCATTAACTTGAGCAAATTGGGATGGCTGCAAAATAGAATATTTTATATCACCCACTGCCCCTGAGCAAGCTACTTCTCTCACTGCAAATGCATAAGGAGCATAAGTCAACTCTGTACGTGGAGATAATTCGTAAGCCCCTACTTTAACCCCTACATATAATATACTACTAAAGTTGGAGCCATTCAGGGGATTGACGCTGCCTAAATAATGATTGTATATACCTCCGGCCACACTTATTATGGCTTCTTCCGACCACAAAGCCGTTCCTCCAGTTGCACTGTTATATAATCTAAATGTAACTGAATATTCCCCATCTTCTACAACAGACCCATTATTATCTTTCAACGTGCCTTGAATACTAACACGTGGGGATGATAATTGAGATTGCAAACTTGCTACAAAAAAAATATTGTATATAACGATTATAAATATCTTATAATAAAGGTTCATTTGACTTAATATTTATGAGTGTATGAATAGAAATAAAACTTGATATAAATGCAACTACCAATTATCAATTGATCCGTATATATGCCCAAACATTCATGTTGATCGGGCGAGTTTCTGGGCCTGCATTATTGCTTATACTAATCCCCGTGGTATTCGAACTACTAGTTCTCTGGAGATCAGTATATTGATCACCTGCAACCGGAAAACTACCATTGTTTACTAAAGCATAATAATTTCCAGAAGTAAGCTGCTGCTCTTTATCAGTGTACCCATGCGAATGAGAACCACCATAATTTATTGTATGTCCATGAGCCAAAACTTCGTCGTTTTGAAGCGTAGCAATGGGTGAAGATGTTGTTCTATCTGGGTCATTGGTTGTAGGGCTACTGACAAACTCTTGTGATCTGATGAATAAACCACTACCATCAGGTGCCGATGCAATACCAAAAGTAACATCCAGTTTTGAATTAGAAATATCTCCCCCATCCATTGGAACCCAACAATCGCCATTAACCAAAGCAAACTGCGTTGGGTTGAGCAATGAGTACTTAATATCTCCTACTGCACCCGAACAAACAACCTGTTGTGCAGCCACAGCATAGGGTGCATATGTTAATTCTGTACGCGGAGTGAGTTCAAAGTCACCAATCTGCATACCCAAAAATAGTTTAAAATTAAAGTTGATATTGCTTAATGAAGTTATACTGCCTAATAAATGGGTATATACTCCTCCTTTCACATTTACTGGTGCTACTTCGGTCCAAAGCACAGTCCCTCCACTCTCTTCATAATATAGTCGAAAGATAATTGTATAAACACCATCATTTACAGCAGCACCATTCGCATCCTTAAGATTACTGGTAGTCCTGATGCGTGGTGATACCTGGGCAGATATTTGCTCAGAAATAAAGATACTAACCATAAATACAAACAGCCATTTAAAGTTACTGCTTGATTCGGTTCGCATTTTGGATTTTGATCTTGAAATACTATTCATTTTTTTATGTTATATTTATTGTACAAAACGTGATTATACTAATCTTCGAAAAATGATGATCACTAATGGCGGATCGCAAAAAATGGAAATCTGCCTTTGATTTTGAATTATCTAGGTACTTCATATATGGCATCTTTATACCGTTTGTTGTACATCACAAAATTACATGGCAAGTCCTCCAAATGGGTAGTAAAAATTTTACATTGTTCCCTATTTTCTTCACATTATACCGTAAAAATCGAGCATGGATAGTAAAATTCGAGCATTGGGGTGGTAGATGTGTTCAATTAAGTCTCATTTTTGGCCAGAAATGGTTGTATTCAAAGTAGCACATTATGATGTTTTAATGTGAAATATCAATGAATAAAACAATCTTTAGTTAAAGGCCCAAAAACACCAAGAAACACAAATTTATTGTTAGAAGTAAAAATTTATATTGTAGTATCAACTATGAAAATATATATCACCGTTACGGAAGGCGATTTGGTCATTTAGAAAAATCTGCAGTATGTTGAATATTTTTAAGTATCTAAAACCAGGATTAAAAATCGGGGCAAAATTTAGAAGATCGTATTTAAATCAAAATTTTCGTTTAAAAAAAATGAATATTAATTATTTAAATTTTATGCTTCTTTCATTATTCCAATTCCAATACACAAATGGTGAAGTATTTAAGGATCACATCCAAAAACATGTCAAATTGTCGTTTAAATTTGCCAAAATAGACAAAAACATATGCCAACCGACAAGAATCATTGTTTGGTATATAAATTGCAAATGATTTGTACTTATAACAAAGATATTCATGTTTGATAAAAATATAATGACGATGGAGATGCAAGAAGAAGGAGATTTTATCCCTGTATTCAGTATGGGCGATGATGAGCTTAAATTTGATGATCAATATAAACTCACCATGCCTGTCTTGGCACTCAAAAATACAGTCTTATTTCCGGGTATTGTCATCCCCATCACTGTAGGCAGAGATAAATCTATCAAAGCATTGCAGAAAGCTGATAAAGGAGATAAGCTACTTGGCGTCATCACTCAAAAAGATATGGAAAGTGAAGATCCAGATCCAGATGGCTTACACAAAATAGGCACTGTAGCACGAATTATGAAAATACTAAAAATGCCTGACGGAAGTACGACTGCAATATTGCAAGGGCGAACTAGATTTACTCCAGGCGATTTTATTGAGAATGACAAAATGCTCGAAGCACAGATTAATGTCATCAATGATGAAGTGCCACAAAAAAATATGGAATTCAATGCGATAATTTCATCTATTAAGGATTTGGCTAAAAGAATTATTGAACTATCACCAAATATACCCAATGAAGCTCAGATGATGCTTCAAAATATAAAAAATAATGGCTTCCTACTCAATTTCATTGCTTCCAATATGAATTTGGGAGTCACCAAAAAGCAGGAAATTCTAGAAACAGATGATTACATGGCGAAGGCTCATATAGTCCTAAATGTGATGAATAACGAGCTTCAGTTGCTCCAAATAAAAGATCAAATAGAATCTAAAGTAAGAGGAGATCTCGAAAAACAACAAAAGGAGTACTTCCTGAACCAGCAACTCAAAACTATTCAGGAAGAACTGGGCGGAAATCCTCATGAAGAAGAACTTAATCGTCTTCAAGCTTTATCAACTAAAAAGAAATGGCCCAAGGAAGCCAAAGAAGCATTTGATAGAGAAATCATTAAAGCCAGAAGAATCAATCCACAAATAGCTGAGTATTCTGTTATCTTAAATTACTTGGAACTCATGTTGGATTTACCTTGGGATGAAGTATCCAAGGACAATTTTAACCTTAAAAAAGTTAAGGCCGTCTTTGATCACGATCATTTTGGTCTAGAAGATGTCAAAAACAGAATCATAGAACATCTAGCCGTCCTTAAACTCAAAGGAGATATGAAAGCTCCTATTCTTTGTTTGGTCGGACCTCCCGGAGTAGGAAAAACGAGTCTAGGCAAGTCCATTTCTACAGCTTTAGGCAGACAGTTTATCAGAATGTCTTTAGGTGGTTTGCATGATGAAAGCGAAATACGCGGACACAGAAAAACGTATATTGGTGCAATGCCTGGCCGCATCATACAATCCATTAAAAAAGCAAAAACATCCAACCCTGTGTTCATATTGGATGAAATAGATAAGCTGGGCAAGGATTTCAGGGGTGACCCTTCGTCGGCATTATTGGAAGTATTGGATCCAGAGCAAAATACGACATTTCATGACAATTATTTGGATATAGATTATGACTTGTCCAAAGTATTATTCATTGCTACTGCAAATTCATTATCTACGATACAACCTGCGCTTCTAGACAGGATGGAAATCATAGAAATCAGTGGCTACTCCATGGAAGAAAAAGTAGAGATAGCTAAAAAACATTTGGTTCCTAAACAGCTTAAAGAGCATGGGTTGAAAGATAAATCTGCTGTGTTGAGTCCAAGTCTGCTAGAGTTTACCATTCAGAAATATACCCGTGAGTCTGGTGTAAGGTCATTGGATAGATGTCTTGCAGGTATCATGAGATCAGTAGCCAAAAAAGTGGCTATGGATGAGGCGTACAATGTAAAACTTACCGAAAAGGATATCACAGATGCGCTCGGACCAGTAAGATTTGATAAAGAAATGTACACTTCTGTAAATGTACCTGGCGTTGCTGTAGGCTTGGCTTGGACACAAGTTGGAGGTGATATACTATTTATAGAAGCTAGTACCAGTAAAGGTAAAGGAAAGCTTACACTGACTGGAAATCTAGGCGATGTGATGAAAGAATCAGCCACCACGGCTTTGAGTTTTATCAGAGCTCATGCGGACCAATTTGATTTGGCATCAGAAATTTTTGAAAACACAGATCTACACATCCATGTTCCCGAAGGCGCTATTCCTAAAGATGGTCCAAGTGCAGGTATTACCATGCTTACAGCAATAATTTCAGCTCTTAAAGAAAAACCTGTAAAATCTCATCTTGCCATGACGGGAGAAATAACACTAAGAGGAAAAGTACTTCCTGTAGGTGGTATTAAAGAGAAGGTCTTGGCAGCTAAAAGAGCAGGCTTAAAAGAAATCATGCTATGTGAAGACAATCGTAGGCACGTAGAACAAATTACTGCTGAATATGTCAAAGGGATACAGTTTATCTATGTGACAGATATGATGGAAGTAGTCAAAAACGCCTTGGGTTCATTGAAATAAGGGTATTCAAAAGAATATAATTTCTTCCTACTTTCAAGTTAAAATCGTGTTAAATGTGATATAAAGACTATATTTACGTCTTTTTTATCGTTGAACTAAATGGTAATTAATTAGTTTTGTTTTCAATGCATAATTAGATCATATGAAGTCAGGATTTTTCGCAATATTAGTAATGTTCGCCACTACTTTTGTATTTGGTCAACAAAAAGATGAACCTATTAAAGTCATAGAGTTTTCTGGCAAGGTAGTATACGAAGATGACAAAGGAAATCCTGCACCACTTCCATATACCAATGTATCTGTAAAAGGAACCAATAGAGGAGCATACACAGAATTTGATGGTTTTTTTGCCTTAGTAGCTTTAGCCGGTGAGACTGTTGTCTTTTCTAGAATCGGATATCAAACAGTAGAAATCAAAATACCAGAAAAGCTGATAGCAGACCGATATACGTGGGTACAAATCATGACTGAAGATAATTATTTGCTACCAGAAGCTGTCATTATGCCTTGGCCTAGTAAAGAACATTTTAAACAGGAATTTCTTGCCATAGACATTTCCAATGAGCTTAGAGAAAACGCTATGGCTAATCTTGCAGACGAAAAACTTAAAGAAATAAGATACTCAGTACCTTCTGATGGACGTGAAACATCTAGTTTAGTGCTCAAGCAACAAGCTACTGACTATGTATATACTGGGCAGACTCGCCCTATGAATGTTTTCAATCCCATAGCATGGAAAAACTTTATTGATGCATGGAGAAGAGGCGACTTTAAGAAAAAGAAGTAATTTGGTTTTTAATATTTCTAATTTAACACCTGAGTTGTTAGGAATTGTGTTATGCCGTATCGTACCTTTGCGGCTCATATAAGGGTAGTTCATGAAAATCACAGATTATTTCGAAAAATCCAAAGGTCAGACTTTGGTGTCATTTGAAGTTTTGCCACCTCTCAAAGGAGGAAGTATGACTGACATCTTTAAAACATTGGATCCTTTGATGGAATTCAAACCACCATTTATAGATGTCACTTACCACAGAGAGGAGTATGTTTACAATAAAAGGCCAAGCGGATATTATGAAAAAACCGCTATTCGTAAAAGACCAGGTACCGTAGGCATTTGTGCTTCTATCATGCATAGATATGGAGTAGATGCGATACCTCACCTTATCTGCGGTGGTTTTAGTGTGGAAGAAACAGAAAACGCACTGATAGACTTAAATTTTCTAGGAATTAATAATGTACTCGCACTCAGAGGCGATGCCCGACAATTTGAAGATAAGTTTATACCCGAACCCAATGGTCATAAGTTTGCCGTAGATCTAGTAAAACAAATCGACAACATGAATCATGGGATTTATCTAGATTCCAATATTGAAAAAGGTACTCCTACGGAATTTTGTATAGGTGTGGCAGGCTACCCTGAAAAGCATTTTGAAGCGCCCAATCTAGCTATAGATATTGAGTTTTTAAAACAAAAAATAGATGCCGGTGCTAGCTATATTGTGACTCAAATGTTTTTTGATAATGATAATTTTTTTAAATTTAGAGATGCTTGTGTCAAAGCCGGAATCAATGTGCCCATTGTACCAGGATTAAAACCATTGACCAAAAAGTATCAACTGAACTCCATTCCACGAAAGTTTTTTATCAATTTTCCAGAGCCACTAGTCAAGGAATTGCTCAAAACAGAAGACAAAGATATCAAGCAGCTAGGCATAGAGTGGTGTATAGCCCAATGCAAAGAGCTGAAAGCGGCTGATGTTCCATGCTTGCATTTCTATACCATGGGAGATGTAGATACGACTTATAAAATCGTGGAAAAAATCTGATTACAGTACTTTTCGCACCAGAAGATTTGAATCTGTAAAATTTTACATTCAAAAAGTGGTATTTTCTATGCAGTAAAAATAATATTTTTTACAAAGTAATTGCAATTCACTATAAAGCCTATCTTTGTATTAAATTTTAATATCATGCTGCGTTTTTTATCTATTGTATTCATTTTTATTATTGCCTATAATACTACATTTGCTGGGGAAGGTATGTGGCTTCCTCAACTACTCAAACTTCTCAATGAAAAAGAAATGAAGAGTATGGGCATGAAAATCACAGCAGACGATATCTACAATGTCAACAAGGGTTCGTTAAAGGATGCCATCGTTCATTTCGGCGGATTCTGTACTTCAGAATTGATCTCTTCCAATGGTTTACTACTTACAAATCATCACTGTGGTTATGGTCAGATACAATCTCACTCCACCGTAGAAAACAATCTTATTAAAAATGGGTTTTGGGCCAAAACGCATCAGGACGAACTCCCGAATGCAGGACTTACAGCCACATTTATTGATTATATAGATGACGTAACAGCCAAAGCACTCCTTGGTGTCACACCTTCAATGACCGCTGCTGAGCGCCAATCGATAATAGATAAAAACCTCACAGCTATTCGAGAAACCTACAAGCTGGAATCTTATCAGAATGTTATGATCAGACCATTTTTTGATGGAAATCAGTACTTTGCCTTTGTCACTACGGTGTATAAAGACGTACGATTAGTAGGTGCACCACCTGAGTCTATAGGGAAGTATGGATCTGATACAGACAACTGGGTTTGGCCAAGACATACTGGCGATTTTGCGCTATTCCGCATCTATGCTGGCAAAGACAATAAACCAGCTGAATACTCCAAAGACAACGTACCTTACAAGCCTAAACACTTCCTTCCTGTATCTATGGATGGAGTCTCAGAAGGTGACTTTACTATGGTTTTTGGTTTTCCAGGTAGAACCAACCAATATCTTCCTGCGTCAGCCGTAACTCAGGTATTGGAAACGTTAAATCCGGCCAAAATTTCCATAAGAGAAACGTCTTTGGGCATTATGGATAAATACATGAGACAAGATGAAGCAACCAAAATTAAATATGCGGCCAAGTATGCCACAATAGCAAATTACTGGAAAAAATGGATCGGCGAATCCATGGGACTTAAACAAACGAATGCAGTTGACAAAAAACTCAAATACGAAGCCGATTTTCAGAAAAGACTTGCCCCAGATAGTCCTTACAAAAACCTATTGTCAGATCTAGGAAAGCTTTATAAAGATATAGATCCATATGCTTTGGCCAATGATTACTACTCCGAGATAGTGCTTAGAAATGTAGACATTACCAGTTATATGGGTATACTCAAGAGATTAGTTAATGCTTATGAAAAAAATGGAGAAAAAGGGTACATCGACATGCTACAAAGAGTAAAAGACAATACAGCCGGATTTTACAAGGATTTTGACAGTCAGATAGATCAGGAAAAAATGACGGCTCTATTAACTATGTATGTAGAAAAATTGGACAAAAAATTTGTACCTGACTTTTTGCAAAGAGAAAACTTAGGCATGAGTACTGCAGAATCTTATGATCAGATGGTCAAAGATCAATATCAATTGTGCAGTTTTACATCAGAAAAAGAAGCATTAGCCATTTTGAATTTAAGTCCTGATAAGGCGGTCAGTGCTATCAAAAGCGATCCCATGTACGCCCTTGCAGCAGGTTGGGCTGATTTCTACAGTAAAGAAATATCAACTCCATATAACAGCATCAAAAGAGAATTGGACCTCAAACTTGCTTTATATACCAAAGCGCAGATGGAAGTATTTAAAGAAAAAAGATTTTATCCAGATGCCAATAGTACGATGAGAGTTACTTACGGAAAAGTAAATGGTTATCAACCCAAAGATGCGGTCACCTATAATCCTGTGACTTATCTGGATGGCGTGATTGAGAAATATATTCCTGGTGACTACGAATTCGACCTACAACCTAGAATGCTAGAGCTATACAAAGCCAAAGATTACGGTCCGTATGCAGATAAAACGGGGAAATTGCCCGTATGTTTTATTGGTTCCAATCATACTACAGGTGGAAACTCAGGTAGTCCGGCTATAGACGCTCACGGCAATCTGATAGGATTAAATTTTGACAGAGTATGGGAAGGTACGATGAGTGATATCAACTATGATGCTAGTATCTGCCGCAATATCATGGTGGACGCAAGATATATTCTTTGGGTGATAGACAAGTATGCAGGTGCAGGACACTTGGTTAAAGAAATGAAACTGGTGAACCCTAAAAAAGTAAAAAAAAGTAAAAAATAAAGTGTGGCACTCCTAATCATTACATCTCGAATAGATGAAGGCATTTAAATCAAAATTAGTTATATTTATATTTTTACTGATTATAACTAATCTTTTATTTTCATTTGTTTTGACTAATGAAATATCAGGACCTGTCACTACCATAAAAGGAATCACGGTAGTAGCTCCTCCTAAAGAAATAGGTGCCCCAGCCTTCAAAAAACTTACATCTATCCATACGGAGTGGGTATCATTTGTGCCCTATGGCTTTATAAAAAAAGGGACATCAGATATCCGACATAATCTGGAATGGCAATGGTGGGGAGAAAAAAAAGAAGGTGTAGAATGCTGTGTGATGGAAGCCAAAGATCAAGGACTAAAAGTGATGCTCAAACCTCAAATATATATCGGTGGAGGCTGGATCGGAGATTTAAATTTTGATAATGAAAAGGACTGGCAAAACTGGGAAAAGCAATACCGAAAATATATTTTTGAATATGTAGATCTCGCTGTAAAACATCAAGTAGAAATGCTTTGTATTGGGACAGAAATCAACCATTCTGTAGAGAAAAGGCCCCAATACTGGAAGACACTCATCAGTGACATCAGGAAAAAATATAGTGGAAAACTTACCTACTCGGCCAATTGGGATCATTACCAAAAAGTAAGTTTTTGGAAAGATTTAGATTTTGTAGGTATCAGCAGTTACTTCCCATTGACAGATGATAAAAATCCGCTTCTCAATGATTTGCAGCAAGAGTGGAAACCTATCTCAAAAACTTTGAAATCCTTTTCAGGTAAAACAGGAAAAAAAATATTATTCACTGAGTATGGATATATGTCTGTTGATGGTTGTGCGGGAAAGGTATGGGAAATAGAAAAAAATAAAGACCAACTCCAAATCAACAATAAAGCGCAGGCGACGGCATATGACGCCTTATGGTCATCTTTGTCCAACGAGACTTATTGGGCAGGTGGTTTTTTATGGAAGTGGTTTCCTGACGGTATGGGTCATGAAGGGTATCCTGAAAAAGATTATACTCCACAAGGCAAACCTGCAGAACTCATCATCAAAAAATGGTTTTCTCACAACAGAAAAATATGATCCAAGTATTCACAAATGCAGAAGAGTTAACGTCAACAATCTCGGTACTTAAGTCAAAAGGAAAAACAATTGGTTTTGTACCTACCATGGGCGCACTCCATGATGGTCACTTAAAACTGGTCAAAAAAGCTAAAAAAGAAAACGACATCACTGTAGTATCTATTTTTGTAAATCCTACACAGTTTAATGATAAAAAAGATCTTGATAAATACCCAAGAAATCTCGAAGATGACCTACTCAAACTCATGCCTACTAAAGTAAATTTTGTTTATGCGCCTGAAGTATCTGATATTTATCCCAATGGTATGGAAGAAGGTGCTGCTATAGATTTAGGTGGGTTGGACAAGACTATGGAAGGAGCATTCAGGCCAGGACATTTTAAAGGCGTAGCTCAGGTTGTCAAAAGACTTTTGGATATCGTTCAGCCCGATCATCTGTATATGGGTCAGAAAGATTTTCAGCAATTTACCATCATTGCACACATCATCAGAAAGCTCAGCATACACACCCATTTGGTTGTTTGTCCTATTGTAAGAGAAAAAAATGGATTGGCCATGAGCTCCCGCAATGTAAGACTTAGTCCAGAAACTAGAGCCTTGGCAAGTATAATCTACAAGACGTTAAAGTATGTAAAAAAGCAAGTTTTAACCCAACCTGTCGAAGTCGTAAAGAGTCAAGCATTACGAAAACTAAAGACAGGGCCTTTTGATCCAGAATATCTTGAAATCGTGGATGGACATACATTACAATCAATAGTAGACTTTAGCCAACACGACTATGTGGTAGCCTGTACCGTAGTGAAAGCCGAAGGCGTGAGATTGCTAGATAATATTATTTTGAAAAAAGCCTAAGTACTCATTACATTATCACCAATTCCATATCTGTACGCCTTGTATCTGGATCTGCACCCAAAATTCGTACTCTCACTCTTTGTCCCATGGTCAATTCATCACCCGATATCCTAGACTTGGCTTTCAGCCTGCTGGTAGGTACCGTAAATATTTCTCCCATACTGTCAAATGTGACCAAACCTTCGACTTTACTTTCTGGTAACTCTACAAAAATACCTTTTTCTATGATTCCGGAAATGATACCATCAAACTCCTGACCTATATATTTGGATATGTACAATGTCTGAAAGTACTTGGTAGACTCTCTTTCTGACTCTGCTGCTTTCTTCTCCTGATCAGATATATGTTTAGTTTTCTTCTCTAGATTTTCTTTATCTTCTCTGTAAATTTCAGTAAGATTTTTGAATAAAATCCTATGAACGAGAACATCTGAGTACCTTCTAATAGGACTCGTAAAATGGGTGTAATATTCAAAACCCAAACCATAGTGGCCGATGTTTTCTGTTGTATAAACAGCCTTCGCCATAGTACGGATAGCCAATGGTTCCAAAAGTTTTAATATTGGGTTTTCTAATGATGCCATAGCCAACTTATTGAATGAGTCAGCAATTTGATCAGGTTTATCCATTTTAAAATGATAACCCAATTCTTTGGCAAATAACGCAAAATCAGCCAATTTGTCAGGATTAGGTAGGTCGTGGACTCTATAGACAAAAGGTATCTCAGGCTTAGCTTTAGTTGCCATAAATGTTGCCACTCTTTTATTGGCCAAAAGCATAAAATCTTCTACCAACATATGGGCATCTTTTCTCTCTTTTACATACATACCCGTTGGAAGTCCATCTTCACCTAAGATAAATTGTACTTCTTCAGACTCAAAACTGATGGAACCCTCATCATATCTTTGCTTCCGCAGATGTTTGGCGATTCTATCTAATAATAAAATTTCAGCCACAAAATCACCTTGTCCAGTTTCTATTCTTTCCTGAGCTTCTTCATAGGTAAATCTTCGGTCAGAATGAATGATCGTTTTACCAAACCATTCCTTTACTATATTGAATTGTGAATCAAATACAAATGAAGCCGAAAATGTAAATTTATCTTCGTGAGGATTAAGAGAACATAAATCATTACTCAGTTTTTCGGGCAGCATAGGACACACTCTATCCACCAAATATACCGAGGTAGAACGTCTAAAAGCTTCATTGTCTAATAAAGTACCCTCTTTCAAGAAGTGGGTTACATCTGCAATGTGAACACCTATCTCTATATTTCCATTTTCAAGATGCTGAATAGATAGGGCATCATCAAAATCTCTGGCAGTTAGTGGATCTATAGTAAATGTGGTTATTGGCCTGAAATCCCTACGTTTTTTTACTTCATCTTCAGATATAACTCCTGACATTATCTCAGCTTCATGAAGTACTTCTTGTGAAAATTCCGGATCAAAACCATTCGAAAACAAGATGGACTGCATATTCATTTCAATGTCAGAAATTTCTTCCAGGACTTTGAGTACTTTGCCCCAAATGGCTTTATTTTGGCCTCTTCCATAAGATGTAATTTCTACTACCACCCGATCATTATCTTTACTACCTAATATATCATTGTGATGAACCAAAACTTCCGGGTATATCCTAGAGTTGTCTGGCGTCAGGATAGCATAATTATTAAATATTCTGATATGACCTATCACCCGGGTAAGTGCTCTTTTTTCTATAGAAACGACCTTTCCTTCTGGTCTTCTACGAGATCTACTTTCTATAACTGACACTGTGACTTCGTCCTTATGTAGCGCGCCTTTGAGATTTTTAGAATGGACATAGATATCTTCCACGCTTTCAGAATGAATGATGTATGCAGCACCTGAGCGCGTCATATCTACCGTCCCGGAGTATAAAATTTCATCCTCTGTTTTTCGTTTTTTATGGTTTTGGCTAGATGCAGCTCTCGTTTCCCATTTATACCTGTCTTCGGCTAGTTTTACCACTTTCCCTTCTGTCACCAGTTTCATCACTGCCTGCCTGATAGATTCGGGAGGATTGGCTACATTTATTTTTCGCGAAATCTGTATATGATTGTATCGGGTATTCGGATTTTTAGATAATAGTTTTTCGATTTGTTGTATCAAATCAGACTCTTTGAGTTGTCTTGGTTTTCTACTCATTATGTTTGTTTATCAATAGTTTATAACAATTTAAATTTATAAAAAGTTCTAATCAGAAAATGTAAACATTCCAGATAAAGATTTTAAACATCCGATATGTGTTACCGTAAAGCATATATGATGTAAAAATACATGGCAATTTCAGTAAGTATATCAGGGTGTTAAATTATTTTTATGAAAAGTTAATCATCGTCAAAAATGTGAGCAGCAAGAATATTATAAATAAGTCTTCCTGCTCCATTAAACCTCAAAAATCTCCATAAAACACCTGAAAACAAGGCAGTTGTAAATCATTACGCCAAAGATCCACCACTTGATTTCTATCGTCTAAGACCAATTCTACAAAATATTTCCCATCTATGTGATTAGCAAAAATTTCTTTTTTAATAATGGCATCTTTCCTGAAATCTCCTGCTGCTCTCATGATCAACTTATCGTAAGCGATACCGAAGCGCTCCAGCCAAGTCATTGTCTGTGGCTTAAACGTGTCTTCCCTGCCCGATGCCAAAATAATCTTGTATCCCAACTGATGATAATTTTTGACCATATTGACTACAGGAATATTCGGTAGATCTTCATCACACCTCGACGCATCAAAAGGGCTACGACCATTCATCAGACATAAAGTGCCATCTAGATCGCAGATGATGGCTTTGGGTAGGGATGTGTCTTGGGTACGTATTATGTTTTCAGGACGAACTTTAGGTCTCCTTGAAAAATCAAAAGTATGTTTTACATTTTCATATTGCTCAATAAATCGCTTCAAGACATTTGGTGGAATAAATTTACCTGTTTCTTGGTATCTCTGAATCACTCTTTGCTTCAACTCTTCGGTTTCTACTTCAAATAATTTAAATGAAATATCTGCTAGATGGTTAAACTTACTTATATATTGGTTTAAGAACTCCTTTCGAGTGTGCGTGGCATCTACAACAACATTGACTTTATTATTAAGCAAAGAAATGATTGCACTATCTACCATTTTAGTGAGTAATGCTTCTTCATCTTCGCTCAAATTTTCTTGACTAAACTGCATCGAACGTAAATCATCTCTATTTACTCTAAACCAGTTTTCTTCAGTTCTTAAGTGATATTTTGCAAAAGTAGACTTACCTGAACCAGGTGGACCTACTAGAATTAACAATTGTGGATTTTTATATTTGCTCATTATAATTTTTATTTTTTGAAAGAATAATTAAAATACAATACAAACGATTAAAGTCGCGAATCAATGGTGGATTCTATTTTTTCTCCCATTATACGGTCATAAACCAAATTTTTTAAGTGATAATTTTCAGAATGAATATCCTTATATTTTACCTTCAACAAAGCATGATTGATTGCCCAATCGTTTATAGAACATTGGATTTTTTTGTCAATATTCCTTTTCTGCATGTTATATTGATAGTTGTTTATAAAATCAATGCCGTAAATCATTACCAAATATTGGTTATTTCTCACTTTAAATGCTGGTGGTAAATCTTTCAGAAATGAAATTCGTGGTTTTATGACAATACCTTCTTCCTTTTCAGTTGATAATTTATTAAACCATTCAGTTACCATTTTCGCTTTGGTTTCTAAATCGTCTGGAGACTCAATGTTTATCTCCAAAAACTCGTCATCACTTACATCCGCAAAACTGAGATTATCATTTACAACGATTTCAGATCCATCATCAAACACTTTTTTCAAAACATTAAAAGGTTTGAAAGAAATATCACCTTCACTTCCAAAATGTGAAATTTGTTCGCCAAAAATGGTGATTCCCTGTTCGTACTTATCGAGATCCAACATTTTAAAAGCTTCGATAGAATCATATTGCCTGGTCACATGACTTGGATACTCTTTTTTTATGGCCTTTTCACCCAATACTTTTTTATCAGCAATATATTTTTGATAGGCTTCTGATGACCTTACTTTCTCTATTTTGTCATACAATTCTGATTGTTTGAGATAATCATGATGCGTCTTGTGCGAATGGTGATAAGCCCAAAACTCATTATTGATCAATCCTTTGCCTAATACACTCCATGGCAACATTTCGGCCTGTATGATTACCAAGCTTAAATCTTTCCAATCAAATCTGGCATGTATGTCTGCGCAAGCCATTATTGCTTTTTCTACATCAATATGCATTACTTTATGGCCATTCCTACTTACAAAATAACTATCATTAATTTCCTTTTTTAAATATATATCACAATAGGAACCCATATATTTTTTTTGAACCACAAACTCTGTTACACCACGATCAAAATAGTATTTTAATCCTTCGAATGGCGACTCTATTTCATTTTTGTCCCACGACTTTGGCGCAGGTGAGATCGTGGGTGAAAAGGCATTTATCTTATTCTGACAAAACCACTCTATTCTATTTTTGATATTTCTTTTTTCGTTCATTTTACTTCTTTTTTAGTGATGATACAAACTTGTGTAGGCTGGACTCCATTAATATTATCCCCAATAAAATCAAAACAAATTTCCAAATTTGGGACATCAATAACGCTGTCTACTATTAATTGCCTAAATTCATCAGCAGTTGGTTCAAATTGATGATCATCATGTCTTCGCTCCATTGTTTCGCTATAATATTTATTAAAATCAGCGTTTGGAGTAGTGATAATTATCGAAGCAAATTGAAGACCCAAAGCGTGTTTAATTAGCACTGTGGCATTCTCTTTTGTATTATGTTCTATCACTTCTGACATGATTATATTTACTTTTTCTTGATCTGGATACTGGTTCAAATCTGAGTAAAAAAACAAGTTATTTTCTGAGTATCTTGACCCAATTGCCATTGCAATACCTTCAAACTGTTCATCGCTATCTACGGCATAGTATGATTTTTTGAATCCCTTACTCATGACTTTTTTGTAGTAAAGCAATTCTCCACACCCTATATCGAGAATAGGGATATGAAAATCTAACTTATCTAAAATATAGATAATTCTTGCTTGATGAGTTGGGTACCATGTCAGTTCTGTCTTCAGACCATGTTTAAGAAGGTATGATTCAAAAACCGGCTTTACTAGCAAAAACAACTTTTCAGACCGCACTGCCCTTTTGATAAAAAGATAAAATACAAAATAGGGTACATTATCTAAATTAGTTAAAATTCTAGCATATTTATCTGCAAATGACTCGTCAATATAGGTGTAAATGCCATAATCATTTGTGATATGTGTAAACAAGGCAGTCAGACTAAGCAAATTCACTGCATCAAAAACAGAGTTGGACTCAATGATAAGTTTGAAATTATGACCATTTTGATGTTGCGTCTTTATTCCTTCAAAATATTTTGACAACAAAAAAACTTCGTTTCTTACCCAACTTGAATTAATGTAAAATGAAGGAATTTCTATGGTACATTTTTCTGTATCGATATTGCCAATTGTCTTATTTAACCAAGACAATTCTTTGGACAAAACTTCATTCTTTGTCTTTAACAAATGACTAAAAAAGTCCGTACAAATATCCATCACAACTAATGGGCTACAATAACTCTGAAAGTCAATTTGATTGCTTTCTTCAGGCAAATAACTGTATTTAGTATCCTGAAAAACGATATCGTATTGATGGGAAGTAACTACCTGACCAATGACAACACCTTTTTTAAGCGGCCTAGCATATATTCCAAAATCAGTATTAGGATTTCTATTTAGAATATCTAATAGAAATTCATTTTTACATTTAATTTTTATTATCATTTTACATTCATTTAATTTTCTAAATCATTCCTAAATGGCCTTTCATATTTAGGCTTCAACATTTTCCAAATGATGGCATCGTATGCTCTTTTCTCATACATCTTGAAGAGGATGGCAGGATGTTGACACGTCTGAAAATATAAAGCGGTTGCCTTTCGGTCTTCTAGTTCTTTGTATTCGGCTTTTGCTTCTGCTTCTATTTTTCGATAGGCTTCCCAAAATTCATCAATCGTTGTACGTACCCAATTATAAAACTCATCAGGTACTTTATCCAACAATTCATCCATAGATTGGTTATCGCGCAGATGCTCCCAAATGGTTTTGGAAGATACCTGAGTGATGATTCTGTGCAAGCGTACATACTCCGCAAACTTGATTTTAATTCTGAACCCATTATCAAATCGTATTATGAATCCTTCCTTTTCGTCCATCTGCATCATACGAATTGCATCAAGGTCATACAATCCATCATATCTTTTGACAACAGGAAAGCCTACATCTGTCAAAGGAGTTTCTACTCCGGTTTTTATATCTACGATAGCCAATAATACTAATTCTTCCTTATGACCATAATCTATGACGATGCGATTTTCTGGATAAATAATCTCAAACAAATAGGTTTTGGTCTTGTCTAGCTGATCGATACTTTTGGCATATTTGCCATGTAAAAGTTCATTAGCTTTGATGGCTTGTTCGCTTGTAAAAGATCCTCTTGTAGCGATATATGGACGGTCATTCCACCAATACAATATACCCAAAGAGCCATCCATTTTGTCGTACACTTCAAAGGGCAGCGACGGAATCTGTTGATCAGGCACTTCACCATAATTAAAGAACTTGGTAAACGGTCTTGCCACGATCGTATAATTTTCATCCAATATCAATCCCCTGCAAAGCATTGTCACCTCATTCCACATATATTCATATTGCGTTTTGGCCGTATAGTTATAGATATATAGCGGTCGCTCCGGATGTTTGGTCATGCGAACGTAAACTGAAGAAATCATTTCTTCTAGTGCATCTATGGTGAATGGAAGTTTTGTCATGATATTTGTTCAAAAACTTTAATATTAAAAAGTTTCATTCTTCATGTTTATAAATTCATTATTACAAGATAAGCGCTCTCCTTGCGAAAGGTAGATACCATAACTTTCTACTAGAGAAATCCAATATTCTAATAAACTATGAAGAAAATTCAAATCAGTATTTGAATAATCAAATCGATTTATAAAAACATTCAATTCTGGATAAAACCTTAACAAATCATTTTTGGTATAAATTTCAATATTTTGTTCTATGAGTAAAACATTTTGACCGACATAAAATGATATTGTTTTCCAAATATCAATATCTTTAAAATTCTTTTGATTGAATGAATTGATATCTCTAAGATCAATTGATTTTAATGATTTGAGTTTTAAATTAAAATCATGAATACCGTTTAGAAAAGGTCTTATAAATGTCCGTTTGTCCGTCCTGCTATTTAAAGACAACACTGTCCGTACTGCTTTGTAAATAGCAAGCAATTTATGTCTTTTCACCATGGAATTTATCGGATTTTCATATACTTGCTCGTGTAAATTATAAGTTACATATAAAGAATTATTTAGTGAGTCAACCCATGATTTAGGATAAATGGTATCAATTATAATCCCATTTTCAATTACAATAAGATTCGTATTCCAATTTAGATGATATTCCAATTCCAAATTTTTTAAAAATATTTTTCTTTCTTCTTGCACCTGTGGGATCTCTTTTTTCTCAATTTGGATTAAAACATCTTTATCAACCGAATTACTTGAGCCATAAAAATAATACTTATAAGGAAAAGTCATTTTTTTTGTATTTTTGTATTTTATATAAATAACGATGCAAAGTTAAAAGTGGTGTGCGCAATCTTTTTGCGTAGAAGAAATTTATTTTTTATTTTTCTCGCAGAACTTGTGCCGCTACATTGGTATTTATTAGATTTCACAGATGAAATGAAATATCTACTATTAAAATCTGTGCAATCCGTGTTATCTGTGAGCTAAAAAGATTCTCTCGCAGAACTTGTAACACTTCAGCGGTATCTATCGGATTTAGTATAAGGTAATGAAAACTGTCACTTATACAACTCACCCCTAATTTCCACCAATAATCGCTCTACCATTTTTTGATCCGGAGCATCAGGAAGTAGGCAATTTCTTATATTTTGTTTAATCTAGTTTTAAAAGTTTTTTTATAAATCAGAGATAGAAATAGTTTGAACCAAATCACCTTTTATGGCAGTGATGTTATTCTTGTCTTTAAAGAAAATACCATTATATTCAGGCTCGAGAATATATATTTTTCTCTTTATATCATACAATCCTAAATTCCTATCAATTTCTATCAATAAGTAATCACCATGTATCTCATAAATATCATCAAATAAAGCTTCTGTAAATTGTAAATTTGGCCGATGAAGACCATATTTTTTTCCAATTTTGAAAAATACTCCAGGGTCATATTTAAGAAAGAAAGCTGTATCCACACCATTTTTAAATATCTCATTTTCACTACATGGGCTAAAGTAGAATTTATTTCCCCTTTTGAGCAAATATTTATAAGAGCTACTTTCACGATTAATCCAATCATTTTCGGTTTCAATAATTATATTTCCAAAAAAATCAATTGCTCCAACTCTTCCATTTTTTTTCACTTCGATAAAACTGGATCTTCTTTTTGAAAATTTATACGCTGAAAGAGTTTTATACACATCGATGCTACTCTTATCAGAATTATATTTAAATATTGAAATAGTATCATTTGAAAACGCTACAATTTCTTCATATGATTCAGCTAGAATTGTATCAAACTTAAAATCTGTTAAACGTTTTCCATCAACATTAAATAATGCATATTTTTTGTCAGAATTTTTTAATGCTAATAATTTTGATTCTAATATATGTCCATTAGTATACTTAAAATCTATAATTTTAGTCCCATCAAAAGATTCTAATCCATATTTACCATCAATCGATACCAGTACTGATTTATAATCATTCAACTCTTCAAAGTAATCTACCTCAACAAGCGAAAGTGGATTGAAATCAATTCTAAAATAATGTAATTCTCCATCATTTCCTATAGCTTCAAAATATTTTTGACTTGGACTTGAGTGAGAAATTATAAAACCTTTGTAAGAAACCCTTCTATTCCCTTTGGTGTCTACTAAAAAAACATAATTATCCTTAAATGCTCTTTCAATAACCAAATATACACCATCAAAAATAGTTTTATGTATATAATCATATTCAAATGGAATAACAATTGTTTTATTTTTGGAGATTACACCAAACTTCTCTCCAATTTTTATAATTTCATTGCCCTGAATGCTATCTAAATTTAGTTCACCACCCAATTCATCTTTAATCCACGCAAGTGCTTTATCATGTAAATTCCCGAAAATATCATACACATAAATTTTTCCGTTATTCTGAAAACAAATTATGGAATCATCATAAGATTTTTCTTTTTTTGAACCAACTACAAAAGGCTTATCACATAGACATGTCTTAATTATATTACCATTTTCATTATATAAAGTTATTTTATGATCTTTTTTAATTGCATAAACAAAAATGTTATCAGTCCTTATCATAAATATGTCTTGGTGAATAGGATTACTTAAGTCTATGTTATACCTATTTGTCTGTAATCCTATGTTATTATTTGAATATATTTTCAATCCCCCTCTAAGTACTTTGATAGAATCACATAACCGTGCTTTGTAGTCGTGTATTAAATCTGGTAAGTTTTTAAAATTGTTTCTTCTTAGTGCATAGTATTTATTATCAGAAGACAAAATAATGGTTCCTTCATCTACACTATAAAAAGTGTCAATTAACAAAGATGTTTTACCAATTTTTTTTTCGAATACGGAATATTTGCCTTCTTTCGGATTTTTTATAAAATTAAATGTATTAAACTTAAAGTTAGGTAAATCCTTAATCTCACCAGTATTATAATCCAAAACTGCGTATAGTCTGTGAATTAAAGTGTTTAAGTTAGTTGCTAAAAACTCACTGTCTTGAAAATCTAAATTATTGTACCATTTATTAAATATCAATTTACCTTCAGGGTTAATGATATTAGACTTTCTATTATTATTAACCCCTATTAATGTATCATTGATAATATGAGCGTGATAATAAGGCAACACTTTATTCACAGATGTTTTTGGAAAAAACATCCTTGGATACTCTGTACGAAAAGGATTAGATCCATCGGCTAGAAATAATAAAAAATTCTCTGCAACTTCTATTCCAAACTCATGTTCCAAATTATATTTGGATAATGGGTCTATGTGATACAATTTATTTTTAGATGGATTTATTTTTAGATGAAATAAAGAATCATTTATTATTTTCACCCTATCAGCATCAACATTTACCACCCATTTATTTTGGGTCATATTGTAGATACCATATTTGTTTTTAAAATATACTTTTTTATATTCATCATTTCCTACTTTAAAGTTTTGGACAAAAGTAAAATCATTGTACTTGTAAGAGTTTTTAAAATCAATTTTTTCAGACTTAAGGACCTTAAAGTATGGCGATTTCATACCGGTTTCTTGAGCATAAATAATCATTACTGTATGAGTCCAGAGTATAAAAAAAACTATAGTTCTAAATAAAAATCTCATTATTCCTTTTTTGATATTTAAAAGATAATTCACATAGTCAAAACAAAGACATCTTTAGTTACTCAATAAATTTTGACTATTGACAAACCAAATTTTATAACCACTTCACATTACTTGGTGCTTCAAAGGTAGTTGTTAAAAACAGTCCTTTGAAATTTAAGATATTTTTTAATAATCGTGGAATAATTAAATGGTTAAAACCCAAAATTTAGCTACAAAATATAAAAATTGCAGAGACACTTACTTAAAAATGCCTCTGCTCATAGTATACTTTACAAATATCTTCTTCAATTGATCTACAACCTGACCACTTCCAGACAAGGTGATGTGGCTGATTTTGTCAGCGATTTTCTCCACATATTCCATCTCTTTGAGTTTGAATAGCATGGCATTGTCTTCCATCAATTTTGCGGTATTGAGCAATCTACGTGTAGAAGCGGTCTCTTCACAGTGTGTGATGATGTAGGATATAGGCTTGTAAACGATACGCCTAGCGTATTAGCTAGCTTTTGTTAATATTGAAGCTCGCCAATATAATTTTTTGATGTCTGAACGCTGAACTCAAACAAATCGTACCCAATTATGGTGTATGTAATGATTATAACTATTGTACTACTGTTTCTTAGCATCGATTTGGGATTAAAACCGATAGAAAGTTGTTTGTTGTATGTCACCTTTACAGGATTATGGAATGGGTGAAGGGCTTGGTTATCATCATAACATCTCTACGGGATTAACGTCCATTGGCTGCTTTTGAACGTCCATTGGCTGCTTTTGAATGTCCATTGG
>CAZGMB010000051.1:0-38940 GCA_964526715.1 uncultured Aureispira sp. | reverse complement strand
TTTGTCCCAAAGCCTAACTCCCCTTGGGAGTTTACACAAAGTATTCTACACTCCCGATTATTCCATACCGTAAGCCATATAGATTTCCAAAGATTTGTACCTTTAAGTACTTGATAACCTTCTCCGAGTACTTCACAAGCTTCTTCAAGTACTTGATAACCTTCTCCGAGTACTTCACAAGCTTCTTCAAGTACTTCACAAGCTTCTCTGAGTACTTCACAAGCTTCTTCAAGTACTTGATAACCTTCTCTGAGTACTTTACAACCTTCTCTAAGTACTTTACAACCTTCTCTAAGTACTTCACAAGCTTCTCTAAGTACTTTACAAGCTTCTCTGAGTACTTTACAAGCTTCTCTAAGTACTTTACAAGCTTCTCTAAGTACTTGATAACCTTCTCCGAGTACTTTACAAGCTTCTCCGAGTACTTTACAAGCTTCTCCGAGTACTTTATAACCTTCTTCAAATGCTTGATAATCTTCTTCGAGTACTTCATATGCTCTTTCGAGTACTTCACAAGTTTCATTAAGTACTTTGCAAGGTCTTGAATTATGAAGCAAGTTTCTATCAAAAGCATAAAAATCGTATCCTCATCCACCCTGAAGGATTTGAATACACAGTTCAACGCGCCATACATTTCCCGAGCACAAACCACGCTCAAACCCGGACAAATAGATGGTAAAAGATCTTTGATGTGCCAAGCTTACTAAGACTTGGTTTTTGATACGGTATCTTACCCTCAGTATTTTACATCACAAAGCATCAGCCCGTCTGCAGGCACGCTCCAATCCATACCAAGTTTTTGTTTGGTAGCTAATGCAATGTGCACTTCTTCAATGCTTACCTTACCACGGGCTACCTGCAAGCACATGCCTACAATCAGTCTGATCATGCCTCTCAAAAATCGATCTGCAGTAATTCTGTATCTGTAATGTACCCCATCCTGTATCCAAAAGCTCTCCTCAATTCTGCATTTAGTGGTCTTTACATCAGAGTGCATTTTGCAAAAGGTATCGAATTCTGAATATTGCAGGATTATTGCGGCTGCTTCATTGAGCAAAGCTAAGTCAGGTTTTTCGTACACATAATAAAAGGAAAAAGGATGAAAAGGTGACTTTTCCGTATGCAAATCATACTGATATGACCTGGATTTGGCATCAAATCGTGCATGAGCATCATCATCCACCTTAAAAATTTCGTGTACAGCTATGTCTTGTGGTAGAATTTTATTGATTCTATACACAGCAGATGGCAGATCTTGAATTTCGGCTACATCAAAATGAGCTATATAATCCTTGGCATGCACTCCGGTATCGGTCCTGCCACAACCCACCAACGATATTGGGGTTCTTAGATATAAGGTCATTGCATTTTCGAGAGTACCTTGCACGGTAGCAGTACCTTTGTGAGGCTGTACCTGCCAGCCATTGTACTTGGTACCGCAATATGACAACCTTATAAAATACCTATTCAATATTTTTTTATTTTTTTGAAATTGTAAAAAAGCAGCTAGATTTTAAGAAATCATGAGGTAAAGATATTACTTTTGTATTTAAGAGAAGTTTTGAATTAATAATTATATTTTAAATCCGTATTTTATTCATATGGTAACTTTCGAAACACCGGAGCAGTATTATCAACAGTGCAGCGAACCGTCTAAGGGAATTTTGATCAAGATACAGCAAATTATAAGCGAAATTGTCCCTGATGCAGTCTTTGGCATCGCTTACAATATGCCCGCATTCAAATATCATAAAAAACCATTGGTTTACTTTGCGGCTTTTAAAAATCATATCGGGTTTTATGCACTTCCGTCGGGCAACGAAGCTTTCAAAGCAGAGCTAAAAAATTACAAAACAGGAAAAGGCTCCATACAGTTTCCGTTGGATCAGGATATGCCATATGACCTTATCGAACAAATAGTGAGATTTAGAGCGGCAGAGGTGGAAGATGGATTGAAGAAGTAAAGAAAAATTATGGTATCAAACCCAAGCAGTTTTTGATATACTATTAACGATGCAGTTAATAAGTTATTGATATACAGTTATATATAATCGTTTTTTTTTTTTTTGCATAAAAAAATATTTTCAAAAAAGTACTAGAAAACCATGTTTATTTGATTTAGATGCTTTATATTTGTATCAGCTTTGGATAAATAATCAAGTTATGATAAACAGAGCTACTTTTAAAATTATACTCACTTGTTGTAAAATTTTGGAAGGTTTAGAAAAAATATTTTGTCCGACATTAAGATATTTTTCTCTTAACCGAAAATGAGAATGTTTTGACGCTTTTGGATATTTCTAAGAGCTTTATAATATTTTGTACACTTTGTTACTTAGGCAACATAGTGTCTTAAGTTATATCTGCCAAGTTTGGTAGCATTGCCAGGCAAACGTGTTTTGGTGTATACTGTATCGATCCATGGGTTTGATAGTAGTAAGTGAGTAAAAAAAATATTTTTAAACGTAATAAAACATGAAGACTCAGTGACAAAAAGGAAATAACAACCAAACCCAAAGGAATTCTGTCTCATGAGTTAGTGCCTTGCAGCTAATTAACATTACATTCCATAACCAAACAAAATAAAAAAGAGCCTACTTTGGCCCATTTCGTTAAATGGAGTAAGCTCCCGACCGAACGACTCGGAGAGACAAAGCTAGGATTTTTTTTTGGATTGTTTGATGTTGGGATAAGTTTTTATGGTGCCAATTATGAAAATTGGGAGAAATTTATTTATTTTTATTCTTAACGTTCAAAAACAACAAAAACATGAACAAATTAAAATTTTTAATAGCAGCATTTGCTATCACAGTATCAGTATTGGGGATTTATTCTTGTGCAAAGGAATCAAATATTCAAAATGCAGAAGTTATTGACCAAAATGTAGAAACACGAGCGGGTAATGGAGATTGTTTTGATGATTTAAATCCATTTATTGATTGTACGGAGACTCCAGAAGATGTATATAGTATTACTTTACCACAATATCCAAATTGTGAGTTTATTGTAAAACTTCCGACGATAAAATGTTTTTCTGGGATAGGTGGTTCTACTTTTACTTTAGGAACAATAATATCATATACAACAAGTTGCCCTGGAGTCAACCAATATTACGAGGATTACTTAATCGCTTCTAGCAACAATACGTTAACAGTATTTCTTAATGATATTGCTGCACAATTGTATCAAGCAATCACCAATCAGTTAACTAACAATCAGGCACAGATTAATTCTAATAGTATTACTTTTAACTACTATATTTCATCTTGCTCAAGGTCCTGCTTAGTTGAGCTTCCTAAAGGAGATTTTTCAGCTTTAGTTCTCACGAACTCTAAATGTGGCTCTCTCTGCTGTAAGCGTACGACTGAATGGGTCAAAGTTAATGGAGTATGGACAGAGATAAATACTACATTAGATTTAGTAGAAGACCTAAATTGTGGTACTCCTCAAGAAAATTGCCCATCAAGGACAATAAGTTCTACCAGTTGCTATAATACTTGTGACATAGCTTCTTCATTTTAGTATTAAAAAATAAGTTGCTTGACTTTATCAATCGTATTAAAGTCAAGCAGCTTTAAATATTGTACCAAAAAAAAATAATTCAATCATGAAAAATAAAATTGTAGCAGTATTAATCTTCTGTGGATTTTTGATAAAAACCTATGGTCAAGACACCATACCATTTATAAATTTTATAGACCCAAAACCTGAGTGGAAAGTGGCTACATATGATCCTACCTTTGTCAAAGACCCTCTGGGTTACTTTGAAAATGGATATGAAGGCAAGTTTTCAGTAGGAATCAAACCATACAGAGATAAAATACTGATTATGGAAAATACCCTTGGGCAGGCATTGTACCAAAGTAATATTGGCCTGCTATTGACAATGGTCCATCAGTCCGACGGAAAAATAGAGTGGATACATGCCTGGACTGAAAATACAGGCCTTACCCATCGAGAAATGTACGGACTCTTCAATTTTGAAATGAATGATATAGATGAGAGTATTACTTTAGGTTCTTGTCGTGATACAGCCAGTCTTAATATTAATAGTTCTGTAGGTCGTACATTTTTATGCAAACCTTCAATAAGGACAATCAATCTGTTAACAGGTGACTTTATTAGTCAATTTAACAATGAAGAAAGTGATTATTTAGCATTTTCAGAAGATGGTTCAAGAGTGGTAATAAATAGCAAAAAAGAACCATATTTTGTAACTCATAAAGTATCCACTTTTGATACTGCTTTTGTTAATAATGTCTATATCCAGCCTTTGAATGACACTGCCGGGTATGATTTGGATCTCACATATGTGATTTCTGATACTTCTACCATTCCTTATCAAATTCCTACAAGAAACTTTACCCCTATCATATCAGATATAGACAAAAACACCTTAGTTGTTTTCATGGGCGATAATCATATTAATGACAAGGTTAACTCACCAAAGAGATTGACCATGTATATTGTAGATATATCTGACAAGTCCAATATTAAAATCATAACAAAGAGAAATATAGAAGAATTACTTACCTTTCCACAGAGTGATGGAAGAATGTCATTTTCAAGAACCAACAATGCTTTTATTTTTGGGTATACATTACGTGATGATGACAATAAAATCTTTTATTATTTTAATTTGTTTGACAACAAAGGTAACCACATAAAAAAAGTGGATCCTTTTGAAATGGGAAATAGAAGATATTTTAATACCTACAGTGTAGGCGATTATAATGATGAGTATTATTTTACTAGTATTTATTATAAAACATCTTTAAAATTTGGAGTAGATCTATTCAAAATAAACTTAAAAAGTGGTGTTTTATCTTTGGTTAAAGAACTTCAATTTGAAGAAGATTCTAAAAAACAAGTAAGGTGTTTGTTTAATAACTATATGGATAAGCAAGGGAATATTTATATTGGTTTTCAACTTACATACCAAAACCCACCAGACCTCAGAAATTACAACCAATATTATAAATTTTCGGCAAAGTCATTAGGTATCGAAACAAATGTTATTGAGTTAAAAAATGTTTCTATAAATTTATATCCCAATCCAACCGAACAAATACTCAATATTAATTTTGATAACATGATTTCACAGGGTAAAATCATCATAGAAAATATAAATGGTCAAATTGTGTATGAAGATTTTATTAGTTTTGAAGATGCTAAACAAATTTCTGTTTTAAATCTTACTAAAGGATTATACATAGTAAAAGTTCATATTGGTGGCCAGCAAAAATATATATCTAAATTTGTAAAAGTATAAACATATATTTAAATGCTCCTCATGGAAATTGTACATAGTATATTACACTCGCATTAAATTTTTATTTTTGTACACCAATCTGCAATCCTACCCTCTTTTCTAATTTCATTATATTATCATATTTTACTTATGTCAAAATATTATTATTTGTAGGTAAGAATTATTTGTGTTAAAAATTTACCTTATATAAAACAAAAAAAGGATCCCCAAACATTTGGGAATCCTTTTTTCTGTGTTTTATGAAGTTGTTAAACTCTGATTAATTCTGCTTGAGTCTTTCCAGTACGCCACCATTATCGATCACTACTTCTGATGTTTTGAATCCCCTGTTGGATGCGGCTATCTGAGCTTTTTTGGCTTCTTCCAGACTGTTGTATCCAGCCAGGATAAAAATGATCCAGTCCCCTTTGGTCCACTGCTCTATTCTACCCAGATCTTTTACTTTATTGATATCAAACCAAATCGGGTCTTCATATGATGCCAATCTGACTTTGTATTTGTTGCCCGATTTATATTCTTTGGCTACTTCCGGATTTTTGGTATTGAAGTTGCCTTGATCAGAAAAACTGTTTTCATCTTTACTGGATAGGATGAGTTCCATTTTTGCCGTATTGAGTATTTCAAAAGCAATAAAAGCATCTTTGTATCCATTGGCTCTGACTTTGGTGAGAATATCTTCTGCCTCGCTTCTATCTGTAAAATACCCAAGTCTTACTTTGATGCTATTGTTATTGAACATTTTATAGATGTTGCCATATTTCAATAGTGGTTTGAACTTGGCAAAGTTTGGTTTAGAAGCCGACATAGATGCCAATTGGATGAAAAAGACTTCTGTATTAGGAATGATTTCATCCATGGCGATTCTATGAGCTCCTGCTAGTGACATTTCAGCCATGGCATTGGTACCTACTTTATTAGCATCAAATTTGGGAAGCTCAAAAGCAAGTTTGTTTTCTGATGATGCTCTGAGTGATACTGCAGTCGCTTCAGACTCCATTTTCACCGTATTTTTTTGCGTTTCAGCAGCCAGGATTTCAAGAGATACGGCTTCAGGTGCATCTGCTAACATTTCTATTTCTTTATCAGCACTCAATATTTCTGTTTTGTAGATATCATTGGCTCCTCTTCCACCCAGGCGATTTGATGTAAAATACAATGCACCATTTTGGTTTACATATGGAAAGTAGTCATCATCGGGAGAGTTGATCCCATTGCCTACATTGATAGGTGTAGACCAGTCTCCCATGGTTACTGTAGAGGTGAAAATATCAAATCCTCCTAAACCTGTCTGAAAATCAGATGCAAAATAGAGTTTATCTTCGTGCAAAAATGGTGTCACCTCATCAGCTTCCGTATTGATAGCTGGTCCTAAATTTTTAGGTAGCGACCATTTGTCATTGTTCCAGTAAGACACATAGATGTCATAACCACCAAATCCACCTGCACGATTAGATGAAAAATACAGTGCTGTGCCATCAAAAGCAAGATGAACCGAGTTGATAGATGAGTTCACCTCATTAAACTCAAAAGGTTTGGCAGAAGTGATTTCACCTTTTTCATTGACATCAGCTATATACAGAACAGATTTATTGGATTTTAATAAATTGAATTCATTGCCTATTTTTCCTTCTAGCAAGGCACATTTCAAGCCATTTTCCGCAAAACTTAGTGGACCCACATGGTTTATCTTACCTTGGATACCTTTTAGGTAGCTGATTCTGTTTTTAGTGGTCTGATATATAAATGATTTATGTCCAGTACTATTATTGTTTCCGCTCCATTCTCTTTCTGTTTCTGTCATCAAGATATCTTCTCTAAATGAGCTGAACACCGGACTATTTTTATACATGGTCAAGCCAAATTCCGATGCAGAACTATTAGTAGGCATGACGATGACATCGTGCGATGCTTTTTTGGACATCTCATTTTTTGCAAATGCCAAACCATTTAGATAAAGTTTTTCAGATGATGATTGATTTAATTTTCCAAATACAGATAACGCTTCATCATATCTCATCTGACGCTTGAGCATCAATCCATAATTTTTATGAAAGGAATCGAACTTATGATCTGCGGGCAACATTTTGTAGTATCGTTCCGCGGTTGCAAAGTCTCCATTTTCGTAAAGTAAATTTGCTAGATTGCCTGCCGAGACCAGATCAGATGGAGATTCGGAAAGATAATTCTTATAACTTATGATGGCGTTTTTAGTATCACCGGATTCCAGCTGAATTTCCGCTTTTCTCAGCATTTTTTGTGCTGAAACATCAGCAACCATCACTACTAAAAATAGTGAAAAAATAAATTGTATTTTGCTTATCATGACCTTATAAAATTAATAACAAACATATTAAAGATACAAATATAGTAATATTACCTGCTAACAAACAAATAATATATGTAAAAAAATTGTAATTTATAAAAAAAATAACAAAAAACCAACTTTTTTGTTCTCTGCACGACAGTTTTACACTATTTTCTCCATCAATTTGAAGTATTTTATTTACATTTGTTTATAATTTTGATCTATGTATTGTCGACTGTTTTCATATGCTCTTTTGTTTATTTTTTCCTCTCTGCACAGCCAATCTTTAAAGCCTGCTTTTACAGAAAATGTCGATATGCAATGGATCGTCAGATTAGATGATCATACATCCATTGATATCTTAAAAAGTAAAATACCTGCATCTGCATTGCGACATGTTGCGTTTAAACAATTGATGCACGAACCACTCCAATTGTGGCTTATAGAAGTTCCTTTGGATCATCAATCTGAAGTGGTCCATGGCATAAAAGATTTTAGGGGTACCCAATCCATACACAAAAATAGAATCATATCTTCTAGGAAAACTCCTGATGATCCCCGACTTAGCCAACAATGGCAGTATAACAATGATGGGCTCAATGGTGGTGTGGCAGGAGCGGATATGGAAATGTACAAAGCCTGGAATTTTACCACTGGTGGAGTTTCTATTTCTGGAGATACCATAGTAGTGTGTGTCATAGATGATGGTATCAATGGAAACCACCCGGATATGAAAGAAAATATGTGGGTCAATCACATGGAAATACCCAATAATGGTATCGATGATGATGCCAATGGATATATAGACGATTATAGAGGATGGAATATTGCGACCAGCAATGATGATGTATGGAGTGGTGGTGGTCATGGAACTCCCGTAGCAGGTATCATCGGAGCAAAGGGAAATAATGGTTTGGGAGTGTCTGGAGTAAATTGGAATATAAAACTAATGGCCGTAGATTATGGTAGTGCCAATGAAGCTAACGCGCTCGCGGCATACGGATATGCTTACTCCATGCGCAAATTATATAATGAGTCAAAAGGCCAAAAAGGGGCATACATTGTGGCCACTAACGCATCTTGGGGAGTAAATGATGCTAAAGCAGAAGATGCACCATTGTGGTGCGATCTGTATGATAAGCTGGGCGAATTAGGCATCATGAATGTAGCTGCAACCACCAATAATGAAACGGATGTAGATACAGATGGTGATTTGCCGACTACGTGTACTTCCGAATTTCTCATATCTGTTACCAATCTCAACAAATCTGATATCAAACAAACCGCTGGATATGGTAGAAAATCTATAGACCTTGGTGCATATGGTCATCAGGCTTATACTGTGACTAGAAGTGATTATGGCACTTTTGGTGGGACATCCGGGGCAACACCTCATGTCACAGGCGTGGTTGCGCTACTGTATTCAATACCATGTGAAGTTTTTGACTCCATAGTCAAGAGCAATCCATCAGGGGCTGCGCTGATTGTGAAAGATATGATACTTCATGGTACCGAAAACATCAATAGCTTGGAAGGCATCACCACCACCAATGGAAAATTGAATGCTTTCAGATCAGTGTCTAACCTAAGTACACTTTGTATGAAAAATGCTCCTCCCGCAGGTATCATTATAGATGCCGATGATGAAAAAGTAAAAATTTCTTGGATTCGTGGTGATGAAGCATCAGTGAAGATTAGGTATAGGAAATTGGATGCTTTAGATTGGATCATTTTGGATTCCTTTGCCAACGGTGATACTATTGGTGGCCTGGATTTTTGTACTGAGTATGAAGTACAGATAGGCAGCAAGTTAGGTTTATTGCCTTCAGAATTTAGTTATTCTAAATTTTTTACCACTGCGGGTTGTTGTACATTGCCCCAGATTCGAAATATTGTAACTACGGATGAGATCATTAGCTTTGATTGGTTTACTAGCGCCGATGCCACATTGAATATTAAATATCGACCTTTTGAAAGTGTAGACACATTATCTGTTTTTATGACAGGAATATTCACCCTTGATTCTTTAGCTAAATGCAAAGCGTATGTTTTTAATGTGCAAGCTCAGTGTACAAAATATGGAAATGAATCACCAGTGTCAGGAGATATCATCATTTCTACTTCTTGCGACCAATGTACTGCTCTAAATTATTGTGATTTGATCGTAGATAATAAAGAAGAATGGATTGAATCAGTTGATATAGATGGTGATGAGTTTGTGTCTCAACAGGGTGCAGGCGGTTATAATAGTTTTGCGGGGGCCAAGGAATATATTTTAAAGGCTGATAGTATTTACAATATTACATTGACTCCAGGGTACAAGGGGACAGCTTATAGCGAGTATTTTTACGTATTTATTGATTACAATCAGGATGGTATTTGGACTGCTAATGAACGCATATTTTATACTCCTGAAGGCGTCAGAGAATCTGTAACAGGTCAATTTGAAGTTCCTAATGATAGTAAGTTGGGTTATACCCGAATGCGCGTTATGATGTCTTATGATACCTTATCTGGAGCATGTGATCAGACAAAATTAGAATTTGGAGAAGTGGAAGATTTTTGTGTACAAATTATAGCTCCCAATTGTATCTTTGACAATACTTTAAAGTCCGTTGCCAGTTTAAATTCTTTGAAATTTTATGTGGAAAGTCCTCTACAACCGCAGGACAGTATTCAATTGTATTATCGGGAAGTGGGTAGTTCGGAATATTTGATATCTACATTTAGAGATACATTGATCATAAATGAATTAAAGAAATGTACTGAATATGAATACTATATAGAAGCAAACTGTAGTGATGCAAGTAAGTTTGTTTCTGATGTAAAAAAAGCTAAAACTTTGTGTATAGATAATACTGAAAATATCTTTACAAATATCAAGGTATTTCCAAATCCTACGTGGGGAGATCTCTTAATTAGCTTAGATGGAAAGGGAAAGGTAAACACCAACGACATCATCATAAAAGACTTGGTAGGTAAGATTTATTTTCCGGCTATCCGATCCATAGATGAAAATGGGGTACACATTGATTTACAAAACCTGCCGTCAGGAGTCTATTTGATGCATTATGATCGTCAAATTGAATATAAACATCACGCTATAAAAATAGTGAAACTTTAGTGGTTCTTTAGGTGTTTGCTTTAATTTTGACAGAGCTAAAAATTTGTAAGATTTCATTTTTCATCATCATAAATACAAATGATAAGAATAGGATGATGATGCCACAATTGATGAAAAAATGGGCTCTAAAAAAGTAAAAAGATATCAAAGATAATATCATTCCTACGGTGATAAAAGATCCAATTTTGGTGTACTCGTAAGGGACAGGATATACCTTTTGACCCAAAAACCAAGAGATAAATGCCATGGAAAAATAAGTGATCAGCGTAGCAATTGCTGCACCGTAAATACCTAAAGTGGGAATAAATACAAATAAACTTCCGATGGTCATTAAGGCTCCGAAAATACTTAAATACATACCGTAACGTGTTCTATCCGTAAGTTTATACCATATGGAAAGATTCATGTAGATACCCGAAAATAGATTGGCCAATAGAATAATAGGTACGATATAAAGGCCTTCCAAATAAGCACTTTGTTTGATAAAAATAGAAGCTAATAAATCCATAAATCCCACCACAAAGAGCATGAAAATGGCTCCAAATAGTACAAACCACGTCATGATTTTGCTGTACTTTTCTTTTGCATCATCATTTTTGGCCTGATTAAAGAAGAAGGGTTCGGCGCCCATTCTGAAAGCCGTGATATACAATGTCATAAACACTCCTAGTTTATAGCAGGCAGCATAGATACCGTTGGCATTGGCATCTATGATTGTGGGGATCATGAGTTTATCTGCGTTTTCATTGATAATATAAGCAAACCCTCCGATCATAATGGGCAGCCCATAACCAAGAAGTTTCTGGATCATTTCTTTGTTCCACTGCCAATTTATATTGAATAATTCTGGTATTAAACATAAAAAAGTAAACAGGCTAGCAGCTAAGTTGGCTACAAACAAGTGGATGATATCAGGCTTGAAGTCTTCATGAAAGCCAAAATGGGTAATCCATAAGCTTTTACTAGATATCAGATGGGGAACGTACAACAACAAAAAAGCTGTGATCAGGAATAGAAATAGAATGTTAGCCATTTTCAAAATAAAAAACTTAATAGACTTACCTGACACTCTAAGCAAGGCAAAAGGAATGACTACAATAGTGTCTAAAAATGTAACACCCAAAAGGATTTTGAGAAATAGGGAATCTCCCAGGCTCAAAATGGAAGTAAAATAGGAAGAAAACACCAGGCCAGAAATTAGAAAGATGCAACTGCTGATTAAAATGATGATAAAAGATGATGAAATGACTTTACTTTTATCTTCTTCCGAGGTATAAAATCTAAAAAAGGCTGTTTCTAAACCAAGTGTTAAAATGACATTGATAAAAGCTGCATAAACATACCAAGTGGTTTGACGTGAAAACTGCTCAGGAGATAAGACAGATGTGACTACAGGCATCAAGGCAAAATTGATCAACCGAGGCATCACAGATGCCAAACCATATATAACAGTATCTTTAAAAAACCTTTTTAATGAGCTCACGTTGTGCTTTTAGTTCCATATTTAAACCGACAAAAGTGCAAAATATTGCTGTTTTTAAACAATAAAATCAGTGTAATATTCTTTTTTTAATAATTATTAGTAATTTTTTATCATTATGTGAATGTTTTTTCAAAAAAGTTAAAATAAATCATTAACTTTACCTTTTAATAAATTTTAGAAAATATGAGTTTTTTAAGTTCTCTAAAAAAATTGTTTTTTACTACGGAATCGGTCGCTAAGTCTGCTGTGGATAAAGCTGTGGATTATACCAAAGAAAAAGCAGGTGACTTGGTGGAAGTAGCCAAAGAAACAGCAACTGATATTGGAGAGAAGACTTCAGGACTCAGAGAGGCAGTGATCGAAAAAGCAAATGTTGCTATAGAGAAAGTGGAAGAGGTTACCGAAAAAGTTGTTGAAAAAGCTAGTGATGTAGCAGAAACGGCATGGGAAAAAACTAAAGATGTAGCCGAAAATGTAGCTGAAGCTACCAGTAAAGTGGTGGATAAAGTAGAAGATATAGCCGAGTCATCATGGGAAAAGGCTAAAGATGTAGCATCAGATGCAGGATCTAAAACAGCATACGCCGTTACTAAAGGAAGTGAGATGGCAGATGTAAGCATGACTAAACCTGTTGAAGACCTTACTGATACCAGTGATTTTGTAGAGTCTTCTCATAGTAAAGTAGCTGACAGCGCTAACGTTGAGTCAGAGACTATAGGTGATAAGATATCGGGTCTGTTTGAGAAAACGAAAGAAGCAGCATCCGAAGCCGTGGATCATATCTCAGATAGCGATATAGTAAAAAAAGCTGGAGCCATTGCAGAAAACGTTGGGTCCAAGGTAATGGAAACAGGAGCTGTGGCTATGGACAAAGCTGCGCAAATCTCTGAAAACGTTGGTGCAAAGGTTTTAGACGCATCAGACCAAGCTTGGGATAAAATAGGAACTGTAAAGGAAGCATTAGCCGAAAAAGCCAAAGAAGTGGCTGGAGATTTATCTCAAAAATTTGATGATACCGTTAAAAAGGCTGAAACATTTCTAGCAGAAGAAGATGCAAAGCCCAAAAAAGATTTTGCAGACCAAACACTGACAACGGGACCTGACTTATTAGCTGGGAAGGATGATTTTTTTGCCAAAGCTAGTCAATACGCTGATGGCAATTATGATGCTTTTAGTGAAGGGAAAATCACCGTCACTGAACAAAATAAATCAGATAAACAACCATCTAAAACTGCAGGACAAGAAGATCATGATGGAGATGGTAATGACCTGATCGATGATGCTATAATTGTAGAATAAACAATTCAAATGTAACAAATATAAAGTACAAATGTCACCATTAATCGTAAATGGACGTACGGAAAAAGAAATCATAAAAGCTTGTTTGCAAGGAGACAGACAAGCTCAGCGAGATATTTTCCATATGTACGCAGGAAAGATGATGGGTGTTTGTCTGAGATATTCTCGTCATAGACTCGAGGCAGAGGATATACTCCAGGATGCTTTTGTCAAAGTATTTACGCACCTTCACGAATTTGATTATGTTGGTTCGTTTGAAGGTTGGGTGAGAAGAATTATTGTAAATACTGCTATCAGAAATAATCAAAAAAAATCATTTACTCAGGAAGAGATCGGCTTGGAACACATCAGAGAAGAAAGTGAAGGCCCTGAAGTATTTAGTGCCCTGTCAGAAGAAGAATTGATAAAATTAATTGCTTCCCTTCCTGAAGGTTACCGCATGGTGTTCAATTTATTTGCCGTGGAAGGCTATTCACACAAAGAAATCAGTGAGCTTCTTCATATTGAAGAATCAACTTCTAGGTCACAATTAATGAAAGCTAGAAGAATGCTGCAAGATAAAGTTAATGAATTATATACCATTGCAGTATGAGTAAGTTAGATAAGATATTCAAACATAAACTGGAGCATTATAATGCTGAATTCCCGGCAGATGCTTGGGACAAAATAGAAGCGCGTTTACCCAATCCCAAAAAATCAAACCGGTTATTTTGGCCAATCTTATCTTTATTTTTGGTTGTAATCACTGCTGGTGTTGGAGGTTTTTATATAAATCAGGTTTCTGAAAGTAAAAATACTGTGGCGCAAAACATACATAAAAATAGTGTCGCTTCAATCTATGAAAATACAAATTCAAATAAATTTGACGCTATAAAACCAATATCTGACGCTCCAAGATTATTAAAAACAGCCACCCAAAATAATGAAACTACAATAAGCAATTTTGTTAATGAAGAAACGTCAACGGTAGGCAAATACAATGCTGAGAATATTCAGGAAATGGATGTAAAATTTAATGAACTAGTACCTACTGGAGAGCATCACAGAAATACTTTATCCATAGAATCGATAGAAAGTCTGTCATCAGGTAAATTGATGAGTAATTCAAGTAAAGGATTGAAGTTTGTTTCGGCCTTTGGAAGTAAAGAACCTGCATCAAAGGCATGCCCGTTTGTGATAGAAGGCAGAGATAAAAGCTTAGATATTTATTATTCTAGCGACTTTATAAATAAATCATTGTCAGGTCCTGAGTCTTTTGATTCTCATAAGTCGATGCGTCTGGCTACGGAATTGCCAATGTATTCATTTTCTGCCGGCTTTAGATTTGGATATAATTTGAGTTATAGGTGGAATTTGCATACTGGTGTCAATTATAGTCAAATCAACGAAAAATTTAAATATATAGACCCTGAATCCAATTCTACTAGAGTAATTACTATCAAGGATTATATTTATGAAAATGGACGGATAGTAGATAGTATTGTGAAGGAAGAAACCATAGTAGTTCCAGGTACCACGATACACACCGTTTACAATAAATTCAGAACCATAGATATTCCAATCTTGGCAAGGTATACTTTAATGGCCAATAGATATATGAGCTTGTCAGCCGTTTCAGGTATTTATATTAATGTAGCTACTTTTCAAAAGGGTATGATTTTAAACCCGCTGGATCAAAAGCCCATGGATATCTTGCAAGAAAATGCTGATGGAAATAGTATGTACAAAACGAACATCGGGATCAGTTTGTTTGGCGGGCTGAGCTTAGCTTATCACTTGGGGGCCCATACCGACTTGCTTTTAGAACCACATTTTAGATGGCAGACCGAAACTATGACTCACCAATCCTATCCTTTAGATCAAAAAATAAATGCCTTCAGTTTATCTACAGGTCTAAGGTATAAATTTTAAAAATGATTTTTAAAATAAAAATTGTGTCTCAGGCAGCGTTTTGACAACTTAGTGTATCTTAAAGATATCTTAACTAAACCATCAATTGCCTAAAGTGAAACCCGTTCGCATACTTTATATTTTATTGTTACCTCTTTGTTTATTACTACCTTCGTGTTTTAAGGATAGTGCAGAGTTTATTCCAGATTACAGTTATCAGGTAAATAGTGAATGGTTAATTAATGATTTAGTAGGTGCACCTACATCAAATATCTTGTCTTTGCAAGGCAATACTTTATTTTCACTAAATGAAAAAGTACAATTAGAAATACCTGAAGATGGCTTGAAAGATCATTTAGGCAATATCATAAAAGGAAATGTAAAAGTCGAAATTAAGGAATACACAGCTCTTAAAAGTGATTTGCTTTTCTGTCCCACTACGATTACCAACAATGAAGTTTTAAATGGTCAAAAATTATTATCAATAAAAATATCACATAATAATGCACCTGTGGTCTATGATAAGCCAATTAATATTTATTTGGAAACTAATCAAAAGGATGAAAAGACTAAGTTATACGTTCTAGCGAATGGGGAAGAACAACAAAATTGGGTGCAGTCTTATCAAATCAATACCATTACTTTTGGGGTTTGGAAACCATCAGGAGCATTGGAGAGCATTCAAGGGTATAGACTTAGCTTAAAGCAAGAGGCAGATTGGTTTTTAATAGGAAGCTCTTTAGGAGTGAAAGAAAAAAAACTATTAAATTTAGAAATAGAAAATAACCCAAAGAGATTTACGCCCAAAAATACATTGGCTTATTTTATCGGTGATGATGAAAATAATGTAGTGTTTAAAATGGATTATGATTTGGGAAGTAATAAATTTTATACAGATAAGTCATTAAATGATAAGCAAATAAAAGGTAAAATTATAGTCATCAGCCAATTTGCAGATGACCATTTTGAATTTGGCATGACAAATGCTATATTAAATAATGATACCCAGATAAAGATAAAAATTTTGTCAAAATCAAAAGAAGAAATAAAAGCAATGCTTAAAGCATTATAAAGGTAAATATGGCTTTGGCTGTATTATATTCGTAAATGGGAACCGCCTGTCTGAAGTGAAAGAATTTCGGGCAGGCTTTTTTATTTTTAGCTTTAAGCCTATGAAAATACAAAAATATTAGTAGTCACATTAAAAATATACATGATATATAAAATTGGCATAATCTTTGTTTTATGACATATACAGTAAATTGATTATTCTGGTCCCATCCCAAAACAGTGACCATTTATTAATGAGTAAACAATTTTGTCATGAAACAGAAGCCGATTTTGTTCTTGTGTACAGTAGTTTTGATGACTGCTGGCATATTATTCAGTAGATCTGAAATTTTTCAAGTATTTTCGATTCAAAATGAGGGGTACCATCCCAAAAACGTAAACCTCGTTGCGCCTGATGCTATCAATTGTCCAGATCCTGTAGTATTGCCCGCAGACGCAAACTGCATGGCAGTAGTTATTGTAAATACTCCTGTGTCTACTTGTGGCAATATTACAGCAATGTCTTACACCTTGCCTAATGGGACCACAGTCACGTTAAGTGCTCCATTTCCCACTACAATAAATTTGGGTACATGGAGTTTTGGTATTTACCAATTGACATGGAATGTTAGAGATGATTGTCCGCCTCTACCCACTACAGCTACCTGTAGTCAGACTATTGTCATAGACAATCAACCGCCTACCATCGTGTGTCCTCCTAATGTTTCAGTAGGTAATAATATTGATGGTCGAAGGATGACCAACAGTAGAATGATGCTTACACCAGTTTTGGTGCCTCAAGCTACTGCTACAGATAATTGTACTCCGGATGCTCAGATCGTGATCACCAACAATTTTAATGGAACTGATGACGCTTCAGGTGATTATCCGTTGGGCACCACAACTGTATGTTGGACAGCTACGGATTTAAATGGGAATTCAGCATCTTGTTGTATGAATGTAACAGTTTTTGACAATACGCCTCCTGAAATAATATGTCCCGACACACTCAATGTACCATGTCAAGCACCGACTCCATTTTTATTTTATCAACAGTTTTTAGCTGCGGGAGGATCAGCTATGGACGAAACTATGTTGGACACTAGCACCTTTATGCATGTCATAGATTCTACTTTCAATATGACTTGCACCCATAGGAAGACTATTAAAAGATTTTATAAAATTGGTGATACCAACGGAAATATGGATACGTGTTTCCAAATCATCAATGTCAACGATACAACACCGCCGACTGCGCTCTGCCAAGATTTGACAGTGAATTTAGAGCCTAATGGAATGGTATCTATAAACCCTGCACAACTCAATAATGGAAGTACAGATAATTGTGGAGGACCATTGACCTTTACATCCAATCAAACTTTTTTTGGCTGTAATGATGCCGTCACTAATAATGGTAAAGTCACAGTAGTTTTGACGGTTACTGATGTTTGTGGTAATAGTAGTACTTGTGCATCTACCGTCATGGTTATGGATATGACGCCGCCGACGATTACATGTCCAGCTCCAGTAACAGTTAATGCCAATGTCGGTGTTTGTCATGCCACTAATGTGGTATTGGGAAGCCCAACAACAATGGATAATTGTCTTCCTATGAACACAGCAATTCCTAGGCTAAACACTGTAGTAGTCACAGGTATGACCCAATTTCCAGTAGGTAGTAATACAGTGATATGGACCGTTACTGATGGCAGCGGCAATACAGCTACTTGTGCACAAGTAGTTACCGTTGTAGATAACCAAAATCCGACAATTACCTGTCCGCCAGCTATCACAGTTAATGCAAATATAGGCTTATGTTTAGCTACCAACGTCAATCTTGGTACACCTGTAACCAATGATAATTGTGCTATTCAATCTACCATCGCTAGTTATAATGGAAGTACTGTTAACAGTTCAACGCAATTTCCAGTGGGTACTACAAATATAGTCACATGGACGGTCACTGATGTCAATGGTCGTACTGCTACTTGTACGCAAAATGTAACCATTGTAGATAATCAAAATCCAACAATTACATGTCCTGCTCCAATAACAGTAAGTGCAAATAATGCTCAGTGCTTTGCCACCAATGTATCGCTAGGAGCACCTATAACAGCGGACAACTGTGGTGTACAATCCACAGTGGTGAGGTTCAATGGAAATGTTGTGACAAACACGACGCAATTTCCGGTAGGTACTACTAATGTTGTCACATGGACGGTCACCGATGTTAATGGTCGGACTGCTACTTGTACACAAAACATAACTGTTACAGACAATCAAAACCCTACCATAACCTGCCCACCATCTATCACAGTAAATACGAATACAGGAGCATGTATGGCTACCAATGTAAACCTAGGTGTTCCTACTACAAGTGACAATTGCCCAGGACAGACTGCCATACCGAGATTGGGTAATATTATAGTCACTGCAACGACTTCTTTTACTGCCGGCAGCAATACTGTCATCTGGACAGTTACGGATGCGAGTGGAAATACTGCTACATGCGCTCAAAATGTTTTAGTAACGGACAATCAAAACCCAACGATTACTTGTCCTGCGGCGATCACAGTCAATGCAAATACTGGGCAATGTTTTGCAACAAATGTAAATTTGGGGACACCAGTTACGGGTGATAATTGTGGTATACTATCTATAATCGCACGGTTTAATGGAAATGTAGTTATAAGTACAACACAATTTCCAGTAGGCGCCACAAATATAGTCACCTGGACAGTCACTGATGTTAGTGGTATGACCGCTACTTGCACTCAGAATGTAGCAGTCATTGACAATCAAAATCCGACCATTACTTGCCCTGCCAACGTCACATTTAATGCAAATAATAATGTATGTTTTGCGACTAATGTAAATTTGGGTACACCAGTCACCTCTGATAATTGTCCGGGTCAAACTGCAGTGGCAAGATTAAACAGTGCAATAATCACATCTACTACACGATTTAATGTAGGTGCCAATTCAGTGATATGGACGGTCACTGATGCAGCAGGTCGTACGGCAAGCTGTCAACAGACAGTAAGTATCATAGATAATCAGCCTCCAACCATTAGCTGTCCAGCAAATCAGGAAGCTGATTTAAACAATAATTGTATGCTTACAGTTCCTGACCTAAGGGGATTAGTGACCAGAAATGATAATTGTGGAGCGACGACTATTGTGCAGTCACCTGTTCAAGGTACTACGATAGCTTCATCACACAATCAGACACATACTTTTACTTTTACAGTGACAGATGGAGCTGGATTGACCGCAAGTTGTTCTATCACAGTGACCGCTAAAGATAAAATGGGGCCAGATATCGTGTGTAGACAACCCAGAATCATCTCCATCAGTGACGAACCTGAAGTGCCTGCATCATCCTTTGTGACTTCTGCTATTGATAATTGTGGTGGACCTGTTACCTATGCTATAAGAAGAATGGGCAATATCTGCGGTGGTACTACTCCAGATGATTTTGGAAATTATGCTGTTTTTTGTTGTGAAGATGTCAACCAAACCATCACTGTAATAATACAAGTAACAGACGAAAGAGGAAACAATAGTACCTGTATGACTACTGTTATGGTACAGGATAAGTTGGCTCCTACGATTACCACACCATTACCAGATATCAGTATTAGTTGTGAATATCCACTAAATTTAAATAATTTAAGTGCTTTTGGAACATTGGTGCCTACAGGAGCTACGAGAAATAATATTGTCATCAATGACCCATATTTTTATCTTCCTACCGGATTGGCTGGTCGTGATGGAGTATATAATGATAATTGTCCAGGAGCAACGGTGACCACCACCGTAAGAAACCTGCTCAATATGTGTAATACTGGCCAAATCAAAAGAGATTTTGTTGTGACAGACAGAGGTGGCAATACAACTACATTTACACAAACAATCTTTGTCATAGATAGAGATCCGCTGGATTTAGGTGATATTACTTGGCCTCAAAAAGATGTAGATTTTAATAATTGTAATGTAGCCAACCCATCCCCAACTATTACAGGAGCTCCAATCATCAATAATGACAGGTGCAGTCAGGCAGCTGCAACCTACAAAGATCAGACATTTGCCCATCCAATACATTGCAGATATATAAGAAGAACTTGGGAAGTGATCGATTGGTGTCAGTACCAAACTAATACTCCTGGTAGTTCTGGTAAATTCACTTATATACAGAATATTTATGTTAAAAATAATATAGCTCCAGTGATAGGAAATAGAGTTTGCAGAGATACAATCATCTGTACAGGCAATATTTGTGAAGCAAAAGGGGTAACCTTTAATGCTACAGGCACAGATGACTGTTTACCAGTCACAATTAATTGGTCATACAAAATTGATTTGAATAATAATGGCGGTACACCAGACTTTATTGGTACAGGTGCTACTACAACTCGTGACTATCCTATGGGTATACATAGATTTACCTGGGAAGCCAAAGACGGGTGCAGCAACCTGGCTACATGTTCATTTTTATTTACCGTGAGAGATTGTAAAGCTCCGCAAGCTGTAGCTATGAATGGTTTGGCACTCAATCTGATGGCTGGTATGGGTATGGCAGATATTTGGGCTTCAGATTTTAATAATCAAAGTTTTGACAATTGTACACCCAATAATCAGTTAAAATACTCTTTCTCCAGCAATGTCAATAATACCAAACGGACCTATACTTGTGATAGTCTCGGTAGAAGGAGAGTTGAACTTTGGGTGACTGACTTAGCTGGGAACCAATCCAGAGCTATTACATTCATAGAAGTGCAGGACAATCATAATACATGTACTAATACTGGCAATGCAGGCAAAGTAGTCATATCTGGCAATGTACATACAGAAGAAAAAGCAAAAATCGAAGATGCAAAAGTAAGTATTGATGGCGGTGAAACGGAAAGACACCTAATGACGGATCAAAGTGGGTCTTATTTATTTAATGATTTGGCCATGTACAATGATTATCAGCTGTCTCCAGCCAAAGAAAGCTCTTTTCTGGAAGGGATCACTACTCTTGATCTAGTGCTGATACAGAGACACATTTTGGGCATCAAAAAATTGGAGTCTCCATATAAGTTGATTGCAGCTGACGTGAATAATAGCAAGAATATTACAGCTTCTGACCTCACAGAATTGAGAAAGTTAATTTTGGGGGTCCATGAAAAATTCCAAAATAATACTTCATGGAGATTTGTGGATGCATCATATGTGTTTGATGACAACAATCAACCTTGGAATTTTGCAGAAAGCCTCAAATATGAAAGTCTAGACGCTAATATGACAACATCAGATTTCATTGCCGTCAAAATAGGTGATGTTAATGGTACGGTATCTGAAAATATCATAGGTAAAACCCAAAACAGAAGTCGTAAAGTACTAAGTTTGCAAATACCTGACACCAATCTAAATGTAGGAACTCATTCTGTTCCAGTGTCAGTATCAGAGGATGTCCATATATCCGGGGTTCAGTTTACCCTTGAATTGCCTTCAGGTACAACATACATAGGTTTGGAATCTGAGCAACTACCTATACAATCTGAAAACATAGCGCATTTTACGCAGGATGGAAAGACTTTTATCAATGTATCTTATCACAATATCCATGGAGTATCGCTAAACAAAGAAAATACTTTGTTTAATCTGATATTTTCTAATGCCAAAAATACAACAGCAAGAGCTGTGGTAAAGCTGGCTAACAATGCATTGCAACCAGAAGTATATGGAAAAGAATTAGAAATAATATCTTTGGGTATGAACGTATATACAAATACTAAGGTGCATGAAAAGTACATCTCACAAAATACACCCAATCCTTTCAGAGAAGAGACGATTATAAAGTATGCTCAGCAAAATGAAGGAGTAGTAAATATCACTATTTATGATGCTAAGGGAAGCGCATTGTACAGCCAATCTAATCATCAGCCAGCAGGTGAAGGTCAGATAACGATCCAAAAAAATATGCTGAACGATCAGTATGGTGTATTCTTTTGCAAAGTTAAAACGCAGGATGCAACTTCAGTGATTAAAATGCTCAGGATAGAGTAAGGGAAGTTTCGCTTTAGGTTTTACATATATTTAATAAAAGTCTCTGCCAAAGATGCCTAAAAAACACACTTAGCAGAGACTTTTTGTCATTATATATCAAGGATTTGTGTCAAATTGACTTAAATTGTGGTTTGGTAAAAAGTTTGATATATCTGTATTAAATAATATAAACATAATACACAGAAATGACATACGATAATTTTACTGTCAATGCTCAAGAAGCTATACTTAAATCACAACAACTGGCAGGATCATTGGATCAGCAGGGTGTTGATACTGTACACTTGATCAAAGGTATCATGGATACCGACCCAAAACTCGCTGAATTTTTACTTAGCAAAATGGGCGTAAACCTACCTATGCTCAAACGAGATCTTAATGTGGAGCTCGAAAAATATCCCAAAGTAGAGGGTGGAGATAAGCAGTATCTTACTAACGATGCTAATAAAGCATTGGCTGCAGCCAAAAAATTACTCAAAGATTTTGGAGACGAATTCATCACCATAGAACTCATGCTCTTGGGTATCATCATGGGTAATGATAAAGCGGCCACCATACTAAAAAACCAAGGAGCTACAGCCGAAAAAATGAAACTGGCCATCAACGAACTTCGTAAAGGAAGAAAGGTGACTGACCAAAATGCGGAAAATCAATACAATTCTCTCAAAAAATTTGCTGTTGACCTCAACGAGAGAGCTGAAAGCGGCAAACTAGATCCCATCATTGGAAGAGATGAAGAGATCAGGAGGATTTTGCATATTCTTTCCAGAAGAAAGAAAAATAATCCAATACTCCTTGGTGACCCAGGTGTGGGTAAGACAGCCATAGTAGAAGGTATTGCATGGCGTATAGTACAACAAGATGTGCCTGAAAATCTGAAAACCAAAAAGATTTTTACCTTGGACATGGCTGCTTTAGTAGCTGGTGCAAAGTATAAAGGTGAGTTTGAAGAGCGACTCAAAGCGGTGATCAATGAGGTCATTGCATCAGATGGTGAAGTAATACTTTTCATTGACGAAATCCACACTCTGATAGGTACTGGCGGTGGTCAAGGTGCTATGGACGCCGCAAACATTTTGAAACCCGCTTTGGCAAGAGGAGAACTTAGGACTATAGGCGCTACCACCTTGGACGAATATCAAAAGTACTTTGAAAATGACAAGGCGCTCGTACGAAGATTTCAAACAGTCACCATAGACGAACCATCCGTAGAAGATACGATATCAATCCTACGTGGTATACAGGAAAAGTACGAAGTATATCACAAAATTGGCATATTGGACGAAGCGCTGATTGCCGCCGCTGAGCTATCACATCGATACATTTCCGAAAGAAAATTGCCAGATAAAGCCATAGATCTCATAGATGAGGCTGCTGCAAAATTGAGACTCGAACTAGACTCCGTACCCGAAGATGTGGACGAGCTTGACAGAAAGGTACGTCAGTTGGAGATCGAGAGAGAATTTATCAAAAAGGAAAAAGATGATAAAAAGCTCAAAGTCATCACAGAACAAATAGCTAATGCTAAAGAGAAATTAGATTCACTGAAAGCAGCATGGCAATCCGAGAAGGAAATTGTGGACACAATCCAAAATATCAGAAAACAAATCGAACAGTTGGAGTATGAAGCCCAGAAGGCTGAACGTGAAAGTGATTTCGAAAAAGTGGCCAAAATAAGGTACGGTGATCTCAAAGAGAAAGAAGCCCAACTCAAAGTAGCTAACGAAAAACTGGAGCAACTGCCAGAAGAGAGCCGATTTACCAATGAAATGGTTACTGCCAATGATATAGCCGATGTCATCAGTAAGTGGACAGGCATTCCTGTATCTAAGATGCTTCAAAGCGAAAAAACAAAGCTTTTATCACTAGAAGAAGAGATCGGTAAGCGACTTATTGGTCAAGCCGAAGCTGTTGTTGCTGTGGCCGATGCTGTTAGGAGAAGTAGGGCTGGATTGCAGGATGAGAAAAAACCTATTGGATCTTTTATATTCTTGGGTCCAACGGGTGTGGGTAAGACAGAATTGGCCAAAGCGCTTGCAGAAGTCCTTTTTGATGATGAGACAGCTATCACGCGCATCGATATGAGTGAGTATCAGGAAAAACACTCGGTTTCCAGACTTGTGGGAGCGCCTCCGGGTTATGTAGGCTATGACGAAGGTGGACAACTCACAGAAGCAGTACGTAGGAGACCTTACAGCATCATTTTGTTGGACGAAATCGAAAAAGCGCACCCAGATACTTTCAATATTTTGTTGCAAGTCCTCGATGATGGAAGGCTGACGGATAATAAAGGTCGTGTAGCCAGTTTCAAAAATACCATCATCATCATGACATCCAATATGGGTTCAGAAGTGATTTTGGAAAACTTTGAAGATCTCGATGCTTTAGGAGATAAACACAAAGCAGACATCATTGAGACCACCAAGGTGGAAGTTTTTGATTTGCTAAAAGATAATTTAAGACCAGAATTTCTCAATAGGATAGACGAAAAGATCATGTTTTTGCCGTTGTCCAAGGTAGAAATCAAGCAAATTGCGACGTTGATGATCAAAAAACTGACCAAAAACTTGGCCAAACAAGAAATAGGCATTCATTTTGATGAGTCAGCGATGGATCTTTTGGCAGATTTGGGTTATGAACCACAATTTGGTGCTAGACCTATGGCCAGAGTCATCCAAAAAGAGATCATCAACGAGCTAGCCAAAAATGTGCTTAGTGGTAAGTTTGGTGCAGGTGATACTATCTACATCGGCACAGATGCTAAAGGATTTGTCTTCGCTTCAGAACCCACCAACTCTACGTCAAAGCCAAATGTAGCCAAGGATAAAAAGGACAATCTGGATAAGCTTACCAAAGCCACCAAAGACGTCAATGATCTAGTAAAGGATATAGAAGATGAAGAAGATGATGATGATAAATAAAATGGATTGATTAGTGAAAAGGGTCGGAATGTTATTCTGGCCCTTTTTGTTTTCAATAATAACAAATAAGGATCTTTTTTTGTTAATCATATATTTCCAGACATTAATTATTGCCATTATGAAATTTATAATTTTTCTTTTCATAGCTGTTTTAAGTATCAATATCAGTAATGCTCAAACTCTAAATCCTGAATACGACCCACAACTGGCAGTAGAGCTTGGGGCAGACGATTATGGTATGAAAAATTACATCTTGGTCATTCTCAAAACCGGAAAAGCAAAGATCGAAAACAAAGACACTTTGAATACTCTATTTAAAGGCCATATGACCAACATCCAGAGAATGGTCAAAGAAGGTTTGCTTTATGTGGCAGGACCTTTTGGGCAGAATGAGCTCACGTACCGAGGACTGTTTATTTTGAATGTCAAAACTAAAGAAGAAGCACAGGCGCTTTGCGATACAGACCCAGCAATCAAGTCAGGAGTATTTGATGTTGACCTGATCCCGTGGTATGGTTCAGCAGCACTGGGTGAATACATCAAAGTAAGTGAAAAAGTAGCTAAGTTTAAGATGTAAAAGACTTAGTTTTTGATTAAAAATGTAATATTTTGGGGTTAAATTCATAAAATATTATAATATTTTGGGGTTGTACTCGTATAATATCATATATTGTTCTAACTTTGCATCATGTTAAAAAGGCAAATATCTGATTCTATCTTAGGTGATTGGAATAATAAAAAGGCAATTATATTGATCGGTCCTAGGCAAGTAGGCAAAACTACGCTGATTAAGTCATTGACAGAACATACAAATGTACTATGGCTAAATGGTGATGACCCACAAACGCGCAATAATTTTTCTGATGCATCATTTACACTTATAATGCGTACTGTTGCTGATTATGATGTTATTGTTATTGACGAAGCACAACGCATTACTAATATAGGTTTAATGGTCAAAATGTTAGTCGATGCAGGACTTGAAAAACAAATTATTGTAACAGGTTCTTCTTCATTAGAGTTAGCTAATCAAATTAATGAACCACTTACAGGAAGAAAATGGGAACATCAACTTTTTCCATTAAGTTGGCGTGAATTAATGAGTCATTTTAAATTTGCCAAAGCCATCACTATGATGGATGATTTTTTAATTTATGGTACTTACCCTGAAGTTGTTACCTCACAAAACAAAAAAAGAGTATTATTGCATTTGGCTGGAAGCTATTTGTATAAAGATATATTCGAGTTGGTCAATATAAAAAAACCTGATATATTCAACAAGTTGCTTCATGCCTTAGCTTTGCAGGTTGGAAGTGAAGTATCGTATAATGAAATTAGTAAAATTTTAGGTGTGGACAGGCTCACTGTAGTAAATTATATTGATTTGTTAGAAAAAGTCTTTGTGGTATTTAGGCTTTATCCGTTTTCTACAAATCAAAGAAACGAAATCACATCAAAACCCAAAATATACTTCTATGATAATGGAATAAGAAATGCTGTGATTGGTCAATTTCAAAATATTCAAGATAGAAATGATGTGGGAGCATTGTTTGAAAATTACTTTATCAGTGAAAAGATAAAGCAACTTAACTATCAAGGGTTTTATGGAAAGACATATTACTGGCGAAATACTCAGCAGGCTGAGATAGACTTCATTGAGATCCTCGAAAATGAAATATCAGTGTATGAAATCAAATACAGCCCACTTAAAAAAGTTGTTTTTACAAAATCATTTACAGAAAAATACCACCCAACTAGACTTATTACAGTCAACAAAGATAACTTTTGGGAATATTTGTAACCCAAACCATTGATCCTACTTATAAGCATGACGATCACATTCACTTTCAGATAAAATAAAATACACATTATTTAGTTATTAGAAATATAAGACATAACTTTGTATATCATTACAATCTAAAATACATCCTATGGGACTATCTTTTCATTATAAAGGCAGACTCCAAGAAGCTGCAGCTTTACCGCTACTTGTAGAAGAGGTAGAAGATATTTGCAAAACCCTAGGGTGGAAAGTAAATGTTTTTGAAACACAATTTCCAAACCATACTTTCCAGAATTCGATCAATGATCAAGATTACGGAATTATATTTATTCCTCCTGAATGTGAACCCATTTTTTTGATTTTCAATAGTGAAGGAAGATTGTACAATCCATTTTTCAGACAGCTGATGCAAGATGAAACTAAAGGAAACATAAAGGTGATTACTGTAAAACTAGATTTGGATGATGAAAACCCCGAACCAGTCATTTCTGAAGATGACGGTGAAAAATTTGATCCTTCAGACTTTGCCTACAATATATCTGTAAAAACCCAATACGCAGGAGCAGAAGCACATATAGAAATTATAGAGTTACTTAGGTACCTTAGTGGCAAATATCTAGCAGATTTTGAGATGATGGATGAGAGCAAATATTGGGATACCAAAAATCCAGACGACCTTCATCTCAAAATGGATAGTCTTAATATGATTATCGAGGCATTTAATGATATCATTAAGGATAAATCTATTCACAACCCCAAAGAGTTCTTGTCCCTAATTAGGATGCTAAAAGCCCATATCAAAAAGGATAAGGGTGATGAGTCAACAGATTAACCAAACTTTAAAACTTTTGTATGAGAATAAAATGGAATGCGCCTGTAATTCTAGGCTTTGCATTGATTTGTACCGCAATTTATGTAGTAGACAAATTTTTGATGGGAAACCTGATGCCTATATTTACTGTTTATCCACAAATCGATTGGTCTAATCCACTATCGGTATCTGGATTGGTAACCCATGTTGCAGGTCATGCTAACCTTGAGCATTTGTTGGGTAATCTTACATTTATACTATTATTAGGACCCATTATTGAAGAGAAATATGGCTCGCAAAAGGTCTTTTATATGATCATGATTACCGCTTTAGTCACAGGAATCTTAAATGTCATGTTTTTTGATACGGGACTATTAGGGGCAAGTGGCATCGTATTTATGTTGATATTATTGGTATCCTTTACCAATGTCAGTTCTGGTGAGATACCGGTTACATTTATTTTAGTAGCATTACTTTTTGTTGGAAAGGAGCTTTTACAAAGTGTTGAGGTCAATCAAATAGCCGAGTCTGCTCATATTGTTGGAGGTATTTGTGGGAGTATATTTGGATTTAGATCATCGTCGCGATAGATAGCATTTGGTTTATTTTGATTTTTGCAAGTGATAAAAAAGAATAATTTCAGTTTTTGACTGTAATTTTGTCCCTGTTAATAAGAGTTTGAATGAAAGTTTTAAAATTTGGTGGCTCGTCTGTGGCTACTGCAGAGCGTATTATAAGCATATCCAAAATTCTGAAACCCAGGATTGAAAGTGGTGAAAAACTAACTGTAGTATTTTCGGCATTCGGTGGTGTTACGGACATGCTCATAGAGATGAGTGAGTTGGCTAGCCAGGGCAAAGATAAATACATCGCTTTGTTTCACCAGTTTAAAGATAGGCACAACGAAGCTGCAAAAGCTTTACTAAATGATGAAAAATATCTTCAGGTTATTGCTGATATTGATGAAAATCACGAAACGCTTAAAGACTTGCTCAAAGGTATTTTTTTAGTACGCGAAGTCTCTCCCAGGACAATGGATTACGTTCTTAGCTTTGGTGAGCGCAACGCCAATTATATCATTGCAGAAGCTTTTGCAGAACACGGCATACCCACTGAATATCTCGATGCACGCAAAATTATCAAAACCAATAAGGATTTCGGTTCTGCAAAAGTAAACTTCAAACTTACTGATGAAGCGATACAAAAACATTATCAAGAACATGACGGCAAAGTCCAAATTGTTACTGGCTTTATTGGCTCAGATATCGGAGGGCTTACTACTACGCTAGGCCGCGGAGGCTCTGATTATACAGCAGCAATTTTGGCTGGCGCACTCCATGCAGAAGTATTGGAAATATGGACGGACGTAGACGGTGTGCTCACATGTGATCCTAGAAAGGTCAAACAAGCTTTCACCATACCACAACTCAGTTATGCTGAAGCTATGGAAATGTCGCATTTTGGGGCTAAGGTCATTTATCCACCCACGATTCAGCCTGCGTTACGCAAGGGTATTCCAATTTATATTAAAAATACATTTAATCCTGAGTTTTTAGGTACTCGGATTCATAAAGAACACGACGCAAGTTTCAAATCTACTATCAAAGGTATCAGTTCACTTGCTAACCTATCTTTGATCAGACTGCAGGGTAGTGGCATGATGGGAGTTCCAGGCGTATCAGGAAGGCTTTTTACTGCTTTGGGTAAGGAAAAAGTAAATGTCATTCTCATTACACAGGCATCTTCAGAACATTCCATAAGTATTGCAGTATCCGACAAAGAAGCTAAAAAGGCTATCGAAGCGATGGAAGATGAATTTGTTAAAGAAATAGAAGATGGCCTCATTGAGCCAATAAAAGCCCAAAAAGATCTTTGTGTGGTTGCAGTCATCGGAGAGCAAATGAAAAATGTCCCTGGTGTAGCTGGTAGGCTTTTCGAAGGATTAGGCAAAAATGGTATCAATATCATAGCTATTGCTCAAGGAAGTTCAGAACTCAATATTTCTTTTGTCATCAATAAAAGTGACGAAGCAAAAGCACTTAATGCGATTCACGATTCCTTTTTTCTTTCGGATACCAAGCAAATTCATGTATTTATGATTGGGGCAGGTCTCATAGGTGGTACTTTGTTAAATCAGATGGAAGACCAAAAAGAAATATTGAGCAGCCAAAATGGTTTGGAAATCAAAGTATGCGGTATCGCCAATACTAAAAAAATGATTTTTAACCCTAATGGCATAGATTTGCGCCATTGGAAAGAACAGTTGTTGGAAAGTGATCAGGTTTCTTCGCCGGAGACATTTGTGGACAAAATGATCTCTCTTAATTTGGCCAACACGATTTTCATCGATAATACAGCGGATACAAACATACCGCAATTGTACGAGCGTATATTTAAGGCCAGTATATCTGTTGCTACACCCAACAAAGTCGCCGCATCTTCAGCATATGAAAATTATCAGCATCTCAAGCAACTAGCAAAACAACACAATGTTCAGTTTTTGTTTGAGACCAATGTGGGCGCCGGCCTTCCTGTCATCTCTACCATGCGTAGCCTTATCCAAAGTGGCGACAGAATCATTAGTATCGAAGCTGTACTATCAGGTTCGGTATCTTTTATTTTTAATAATTTTGATGGCTCCAAGTCTTTTAGTCAACTGGTAAACGAAGCCAAAGTGCTTGGATATACAGAGCCTGATCCCAGAGATGATCTCTCCGGTGCTGACGTGATGCGCAAGATCACGATCCTTGCCCGTGAAGCCGGATATGGGGTCAATACACAAGATGTGACTATAGGTCCTATTTTGCCAGATGCTTGTATGGATGCCGAAAATGTTGATGCATTTTTTGACAGTCTTGAAGATCACAACAGCCATTTTGAAACTATGCTCCAAGAAGCAAAATCTCAAAAGGGAGTACTCCGTTTTATAGCAAAGGCAGAAAATGGTAAGGTTTCATGTGGTGTCGAAACTGTACTACCAGATAGTCCGTTTTATAATCTAGGAGGTAGCGATAATATGATCGTATTTACCACGCAAAGATACAGACAAAGACCTTTGGTCGTCAGAGGTCCAGGTGCAGGCGCAGAAGTTACAGCAGCGGGTATATTTGCAGAAATCATATCTGCAGGAGGATAATATCCCGTATTATGTATTTTAATGTTTGGTATGGTCTTCTTTATATTTTAAGGAAAAGAAAATACCAGCAGCTATTGATACCGCAATCAAGCCCAACGATAATGCTAAAGGTAAGTGGAAATGATTAGCCAAAATTAATTTTATTCCCACATAAGTGAGTATGACTACAAGACTATATTTAAGATAGTGGAAGGAATCTAACATATTTGCTACAAAAAAGTACATAGATCTAAGGCCCAAAATGGCAAATATGTTGGATGTAAACACCAAAAAAGGGTCAGTCGTGATCCCTAATATAGCTGGTATACTATCTAATGCAAATAATACATCGGTAAGTTCGATTAAAATTAGTGCTAAAAATAGAGGAGTTGCAATCGTAAGTCCTCTTCTGGAAATAAAAAGTTTCTGTCCATCTATCCTATTCGTTACTGGTATAAGTTTTCTTACAGTTTTGTAAACTATGGATTGTTTTGGATCAAATTCTTCTTCTTCATCTCCGAACAACATTTTTAGAGCGGTGAATATTAAGAAAGCTCCAAAAATGTAGGTTGTCCAAGTAAATTTTTCGATGAGTACAACACCAAAAAATATCATAATCCCTCTGAAGAATAAAGCACCGAGTATGCCCCAAAACAATACACGGTGTTGATATTTTAATGGTATTTTGAAAGACTTAAAGATCATTGCTATGACAAAAATATTATCTATGCTAAGTGTCAATTCTATGATATATCCAGTAAGATATTCTATAGAAGCTGTCATAGGGTTTGTCGTCTTAGCTGAGCCATCTAACCAGCCGTTTAGATATATCAAATACACTATGGCGCTAAATGAAATTCCTATCGATGTCCAGATCAGTGTCCACCTACTGGCTTCTTTGTAGGAAATTTCATGGGCGTTTTTATTAAATACACCTAGGTCAAGCGCCAAGAATATTCCTATCATTAGTAAAAAAAGAGACCAGATAAGCATAGATTGTTAATTTTTATATTGTAAAAATGATATTTATTTAGGATAAAACTAAATAATTTTAGCAACCAAAAGATAGATTTTATTTCGAACTAAGTTGATGATTTCCAAAGTAAATCATAATTTTCGTTTAATATTGTATTATTATTTTATTCAGAAATTCTAAAGAAGTTACACCTGAAAAAAATCCAGGTGTAACTTCTTATAATAAAATTTATGGTTAAAAAGTTCTAAAAATATAAGCTTAATACTTTTTGTTACCCATTTGGTTATTAATCTTTTTGGCCCAATCTATGGCCTCAAAAAGATCAGTACCTGGCTCCGTGTGTATAGAAGCATCAAAAACAGGAATGATTTTTTCGTCCTTTTGGCCAGTTATAATAGATAAATACACTTTTTTAAGGATACTTATCTCTTGGTTATGTGCTTCGGCATTTTGATAGACTTTGCTAACCTCGCATTTTACGATGTCATGAATGCTGATGATATGAAGATTTTCATGGTCAGGAGAGACGAGAAAGCAAAGCTTGTTTTGTTTTTTGTCCATACCTATGACACCGCTTTGCCATTGACCTGTGGTGTCAAGAGATAGACCAGCCTTAGTTGATAATAATTTTAAGGTTTGGATTTCTTTTGTCTTTTTATTGCCTCCGAAAAAGAAATACAACATTGGGACGATTACTACTGCTATGAGTAGTATATTTAAAATGATATTTGCCATTATTTTTGATTTTAAAGATATAAATATAATCAGTGATGAATATTTGATTTATTCATCAAAAGTATTGATTACCAAAACCTATTTTAAGTTTAGGTAATAGTCAATATTAAATGTTTATTTTCCTGATTTTAGGATTTTTTACCAAAAGGTATGATGGGGAAAGATAATTCTTTTGATAATCAAATAAAGTCTACTTTTTACATCATAGTCCGATGTAATATTAGGACAACTGAGTATTCGCACATCAAAGTCAAAAAGACCACCGATTGCTTCAAAAGAGATATCTACTTGTATTGGAGAAGGTGATATATGTTGTATTTGGAATGAAGTGTAGTTATTTTCTACAACATGGTAGCTGTCAAAAATGTGGTTTTGGGTTAAGGCAGCATGTTCGATTTCAGTTTTTGTGGAAATATTTTGCTGTAGGACATATCCGATGGAGAACGAATAAGTCAGAAAAATTAAAAACCACACTTTTTTATAAATTGCCAATAACGATGGAGTATTTCGAACTTTAAACGAAACATTCTCTAAAATAGTTTTGGATTACTTCAATTTTTGAAATTTAAATCCAAAAATTATAGTTCATCGAATATATTTTGAATTGTGTCGATATAATGTATTAGCATTTGCAACTTTTTGTCTCTTTTGTGGTCTTTTATCCATTCTAAACCCAAAAGTGTTTTATGTTCAACAAGCAATGTAGTTTATTTGTAATTTTAGTCCTTCTTGGATCTAGTTTTGAATTATTTGGCCAAGAAGGCAAAGTGAGAGGTAAAGTGATAGAGGAAAATAATCAACCTGTATCTTTTGCCACAGTAGTTTTGTACAATGCGTTGGACACCGCTATAGTAAAAGCAGAGACCACCGATGAAAATGGTTTTTTTACATTTGAAAATATAAAAAAAGGTAGTTATTTTGCGGAAGTTGGCTTTGTAGGATATACCGATTATAAAACGTCTGTATTTAATCTTGAAGGCGCTCTTTATACCATTAATGATATCATGATGTCCAAGGGACTGCAACTTGAAGAAGTCACTGTGACTGCTCAGCGTGCCTTGGTGGAAATTAAAGCTGATCGCACTGTTTTTAATGTTCAAGGGACGATAAATTCCACAGGCGACAATGGCCTTAATTTACTTCGAAAAGCCCCGGGTGTATTGGTAGACAATAATAATAATATTTCTGTTCTGGGAAGGGCGGGAGCCTTGATCTATGTAGATGGTAAAAGAATACCCCTTAGTGGAGATGATTTATCCAATTATTTGCAAAATCTCACAGCAGAGCAAATAGACAAAATAGACATCATCTCAAATCCCGGTGCCAAATATGAAGCCCAAGGAAATGCAGGAATTATAGATATCAGACTTAAAAAAGATAAAAACCTAGGCGCCAACGGATCGGTAAGCGGAACCTACGGGCATGGCAGGTATGGACAAGGAAATCTCAATGCCAATGGAAACTATCGCAACACATGGATGAATACTTTTGGTAGTGCCGGATACAATCAAGGTATCAGATGGAATGAAATGATTTTTGATACTTATCAAAATAAAATCAGGTTGGATGAAACCAATAGAAGTACTTCAGATTATAGTGGTTTTGATGGCAGATGGGGTACAGACTTTTTCATTAATAAAAAGCATACTATTGGATTTTTGGCAAGTGGACAGCAGAATTTTTCTACAGGACTAATCCATAATAAAACACTCATATCACCGGAGGCCAATCCAACCAAAATAGATAGCATACTTAGCGCTCCCAATACATCAGAGTCAGATAGAAAGCAAATGACCTTCAATATTAATTATGCTTTTGAATCCGGAGACCATAAGGTAAATGTAGACGCAGATTACGGTAGATTTAGAAATTTTTCTGACCACTATCAGCCCAATTTTTATTTTAATCCAACAGAAACGGATATCATAAGCGAACGTATTAACTCCTATGAAACTCCTGTAGATATTGATATTACAACCTTAAAAGCAGATTACGAAACCAAACTATGGGGAGGAAGTTTGGGTGCAGGAACCAAATATAGTAATGTCAAAACAGACAACACGTTTCGTTTCTTTAATATAGAAAATAAGATTGAAACACAAAACAATAGACGTTCCAATCAATTTTTGTACACAGAAAATGTGTGGGCAGGTTATGGAAATTATAGCAGAAGTATAAACCAAAAATGGAATGCATCTGCTGGATTAAGGATAGAACACACCGATGCTTTAGGAGAGTTGATCGCTTTTACACCCGATTTAGAAGAAGACCCTGTTAAATTTAATTATGTAAGTTTTTTCCCATCAGCAGGATTGACTTATCAATACAAGCCTGAACATGCTTTCTCCCTAAACTATGGTAGAAGAATCAATAGACCGGATTATAACGTGCTGAATCCATTTAAAGAACAACTCAGCGAGCTTTCTTATGCTACCGGAAACAAAGAATTGTCTCCTGAGGTCGTCAACAATGTGGAACTGGGTTATACCCTGAAATACAGATATTCATTTAAGCTCGCTTATAGTCTCACCACAGATCAGATCACTAGATTGATTGGTCCTGATGATATAGACCCACGTGCGGGCTTCATTAGTTGGGACAATCTTGCAACCCAAAAGTTGTATAGCGCTAATATTTCATTGCCCATGGATATCACCAAATGGTGGAATGCCTACATGAATTTTTCTGCAAGCTATACCGACAATCAGGCTGACTATGGGGATGGCAAGGTAGTGGATGTACAAGCAGGTTCATACAGTTTTTTTCAACAACATACCTTTAGTCTAGGAAATAAATGGAAAGGGGAAATATCTGGATGGTATTCTGGCCCTGGTGTATGGGGAGGCGTATTTTTGTACGACCCGAGCTACAGCTTGAATTTTGGCCTACAAAGAAGATTTCTCAATGATTTACTAAATGTGAGGGTAAGTGCAAATGACGTCACTTATCAAAGCGGATGGAGTGGAGTCTCCAGATTTAATGGTCAGGTTGGTGTAGGTCAAGGTAATTGGGATAGTCGCAGGGGCAGCATCAGCCTTTCGTACGATTTAGGAAATAAAAACGTAAAATCTAGGAAAAGGTCCACTGGTATAGAGTCTGAAAGCAAAAGAGTGGGAGGATAGGCTAAAAGATAATTAAATATGGTGATTATCTTAAGTACATTTTTGGCAGTGTACTAAATTTTTTTTTAAAAGGAATATCAAAGGTTATTTCATTTTTCTATCAGAGAACAATAATATGATTATTGATGTTAACCGTGCCTTATAGGCTCGATTATATTGATTCGGGTTGCTAAATGATAAATTTTAGTACATTTGCACTTCAAAACCATATTATGATTAGATCATCCTTTTTTCTTGCGCTTTTTTTGATAATTTTTTCTGGTTTGCAAGCTCAGGAAGTAACTCAAAAAGGCTCTTTGATTCAGTATTCAGATTGGCAAGGGAGTTTAATCCCTGCAGCTATTAAAGAAGATTGGAAAGTATCACTTCGTCATTTTTCTACTTATTTTCACAATAGTGATTTGCCGCTTTCAGAATATAGAAAACTAAAGGACGAAGCTAATCAAAGAAGGGTCAATCCTATTAAGAATAGTGTGGTGACGTCTGTGGGTCAAAGATCTTCTGCGGAAACTCCGATTTTGGTTAATAATTTCAGGGGAAATCTCAGAGGTGGTGGTATCCCTATGGACAATACTATGGCGGTATCCAGAAATGGTTTTGTGGTTTCAGCAATTAATTCTAATGTAATCTTTACTCTTCCTGATGGTACAAATACGTTTACCAGAGGATTTGCAGATTTTTTCAAAATTTTGGGTTTAGGTTCCAGAATGTTTGATCCCAGAGTCATTTATGATCCGGAAACTAACAAATTTATCATGGTAGTACTGCATGGCTCTGATCCTTTGAGTTCACACCTATGTATTGCTTTTTCCAAGACGGAAGATCCTAATGGCGAATGGAATTTTTACAAAATCAAAGGAGACCTTGAAAAAGATGGTGTATGGTTTGATTTTCCCAATATTGCAGTAAGTAAAGAAGACCTTTTCATTGCCGGAAATATGTTTACAGCCGAAAATGGATACAGATACTCCATGATCGTACAGATATCAAAAGAAGAGGGCTTTGCTGGTCAGCAACTACCATTTAAGCATTATGCGGGCATTTCTGGCACCCAAGGATCTAATGTATTTAATCCAGTACCTGCTATGTCTGGATGGGAAACTTTGACTTCCGAAATGTATTTTATCAGTAATGCGTCTAATGGTTTTCATGTCAATGTCATCGAAGAACCTTTGGAAGAAAATCCTGTGATCAAAGCATTCAGATATACTGGACCTACAGTTGGGTATCCGCCAGAAGCAAGGCAAAAAAACACTAAAGTACTTCTAAATACTGGTGGAAATAGGCTTAGGTGTGCCATTTATCAACAAGGTATCATACATTTTGCTGCACAAACCAATACTGATTCCGGAGATGTAGGTATTTATTATGGCAGGGCCAATGTTCAAACCAAAACGGTAACAGCAGATGTGATCACAGACCCGGAAAGAGACTTGGCATATCCCACCATTACATCCTTTGGCGCCACTGAAGACAGTGATTTATTTTTACTCAATTATACTTATGCTGGACCTGACGAATTTCCAGGTCAGGCAGTAAGAACACTTAGAGGTACAGGAAACGAATTTCTGTGGAGCGACGAAGTGATCACTAAATCTGGAAATACTCCTATTGGCGCTAGTCAAGACGAATCTATAAGATGGGGAGATTATTCTGGAGCATGCAGAAGATTTATCGATGGTAGGGTAGAGAGCTGGATTTGTGGTACATATGGCAATAATAATAGCCATAATACGTGGATTGGTCAGCTGATCAGCCCAGAAGATATGACTTTGCCAGTAGCCGAGTTTAAAGCTTGGCCATCATCAACGCAAGTAGATTCGCTCATTACTTTTACTAATCTTTCCAATGTAGTACCGGATTCGGTGATGTGGTTATTTCCTGGTGGCTCTCCCGAGGTTTCCTATGATTCAATACCCACGGTATCTTATTCCAATAATGGAAATTATGATGTTAAATTGATTTATTATTATGATGGTTTGGTAGATTCGATTACTAAAAAGGAGTACATAAACATTTATACCCCTGAAGTTGCTCCTGTAGCTGAGTGGTTTTCTGATAAAGATACGATTTATATTGATGATACTGTATTATTTACCAGTATGAGTTCGGAAAACAGTCAAAATCACAAATGGACTTTTGTTAATGGTACACCTTCTAATAGTATTGAGAAATCACAACTAGTTCAGTATAAGAAGAAAGGTACATTTTTAGTTTCTCTTACCGTAAATAATATTGCAGGAAGCAATACGCTTACTAGGACCAAAGCCATAACTGTTTTGGAAAAACTACCACCTACTCCATTATTCAATACCGAAAAAACTAATATTCTGGAAGGAGAATCGATCAGTTTTAAGAATTTGTCAACAAATGCTCTAAGGTATCATTGGACTTTTGAAGGTGGAGAACCAGCAACGTCATCAGCAACTGAGCCTATAGTCAACTTCCCAATCATGGGTACGTATGATGTGAAATTGGTAGTGGAAAATGGTTTTGGTATGGACTCGCTCGAGCTAAAAGAATATATCACCGTAGGAGTTAGTAGTACAGAAAACGTAGAAAGACCAAATCCATGGATTGTTTATCCCAATCCAGTAAAAACCAATGAAATGGTGACGATTAAATTGGACTCAGAAAGCAATCAAAAATTTACGATTCAATTAGTGAATTCAAATGGTCAGACTATAAAGGTATTATATGACGACCTGATCAAAAAGGGTACTAATATATTGTCCTTCAATGCAGGGATGCTTCAGACAGGTATTTACTTTGTCTACATTAAAGACAGCTTTAATAATTATAAGACGGCAAAATTGCAGGTGGTGGATTGATGTTAATACATAATTTTGATTTTTAGTTTACAGTAAACAGTTTACTGTAAACTAAATTTATTAAAAAGGACACCTAAAGTTATTTTAAGTTTTTAGTTCGTTATTTTTCATAATTAGGGCTTGCTTGGTCTAATGTATGTTATTGAATATCAATTCTATATCTTTAAAT
>CAZGMB010000050.1:0-40819 GCA_964526715.1 uncultured Aureispira sp. | reverse complement strand
GAGTACTTTACAAGCTTCTCTGAGTACTTTACAAGCTTCTCTAAGTACTTGATAAGCTTCTCTGAGTACTTTACAAGCTTCTCCGAGTACTTTATATGCTTCTTTAGGTACTTTACAATTCCACAGATCCACAAACAGAATTGCACCTAGCCGATAGTAGACTCTACGTAGACAATATGGAGAAAGGTATCATTTTAAAAAATGTACAAGGTCAGTGTTTTATGTTGCAAATGGAAGGTGTTAATCTTATGGCAGTATTGGTGCCGTGTCCTTGATGACTAGGACATAAAAGAAATTGCCGTTTTATGATTCATTTTCATATTTGTTCTTCTGATTTTTGAAAGGCATCATAAGTCTTCATCACGACATTATATGTATATTTTATTTGGCATATCGTGTGATATCAAGAATATTGGATTATGTTTGTATAAATATATAACAAAATGAAAAAATCAGTTTTATTTATGATCTTGAGTTGGTTATGTCTCGGATCATCTATGGCCCAATTTAGAAGTTTGGAACCTTTGACAGATGTAAGCGATCGATCTTATTATTTAAATGGACTTCAATTTTTAGGGGATGAGATCTACTCTTTCAGCCCTGAAGGCGTATCCGTTTCCAAAAATGAAGGGATCACATGGGATGCACTATCTTTTGACCCGAAAGGACGCTATCCTATTTTTATCGCTAAGGATAGTCTTAAAATGGGAATGATTACTAGTAGTGAACCCAATTATTGTGATGAAATAAAGTTACATTTTTCTAATGACGGAGGACTCGAATGGGAAACCAATACTTTCAAAATAGATTGGGGTTGGTTTTGTAATACTTTTTCATTGACCATAAAAGATGATCATATTGTTTTGACCATGTACAATGATATGTACATCAGTACTGACTTTGGAAAAATATTCAAAAAGTATGATTTTAACGGAAACGGAAATCAAAATCAAATTTATCATATTGATAGCACCTTTTATATAGTCGACAACAATCATGTCAGGAAAAGTAAGAATTTAAAAAATTTCCAAAGAATCAATTTACCTGGCTTAGGAAATATTGAAAATCATTTCTTTTACAAAAATCAAATAGTTCTCACTGATGGTGTAAGTATAAAAATCTTTGACGGCAATAATTTGTCTCCATTTACAGATTTCAATCTAGATATGGACTTCGAAAAAACTGAAACTGACGGAAAAAGTATTTACTTTTATTATGATGAAGATTTAGTTACTGTTGATCTGACAACATTTAAAAAAGAAATTATATCGTTCAAAAATTACTTCTCCAACACATCTGAAGATTTTTTTCTGCGAGTCTTTGACGGTTTTGTTTACTATTTTGAAGGAAACAGATTATATAAAAAGTCATTAAATAGCCCATTTAATGTTATTAATATATCCCATCCATTTCCTTTCTTTGTAAATGCTTTTTTTTATGCTTTTGATAGAATTTGGGGCAAAGGTGACAATTTATTTTTTGCTGACCTAAACAACCACGTTTGGTATAAGTCAGCGATAAACAGAACTAAATATGAAGATTTTGCAGTCACAGGAAAAGACGAAGTTTTGGTACAAAGGCCCTCGCCTGCAATCTATAAGCTTTACGGCCAAAAAGTTAGAAATTCTGCTTTTAGTATGGACATAGCATCCTTGGAAAGTGTCGGTAATGTGCTTTTTGCGCGTCATAACGATGGGAAATTATATACCCTACATAATGGCATTTTACCTTGGATAGAAGTTTCTATCAATAGAGTTTGGAATAAACCTGTGTTTGCGTATTCTCAAAAAAAATATATCATACACGAGTCAAACCAAAGTATTGTAGTATCTGATGATGGATATCAATGGAGCGTATTACCGGGCAAAATACCGGAACCCTTTATAAGTATTAGGGTACTCAAAAATGGTTCCTTTATTGCCATATCGGCTAAAAATATATATTTATATTCTGCTGAGAATGAAAAATGGGATAAATTCACAACTGCTAATTTGCCATTTCAAAGCAACATTTTTGTAGGTTTGGAAACTTATGACAACACTGTAATCACGGCAGTGATCTATAAAGGAGTGTATGTCACAAATATAGAAGATGTCCGATGGACTAAATGGGATGAAGGACTCACAGATTTTAAATTCATTAAATCTTTGGGTGGTGATAATCATATTGTGCTGCTTATCGGTAATCAAGTGCATATGAGACCTTATATTGAATTACCAGCTACTACAAGTGTTCACCATTTGGAATTCGCAAAAAATGCCATTGCATTGCATCCCAATCCAGCTGCTCATCTTTTGAATATACATTGCGATAGTGTAGAAATGGTTTGTAGATTTACCATATCAGACATGTGTGGAAATAATATGCTAGAATCAAACCAACATCAATATCAGGTGGATATTAGTCAGTTTCCAAACGGTATGTACGTAGTGCAGCTTCATACCCTCAAAAATACTTATCAAAGGACATTCATAGTAGCAAAATAAAAAAGCCTGCCAATGGTATCATTAGACAGGCTTGTTTTATTGTCAAAAAACAGATTGCTCTGTTAGTTCTTCAATAATTATTGTGCTGCTGCAGTTGTATCAACTGGCATAGCAGTAGTGTCAGCTGCAGGAGCTGCTTCAACTGGAGCTGCTTCAACTGGTGCTTCTTCTACAGGAGCCTCAGCTGCTTTTTCTTTACAAGATACTAATGCCAACATTGCAAATGCGCCTAAAATAAGGAACTTCTTCATTTTTATAAATTTAAGATAAGGTTAAAGAAAAATTTCACCACAATGTTAAGGACTATTTTTGGAACTAAAAACATCATTATCTAATTGTTAACAATTATTTGGTGGTGATTAGCTAAAAAGGACAAAATTTTAGTCAAATCGGAGGATTTCTAGTTTAATGCTACGATAGATTCCATATTTTTGGTGATAGATTGGTCTAGTTTGTAAGCTACCCAAATACTGATCAGTATAATAGTGATGCTGATATATCCGATGATATTGTAATGGTGAATCACAAAATTTTGGTCGCTGTAAGTAATCCATCCACTCATTAGTGTTGCCAAACCCGAGCCTAAAGATTGCACACAGGAATTGAGGCTCATAAAACTACCTCTGGTTTGGCTATTGACTGCTTGGGTAGTCATAGCTTGTCCTGGAACAGTCCTACCTGTGGCCGTACTAAACCATAGTGAAAATATAATGAGTATCCAAGCCAAAGGCAGTACGGTCATATTGGTGATTGCAAATACAAAAAAGGTAGAAATTATGGCTGAAACTACAAATACCTGCCTTTTGCCAAATCTGTCTGCGAGTTTTCCGGCAAATTGAGCGGCAATCATAGAACAAATACCTCCACACAAATATATCAAGGGCGTGTTTTCCTGTGCTACACCGGCATTAAATACCATATAAGGATTGATGAGTGGTATGATGATGAAATGCCCACTAATCATTAAAAAACTAAAAATCAGGGCTGTAACTTGGGTTTTGTTGTTGAAAATCTGAAAAAACTGGTTGATTCTTTCCTTTAGAGGTACTAAGTGAGCCAAGTGCGCATCTACTTTTGGTATAAATTTTAATAATAAAGGATATAAAAGTGCCCCAACGCTGACCACTACATAAAATGGCATATACCAGTCATAGGTATTGGCTAAGTACAGACTGAATGGAACACCAATCACCGATGCCAAGGCAAATCCGCCCATCAATAAACCCATGGCTTGACCGCGTCTTTCATAAGGCACCACATCACCTATAATACTGAGTACCTGCGCTCCGATCAAACCACCAAATATACCTGTCAAAACTCTCGCTAAAGACATCATAAAAAATCCATTGGCAAAAGCACAGCCTAAGGTACCTAAAAGAAAGCCTGCATAGGCTGTGAGCAGAAGCTTTTTCCTGTCAAATTTATCTGCAAAGAATATCGCAAAAAAGCTACTCGCAAATGCAGCAAGTGAATACGATGATACGATGATAGAAAATTGTGAAGTAGTTAGATTCCATTTGGGCATCAAGATGTTTCCCAAAGGCATCATGATCATGAAATCCAGGATATGGGTAAAGTTGAGTAAAGCCAAAAGACTCACCAAGATGATTTCGTTTCGTTTCAAAATCTTATTTTGTTTAATTAATCCAAACAGTGAATAATTCTATATTGTTGTTGGCCTTAATGTATAAAGTGAGATTTATTTTGAATTACAATCTTTGCCTACAAGCGTTGTACTTATATTTTATCTTAAAACTTATACTCAGTCGTCATAAATTTTATTACTGGCAGTGGTTTTCCGGTAAAGTCGTAATAAGTATTGTTTTCCCAGCTAGAACCTGTGCCCCATTGGTCCTTGAGATTGCTACTGATCCAACAAGGTTCCCAATACATGATACCTTTGCCACCACCGTCTATGATCGCTTGGGTTAAGTCCTGCATGTATTTTAGCTGATCTTCCTTGCTTGCTTTGTAGCCGGAGGGTATGTTGGTTGCTGAAAGTATGTTGGCGTATTGGTCCGCATTGTTTGTTGTCCAAGGGAAAGCGGTTTCTACGATCATGATTTCTTTTCCAAATTTTGCTTTCAAATTTTTGATTTGGCTCGTTATCGCTTCAAAGGTTTTGACTTCAGACCATTGATAGTAATGAGAAATACCTAAAATATCAAAGTCTTTCACTCCAGCTTGATTGACTACACCATTGGCCCAATAGTCTGCATTTTGTAGTTGGGCTACGTGCAATATGATTTTGGGTTTGATATCCGACGAAGCAGAAAAATCTCTTACCGCCTTGATACCTGATGTAAGGAGTTGACCAAAATTGCTGAAATTGTTATTATTGATTTTGCCCAGCGGGAAACACATACCACCATTGTTTTCATTACCTATTTGGATGAATTCAGGAGTGAGATTTTGGGATTTTAAATGTTGAAGGACTTTAAGTGTATATTGATAAATGGAGTCTTTCAGAACATTCAAGTTGGCGTTTTGCCACGCTTTTGGTGTAGCTTGTTTAGCAGGATCAGCCCAGTCATCGCTATAATGAATATCTAAGTTGACCTGCATACCTGCTTGTTTAGCTCTTTGGATCGTTTTGGTTACATCACTGAGCTGATGATATTTTACACTACCATACAAAGATTTTTGCCATTCTGGGTTATGCCATAGACGGACGCGTACCACATTGGCACCATTTTGACTTAAATGAACAAAAGGGTCAGTGACCTTGCCACCATCATCCATATATTTGCCGCCATAGTCCTGCACAGCGTTGACATAAGATAAATCAGCACCCATTACAAACTCATCAGTTTTATATTTTTTGAGCTGTATGACTTCGATTTCTTTGTTTTCACTGGAATTGCAGCTTATCAATAGAAATACAAATATGCTTAGCGCCATGATGCATAAACGATACATATGCCTTTATTTTGAAGGTTTAAATAATTTATGGTCTGCCCAAAATGTCCCAAAAGGAACCAAAGATGCCACGAAAGCCAGGAAAGACTTTTGCCAAGACCATTGATATTTAAAGTGGACAATAACTAGCAGGATCACATAGGCCATAAATAAAAAGCCATGTGCCATACCTACTATGTAATTGGGCAATGGCATTTCGTATTTATATTTTAGTATCATGGTAAATCCCAACAACAGATAAGAAACGCCTTCTATCCAGGCTGTAGTTCTAAACCATTGCAGGAAGTTATATTGGATGATTTTGGACACAGAATGATGTTTAAATAAGTGATATATTCAAAGAGTGATGCAGCATAAACAAAAAAAGCAACATCAGGTTTTGTGCTGATGTTGCTTTTGTATTTTTAAGGCAAATAATATAAAAAAATTATTTGCAGTCCATATCAATTTTTGAAGTGGGATCGTTGTTTGGAAAACACATACCTGAAAGTACTCTAGTAGGTACATATCTTTTTAAGTCAGGATCTCTCAATCCATGGGTAAGAAATTCTGTCAAATCTTTGATCTCCTGCTCGGATAGTCCTAGAGGTTTGATAAATGTAGACAATTGACTATCGGGTACTCTTTGGTTTTCTTTGACGCCATTATTAAAGTATCTGACTACATCTTCTAAGGTTTGTTTGCTTCCACCATGGAAATAAGGTCCGCCGCCATCACCGAGATTGTATAATTGAGGTGTACGGAATTTGAACATATCTTCAGCTTTTCCGGTGAAACCACCACGGCCCATGTTACGTCTATCTTGAGGACCTGTTTTCAAGCCACCATGTTCGTAAAGATCGTCTACACCCAAGGCTTCAAATCTCATAGAACCCAGATTTTTTTCAAAATGGCAACCTACACATCCTGCTTTTCCAAAGAAAAGCACGGCACCTTTTTTCTGTTGCTCTGTCATGGCAGATTCTTCACCTTTTAGCCAAAGCTGGAATGGCGCTTTATTGGTAATATTTTGTCTAAGGTAAGCTGATATTGCAAAACTGGCACCTTTTCGAGAATACCTTTCAGACTCGGGCATATCCGGAAAAGCTTTGTCAAACATATCCTTGTATCCACCTTTTTCGATGATATCTTTGGTATACTGCATTCTGTGTACAATAAGACCTTCTATGTTTTGGCCTTCTAGCGCACCGAGTCTTTCGTGATTTCTGGCTGTACCTGGGTCAAATACGCCCCACATTTGCTCTGTACCTACATTCTGAAAGTCTGAACCAAAGGATCCATTCCACATGGTATTTTCCACATAAGCTACATTAAGCGTCACCAAAGGTCTCGCCCCTTGAGCATCTATATCCTTGTCACCGTAAAATGGACTTTTCAATCTTGACTCTCCTATGTGGCCGAAACCATATCCGCCATCAGCAACCCCTTGCATTCTTCCTGGACGAAATCCCGAATCTGGAACATGACAGCTAGAACAAGTGTAGGTAAATTTGTGCTCCGGTCTGAATGGTTCGTTGGCAAAATACGGCTCAAAAAACAACATCTTTCCCAGTGCAATTTTCTCTTTGGTCAGTGGGTTGACTGGAGACTGTGGTATGGCATCATAGTCGGTTTCATCAGGTAAGATAAACTTGGACTTGTCACCAATCACCTGATGAAGCAGCTTGTCCGTTTCAGACAAAGTTTCATGAGCGCAACTTAAGATAAATACTGCCAATATTATGGCAATAAATGACATATAAATTTTCATAAAAAATATCGAAATGTTTGTAAATCAAAAACAAAGTGCAAAATTACAAAAAGAATTTAACGAATACTTATTTTGCTATCAATTTTACTTATAACGAATATATTTTTTATTTTTTAATGTGAAATATATATTTAAATATTATTTAATATGTTAAAATTGATATAAATTTGCACTAAAATTGAGTTTACCTCTTGATTTCTATTTTTTAATACCCTATCTTTATCGAAATTTATTTTTGGTTGTCAGAAGTTGCGACCAAAAAAGGCGAAAGCCCATAGACTTGTAAATTTTAATCCATGATCATATTCACTATTGCCTTGATGATACTCATCATGTTTGGGGACAGAATTCTCAAAGAGGCGTAAAAAACGGTAAAGGCAGATTTCTTCCCCCTGAGAGATCTGCCTTTTTTAATTAACAAAATACTATTTATTTGAATATCCGAAAGATTTTGATAAAAAACTGACCATTTTACGAGGCTTAATTTCGTTTTTGGTCCTTTCGGCACACTTTTAGCTGTTTGTATTATTGTGTAAACCATTTATTATCATAAATTCAGGCACCATGCTAAAATATATTTACTTGTCATGTCTATTTTTCACAGCTTTTGCTTTGCAAGCTCAAGAACTTAAGTGGATTTATAAAATCGGGGGTACCACCGCAGAGTACGGTACGGGCGTAGTTGTAGACCGAGATCAGAATATATATGATATTACCAATTTTATGGGAACGGTCTCTGTGGCACCTATGGTCACATACACTTCTAAAGGTGAAGAAGATGTGCTTATCAGAAAAAGTACGTCCTTAGGTATTTTGCAGTGGTTCAGACAGTTGAATAGTAAATTTCAAGTCCTTGCCAATGATATTGCCGTGGATAATCAAAATAACATATACGTTACAGGAACATTTCAGGACTCTTTATACTTGGGTAATGATTTTTTGATGGATGCCCCAAAACTTCAAACTTTTTCTTTTTTGATCAAACTGAATCCCTCTGGAAATCTCTTGTGGGCCAGAAAATATTCATCTACCATCTCCGTTACTGCTAGGTCATTGACCGTGGATGTACCTGAAGACTTGATACTGTCCGGGACCTTTGAGGGAAATGCATTTTTCGGTTCTGGATTTCCTGGATTTAGCAGTGGTGCCAATGATATTTTTGTGATGAAAATCAACGGACAAACCGGAAATCCTACATTTATAAGAAGGATGGGAGGCGCAGATCACGATTATGTCCTGAGCCATGCTGTAGATGCGCAAGGCAATATTTATCTCACAGGTGATTTCAGGGCAGAAATGGACGTAGACCCAAGCGCAACGGTAGTTAATGTAGCACCCATAGGACTTACAGATATTTTTTTAATCAAGTTATCACCTTCAGGCAACTATGTTTGGAATAAGACTTATGGAAGCGTTGGTGTTGATTATGGGCAGGCAGTTACAGTGGACTTGGACAATAACGTAATATTGACAGGTAGATTTTCAGAAAATATAAGTTTTGGGTCTGTGGCCCAAGCTCGTACATCTCGGGGTGGTACAGATATATTTTTGATGAAACTCAATCCTTCGGGCAACACGCTTTGGGTCAATGCTTTTGGTGATACCCAAAATGACTTTGGGATGCATCTGACAACCAATAAAAATGGCATCATCTATTTTGGAGGAACTTTCCGAGGGCGAGTTGACTTCGATCCTTCCAATTTTAGTACTAATACGGATGCCAACGGTGGTGCAGATATTATTTTGGCTTTATATAATCAGGATGGTACTTACAATGATCACTTTACCTTGGGTGGTATAGCCAACGAACAAATTGGCGGCATAGCATTAAAAAGTAATGGAGAATTGATCTCGACTGGTGGTTTTGGAGCTATTGCCGATTTTGATCCTAGCAGCAATGAAGTCAATATTTTTAGTAATGGAGGATTAGACGCTTTTTTGTGGAATACATTTGTTTGTGTCAATCCTTACCTTAAAACGCTCAGAGTAGAAAAGTCCATATTGTGTCCTGGTGATAAAGTACTCATACAGGTAGAAGAAGGTTACCTCAATGATGCCACTCAATGGTCATGGCAGCGAAACTCCTGCAATAATATCACTTTTGCTAGTGGTGATTTTCTCAATGTTGATGTCAAAGTCAACACTACTTTTTTCGCAAAGGGATTTGGCGGTTGTGTGATCAATGACCAATGCAAAAGTGTAGATATCAAGGTATTTAAAGATAGTCTGATTTATCAGGATATTGATCTTTGTCAGGGAGATACACTTCGCGTAGGCAATAGCCGATATACTTCCAATGGTGCTTATGTAGATACCTTAGCATCTGTATCTGGATGTGATAGTGTAGTATTTACAGAAATCAGGGTATTGCCTAGTTACCGAATCACTCAGAATGTAAGTATTTGCAATGGCGACACTGTCAAAGTGGGTAACTTTAGATACACGCTCGCAGGAACGTATGTAGCTCCTTTAGTAACCAAACAGGGTTGCGATAGTATTGTGACTACTATATTGACGGTATTGCCATCTTTGATTGAGAATGCAGAAGGTATCATTTGCAAAGGTGATTCCATTATTTTCAATAATATTAAGTATAAAGATCCTGGAGTATATATTCAGTCATCAACTGGTGCAAATGGCTGTACGGATTTATTAATTATTACGATCAAAGTATTGGAAACAGCATTTGATACGCAAGTCCAAATTTGTGCAGGAGATAGCCTAAGGGTAGGCAATAGTATTTACAAAACAGCAGGAACTTATACAGATCGATTGATCTCTACCAAAGGATGCGATAGCATCATCACCACATTTTTGTCTGTGTTGAATCCAAGTTCATTTGTACAAGAGCTCAACCTTTGTAAGGGTGATAGTATTAAGATAGGTAAAAATGTATACAAAAACCCGGGTTTCTACACAGATACCTTGGTCAATAAAGTAGGCTGTGACAGTGTACTGTTGACTAGAATAAGATTGTTGGATGTCCCGGCACCAAAAATTCAGAATGTTGCCATCTGTGAAGGAGATAGCCTAAAGGTTGGCCCTAAATTTTATAAATTGGCTGGAACTTATATAGATACTATACAAAGTACTAATGGGTGTGACAGCATGATAACTACTTTGCTACAGGTGTATCCCAAAGTTTACTCCATAGATCGGACAATTTGTGAGGGCGAACAAGTAAAAATAGGCAATCAGACTTTTACCAAGACGGGAATATTTTCGGTCTTGCTCAAAAACACTATTGGATGCGACAGTATTGTGCAACTGATCTTGAATGTCAACCCTAGTAAAGCAACCAATCAACAGTTTAAAATTTGCAATGGCGAATCTATTAAAGTAGGTAATAATTTTTATGGTAAAACGGGTACATACAGGGATACATTATTGACCAAGCTCGGTTGTGATAGTATCATCACTACCATCATAGAGATCAATAACGTGATTAAAAATTTAAAGTATGATCTGTGCCAAGGTGAATCTGTAACTATCAATAATAAAAAATATTCTCTAACAGGAATATTTCGGGATACGATCAGAAAGCCAGATGGCTGTGATAGTGTCTTAAATATCAGTCTGACTGTCAACGCAAAATATACCATTGATACTATATTTGGCATATGTAAAGGTGGAAGTATCAAAGTAGGAAATAGTACGTATTTTAATGCAGGAAAATACACGGAATACCTGATCAGTTCCAAAGGTTGTGATAGCCTGATCAATTTTGAGGTTCAGATTATCAATTTTGTCCCCATTTTTTCTGTTTCAAGAGATACGTTGAAGACTTTTAAAGTTGATGGAGCTCAATATCAATGGTTTATTTGTCAAGGTACGGAAAGGATCCCCATCTTTGGTGCAGTAAAGTCAGAATTTGCTCCCATGTCATCCGGAAGATATAGCCTGAGTATCACCTTCAAAGGGTGTACCTACTTTAGTGATTGTATGTCTGTCACTTTATCCTCTACCTATGACGAGCTTGAAGGAGCCATTCAAATATTTCCTAATCCTGTGGTTGATGTGTTACACATTACGACTACAGATATCGGCCAAATTAAGATTTATAGTACCTCAGGCGTCTTTTTGATGGCCAAAGATGTAGTTTCAGGTGACCAGAATATTGACATTTCGTCGTTAGTTTCCGGCACCTATTTTATTATTTTACAAACTAAGCAACATATTTTCAGGAATACGTTTGTTAAAATATAGGATTAAAACTTAGATGCCGGAGTTGGGAAGCGTATGAGCGAAGTATTTAGGTTTAAAAAATTTGAGATACATCAGGATCTGTGTAGCATGAAGGTCAATACTGATGGCATACTCTTGGGTGCTTGGTCGGATTTAGATGACAAACGTGATGCATTGGATATAGGGACTGGCACAGGGCTAATCGCCTTGATGCTGGCACAAAGGTCTGAAGATCTTCGGGTAACGGGTATTGAAATAGACCAAAACTCTTTTCATCAAGCGTCTGAAAATGCCAAACAGAGTGTTTTTTCTTCCCGTATGTACATTATTCATAATAGCGTACAGCAATACGCACAAACCGCTACAATCAAATATGATCTCATAGTCAGCAATCCACCATTTTTTAGTGGTGGTACTTTCTCTGCCAATGAAAATAAAGCGAACGTAAGGCATACTATAAAACTCTCTCATGCAGATTTGCTTATATCTGTTCAAAAGCTGATTGCACTCAATGGGCACTTTGATTTGATTTTGCCTTATATGGAAGGCCTTCGATTTATAGAGTTAGCCGCAAAATATGATTTTTATCCAACTCATGTGACTGAGGTAAGGTCAAAAGTAGACAAGCCCGTGGAGCGACTGTTAATTCGGCTAGCATATAAGGTTCAGAATCCATTGACTCAGAATCAATTAGTGATTCATCAGAGCAATGAAGCCAATGACTACTCTGTAGATTTTATAAATCTTACTAAAGCGTTTTATTTGTTTATGTAAAAAGCGATTCCTTTGCTTTCTACAGTATTTCAGGCCTAAATAAAGCGAATGTAAGGCATACTATAAAACTCTCTCATGCAGATTTGCTTATATCTGTTCAAAAGCTGATTGCACTCAATGGGCACTTTGATTTGATTTTGCCTTATATGGAAGGCCTTCGATTTATAGAGTTAGCCGCAAAATATGATTTTTATCCAACTCATGTGACTGAGGTAAGGTCAAAAGTAGACAAGCCCGTGGAGCGACTGTTAATTCGGCTAGCATATAAGGTTCAGAATCCATTGACTCAGAATCAATTAGTGATTCATCAGAGCAATGAAGCCAATGACTACTCTGTAGATTTTATAAATCTTACTAAAGCGTTTTATTTGTTTATGTAAAAAGCGATTCCTTTGCTTTCTACAGTATTTCAGGCCTTTTTTTCTATATAAATATACCTTTTTGGGCATTTTCTAGTCTAGGTCTGATATTTTCTACTTGGGCTTGTTGCACTTTTACATCACTTACTTTTGTTTATTCTAACCTGAAAATTGCTTATATTTCATTAAATATCCTCCCTTAACTTTCAAAGTTATATCATAGCATGGAGAAAATCAAATTCTTACAGCTTATGAAATAAATTGTATCTAAAAACTTATCAGAAAAGATATTTTATGTGATATTTACACTTTTTATCATTTTAAAGGAAAGTACAAGAATAATTAATGATAGAGGACCATATTTCAATTGAAGCCTTAGAGCAAAAGATAGTTCAACTTTTTGAATATAGATTATTCCCTGAACTAATCAAAATGGGCGATCCTTCTGGAAATGAATATCATAAGATTTGGCAGGATTTATTAGCATTACAAACATCGATCTATTTTTTGGATGCGCACTTAGAAGCCAACTGGAATACGGATGCTGAAGTGCTGGAGTGGCATTGGAACAATATTAACCAGCATTTAGCTGTATTTGGGATCCATGGTCATGAAAGTAAAAAATATCTCAACCACATAAAAAAATACGAAAAGCACGAACTTGAGCTTCGTAAAGGCAAAATGCCCATGAGGCTAGATATGGAGTATTTTTATTTTTACAAATCGTGTGATGTAAAATTACTCCGCAGACTCATTTATGAGCGGTATCATCTTTCGGTATTATGCGGTTCTTTGGCAGAATGGCGGTATTATGACCTAATCACTGAGGTCAATGATGACGTGGATGACTTGATAGAAGATCTGGATTTTTATAATGGAAATCGGTTTTTATTGACCATTATGGCCCATGGAAAAAAAGTTGCTAGGAATGAGTTTGTAGAATTCATTGGCCTTATAAAATCTAAGGCTGAATTCAAAGTAAAAGCAGCACAAGGTAAATACAGAGATTATATCTTTGATAAAACGATGCAACGAATAGATGAAACCATTTTGCTTATGGATGAAAGATTGCAACAGATGGATGAGTGTGCAATAAGAGAAAGCAAAATGGGGAAGGTATCATTGGTACATTAATGTGACCGTAAAATCAAGTATTATGTAAGGTTAAAACTTTTGATTTTTAAAATTGTTTTTTCACTTGGAAATACTTTTGCATCAGCGATGTGAAGTGGTGATAAGTCTGCAAGACCGATCCGGAATCGGAGAGCCACGAAACGTAGCGACCCGCAGGGTGATGCCCAAAAAATAAATTTACTTACAACTGATTTATGAATCATCAGGATATAGAAGCACTAAAAGAAGCTATAGCAAGCTCACCAGATAATTTGCCTTTAAGGCTTATACTTGCAGGCAAATACCTAAATTTTGGCATGACGGACGAAGCCGATGCGGAGTATCAAACCGTATTAGAATATGATAAGGAAAATATCAAGGCCAAGGAAGGTTTAGCTGAAGTGTATTTTAGAAAGGGCAAATACTCGGCTGTCATCATCATTGTAGAAGAACTCATTTCCCGAAATAAAGTCACCGAGAGAATGTTGGTCATCTGTGCCAAATCATTGGTACGTGAAAAGTCACTGGAAGATGCTCAGGAAATTTATGAAAAAATCCTAAATCACAATCCTGATTTTGAAGACAAAGAGCTCGACGAAAATCTGAGAATGCCATCATTTGATTTTGAGGAAGGCGATGATTTTGATGACGAAGGAGAAGATCCATTTGGATTTGGTTTTGAAGGAGGGCCTGATGATAAGGATTTTTTTATGGAAAAGCCGGATATCTCATTTAAGGATGTAGGAGGTATGGAAAGCCTCAAGGATGAGATAGACCTAAAAATCATCAAGCCGCTGGAAAATGCGGAACTATATGCAGCCTATGGTAAAAAAATAGGTGGAGGTATCTTGCTTTACGGACCTCCTGGATGCGGCAAAACCTATATAGCCAAAGCAACAGCAGGTCAGATCAATGCTAATTTTATTTCTGTAGGTATCTCTGATATACTGGATATGTGGATCGGGAGAAGTGAAAAAAATATGGGTTATATCTTTGATGTGGCTCGTCGTAATACGCCATGTGTACTATTTTTTGATGAGGTAGATGCATTAGGTGCTTCACGGTCAGACATGAAAAATTCGTCCGGTCGTCATGTCATTAATCAGTTTCTGTCTGAGCTAGACGGCGTATCAGCCAGCAATGAGGGCATTCTTGTTATGGGTGCGACTAATGCCCCTTGGCACTTAGATACAGCATTCAGAAGACCGGGAAGGTTTGATCGTATCCTTTTTGTACCACCGCCAGACGCCATGAGCAAAGTCGAAATTCTGGAAATCATCATGCAGGGAAAGCCCATGGAAAAACTAGATTATAAAAAAATCATAGAACACACCAACCATTTTTCGGGAGCCGACCTGAAAGCCATGGTAGATATAGCCATAGAAGACAAGCTCAGAATAGTCATGAAGACGGGAGTTCCTGAGCCTATCACAACAGTTGATTTGATTCAAGCAGCCAAAAGACATCATGCCAGTACCAGAGAATGGTTCAACACAGCAAAAAACTATGCCGTTTTTGCTAATGAATCTGGAATATATGACGAAATACTCAAATACATAAAGTAGAATGAATCAGCATGAATTTTATAAATTGTTATCACATGCTGATGTACTTTTGTCTCAGAGCAGGTATGAGCAAGCAGATCAGATACTCGCTAGATTATTAGCTACAGGATATGAGGGTACTGAATTGTATAAAATGGTCATACTTTGCAGGGTAGGGCAGGGCCGATATGCGGAGGCTGAGGAGATGTGCAGGATGTTATTGGGCAGGCATCCAGATGATCCCTTTTTGTTTTATATTATGGCTACGATAAGCCATGTTCATAGGGACTATAAGTCTGCTATAGAATATCTGGATGAAGCGATTCAAATGGATCCTGCCAATGATGCTTTTTTTGCTTTCAAGGCACAAATTTGGTTACAGACCAAGGACTTTGCTTTGGCGCAATCTACATCAGAAGTAGCTTTAGAACTCAATGCGGAAAACACAGACGCACTCAATGTAAGGGCCGCAGCGCTTATAGCTTTGGGCAAAAAATCAGAAGCGTACGAAACTATAAATAAAAGTTTGGCTACCGATCCTGAAAATCCCGATACACATACCAATATGGGTTGGGGATTGTTGCATCATGGAGAGACCAATAAAGCATTGGACCATTTTAAGCAAGCGCTCAAATTTAATCCCATGCACGATCATGCCAAATATGGTATGTCAGAAGCCATGAAATCCAAATTTCCGGTGTATCGTTATTTTTTACAACTCATGCTATGGCTTGGCAAAATGAAGAGTGGCAATCAATGGGCCATCATTATTGGTGGATATATCGTCTATCGAGTATTGGTAAAAACAGCCGAAAATGTAGAATCATTGCAGCCGCTCCTGATTCCTTTAATTGGGATAATGTTATTATTTTTTCTCTCTACATGGATATTTTCTCCTTTAATGAATCTGTATCTTCTCACCAATCCATACGGAAGATATACCTTGGACGACGAACAGAAGCAATCAGCGAAGCTTGTAGGAATAGCACTAGCCATTTCTATAATATTTCTAACACTTGCTTTTATTTTTCCTGACAACACATCTTTGATACCTAGCGCTATCCTATCCTTTGCGATGATGATACCCTTGGGTAGTATGAATAATCCAGATTTACTTAAAAATAAAAATAAACTAAGATACTTTACTGCTATTATTGCTTTTTCTGTAATTCTCCACTTGGTTCTTTCATTCTTTGATCTATCATTTTTAAATGGAATTTGGATTCTTTCCCTTCTGCTTCTTGTTATTTATCAATGGTATGCTAACTATGTCATGCTTAGGGCGGAGTGATGTGAGCATAATTTGAATAACTAACATTCGGATCACTGATTGTAGTTTTGCCAAAATTTACTGTAAACTTTGAAAGCTTTAGAAAATTGGTGTTTTTAAAGTAATAGATCCATTCGCCTAATCCACTAAACCTTCTTGCTTCAGTATTTGTATAACTTCATTTTCTGTTAATTCAGTGATTGCAGCAATGATGGAAGTTGCGATACCTTTGCGATGGGAATTGATAACGAATTCTTTTGTTTTTTGTGCCGCACCTATGGCTTCACCTTCTTGTCTACCTTCTTGTCTACCTTCTTCACGACCTTCTTCACGACCTTCAAATTTGGCTGTCTCGATGACTCCGTAAGTGATGGCCATTTCTTTTTGATGGGCATCATAATCAATTTTGCTTTGTGGGCTCATATCGTCATATTTTAATTTTGAGGAAACACTATCTAGACCGGGTGCGGTATATCTTGCTGGCAATTTGTTGTTTTTAAAGTAATAAATCCATTCGTCAAGGCTATCTTTAGCAACATCATTGAATTTGTTGACTTTGATGATATAGTACTCGGCAAATACTTCCTTCGGACTTTTCATTTGATATAGTTTGCTTTGATGACCGCTCAAACGAAGGGTGTCATTATGATGGATACCACGAAACTCAGTAGATCCATAATAAACATAATCTTCACCTTGGCCAAGATCAAAATAAACGATATTGATGGAGATGACTTTAGCGATTTTGTCGTAAGTATAACCCTCTGTCATGCGATCTATTACAGCCTTTGAAGTGCCAAAGTACATACGATGAAAATAATCATTCTCACTATTATATTGGAGTTCAATGAGCACTACTTTTTTGTCCGTAGTCTCACAAAGGATGTCTACTTTGTTGATTTTGGATTCTCGAGATAGGGCATTGCTTTCAGATTCTCCAATGGATTGGATCTTGATATCTTCCTTCAAAAGTACCGTAAGGAATCCTTCCAAAATACCAAAATTGGCCTTCTGTCTCAGAAGCCGCTTTATCGCCCAATCAAAACTTACTAATGGTCTCATGATCCATATTAAACGACAAAATTAAGGAAATAATTCCATGTTGGGTAAGTTTTTATGATGACAATTAAAGCACGATATGTCTGAAGCGTGTAGTAAATTTCCTTTTTGGATGCAGATCAAATAAAGGTTCTGCAACATGACATGGATAGGGGACTAAAAATTAAAGTTTTGAACAAATTGCATCCCACTATTTGCGATAGAGTACACTATATTGATATTTTCTATGAAAAGAAAAATGCCAGCCTGAAATTTAATTCAGTGCTGGCATTTTTATATTAGCTTAGAGTGATTTAAAACCAAGACTTACTCGATGTTGATCTTCTGGATGTAGATGTTTTAACTCCAAGTACACCCAAAAGTCCTCTGACTAACGTAGAAGCTACCGTTCTACCTACTTGCCTGGTCACTTGGCTATCCAATACTTTTTCCAGAGTGGACTTTTCAGGACGTCCGCTGCTCCTTGGTGCGGGAGCTGCTTTTTCTTGTTGTTCCTGAAGTTTTCGTTGATTTTCTTCGGATTGTGCTTCTTCTATTTTGCCAGAAAGGATTTCATAAGCACTTTCTCTATTGATGACTTCATCATACTTAGGTTTGATACGGCTTTTGGCCATGATGCTGTTGATTTCTGTAGGTGTGAGCACATCCATTCTAGACTGTGGCGCTCTAAGATGGCAGTGTACCAATGGTGTTGGAACACCCTTTTCGTTTAACGCTGCGATGATGGACTCTCCTATACCTAACTCTGTGAGCAATACATCTACCGAATAGTATTCTGTCAGTGGATAGTTTTCGGCAGTGAGTTTGATATCTTTCCTGTCTTTTGCTGTGAAAGCTCTCAAAGCATGTTGTACTTTAAGACCTAGCTGTCCCAAGACTGCATCTGGAATATCCGTAGGGCTTTGAGTTACAAAAAAGATACCTACACCTTTAGATCTGATGAGCTTGATGATGGTTTCTATTTGATTGAGCAAAGCCTTGCTAGCTTCATTAAAAATCAAGTGAGCTTCATCTATAAATATACATAGTTTGGGCTGTTCTATATCTCCTTCTTCTGGGAAGGTGCTATAGATCTCGGCCAACATCTGCAACATGAAAGTAGAAAACAACTTAGGTTTATCCTGAATATCGGTAACTCTTAATACAGATATATAACCTTTGCCTTCGTCATTGATTCTTACCAAATCATCCACATCAAAAGAGCGCTCGCCAAAAAAGAGATCTCCACCTTGTTGCTCTAGTTCTATGACTTTTCGCAGGATGGTACCTATGGTTGCAGATGAGACGGCACCGTACTCAGCAGTGATGGCATCTTTTCCTTCATTGGTGACAAAATTGAGTGCTTTTTTGATATCATCCAAATCTAAAAGTGGTAGTTGATTGTCGTCACAATACTTAAATATCAAAGATACAACACTGGCTTGAGTTTCATTGAGTTCCAAAATTTTAGAAAACAATACTGGACCAAATTCTGTGACAGTAGCCCTAAGTCTAGCTCCTGCGTCATTGGACAGGGTCAGGAATTCTACCGGGCTTCCCGCTGGAGTGAAAGGTAATCCTATATTGCCATGTCTGTCTTCGATTTTTTCATTGGTGGTACCAGGTACTGCTACACCGGATAAGTCTCCTTTGATATCCATAACGAGACAAGGTACTCCTTTGGATGATAATTGTTCTACAATGATCTGAAGTGTTTTGGTTTTACCTGTACCTGTGGCACCAGCTATCAGACCATGTCTGTTAAGCGTTTTGAGTGGTACTTTGACGAAGGTGTTGGTCATGATTTCACCTTCCAATTTGGGAGCACCTAAAATGATCGAGTCTCCTTTGAAAGTGTACGCTTCGGTGATTTCTGCTAAAAACTTATCTTTTTTACTCATTTTAAATCTAAGGTTTGTCAATGAATTATTTAGTACAATATGGCTGAGGACTTACCCACAGGTTATATGTTGGCATACAATTTTTCTCTTTCGGGACCTGTACTGATCATGGAGATTCTGGTTTTCAACAATCGTTCCAAATGGGTGATATAATCCTTAGCTTTTGACGGTAGATCACTGTATTGCGTCACATGATCTAAGCTTTGGTTCCAACCTTCAAAGGATTGATATACAGCATCCATTTTTTTATCTACAATGTCAAATGGCAACTCTTCAGATACGATGTTGTCATATTGATAAGCGGTGGCCACATCTATGGTCTCAAATGTATCTAATACATCCATTTTGGTGATAATGATTTGAGTGACACCATTGAGCATAATCGTGTACAATAGTTGTGGTACGTCAAGCCATCCGCATCTGCGCGGTCTTCCCGTTGTGGCACCAAATTCTTGTCCAATCTGACGCAATTTTTCGCCTGTGGCATCATAAAGTTCCGTAGGGAATGGTCCTGAGCCCACACGGGTACAGTACGCTTTTGCTATACCGATGACTTCTCTGATTTTGTTAGGGGCTATACCTAAACCACTGCATACTCCGGCGCTAATGGTATTGGATGACGTCACAAAAGGGTAGGTACCAAAATCTATATCCAACATAGATCCTTGTGCACCTTCTGCTAGGATTTGTTTTCCAGCTGCTAATGCATTATTGACATAATATTCTCCATTGATAAAGCGGAGTTGTTTTAACTTTTCAATACTTTCAAAAAAGTGTGTTTCTTGTTCTTCCAGATTAAAATCTACTGCAGGGTACATCTTGAGCAATCCGAGATGTTTTTCTTTGATGGTTTTGTATTTGGCTTCAAAATCCGGAGCCATGAGATCACCCACTCTGAGTCCGTTTCTTCCCGTTTTGTCCATATAAGCAGGACCAATTCCTTTAAGTGTAGAGCCAATCTTCCCAGCACCTTTGGATGCTTCTGAAGCAGCGTCGAGATATCGATGCGTGGGAACAATCAAGTGTGCCTTGCGTGATACCAAAAGTCGGGGAATATAATCCACGTTGGCATTTTCTAAGGCTGTCATTTCTTTGACCATGGTGATCGGGTCTAGTACGACGCCGTTTCCGATTACATTGGTGATTTCTTCTCTGAAGATACCTGAAGGGATCGTATGAAGTACATATTTTTTTCCCTCTATCTTTAGCGTATGACCTGCATTGGGACCACCTTGAAATCTGCAAACTAAGTCATATTTTTCAGCAAGATAATCTACAATCTTGCCCTTGCCTTCGTCGCCCCATTGGAGACCAAGTATTACATCAACTGCCATTGAAAATTTTTAATGTTGGTTTTTAAAGGTCAAAAGTAAGAAAAATTATAATATTATAATGATTAATATATAAAGTTGTGAAGTTTTAAAATTTGTCCTGATCTCAGGGTTGCCCAAAAAAGTTGTATTGGAGTTTGAAACATATAAAGAATGGTCAAAATCTTAGTTCTCGGATATACCAAAAAAGAAGGGATGAATCTTTTCGAAACATCCCTTCTAATATTTAAAATCCTTATCTATAAGTTGCTTATGGCTGACTCACTTTAGCTTCTGCTTCATAACCGAAAACATCTTTTAGACTAAGTTCAGTTATTTTGCCATATTTTGCTAGGTCATTCATATTGATTTTGGTTTTGTCTCCTATGACCCGGATATTCCATTTTTTGTTTTTCATGTGTTGACCGTGGAAATCCTTGATATCGGATAATTTGATATTATCAATGCTGCTGTACACATCTTTGCGGGTGTCATAGTTGATACCTCGTTTGATGGCCGACTGATAATTAAATAGAATTCCCGTTTTAGTGATTCTATTGGCTTCAATATTTTGCTTGATAGAAGCCTTACCGATTTCCCAATTTTTTTCAGATTCTGGCATATTTTCTATCAGATTGTTCATGGCATCAAAAGCCATACCTAACTTATCTGCCTGCGTACCTACATAAAAACCAGCTTTGTACTTATCTTCTTTTTTCTGCGGAGATGAGTAAAATCCATAGGTGGAGTATGCTAAAGCTTTGGCTTCTCTGATTTCTTGGAATACCACCGATGACATGCTACCACCATAGTATTCATTAAAAGCTGAGACCATTGGTGATTTTTTAACATCATATTTTTCATCCCATCTTTGTAGACTGATCTCAGTCTGAACCATGTCATAGTTTACAAAGTAGATGTTGTTTTCGTCGGTGGTAGGTGCCGGTTCATATTTTCTAGCAGGTGGATAATCTTTCAATTTTGGAGCCAATTTGTGTGATTTTTTGACTTCTGCGGTTAAGGCAGGCAACGCTTTTGGTCCATAATAATAGACTTTGTGTTTGTAACCAAATAAAGATTTGATGATTTCTGTCAATTCTGTAGCCTTGAGATTGCGAAGTTCGGTGTTGGACATCACATCGTTGTAAGGATTTTTAGCACCATAATCAATATAATTATTTAGGGCACTCCAGAAGATAGCGCGCTTATTCAGTAAATTGTCATTTCTCTCTTTGATTTTGGCTTCTACCATTTTGTTGAGTGCGTTCTGATCTGGTTTGGGGTTGCGCATGAGGTCTTCAATGATGGCCAATGCGGCTGCCCTATTTTCTTCTAATCCAGAAAGACTTACATAAACCTGTTCATTGGAAGCAAAAATATTGAAATCTACGGCCAAGTTGTATAACTCTTTGTTGATTTGTTCATTACTTCTTTGTTGGCTTCCAATCAGTTTTAAATACTCTATAGCAATAGGTAGGTTTTTGATATTGAAACTACCCATGTCATACACATAGTAGAAGTCAAACAGGTTATTGGTTTTATTAGGCACACTCCAAACGGGTACATCTTTGGATATCTCACCAAACTGTATGTCCTTATTAAAATCCAGGAATACTGGTTTAAGTGGTGGATTTTTGACAGCAGTAAGATCTGCTAAAAACTTGGATTGGGCATCACGATTGATTTCCAAAGGCGTTATAGCAGGTTTTACCACTTTAGCTACAGTAGTATCCTTGCCTGTTAGTTTGAAAACCGTCATGTGATTGTCACCAAACCATTTGTTCGCAAAATTTACAATCTCTTGTTTGGTAACTTTGCTCATTCTGTCCTGATCTTTGAGATAGTCTTCCCACTTGGTACCTGTAGAGAAAAGACTATTAAAAGTATAAGCCATCCACATCGGGTTTTCCTGCTGTCTGACTTTGGAAACTTTTTGATTGTTTACAGTGGCTTTGATCAGGCTTTCGTCAAAGTTTCCTTTTTTAAGATTTTCTATTTGGTCAAGTATCAGCTGTCTTACATCTTTAAGGCTTTGGTTTTCCAATGCTTTGCCACCAAAATAGATCAAACCGTAATCGGTGAGCAAATAGTTAAACCCATATGCTTCCAATACTTTTTGAGATTTGACGAGATTTTTGTCTATTAAGCCTGAACTACCGTTGTAAAGGATGGAACTTGCCAATTCTGCCAATACCGCTTCATCATCATTGGTATCAGGCATACGGAAACCTATGGCTACACTTTCTTCATCTGGTGTCTGCACATAGAGTTCTTTAGCTTCTGTAATAGGAGCTTCTTTTTCGTAGGTAAATTTGGGAACATCGCCTGGTTTCCAATCTCCAAAATACTTATCTACTAGGCCAATGGTTTCGTCAGCGTTAATATCACCTGCCAAAATGACTACCATATTGTTAGGTACGTAATAGGTGTTGTAAAACTTACGAATCGTCTTGATTGAAGGATTTTTGAGGTGATCTACCGACCCTAAAATGGTTTGTGAGCCATAAGGATGTTTGGTAAATAGACCTGCAAACATACCTTCAAATACTTTGTCACCTCCATCATCTAAAGAAATATTTTTTTCTTCATATACGGTTTCCAATTCTGTATGGAATAATCTGAAAACTGGATGGGAAAATCTATCGTCCTGTACCTGAAGGTATTTTTCTAGGTTGTTGGAAGGGACATTTTCCATGTAAGCGGTCATCTCGTAGCTCGTAAAAGCGTTGGTCATATTAGATCCTGCAGCAGACATGGCTTTGTCATATTCATTAGGTATAGCTATTTTGGATGCCAAAGTGGAGATAGAGTCTATTTGCTTATAGATCATTTTTCTTTCTGCATCGTCAGTTTTTGTTCTGTATACTTCATATAGATTTTCGATCTGATCGAGATATACTTTTTCTTTTTCGTAATCCATGGTACCGAGATTTTTGGTACCTTTAAACATCAGGTGTTCCAGGTAGTGTGCTAGTCCTGTGTTGTCTGCAGGGTCATTTTTGCCACCTGCACGAGTGGTGACGAACGACATGATCTTAGGTTCATTCCTGTTTTCGTGCAAGATGACTTGCAGGCCATTTTTTAAGGTGTAAAATCGGGTGTTAGTTGGGTCTCCGGTGACGATCTCATAGGTGTATTTTCCATCAGGAGATGTCTTTTTGACGGTTTGGTATTGTCCATTCGCTAGGGTTGCAGCAAACACAATACATAAAGTCATAATCAGGTTCTTCATGTTTTAAAGGTGTTTAATTAGTTTGGAAATTTAATATATAAATAAAATGAATCTCAAAATACTTGTTTTAATTTATTCAAAATGATTTAATAAAAGAAAACATTATTCTCAATGCATTTTATTTTCAAGTAATATCAACGATAAAAGTAAAGGAGTTATTTCTTAAATGGTTTGAAATATTTGGGTTTTAGACAAAAAGCATGTTTTTGGGGATGAAAGTGCCACATAGATAGCATTTTTTGATTGACAAGAGCAGCAATACATTAATTTTTCGAAATATAAGATGTTTAAATTGTATTTTATAGTAATTTTATTGTGATAAAAGCTTAGACAAACTTGCTGTAATCTTTTTTCTCAATTGGGACCTTTCTCTTTCGCGGTGCGAAGGGGCAGACTTAGGTAATGATTTTAGCCGCATTTGAAGTTCTTTTATCTTAGTACGGTTGTACTCTAACTTTTGGTATTATTAACTTTCGAAAGGCTTTTGAATAGGAATACTGTAGTACTCTAGTAGGCTCATCAGTATGTTTTGTTGAGCGATTAGACTATTTATTTTTAAACCTTTAAAACTTATTCTCCACCTCAGCCACTTCCAATAAAAAGTAATGCATATCTGTATTGCGCATGAATGGTTTCATCCTTTCACTTCCAGGCCCAAACATCGCCAGCTCGGTGTAGTCTGCTGAATGTTCCATACCGCCAAAAGCAACAGAAGTGTGTTCTTTTAAATATTCGGCATATTCTTTAAAAGGAAGTTTATATGAATTGTAGATGCCTTCCGATTTTTGGTCTGCATAACGCTGCACTATCGTTTTTACTTGCTCACTATTGAAGGTACATCCTTGATTTTCTTTGATGCGCTCTGTAAATTGTGCTTCGGTACCGTTTTTATCAAAACCCATCAAAATCCATTCATTGGTATGTTTGTATTGGAAAAGCGTTTCGAAGTTTTGGTCTGCTTTTTCGCCATAATACAGACCGGGATTTGCATTTCCATGATCTGACGTGATGACAACGAGTGTATTTCCGTCTTTTTCCGCAAAGTCTATGGCTACTTTTACGGCATCATCAAAAGCTACCTGATCATATATCAATGCAGGGGCATCATTGGCATGAGCTGCCCAGTCTACTTTACCGCCTTCTACCTGCAAACAAAATCCTTTAGGGTGATTTTTCATTAGTTCAATAGCTTTTTGGGTCATATTAGCCAATGAAGGTACCGTATTAAGCAAAGACTCATCATTCAGTCTGTCCAGTTCATAAGGCAGTCCATCTACATCGAAGACACCTAATATAGGTTTTGAGTTATCAACTGTGACCATATCTTTTTGATTCTGGACGACATGAAAACCTGAATTCTTAAATTCTTCAAAGAGATTACGGCCATCTTTTCTATTGTTAAAATATTTGCTGCCGCCACCCATCATGACGTCAAACTTAAGTCCCAGATATTTCTCAGCTATTTCAGCTTGTTCTCCTCTGGATTTAGAAGATACACAAAAACCAGCGGGTGTGGCATGTGTGATTTGTACCGTGGTGACACAGCCCACTTTTTTGCCTGACTTTTTAAATTTTTGCCAGATGGGCATATATTCTTCACCATTGGGGCCCGTATTGAGCCTACCATTTTTTACTCTGACTCCACCACCCCAAGAAGAACTAGCCGCTGCACTATCTGTAATGATGGAGCTTGCAGATGCCATATCCATAAGGCCCCGATTTACGCGTTGATTTCTATATAAATCCAACCAATGACTACCTTTTCCTTCTTTTTTATATCTGAAAACGTCAGCCATATTCAAAGTGCCTGAGCTCATACCATCACTCACCATAAAAATGATATTTTTGGCTTTTTTACCTTTGCTTTGGCCATTGATGATGGATTGAGTAGGTGTGCAGGCTTGTGCAGGTAGTATAAAAGATGCCCCTACAGCACTGAGTGTTGTGTTTTTGAAAAACTGACGTCGTTTCATGGATGTTTTGTTAAAACTATATAAATACGATAATGTGTGATTTCGACTCCGTTCAATTTTTAATCGAGCTTTAGCACGACACCAAAAATGAAGTTGATGGCTGAGTGGAGCCAAAGCCACGATTATTCATACATGTAATAAGACTTAATCTCCAATTAAAATAATTATTTTTTGAAAATTACTTTTAAAATTTACTTTCCAACAAATAAGGTAGCATGGCTCTCCAAGTTGGCCAATCATGCTTAATGTCATACCCCCAGATATCTAGATTGTGTGGAATGCCTTTATGATGGAGTAATCCTGAAATGAATCTGGATCCATTAGGGTCTTCATAATCTCCAGAACCTGTCATAAAATGTATATGAGCTGAACTGCGAATGGTATTTAAATGATCTTCGTTTTGCATATCTTTGAGATAGTGGAGCGGACTATTCCAATAACAGTCGTCATCCCAATAACTTTTGGTGTATGAACCTAAATCATACAAGCCTGACATCGCAATACATCCACGAATGGCCCAAGGGTTTTTAAAGAATAAGTTGGCAGCATGTAGCGCGCCAAAAGAAGCACCACAAGTATAAATAGGAGTTTCTAGACTCGTCCTTCCTTTAATAAACGGCACCACTTCATTGTAAACATACTGGTTAAATTGGTTGTGTCTGACGACCTTGGACCTTCCGTCCATTTTGCTATTGAGCCAAGATTCGTTATTTATAGAATTGATGGAATACACTTTTACTTTTCCGGCATTGATGTATTTTTCAATGGCATCAATTAAAAGAAAACGTTCGTATTCTAAGTAATCGGCAGCAGCCGTCGGAAGCAGTAAAATGACCGGTCCAAAATGACCATACTCCACTATTTCCATTTCTTTGTTGAGTGATGGGCTATACCATGATTGGATTTCTCTATGCATTTTTAAAGAATTTTGGTGCAAGAAAGCTAATTTTGATTAAATAATAAAGTAGAATTCAATAATTTATTAAAAATTAATTTTGGAAATAAGAGCAACAAAAAGAAATGGTTAATTCTCATTAATTTTGAAGTTTTGCTGATTTACGGTTTTGATTACCTCATATCGGCCTTCTGCGCTGCTGTTAGGGTGAAGGATAGGAGCAAACACATAGTGTAACTGAGTAAAGCGGGCCGTGTCAAAGTCTACCCAACTGTAAACATGACCTTAGCATGATATCCTACCCATATGGCCAAAATCCAGAAAAATGTTTGCTGATTCAATAATGTGAAGTTCCAATATTTATAAAACCCATCAATTGCAATGATATTTTTTACCCATCCCTGCACGCTCATTTCATTGTGGTCAGGCTGGCTAAATTCGTCACATAGCATATCATGGACTCATCAAAAGACCCGAAAAAACGGTATTGTTTTATTCCTTTATCCTTTTTTGCTGTAATTGGGAGATTCTTTAGTGATCGTGATGTTGTGTGGGTGACTTTCTAGGATACCTGAGCCTGTGATTCTGACCATTTTGGCTTTTTGCATGGTCTTGATATCTGCTGCTCCACAATAGCCCATACTAGCTCTGAGACCGCCTAAATATTGAACCATAACTTCTGATACGGATCCTTTAAATGGTACTCTACCTTCGATACCTTCTGGCACTAATTTTTTGACATCGTCTTCTACATCTTGAAAATATCGGTCCTTACTGCCCAACTCCATAGCACCCAATGATCCCATACCTCTGTACACCTTAAACTTTCTGCCTTCAAAAAGTATGGTTTCGCCCGGGGCTTCTTCAGTACCAGCAAATAGAGAACCTGCCATGATGGTACTTGCTCCTGCTGCCAATGCTTTGGCTATATCTCCGGTATATCTGATACCACCATCACCTACTATGGGAATTCCGGTACCTGCAAGACCTCTTGCGGCATTACGAATTGCATACAATTGTGGTACGCCTACACCTGCTACGATTCTAGTGGTACATATACTGCCGGGGCCTACACCTACTTTGACCGCATTAACACCGGCATCTGCCAGGGCTTTGGCACCTTCAGCTGTAGCTACGTTTCCACCTACTATTTGCAGATCTTTAAACTGCTTGCGTACTGCAGCAACTGCATCCAAAACACCTTTGGAATGACCATGTGCAGTATCTATACAAATGACGTCTACGCCTACATGGACCAAAGCATCTACCCGTTCAAAAAGGTCTTTGCTGACTCCTACTGCCGCACCTACGTACAATCTGCCATGAGCATCCTTTGCAGAATTAGGAAAGTTTTCAAGCTTCATGATGTCTTTGTAGGTGATCAAGCCGATTAATGTGTTTTCTTCATCTACAACAGGTAGTTTTTCTATTTTATATTTTTGAAGAATATCTTTAGCTTGAGCAAGGGTGGTACCTTTGGGAGCAGTGATGAGCCTTTCTTTAGTCATAATCTCCGTTACACTTCGGTCAGCCTCGGTCTCAAATCTAAGGTCTCTATTGGTCAGTATGCCCACTAATTTTCCATTATGATCTATGACAGGGATACCTCCGATTTTGTTGACTTTCATCAGATGATGGGCATCTCTGACCTTGGCATCTTTTGTGAGCGTTACAGGGTCTATGATCATACCGCTTTCTGATCTTTTGACAGCTCGCACTTGATTTGCTTGAGCTTCTATGGTCATATTTTTGTGTATGATGCCTAAGCCACCTTCTCTAGCCATGGCAATGGCGAGCTTGTACTCCGTGACAGTATCCATAGCAGCTGAAACAATAGGTGCCTGCAACCAAAGGTCAGTGGTCAGTTGTGTTGAGATATTAACTTCGCGTGGTAAGACTTCTGAGTAAGAAGGAATCAAAAGCACATCATCAAAAGTGAGCGCTTCTTCTATTATCGGGGTAATGTTATTATGTTCCATCTGCAAAAGTACGAAGTTTTCTAATTTTGACAATAGTAATATCCATATTTGTAAAAAAAGTGATCATCTTTCATAAAAAAGGTGGTTTTGCACCAACGTTTTACTCATGGAAACAAGTCTTACGGGTATATCCCATTTTCAAACTATTTTTTTTATTCACTAAATAATATACACAAATGAAAAAGTTAAATTATTTATTTTTGATTTTACCTTTCCTGTTTCTTCAGTCATGTCTGAATGATGAATGTCGAGAAACCAGAACCTTTGTACAATTCACACCAGTATACCTAACTAAAGCACAAATCAGGATAGATGTCAAAATGGAGAGTGAGCGCAAGCTTGAAAATCCAGGCAAAATGTACTTTTACGATGATTATCTATTTATCAATGATCAGGGAAAAGGCGTACATATCTATGATCTAAAAGATAAATCTAATCCTTCTAAAATTGGTTTTTATGGCATTCCAGGCAATTTTGATATCGCTGTAAAAGACAACATCCTTTATGCCGATAATGTGATGGACTTGATTGCCCTTGATATCAGCAATGTGTACGCTCCCAAAATGGTAAAACGTATAGAAGATTATCAAAATTGGTATGGTACATATGAGCCTCCAACATACTATGCATATTCTGTCCGATCCAATCAAACCATGGTAATAGACTGTAACAATCCCAATTTTGGAAACAATTGGTTTTTAATAGACAATGGCGGTATAGCTTTTGCTGATTCAGGTGCGCCCCTTAATTCAGTAATCAAAGCCAATGGCAGCAATAGTGGTGCAGGAACAGGTATAGGTGGGTCGTTTGCACGATTTACAGTTGTCAATGATTTTCTTTATATAGTAGATCAAAGCACCTTAAAATCATATTCGGTGTCCAATCCTCAAAATCCACAGCTCATACATACTAATCAGCTCAATTGGGGTATAGAAACCATTTTTCCATACAAGGACAAACTGTTCGTAGGTTCTAACGCTGGAATGTATATTTTTGATAATGCTCGACCTGAAGCACCGGTATTGCTTTCCGTTTTTGAGCATGCTAGAGCCTGCGATCCAGTGGTGGTACATGGCAATACGGCATACGTCACCCTGCGCAATGGCAACGAATGTAATGGATTTATCAATCAGCTTGACATCGTCGATATCGAAAATGTGCTCAAGCCTAAATTGATTAAATCTTATCCTATGAAAAATCCACATGGTCTGTCTGTATATGATGACCGAGTATATCTGGCTGAAGGGGTCCATGGATTTAAAGTGTTGGATGTCAAAGATCCTATCAATGTAAAGACGCTGGCAGAAGTCACAGGGAATCACAGCTATGATATGATATCCTTGAGTAAAGATATATTGTTTATGGTCGGAGATGATGGATTTTACCTGTATGACGTCCAAAATAATAAATCACCCAAATTGATCAGTAGCATTAAAAAAGGACAATGATGAAATATGTATTATTGATTCTAATTGGTATCAGCCCACTGTGCATGTCGGCACAAAGCGAAGGCTATACTGATAAATTACTCCTGAAAAATGGAAGTGTCCTCTACGGAAAAGTATTGAAATTTAACGGGATAGACACTTTGGAGTTTGCCTTGTCAGAAAAATATACCATGACATTTTACAACAAAAATCTCAGTAAGGCGGTAAAAAAAGTCATGATGACCGGAGCTGCGGTCAAAACCAATGAAATCTTTCACTTTGACGATCCGGGCTTTTATTTTAGAACCCAATTTTCACTGTTGCATAGCCAACCTAAAGATGGCTACTCATTGACGGTGAGTGGTGGATATCGCGTTAAACCTTGGTTGTCGCTAGGTGCAGGCGGCGGTATAGACAATTATTATGCTGAAGAAGGATATGATATGTATCCGCTATTTGCAGAAGCTAGGGTGTACTTTTACAAAAAAAATGTGACGCCTTATTTTGCGATGAGGACCGGATATGCTTTGGTGTCACCTGATGAAGACCGAGGACAGATACAAGCTAGAGGAAGTTGGTTTTACAATCCTGTCATTGGTTTTCGTTTGGGTAGTGGAAGACCACACATTGATTTATTTGCGGGAGTAAGGCTACAATCCGCATTTTATGAGACCTTGACCAATCAATTTCGCTCTGAACGGGAGATCGACTTCAGAAGATATGACTTTGGGATTGGGATAAATTTTTAAGGGGAGAAATTACATAGATTATATTGACAAGCACTCAGGTTTAAGATGGATCTGGGTGCTTTTTTTGTTTATATTATCCATCTTTTTGAATATGATTTTATTATAAACTAATGAGAATCAGTCGCCGAGAAGACTCATCTTCCCTTTTTGACTAACTATAATTAAACAGCTATCTTAAATATTGATACTTTTGCCATCATTCAGTAACGATATGGCTTTATGAAAGAAAATAAAAAATCAATCATTCAGAAAATTGCAATAGGAATAGTTTGTAGCACTTGGATATTTTTCAATATTGGTTGCAAGGCTCCACAATTATCCGCAAGGATTGAGCTTAGCAAAGATACCCTGATTTTAGGTGAAGAATTTCAATGGAACTTGATCGTAAAAAACGAAAGTAAGACTCCGATTTCTATTTTTTATGACTCGAGGGGAAATTACCATAATGCTTTATATAGAGACTCGGATCTAAAAATTGTATTAAAAGATTCATCAAACACAATCATGGAGCAGATTTATTCAAAACCACACGACTTATATATGGATAGTGGAAGAGTCGGATTTGAAAAATTGAAAAAAGGAGAGGAATTGAAGTTTTCACAATGGTTTACAGATTGGTACTTATTGGCAAAAGATGGGAACTACACTTTGGAAATCGAAAAACCTTTGATGTGTGGGAAAAGCTTTTTAGATAACAAGATTTTAAAAATTAAATCAGATAGTAAGCAGATCTATTTTTACACCCAAAATCCTGAAGAAAGGATTAAAATCATTCGCAACCTAGAAAACCAATATCGATCAAAATCTTTCAAAAGTTGGGAAGAAAGAAAATATATATTAGGAAAGATTATACGGTCAAAAGATGAGGGCAGCTTAGATTTTTATGTTGAATTGCTCAACTCAAAAAATTCCAGCAGCGCAAGTGAAATGATAAGAGCTATTGGAAAACTCAGCCCCAGTCAAAAAGCTTTTCAAGTCTTGGTAAATCACTTCGATATGGGTTTTGAAAACTCATTGGATGATACTGAATATGTGAGAAAAAATATATTAAGAGTCCAGCAGGATCTATACTTTAGGACAGTTTGCGAGATGGAAAATTTTCCACCAGAAATGACCATCTATTTTTTAACTAAAGTGGCAGCAAGTGATCAATACGGTGATTCGGCAAAATGGAGGGCACGTCAAATTATGCAATTCTCTAAGTGATGGTATTCTGGTGCATTACATTTAAGTTTGCGAAATGAGCATAAATTAAAATGGCAATAGTAAGTTAAAAATCTTTGTAACAAATGCTATTGTAACCTTTCGAAATGATTTGACCTATAAATTTAAGTGCATCTTTATTCAAGGGCTTTTTTATGGTACTAAATTACTTAAGCATAATATGGTGATGTTCCCACGATAGTACAAGGATACTAGCACCGCGCCTTTACTGTTAAGTATAGGATTGATAGGATTTTTATAGTAATAAAATAGGGTTTTTATATGTATCACATATGACAACCCTATGACAACCTTATGACAACCCTATGACAAGGTGCTCTGAGGATGGGAGCATTAATGGAAGAAGGACGGACCATCCATATGCGAAACAAGGAACTTTATGCGACCCCAAAAGTGAGTAGCTAGTTTGGCCAAAATGTCTTTAATATGCAGTTATATCAACTTAAAATCGACGCACAGCCCTGTAAATACTGAGTCCGCAACGGAGGACATAAAAAAAGTATAGTATTTCTATTTTCTGAACGGAGCTTATCATCAAAATTTCATTTTTTGTAATTCCCGATGGCAGCTTAAGATTAAAATTCTTTTTTTCCTAGCTCCTGAAAGGAATCTACCGCCAAAAAAACATTTTAAGGCAATCCTTTATGGAACTACCCGTCCAGCAAAATTTATTACTTCCTCCTTTTGGGGTGATCCATAGACCAAAATATTATTTTGGGCTCCTTTTCGGGGCAGAATAAAATTGCAGAAAGGGCAGTAAATGGTTTTAGAGCCTATATATCTAATGATTCTGTCTTTTTCAGCAGACCCTAATTATATATTTTAAAATAAGAACTACCCATACGGGTTGTGACATTCAAAATGTTAGAGCTTATTTTTTTACAAAAAAAACTACTTTTATTGTAGCGTTTGCTTTTCTTTATGGATTATATGTATGTAAACCATCTTAAGCGCATGAAACGCAAATCAAATATATTGTTTTTTATTTTATTGATGACCATTGTGTCTTGTCATAAAAATGAAGAATTCATCACCACAGAAAAGGTGGATGATCCACCCAAAGTAACGATCTCTACGACTCATGTTTTTAAAGTGATTAATGAAAATGGGAAATCAATTAATGAATTTAACGCGGTCTTTGCAAATGAACCTAAGGATATACATCATGATGGACTAGCTGTTTTCAACAGTAAACTTATCAATAAATATGGTGAAATTGTAGTCATAAAAGATAATTTAGGGAATGAAACAAAACTTTTGCTTTCTGGAGTAGAAAATGATATTAATTACCACCAACTCACACTTTTTCAAACAAAAAGTAAGATTACATATAAAACTACAGAAAAAAGGAAAATTATCATTAGCAACAAAATATCTTTAACCGGTGTACCCAATTCTTACAATAATAATTCTTATACGGGCGATGTCAATGTAACTTTTTTTCACATTGATGTCGATAATGAACATCACTTATCAGGATTACCAGCTGTAAGGAGAGGAGTAAGAATTAATGGAACTCAGAACTTTCTTTTTATTAAAGATGCATTTTACATCGATTTTAAAGGAAGTCAGTCCAATCTGCTCCATGGCAAACTTACATTGGAAGGCTACCAAGATGAACTCAGAAATGGGACTTTAAAATTGTGGTATTGTGATATAGATGCAGCTATATGGAAAGAAGTGAATACATACTCTGAAAACAATCTATTGAATTTCGATCATAAAAATTCAGGATACTATTGTTTTGCAGATAGCAAACCTGGTGTTTTTGTTTCCGGTAAAGTTAGTCTACATGAAAGGCCTGTTTCAAACCTTCAATTGAATTTTAAATCTTTAAAAAATGAATCCACCACATCTGCTGCAGGGCGTTGGATAACTTACTTACCAGTGAATTCAGAAGTAAAAACCCAACTTTATACAACTTGTGGGCAAGTACAGGATTATAACTTTGAAACTCAAAATATAGAAATAAAAGATCTACACATTTTAATAAATGAAAATTCAAAGTTATTTAGTTTAGTCAAAGGAAAAGTAAAAGACTGTTCTGGTAAGATTCTTAATGGATATGTTTTGAAACATCATATAGATAGTGATAGATTTAACCATTACTACGGTCCTGAAAAGTTAGCCATATATATCCCTAGTTGTGGATTAAAAGATGTAAAATTAAGTGTATCAGATGCACAAGGTACAGAAAAGAGTCATGCGATCACATGGTTAGTAAACGATACTATAGAGACTGGTTCATGGTTTGCGTGTAACCAAGCCCAAAAGTCATTTTTCAATCTTATTATCGGAGTGGATAATAAAATGTATTTCGATACAAAATCTCAGTTAAACGCTGATGGAAGAATGATATTGACCGTAAATAAATCTATCGACAATCCACTTTTAATATATGCACCAAAAGAACGTGTGGGAACCATAAACAATAGTGATCTTAATATTATACTGGAAGAAACTGATTTCATGAACAATGGCTATGAAATCAAATGTCCAAATTCCAGGCAGGGATGTGGTTTTGAGAAATTTACAATCACACATTTGGGCACCAGCGATATAAGTGATCCTTTTATTCGAGGATATTTTTCTGGACGATTTTGGCTAAAGGAAATTCCTTCCCTAAAAGCAGGATATAAGGAGATGCAGGGTGAATTTCAGGTTTTAAAATCATTTTGAGGGCATCATAATATGACGGAAGTAGACATCATTAAGCAATGCAAACAATATGACAAATCAGCTTTTAAGGAGTTGGTTCGTCAATATTCGCCTGCATTGATGTCTGTTTGTCTTCGATATATGGGGCAAAAACATCTTGCAGAAGATATGCTTCAGGAAACATACATCAGAGTGTTTAACAATATTTTGCAATATCAACATCAAGGTTCTTTCAAAGCATGGTTGTATAGAATAGCCGCCACAACTTGTATGAAGGAATTGCGAAAGAAGTTTCCTATGGTGGATTCTGATATTGCCAGTTTTGAAAATCAATATGAAACAGAGCCTTTAGAGCTCAATGACGAACATGGTATTTTCAAAATTATAGAAGAATTGCCTTTGCCATACAGGTTGATTTTTAATTTATATGTAATAGAAGGGTATAGTCATCAAGAAATCGCCATAATGATGGGAGTAGCGGAGAGCACATCAAGAACCCAACTGGTCAGAGCCAGAATGATGATCAAATCTTTATTAAAAAAAAATAATGTCGAAAGGATAGCATAAAATATGGAACCACAAGATAAAGATATTAAAAAAATAGTTGAGAAGCACCAAGTGTATGTAGATTTTGAACAGTTATGGCAAGATCTTGAACCTCATGTACCTCAAGAAAGAAAACGGAGATGGTCGGCCATATGGGTATTAGGAATCATAACGTTATTGATTTTATTGGGAATCCTTTTTTATTATGAAAAGAATACCCCAAAAGAAAAACAAGAAAGCATCGTATCATCCATAATAAAAGAAATAGATAGTAAACCATTTCAGAGAGAAAAGAAACTAGAAGGTAAAAGTAAAATTGGCACCATTGTTTCATTAACAAACCATGGCAATAAAGAAATATTAAAGTCTTTTTCCGTAGTAAAGAATGAGGTACCTGGCAAAGCAGTTGATGACCCTAATTTATTGAGTAAAGCTGTGGCTAATCCAAATATTTACACTGATGATGAAACACCAACTCATTTAAACTCAATTATGGGAAAGGCAGTTTTAAATGAACCTAATTTTTCGGTTAATAACCTCCAAGGTGAATTAGCCAATGAAATGCAAAGTAACGAAATCAAAGAAATTTATCGTGATAGAGCTGTTATTGAAAACATTAATCATCTGAGCAGCAGGAAGTTTACCTTAACATCATCGGAAAACAAACCCAACATTGTAGCGATTTCACCTGTATTGTCCATACCAATATGCGAAATCAATAGATTTATGCCTGTGATTTCTGGATTTTTGGGTATGGGATCTTTTTCTACTAATCAAGAAGTGCAAGGGAAACCGTTAGAATTTTTAAATACAGGTGTTGTGATTGGTATTAGACTCTCAGAGAGATGGAGTGTAAGTAGTGGTTTGAAATATTCAAGGTTTGCCACCCGTCTCCAACATTTACAAAGAGCATATAATCCAGTTTCGTCTAACGGAATCATTGAAAAGATTATTGATGAGAATGGGAATACACAAAGTATTAATGGCGAACTTACTTCTACAGAAATTACAACCAGCAATATTAAATGGCATACAATACACAATAACTTTGATATGCCATTGATATTGAAATATAAAATGTTTGCACATAAAAAGCATTCGGTAGAGCTACACGGAGGACCTTCCTTAATGATCTATTCTTTGAGTCAAGGCGCTTATTTAAATTCTGAAAATTCATTGGTGAAGTTTAATTCAGATACTAGTCCTTATAGGTATAACAGGTGGTCTGTCAATATGGGGATAAATTGGAAATGGAAATGTTTTAATACCAGTGGATTGGAGCTCGGGCTACATCACGAAAGAAGAAGTATGACCATTAACACTCTTCCTTATTCCGATGGTATTTCATTCGCTCCAAATTATATCAGTTTTGGATATTTTAAAAACTTGTAATTATATACTTTAAATATCTTACATCCTTAATTGCGCAATAGATGTATCCATTTCATTTTCTTTATTTCATTACTGCCTGAACAAGGCATAAAACAAAAAAAAACATTATGAGACATTTTAAACATTTTTCAATGATTCCATTAGTATTATTACTTTGGATCAATACGACATCTTTTGGCCAGGCTATTACATGCAAATCAGATTTGAAGTATAGTATGCAAGGCGGTACAGTCATTCAAATGTATCCTTCAGATTTCATAGAACAAGCCAAGGTTGACGATAAACAATACAGCCTTGAAATAAAGGATCAAAACAATAATATTGTCGTAGATAATAAAATCAATTACAATGCGCAATCGAAAACCTACACGGCTCGCATAACTCATCTGAGTTCTCAAAATGCTTGTTGGACTGATTTTGTAGTGCTACCGGCAAGTAATAATCATCCTAAAGCAGTTTGTAAAGCTAACTTAATCGTCTCTTTAGCTCCATTTTCTGTAAATCTAAATCCTCTTACTGTAAATAATGGATCTCTAAATTTTGTATCTTTATTTTTGAATAAAAATACCTTTGATTGCAATAACATAGGTAAAAACAAAGTCAAATTATCCGCCATAGGTTCGGAGAATATCATTAGCCAATGTGAATGTGAAGTGGATATTCAAGACAAATTGGCTCCTAATGTCGTCATGAAAAGTGATCGTACAATAGTTTTGAATGCTATCAAACCTTACAAATTAACTCCAGACTCCGTAGGGACATATTTAGACAATTGTGATGTGGTATCAGTGGAAGTAATCCCTAATCAAATAGATTGTAATAGCCCAAATCCAACCACTGTCAAATTAGTCGTAAAAGATAAATCTGGTAATGTAGCTAGTGCCAGTTTAAAAATAAGTTACACATCCAAGAATAATTCGAGTATGGCATGTAATGATCAAATAAATATCGAAGTAAATCCTTCGTCTAAAATAGAAGTGACGCCACAAATGTTACTTGAAGGAATATATGGTTGTGGTCAAAATTTCAAAGTAACTTTATCACTCAATGGTGTTAATTTTGCGAAGCCTGAAATAACTTATGGTGAGAAAGGTAAAACCATTCTCTATACTGTAGAAGAAATTGGCACTGGTAATAAATGTTGGGGAAATATTATTGTAAAAGAAGATGCAGATTGTTCATTACCATTTATAGTTTGTGATAAGTCATGTCCCAATGGAACGCCTGGAGATTGCAACTCAGGGTATACAGATACTGACAATTTGGATTGGCCGTGCGATGTAGACCTAGAAGTATGTGATGATACCAATATATCCAAAGTATCACCTGATGATTTGATTAATATTCATAATGTCGCACCCGAAAATAGCAGGCCACAAGTGATCAACTATGGCTGTAAGGCAATCTTTATGACCTATACGGACCAAGTAATTGGGACTGGTGGCGTCAATGCTCCCGATAAAAAAATAGTTAGGACTTGGACTGTTTTAAACTGGCTCTCAGGAAACCAATTTTCGTATATTCAAATCATTAATGTAAAAGTATCTACACCGACTATTTGTGATACCAAACCATGGAATACACCTGTTGGTGATTGTGCATCAGGGCACACCTTATCAGATGCAGTAGAATGGCCTGCGGATATCACCATTAGTCAAGGTGGTGTCTCATTAGCCAGTCTAAAAAATAACCCAGATGTACATCCCAATGATGTCGAACCTGTATTAGTGGAATATTGCAATAATTCATTTCAAAAAACATATAGTGATCAAGTCTTCAACATAGACGCAGCAACTAAAAAAATAGAAAGGACTTGGAGTATCATTTTTTGGGGTGCATCGATGACTAATCTGTATACCTACAAACAAACCATAACGATAACGGGTCTAGAACAAGCAACCGTATGTGTCAACACTTTCAATGGAGAGCCAGTTAAAAATGTGGAGCTTGGTTTTACATTTGGAAAAACTGGGGATAGTGGATGTGCATCTTTTGCATCCATTCCAAACACAGAAATCAAACCATCTAAAAAAGGCAACCCTAAGGAAGGCCTAGACGTCATGGATCTGATAGCTACCTATGAGTATGTATTGGGTATCAGAACGATCAATCCTTATCAAATCATGGCCGCTGATATTACATCTGGATGGAATTCTGTTACCACATTGGATTTGGTTTTACTTCAAAAAATGGTTAATGGGGAAATCACTGAATGGCCCAATGATATACCTGACTGGAGATTTATAGATGCAGATCATAAAATCGTAAATGGAATGCCTTCTCCAGCTAGAAATTTTATCAATACTGATAATCTCTTTCTTTCTAATAAGTTTATTGGCATCAAAACAGGTGATGTAGATGGAAGTTATAATGAAGGGCCAGAACTAAATAAACCCAAATTTGCTGTTTTAAAGGCTGTAGATGAGACTCTGATTGCAGGAGAGTCTTATGAAATTTCTTTTACCAGTGACCGTAATCAAAATATTGCTGCTATTAAGTTGGAATTTGAAATCAAAGATGCAGGTATCATGATTTCGGATGTGACAAGTTCCATATTACCGGGTTTTTCCATGTCCAAAAATGTCGTCATTGATGGATCCAAAGTATCGGTTTCGTGGTATATTGACTTATTGAATACACCTACAGGAGTCAGTCTCAGGACAAATCAAGATATCCTTACTTTCCATTTTACTTCCGGTAGAAACTCCGTTGCCAGTAGTCTACTTGGTCTAACGGAAGACTTCTTTCAGCAGATCAAACCTATCAATGGTGTGGAGTCTATGAATGTAGGATTGTATTGGGAAAATCAGATTATCAATGGTGTCACAGATGGAGCACTTTCTTCTTTTGTGGTTTCGCCCAACCCATTTGATGAATATATTAATGTATTGGGAATAGAAAATGAAGCAAGCTTCCATATTGCAAGCCTAAATGGTATTCAAGTTTTTTCAGGTACAATAAATAAAAGTGGGGAAATCAATACGTCAAGTTTACAAAATGGATTTTATATTCTTACCATTACAGAAAAAGGTAAAAAACCATCCATTCACAAATTAATCAAGATGAAATAAAGAGCATAATCTGATAAAACTTAATGAAAGCACTCCAGAAGATCCTTCTTGGGTGCTTTTTATTTTTACATGATAGACATTTTTCTTTTCTTGCAGCCTGATATCAAAAAATACTTTATCATGTTGACCATTTATTCTGACGATTACTACATGGAGCAAGCCATCAAAGAAGCGCAAAAAGCTCAGGAAGCAGGCGAAATACCTGTAGGTGCGATCATCGTCTGCCAAAAACAAATCATAGCTCGTGCTCATAATCAAACTCAGATACTCAACGATGTCACTGCTCATGCAGAGATCATGGCCATCACTTCTGCATCATCCTATTTGGGAAGCAAATACCTTAAAGACTGCACCCTTTATGTCACCTTAGAACCCTGTATCATGTGTGCAGGAGCATTATATTGGTCACAAATAGATCGAGTAGTCTATGGTGCCAGTGACGAAAAACGGGGCTTCATGCGGTATGGCAAAGAATTACTACATCCCGGCACCAAACTGGAGTACGGTATCAAGCATGATATATGTGCAGCTATGATGACTCAATTTTTTGAAGGCAAGCGGAAATGAAATTCGACGGTTAAGCAAAGTTTGTTTATATCTACCACCCTTCAACCTGGGTTCAGATTAATTTTATTTTTATATAAACCTAAAATGGGATTTAATGAAGTTTTTCTTCCTAGATGAATCATCTACTCTTGTTTCACTGTACTCATCCCTGTTACTGATAGGACTCCATTACCTGTAATGCACGGTTTGCCTCCATTTTGATTTTTGATAATCATATCTACATCCTTTAATGTCAACGTTTTTCCTGTTTGTAATTGTATATTGGTATCATTTGTACCCAAATCCAATGAGATATATGGCCTAATGGAAGGGCTTAAACCTATGATTCTCACATTTTTGCTAATGTCTATAGGACCCGTGACATTGACGTGGTCATTAATCGGTTGGTCAAAATAGACATCACCATTTTCTGCCACACACTCCAAGACACTTCGTATACTGCCCGGTCCACTATTTT
>CAZGMB010000049.1:29322-40854 GCA_964526715.1 uncultured Aureispira sp. | reverse complement strand
TCAGTGTTTTGGCATATATTTGCTATGGTCAAAAACGTTTTGGACAGATGTGAAAAAATTTATAAAATTATTTTAAAGGTGGTGCCTGCATCTTTTATGGATTCAAAGGTAATATTGCCTCCATGTGACTTTAGGATATCATAGCTGAGACTCAGTCCCAAACCGGTGCCCTCACCGGTAGGTTTGGTAGTGAAAAAAGGCTGAAAAATCTTGCCTTGCAATTTTTCAGGAATGCCCACGCCATTATCTTTAATGATTATTTCTAGTTTACCATCTTTATAATTTGTACTCACAATAACAGTAGGTTTGTATGTCTCATCAGCATATTTACTTCTTTCTCTTACGGCATGAAATGCATTGGTGATCAGATTGAGAATTACCCTTCCCAAGTCTTGAGCATTGAGTTTTATTTCGGGCATATCTTTATAGAAGTCCGTTTCGATGTAAGCATTAAAACTTTTATCTTTAGCTCGGAGTCCGTGATATGCCAACCTTAAATATTCATCACATAAACCATTAACATCTGTCATTTCACGCGAACCCGTGTTTATTCTGCTGTGGAGCAGCATCCCTTTGACAATAGCATCTGCACGAGTACCATGGTGAACGATTTTTTCTTCATTGCTCATGATATCTTTGGCGATTTCTTTGACTAGGTCCAAATTTCCTTTGTCTAATTCATCTATCAACTCATGAACCAATTCTTTATTAATTTCAGAGAAGTTATTGACGAAGTTTAAAGGGTTTTGGATTTCATGAGCTATGCCTGCTGTAAGCTCACCTAAACTCGCAAGTTTTTCAGATTGGACAAGTTGTGTTTGGGTTTTTTTAATAGTATCTAAAGAATCATTGAGTTGTATATTGACCTTCTCTAAAGATGATTTATTGACTTCTAGTTCGTTAATAGTTGCATTTAATCTTTTTTCAAAAATCAAACTGAGCAACAGGTATATGAAAATTAATCCAGCATAACAATTTAGAAAGTATAGGGGATCTTTGCTTTGGTCATAATCTTTGGGTGCAGCATCTTCCAAGAGCCAATAAAGTCCCATTGAAGAAACCACTCCTAAGATAATAAATGCCCATATCCAAGCATTGCGTGCATCCATAAATAAGATGGCACAGATAGGCATGAGTGTAAGCCATGGACTGACCGGACTTTGCAGACCTCCTGAAAACCAAACCAATAATATACCGAATGCTGTTCCATTCAAAATAAAGATGTGGGCAACGATTTTGGGCTTTAGTCCCAATTGAATTAAAAAAGGTAGAGAAAAGAAAATTAGAGACTCGAACGGCAAAATATTGAAGCCAACTTTGAAGTCAATTAAATAACAATTTCCGATATATAAGATCATAAAAAACCCTGCAAGAAAGCTTGCTCGTATCAGGATTGTGGTTTTTCGTTTTTCAATATCATTGTAGTGAAAGGCACTACCATGACCATCAAGCCAGGTTACAAATTTTTGAAAGATTGCCTTCATTAACCAAAGATTTTAACTTTTATAAACTGAATTATCATCCATATCGGAGTGTAAATAAACATGAATAACTCTAGCCACCACGGGATTTTATGACTAAAAGGAAGTCCGGCTTCAAATCTTTTTTTATCATGTCTTTTTAACATGTTAAAGAGAGATGGCTCTGACAATGGCCAAACTTCGCAAAGTTTAGCATTGCTTCCGGAGGCATAAATAATGTCGTTTACGGCCCTTCTTGCGGCTTCATTAGCACCTTCCATCGTGGCAAGGTCTGTGTTGGTACGCACATAATCTGAAGCCAAAAAGAAATTTGGAATGGCAGTATAAGTAGTAGGGCGGAGTGACCAGGAATTGACCGAATTGACCAATAATGGCTCTTGGTCTATATCGTGATGTATGTGATCAATCCATTTAATATCTCTATCTAGATACCAAAATTCTATCATCTCATCTTTAAGTATTTCTTGTCCATTCACATTGACACTTCTTTTTAGTTGCTCCCAAACCAAATTTTTGACTTCCTCGGGTTTGCAGTTTTCAGCCAGAACGGGTTTGCTTTCGGGGTTTTGGATTGATTTGTAGGTAGTATATAGCCAATCTGAAATATCTACGGACAATACTCCTTTTACTTTTCCATTATACCTTTGGTTAAGGTCGTAGTCTTTCCAAAACTGCGCCTGAGAAATCGATGTTATTGCCCATTCTGTATAGCTATGGCAAACATGACCGTGAGCTATTTGTACATCTTCATTGAGATAAAACTGGATACCATTCATCCATGCCGTAGACTCAGCAAGCTTACCTAAAAACTGAAACTGATCATCTACTGCATTCATCTTTTCATCAATTATTTCCACGGCTCTTTCCACAGGAGCGCATAAAATATAGTAATCACCCTGTACTTTTATTTCTTCGCCGTTTTGGTTTTTGACTCTTGCATAATCAATAGAATTGTCTGCTTTTAATGCAAAACCAATACCTTCGTGTGCCTTGTGATATTTTACACCTTTTTGTGTGAGATAGTCATACCAAGGGTTAAGCCATTTGTCATTGGTGGGTCCGTTGAGCACTCTATCTACATTTACTCCGGGATTCAGTGCACTATACATTAATTGTAAGGTGATGCTCGAGCCTGTTTTCATGCTTGCAATCTCTGCCCTTGCGGCTACCAGGGTTCTGGTTAGACCCTGAACCAATAAGTGTCTATAAGCATCAGAAAAACGGTCTGCTTCCAGAAATTTCCACCATGATATTTTTTCATACTCCTGATTTTTTCTTTCTTCACAAGATATCATCAATTGCCAGATTCTTTTTACAAAAAAAGATTTTTCTTCTTGAGTTAAACCCGTATGAATACCTCCAAAAATGTCGTGAAACAAAAGTTCAAAATCTTTTAGGGACTTTGGAAAGTTTGCGAGAATTTTTATGGTAGGCATATCGTACCTTGTCAGGGCAATTTCCGTGGTATGTGTCAAATTGTCAAAAACTCCATTTTTATTAGTTGTTCCATCAGTATTTTTGAAAGGAATTCTTTTCATGGTATCTGTCACATGTTTGTAGAATCCTGGGAAGAATCTAAATCCGTGCTCTCCTGGCAAGTACTTGTCTTTATTTAAAATATTTGTACCTTGTACGTTGACCGATCGTGCTTTTCCGCCCACGTAGACCTTTTTTTTCTCATATACTTCTACTTCAAACCCTCTTTCTACAAGTTCGTGTGCAGCACTCATACCTGCTACGCCGCCTCCGATAATAATTACTTTTGCCATTTTCTTTTGGTTCTTAAGTTGGTGGTTAAAATTTTGTTTAAATCTAAGTATATATGGGTAAGGATATGATAAAGGCACTTCCTTCACCTTCAGTGCTTTCTACTACCAAGGTACCTTCATGAGCTTTAATAATGTCGTATGCCATAGATAAGCCTAAACCTGTGCCTTGTCCAGTAGGTTTTGTGGTAAAAAAGGGCTGAAATATTTTATTTTTTATGGATTCAGGTATTCCCAGTCCATTGTCGATGATAGCAATGACTACGTTGTTTTTTTCTTTTTTGGTAGTTACCCTGACCAAAGGACGATATTCTGATTGTTGCATTTTGCTTTTATCATGGACGGTATGCAATGCATTGGTAGCGATGTTGAGTATGACACGGCCTATCTCTTGCGGTACAAGATCTACTTTAGGCAAGTCAGGGTCGAAATCAGTGTCTATGGCTGTGTTAAAAGCCTTGTCTTTAGCTCTAAGACCATGATAAACCAATGACAGATACTCATTGCATAAAATGTTAATATCAGTTAATTCTTTTTTGCCTGTATTGGCACGACTATGCATCAGCATACCTTTGACGATATTATCTGCTCTTTTACCATGTTTATGGATTTTCTCTTCATTGATGATGACGTCTTGTGCAATGGCTTTGACTTCATCAAAATTTCCGTTATCGATTTCATCATTTAGCTCCTTTAGAAGTTCTTTGTTTAATTCAGAAAAGTTATTGACAAAATTTAATGGATTCTGAATTTCATGGGCGATACCCGCTGTTAGTTCGCCCAAGCTTGCCATTTTTTCAGATTGAATTAATTGCTTTTGTGTCGTTTTTAAATCGGCATAAGCTTTTTCAATTTCTTTGGCATGTTCCAGTTCTTTAGCTTGTGACTTTAATCTTTCGTTTTTGATAGTTTTATTTTTTTGACTTATGTGAATGAAATAAAAAAGAGCCATCACACAAGATAAATAAAACACCTTCATCCACCAAGAAAACCACCATGGGTTTCTTATTTCAAAAGTATAGATGATTATATCGCTTTGATTTCCCTGATGATCTTGTGCTTTTACACTGAGTGTATATTGACCTGGATGTAAGTGACTATAATGTGCGGCATTATCTAGGCTCCATGCACTCCAGTCATTGTCTACCTGATCTATTTTATACTGGTATTTTATCTTCCAAGGGTGATCTTGTGTAATGGCTGTAAAATAAAATGTCAGATAATTATTATCATGTCTCAAACTAATGTTTTCTGGAATTTGGTGCCACTTAGATAAACCAGAAACCTGCACATCCTGAATATATACTCCATTATCCAATTTTTGGTTTGACCATTTTTTATGGTACAAATCCACCCAGTTTACCCTTTCATTGAAGAGGTCAATTTTAGAAATTACGAGTTTTAACGGCTTCTTTTTTAATACTTTTTTATTTTCTGACTTGGACAAATGACTTAGCGTAAGCCTATCCGTAGTTCCTATCCAGACACTGGAATCAGATGACTGAAAGATAGCATTTCTATTACAGCCTAAACCTAAAAATCCGTCTTCAAAAGTATATGTTTTAAAATAAGAATCATTTGGTGTAATGGTCTGGTTATCTTTAAGTTGATTTACCAGTTGGTATTTTTTATTTTTTGATAAAATACTCAAGCCAAATCGGGTACCAAACCAAAGGTCTTTATTTGAGTCTTCGAGTATGGAAAAAACAAAATTATTAGACAGTCCAGACTTTTCATCTATATTGTAAAATGATTTACCATCATAGATGTAAATTCCATGTCCTTCTGTGCCAATCCAAAGCCAACCATCAGCATCTTTTTTTATGGAAAAAACAGCGTTTTTATTAAATGGTAAATCTTTATTAAATTTGTAAAAATCTTGCCCATCTTTGACAATAATTCCTTCACTTTCAGTTCCAAACCAAAGTCTTCCTTCATTATCTTCAGCTATAGAAAAAATGGCTGATTGCAAGAACAACTTATTGGTATCTTGTATGCAAGTAAACTTTTTACCGTCATAAGTAGCTACACCCTCACCTTCACCCATTCCAAACCAATAATGGTTCTTTTTATCCTGAAAGATGGTAAGCACCTTTTTACTGCACAGGCTTTTGTTATTATCAAATGTTGATATTTTATTTTCTTCAATTACAGAGATTCCATTATTGGTGCCGAACCATAGTTTTCCCAGATGATCTTTAAATCCATGATAAACTTTGTTGTGAGCTAAACCATCATCAGTAGTTATAATGTTTTTCATTTCCCAGCCTGATTTGCTTTCGTCAAGGCTATATTTAATGATACCTTCTTCGTTAGTACATACCCAAACATGATCATTGTTGTCTTGAGTAAAGCTAAAAATATTTTTATCCAATATCTGACTAAAGTTATTTCCATTATTTTTATTTACGCCGCCTCTATTGGTGCCAAACCACATCGTCCCACTATTATCTTGAGCTATGGAGTATATATTATCATTGGACAAACCGCTATTAGTATTTAATACACTGATTTCAATAGCGCGATTGTTAAAGTCAGACATTTTAATGACCCCAGAGCCATCAGTACCTATCCAAAGATTTGAAAAACTATCTATTTCAAGGCAAGTGACGACATCAGAAGGAAACCCGTTTTTGGTATTATATGTCCAAATACTTTGATCATTAATTTTAAAAAGCCCATTACCATAAGTGGTAAACCATATGCTACCTTCGTTATCTTTGGCAAATTCTGTGATAGTCAACGCATTCATGTTTACAGCTTCAGGTTTTATACATTTTTCATTTCTAAGTTTTACAAAACCATTTTCACTACTTCCTACCCAAATAGTACCATTTTGATCATCAATCAATGCAGTAATGTTATCGGTAAAAAACCCATTTTTGGTATTATAAACTTTTATAGTTTCGGGCTTTTTGGGGTCTATTTGCACCAATCCACCTCCATCAGTTCCTACCCAAACGATCCCTTTACTATCTTCAATAATTGAATATATATTGTCTGATGGAAATCCGTTTTTGGTAGAAATATTTTTAAAAGATGTACCATCAAAAATACTTAAACCTTTTCCAAAAGTTCCAAACCATAGTTTTTTATCTTTGGACTGTAGGATACTAAAAACGCTGTTTCCAGCTAATCCTTCTTTTTCAGTAAAGTGAGTAAAGTACTTGCCATCATAACGGGTTACGCCCCCTCCATGTGTACCAAACCAAAGGTTGCCCAAAAAATCATTTTGAATAGTTGTAACAAAACTTTGTCTGAGTCCTTGTAGTTTATCAAAATAAGTGATACTTGCAGCATTAGATGGTTTAGCAGCCATTTCTTTAGCTTTTGTAGGTTCAGGAGCTAAAAAAATCGGACTCAATATCACGTCTTTCAATGATACGGTGATAGGTTTTAAAGTTACTCCTTTGTCATATATCAGTTGGGTTTTCTCTGCTTGTTTTAATGTGAATCTACTTTTAATTTCAAGAGACAAATCATAGTTATCTTGGATCAATTGACTTGAAATTTCAGCAGTTTCACTTGTAATTTTTAGTTTTGATTCGTCGGCTATTTTGATTAATGGTGCTGATTTGATTAGCTCATCCTGTATTGTAGTTTTACTTCGATCTTTGCAGCTTTCACAAATACTGACAATCAAAATAAAATACAATATATATCTCGGTTTTAATTTTGGCATGGACAAAATATAAAATTGATTTAAGGAGGTCTAAAAATTATATATCCTAAGTTTATTCTGTCAGGATTTAACGCCAAAAGTATAAAAATAAATGAAAACGTTTTATATTTTGTTTCTTTATTTATTGTGTAAAATCAAAATAGTTAATTTAGGTAATGTACTCATCAAATATTTTAAAAATTAAACGGATTTACCAATAATTAATTATATTTGCAGTGAAATGTATCTATTTGTGATAAGTGTTTATGGTACAATAAAATAAGAAATGATTATAATGTTTCCATTTTGTATTTCACCTTATATAAAGAAACTTAAGATGGATCATTTTATATATTATAAAATATAATTTTATATTTAATACAAAATTAAAGTTAAATATTTACTTTGGCCTGTATTTTGTTATCATGTTTGAAGTATAACCCAGTAAATCGAAAATAAGTAAAAATGAGAAGTGTGTTTATTGTAATATTGATAGTTTTTGTAAATCATATTTATGCGGATTCATCTTTACATAAGCTATGTCATGTAAGTCCTCCTGTGTTTGAGTCACACATTAACCTCAAAAAAATAGAAAGGCCATTAGGTGCAGTTAACATTAAGGCGATTCTTGTCATTTGTGATCATTACATCACTCCTGATAATAATATGATTGCTCAAAGTTTGAGGGTAGATTTGGGTACGGTATCGCAAATGCTCGATATACTGGAAAAAAGAAACATTGCGAAAGTGCATAAAACAGTAATCCAAGGAACCAATGCTACTATGGCCAACATTGTTAACGCTCTAAATACGATACAAACAGAAAAAGATGATGTTATATTTTATTACTTTTCCGGTCATGGTTTAATGGAAAATGGCAAAACTTTCATGCTGACAGCCGATGAACAAAATTTAAGCAGAGATAAGGTAGCATCTATGATTGGATCAAAAAGCGCAAGGTTAAAAATGCTTATTTCTGATTGTTGCTCAAACGCCATAGACGGCATTGCAGTAGCCAAAAGTATAAACAGGAGCGGTCAGAAAATAGATTCAGGAGAATTTGATCCAATATATAAAGATTTATTTTTAGGATATGAAGGTACTATGCATTTAAATGCTGCAACCGAAGGAGAGTTTGCATATTCCGATGGCATTCACGGAGGATTTTTTACATATCACCTGATCAAAGAAGGTCTGATCAAAAAGCCCATCAACAATTGGACTGATATTTTTAATGATGCCAAAGACAAAACTTCGCAGATGTTTATGAGAATGGACGCCGAGACTAAAGCCCAACTGGCTAAAGAAGGGATAAAAAATCAAACGGCAAAGGCCTACGCTTTGCCCAAACCTAAAACTCTAAATAAGAATCCTGTTTCTCAAGCCACTACTGTGCCGTCCCTCAAAATAAATATTTATAATTTTACTAATTATGACCTACCCATTTTTTTAGATAACAATAACCCTTCGAAAGAATGGCTTGAATCAAATACTAAAAGTATGATTGTGAAGTCGGGATCAAATATAACCATCAATCAAAATCAAGTGAAAGTTGGATATGAGTACAGAGGTCGTGATTATTATTTTGCTTTGGAAGCTGGAGATTATTTCTTTGCATTGGATGAAGTTGGAAGTTGTGAAATGTTTGTAAAGGAGGCCAACATAAATGAAAATAACTTTTCATCCATTGCCATAACAGATTATAATTCTTTATTTCTTGGGGAGTGGTTGTGGGATGATCTAGAAGATGAAGTATTGACCACATTCAACACTAATGGTTTTATAGATGAATATGCTAATGAAGATGATAATGAACGTGGTACTTGGGTAATCAGAAAACAAGAAATAGATGGGTATGAATACAGTTTTATTACCTTAAAGTATGAAGATAATGGCCCTCCTTTAGTATTGGATTATCTGATTGATTATGATGAAGCGTTTCCGGATGAAATTCATTTGGTCTTTGTAAGCGCTTTTGAAGATGGCAAAGAAATTCCCTATAAAGAGGCAGAAGAGTTTTTGGAACCATCTATAGTTCTGTATAAAGTTCAATGATTTTTTGAGATATGACTGATGAGCCCTAAATCCTACGTATTATTGGATATTCTAGAATTTATTTTTGAATGATTGAGCGTAAATTTAATTTCGACTGTGCTTCCAAAAAAGGTAACTAAATTTGTTTTATTTCCTTAAAAGACAAAATATAATAAAAATAGTCTTAGATTTACGATAAATATTAAAATTGTTAAAAATCACCCGAAATGCAAAATCGCATATTATTTACGATTATACTTATACTTTTTTTACCGGGGATTTCTCATTTTGAAATTATTGCACAGTCGCGATCATTTGCTGGTTTGCCCATTATGTCTTTCCGACCAGAAGGAGCTTTTAAATATTCTGGAGATTTAAATCATTTGCCGGAGTACAATCGAATTCTTACCATTTATGAAAAGCTGGTAGATGCTAAAGGCGACCGACGTATGCCTGTACCACAATTAAACCTAAGAGGAGAAGTGCGACATGCTGCCAGTATGGATTACAGGCTGATAGAAATATCCCTAGAGAAAGAAGCCTATGACGTGGCCGATAAATATGGTGATGCAGCTATTGCATTCTTACTAGCCCACGAGTTGGTGCATTATTATGAAAAGCATGGTTGGAGATCCCAATACGCAGATGCGGTTTCAGATCTAGAAACAGGCAAAATCTTAGAAAATCTAAACGATCGCGTAGTCAATGAAGTACAAGCAGATGTATTAGGTGGATTTTTAGCTTATTCGGCTGGATATGGCATTTTTGACAAAGGAGGATTATTAATCAATGATTTATACAAAGAGTACAAAATGGATGACAATCTAAGTGGTTATCCAAGCAAAAAGGATCGAATAGCGCTTTCAGATCGCAATAAAGATCAAATTGCCAAGCTATCGTATATGTATGAAATGGCAGGAATGCTCACGGTCATTGGCAAATATAAAGAGGCATATTCCTACTATGGCTATTTGCTCAATAAATACCAATCACGTGAGTTATATAATAATGCGGGCCTTACTTGTATGATGTTGGCAAACTCTTTATTACATAAGGATAGCCTTAAGTTTGACCTTCCTGGTGTCATGGATTTGGAATTCTCTGGAGCCAGATCTTCAACATCATTTGATGAAATCAACAAACTTGTCAACGAAGCTTTAACTCATTTTGAAACCAGTATCATTATGAATAAAACTTATCTGCCAGCTTATATTAATAAGTCATCAACATTAATCATTAAAGCTATTAACAATACTGAATCTAATATAAGGCAAATTACGTTGAAAACAGTAAGTCATATACTCAACGAACAATGTGAAGAGCTTAAGATCCTGAATCCTGAGTTAGATTTTGAAAAGTACCAAGATGAAATACATATATTAAGATCGATTTTGGCATATTTTCAAAACGACATACAGACTTCCAAACTTCTAATGGCCAAAGCCGTTGATAGCGGCAATGAAACAGCCAAAAAAAATCTAGCCGTATTAAATGAGAGCCCAATAACCGCTCATACTCCTGAAAAAGTCACCAAAATCAGTATAGATAATATGACTGCTGAAAAATTTTTGACTTCTCAATTAGTGAGCAGAAATCTAACCATGATAGACAGCTTAAATATTTTCAGATTTATGGACAGGAAAAATGAAAATTATAAATTTTTGACCCACGAATTTAAAGGAAATGATCAGGATTTGGGATATGATCTTGCCTTCATGGTTAGTAAAAACACTTTTACAAACCCTTTCTTGGGAGAACTGAAGCTAGGAAGCGATAAAAAAACTGTAATAGATGCCCTCGGAAATCCCAAGCGAGCTATTTCCCATTTCAATGGAGAAATTCTAAATTTTAACAATAGTTTGATAATCATTACAAATCAGGAAGGAAAAGTCGAAAAGATGATCGACTTTGAAGAAATTTTAAAACCCTAAATAATCAAAAATGAGAATTTTTAATCTTTTAATGTTTTTCGTATTGTTGCGGAGTATTTCATTCGCTCAATCCGAAACCATGCCCGTGATTTTAGTGTCAGCTAATACAAAAGTGACGTATCAGAATAACTCCAAAATAGATGTCATTCCCGGAAGTATTATGAATAAAACGGGTACTTTGTGGATCAACCCTAATGGACGTGTAGTGGTTTATAATAATTATATGTTTGTAGAAGTGACTGCAGACAAAAGCCCCGTTGATTTAAACAAACTTTTTGTGGACGATGAATTGTTGCTCACTAAATCAGAACAGGCTTTTGGCAATAAAATGAGCGAAGCGGTATATACTGCTTCAAAAAGTGGCGTGAAAATGAAAAATCAAAACGCCTTGATTTCTGGTTGGGGGAATAATGTCTTTGGAGACAAAACCGGAAGTGGTAAAGATGGCTGGGGAGACAAAACCGGAAGCGGCAAAGATGGCTGGGGAGACAAAACCGGAAGTGGCAAAGATGGCTGGGGAGACAAAACCGGAAGTGGCAAAGATGGCTGGGGAGACAAAACCGGAAGTGGTAAAGATGGCTGGGGAGACAAAACCGGAAGCGGCAAAGATGGCTGGGGAGACAAAACCGGAAGCGGCAAAGATGGCTGGGGAGACAAAA
>CAZGMB010000049.1:0-29222 GCA_964526715.1 uncultured Aureispira sp. | reverse complement strand
AAAGATGGCTGGGGAGACAAAACCGGAAGCGGCAAAGATGGCTGGGGAGACAAAACTGGAAGTGGTAAAGATGGCTGGGGAGATAAAACTGGAAGCGGCAAAGATGGCTGGGGCAAAAATGATATTATGACAAGATCTGCAAGCCCGGGAGGTAAGTACACAGAAGGATTAAACAAGGTAAGTTGGGAGCCACTCAAAGGAACCAAAAAATATACTTTTGTGATAGAAGATATGAACCACAAACTTGTCTTTTCCACAGAGGTAAAAGGAACAGAATATAGTTTTGACTCCAACGCTTGTAAGCTTACAATAGGTACTCAATATGCATGGTATGTGCACCACCCTACAAAAAAGCAAGTGAGTACACCAGTATTTTTTACAATCATAGACAAAGAAGCAGAAGGCAAAGCGGTAGCAAAAATAAAATCAAGTGAGATTTATCAAAAATCTAATGCTAGTGTGAAACTTTTGATGGAAGCACATCAGGCCGAAGAAGAAGGATTCTTATTATCAGCACAAACAAAATACCAAATGGCAATACAAATAGAACCCAATAATAGTTTGGCAAAGATGATGTATTCATTATTTTGCAAAAATATGAATGAAATAAAAAGTGCTGTTGAAGCTCTGAAATAGAGGACCCTAATTAGTTAATTTCGTTAGTTATTTGGTCTTAAAACAACGAAATAAAATAGAAATGGAGGGATATTTTACATTTTTGATGCTAAATATCCTTCCATTTTTTCTTGAATATCCATCCAGTCGTCATTTAATGTTCTATAAGGATCAAATAGATGATCGTTTTTATACACATAACCTAACTTAAATCCCATACTTTCTGCATTTTGCAAATGCTTAACAGCCTGTTCTGGTTTTTTCAGTCCGGCATAAACTCTGGCAAGCATAAATTCTATGGTATCCTGTGTTTCTCGATTTTCAAGGTAAGTGTTGATGAGTTGTTCAGCTTTTTCATAATCTTCAAAACGAAGATATAACTTTACGATATCCATTGCCATTGCGTCCTTTAAAAGTGGGTGAAATTGGATAATGTTTTCTGATATTCGAATTGCTTTATCTTTCTCACCATGTTTCATGTAATAATTGGCCAACATCACAGCATCTTCATAGTTTAATCTATTGTTTGCTTCGAGAGTAGTAAGATGAGCATAAGATTTTTGGTATAAGTATAAATAATCAGCGCACTTTGCTGCCATACTTCTTACAGAATGATGATCATCTTTGATAAGAAGTGAAGATTCAAAACTTTCCAAAGCTTTGATGTGATCATTTGAATACAAATAAAGATCACCCATTTTTGTAATGGCGTCTGCTCTTACGTTTTTATCTACAGTAAAGGATTCGACTTTTTTAAACATCTCCAACCCTGTTTGCAAAGGATTCGAAATAGTTTTTGGCACAGTCCACTTTACATCTACAATGGTTTTGGGTTTTTGATCATTGGATTCAAACATATCTATTCCTTTCGAATCATTAAAATTAAACTTAATGTCATCTTCAGGTATTATTCTTATGAAATTTATGGTATAATTCTTAGGATTTTTCTTTACAAACGTATGCAACAGCAAGCCGTATTTATATGCAAATTGTTCTGTTTTTTGTAGGTCATCTGAAAATGCACTTAGTGCCCATTCATAAAATTCTGCAAGGACATGGTCTAGTTCGTCAGGATACTTTTGTCCAAACTTGTAAATGACGGACTCAGCTGATTCCAACTCCATACGACTTTTGTATAGGTTCCAAAGCATCTGATATGCAGTTTTATAATGAGGTTTGAGCTCGATACATTGGTTATATTGATTTACCGCGTCGGAGAAAAATCCCCATACTTCATAAGTTCTTGCAAGATATATATTTGGATCATATTCATCAAAATGAGACATTTGATAATAACTAAAAACAATTGGATCAATTATTACTTTTTCGTGTAAATTGACAGCGTATTCATTAAACATGCTATCTCCAAGATAAAAGCTTATAGTAAGCTTAAAATAATAAACTGCTTCAGCATAATTGTTTTCTGCAAATGCTATTTGACCAAGGTAATGATATACTAATGGATTTTGTACGTCAAGGTTTACCACTTTATCAAACCAACGCTTTGCATTGGTGAAATCTCTTTTATCAAAATACAATTTTCCACCTACAAAGCATGAAATGACATCATCTCCTAATTTAGTAGTATCAATAGGAGGAGCAAAAAGTAATTGGTCCATCATATCAGGTATACCATCCTGATCCATCAAATTAAGAATTTGCTGATTTAGCCCAAGTTTTCTGATTGCCCCTTCATAATAGTATTTTTCCGCATTGGCGAAATCCTGTACTTTTAGATATAGATTTCCGAGTTTGTCGAATGGTAGGAAGTGGCGGCTATTTATTTTTATGGCATGTTGATATTGTTCCTCAGCAAAAAGGCAATTATCTTCAGTAATTAATAGGTTGCCCTTGGTGATATAAGGACTTTGTAGCGTGCTTTGTCTGGCAAGAGCAAGGTCAACATATTTTTCTGATGCAACCCAATTTTCTTTAGTATAATAAGCATTGGCTAAATTAGAGTAAGGCAAAGACCACAATGGAGCAATCGAAATAGCTTTTTCAAAATGAGAAATAGCTTCATTTGACTTTCCAATCATATTTTTAAGAATACCGAGTTCGTTGTGAATATAAGCGGCAGTCGAATCTATAGAAAGGGCATAATTTTGTGAGAAAAGGGCAGAGTCCACTTGAGATTTGAAATCTTCTTTAAAAGGAGCTTTAAGTCTGAAATTTAAACCCGTTAAATAAGCACTTTGCATCTTTAATGATGGTATCAGATAATGATCTTTGGGCAATAGTTTGATAGCAATATCCAACATATAAGGGTACTGCTCATAAGGTTTATTTACTTGATTATAATATCTCCTTTTTTCCAATTCTGCCTCATCACCACCGAGATATAGGTCTATGATTTGCTGCACTTCGTCATATAGTGCTTTAGCTACCGTTTGTTGGGATTGACTTGAGTTGAGCTTCTTTTTCGTATATTTTTTTTCATTGATCAAGTTTTCTAATAGGACTTCAATAATTTCAGGTACAGGCCTGGACGTTAGCAGACTAAAATCAAGATTTTGGTCACTTGCTTTTGAAATAGTTGTCAAAATAACATCTTCTTCAAAAACATCAGCACTTAATCTATCAATATTTCTCGCTCCAGAATCTACTATTTGGGACTCCATTTGTATAGTCTGGGAAAGAGTTTCTGGATTTCTTTCATTGATTTTATAGGGATTTAATATGTTGGTTACTGAACCCATGACTACAGGGTTTTGCTTAGCCTTTTTGACATTCCTAACGTTTTCTGGTACATTTTTGGAGAGAAAAGATTTAATTTCTTCAATGCTAATCATGCCATCTTTTTTACAATTTAGACCATCTGCTTCACCGGCCATGCCTTTGGTTAGAAAGTAGGAAAATGCGCCACGGCCATTGCCCCAAACTTCGTCTTCGTATGAGAGTTCGCCCTCATTGCATGATGTAATACGCACTTCATTATTGCTCACCAGTTGCATCAGATTTAGTGCTACTAGATTGTTGCCATTAAAATCTACACCTGCCAGTTTTCCCGAGTGACAAGCGTCTGTCAGCAGAAATACTTTCGCTTTTTTATTGACAGATAATGTATGAGCAGTTTTATTAAGTAAGTCCAAAGACAAAGACCTACCCAGATAATTCATATGTCGGGAGTCGTGAGCCAATAGATATCCATATTTCAACTCTTTGCTTTCCATGTCTCCATGACCCGCAAAATAGATGTAGATCTGATCATCCCTTTGCGCATTCTTTTTTAACCAATCTAAGCCATCTATAATATTCCAATATGATGCTTTCTCATCAATCAATATCCTTAGGCGATCTGTAGAAATATTTAACCCTGATGGAGATGCACAAAAATCTGCAAAAGCCTTTGCATCTTTATCAGCATGTTTTAAAGATGTGATTTTTGGATCTTCGTATTTGGACACACCAATGACCAAAGCATATGATTTTGTCAAGACCTTTTGAGCTTGTGGTATTGCCCAGAAAGTCAAAATAAAATATACAACGGCAAAAAACTTTTTACTCATTCTTCATTGCTTTTGATCATGAAATTAATCAGTATCTTCTAATAATGAGTTCATATGCTGATCAATGCTAACCCAATCATCATTTAACTTTCTATATGCATCAAAAATACTATCATTTTTGTAGACATAGGCCAACTCAAATCCAAGATTAATGGCATTTTTTATATGTTCTAATGATTCTTTTGGTTTATCTAATCCTGCATACGATCGGGCAAGCATATATTCCATGGTCATATCAGATGGTGCAGATTTTGAATAATGATTTATCAATTCTATAACTTTCTGATACTCTTCAAATCGTAGATACATCGTTAATACATCTCTTTTAACCTTCTCATGTAAAAAAGGATGAGTGTTACTTATTTTATCGTAAAGATTAGAAGATTGATTGCGGTCCCCTGACTTCATGTAATATTTAGCTAATAAAATGGTACCGTCATAGCCCAAAAGATTTGATTCATGAAGTTGAGTTAATTGGTCAAATGCTTTATGAAAGTAATATCTTCTATTAGCGAATTCAATGATTTTATTCCGTATTCCGATATCATCATCATTTATATGGAGCGATTTTTCATAATTTTCCAATGCTTTGGTGTCAGATTTGGCACGGAAGTAAAAATCACCTATTTTGAGATACGCATCAGCATTTATAGATTTATCCACGGAGATAGAAATAACTTTTTTAAACATGGCTACACCTGTTGAGAGTGGTTTCTCTATTTCTCCTAGTTTTGTAAATATGGCTTCTTCTACCAACCTTTCTTTTTCATCATTTTTAGGATAAGTGATAATGGTATTAAAATCATTAGGGAAGTCTTTTTCGTCATTGGACAAAGATTCTCCCCAGTCCCTATCAGGCGACTTCATCATGTAAGTGTGCATTAGCAGGCCAAATTTGTAGGCATAGTGTTCGGTTTTTTGAAGATCTTCGTAATATGTAGACAAGACCCATTTATAAAAGTCAGCCAATGCGTCATCCAACAAATTAGGGTGATATTTTCCAAATCTTTGAATGGTGTTTTCTGATGCAATCAGATCGTTTTTATTTTTAAACATATTCCATAGCATATAAAAACCAACTCTGTATGTAGGTTCTGAGTTGATACATTCATCGTACAGCTCAATTGCTCTGTTAAAATATTTCCATTTTTCATAAGTTTTGGCTAGGTAAAGCTTAGTATCATATAGTAAGAAATGTGATTTTTCATATGTAGCATAAAGGCAGCTATCTTTAAATTGCATATAATATTGTGACTTTTGGGCTGTTTCAGATACATGTTTGCTGAATAATGTGTCTATAATATAAAGATCTAATGCTCTTTTAAAATAAAACTCTGCTTTGTCATAAGACTTAAAAAAATATGCCGTCTGACCTAAATAGTGATACACTAATGGGTTTGAAACGTCATTATTTACTACCTTCTCAAACCATTTTTGAGCTTCTTCGTAATTATTTTTATCAAAATAGGCTTTTCCTACTACAAAATGTGCCATAAAATCACCGGTGCTAACTAGTGATGAATCAATATCACACGTTTTTAAGTTTTTCTTTCTTATTGTAGGATTTTTTAAATGGGGCAAAGGCTCTGCCAGCAAACCAAGCTTTCTTTTATTAGCTTCATAAAAATAGGTGTTGGATTCAACGTAGTCTTGGGTTCTTAGATAGAGTGCTCCTAGTTTTTCAAAGGGATAATAATATCTGTTGTTAAGTTGGATAGCTTTTTGAAATTTTTCCTCAGCAAAAAGTAAATTATCAACTTGTTCATATAGATCACCTTTTAAAAGATAAGGACTCTGAAGGTTTTTCTGCATGTCAAGAGCTTTATCCAAATATTTTTTAGCCATGGTGTTATCTTTTGTTAAGATATACAAATTGGCAAGATTAGAATAAGGTAATGACCACTTAGGTGAGATGATGCTAGCTTTTTTAAAATGATATTTTGCTAAGTCATAGTTCTTTTTGTACAAATATAGAATTCCAATTTCATTTTGAATGTAAGCCGATGTAGAGTCTAATGTCAAGGCTTTTTGCTGTGCAACATAAGCAGAATCTATCAATACTTTATAATCTTTTGTAAAAGGAACCTGGAGTCTGTATGCTAATCCTTTAAGGTATTCTTTTATCATCTTTAATGATGAGATTAAAATATGGTCAGTCGGCAATAGTTTGATAGCAATATCTACCATATAAGGATATTGTTCATAAGGCCTGTCTACTTGTTTATAAAATCTTCTTTTTTCTAGTTCTGCTTCATCTCCATCAAGATAAAGGTCTAAGACATGTTGTACTTTATTATACAATATTTTGGCCACTAATGTTCGCGTTTTGGATGATGTCAATATGTGTTCGTCATATATGCCTTCCTCCCTCAGCTTTTCTAATAATTCGTAAAATATAGCAGTGTCAGGTTGTGTAGATAAATATACAAAATCAAGGTCAGGCTTTGAGTCTATAGACTTTAAAATATCCATTTCTAGTGCATTATCCTGTGATCCAGATACACTTCGTGAATTGTCACTTTGACTATTTTCGCTTAACGCTGCTTCATTAATAGTATTGTTTATTATTTTTGTGGTTGGTATAAAAGAGTTTAAGATTACCTTTTCCGAACCCATGACTACAGGGTTCTGGTTTTTTTTCTTTTTTACTTTTACTGCTGCAGGCACATTCTTGGTAAGAAAAGATTTGATTTCTTCTATGGTAATCATACCATCTTTTTTACCATTTTCTCCATCTGCTTCGCCCGCCATACCTTTGGTTAGAAAATAGGAAAACGCACCACGTCCATTGCCCCAGACTTCATCTTCATATGATAGTTCACCTTCGTTGCAAGATGTTATACGAACTTCATTATTGCTTATCAGTTGCATGAGATTGAGCGCAACAAGATTACTTCCATTAAAATCTACTCCAGCTAACTTGCCAGAGTGACAGGCATCAGTAATGATAAAGACCTTTGCTTTTTTGCTTACACTTAACGTATGTGCAGTTTTATTAAGCAAGTCCAAGGACAAAGACCTTCCCAGATAATTCATATATCTAGAATCATGAGCCAGAAGGTATCCATATTTCAGCTCTTTACTTTCCATATCTCCATGGCCAGCAAAATAGATGTAGATCTGATCTTCTCTTTGGGCACTATTTTTTAACCAATCCAAACCATCCAAAATATTCCAATATGATGCTTTTTCGTCGGTAAATATTTTCAAACGATCTGCAGAAATATTTAACCCTGAAGGCGATGCACAGAAATCAGCAAATGCTTCGGCATCCTTATGTGCATGTTTTAAAGAGGTAATTTTCGAATCTTGATATTTAGATACACCAATAATTAATGCATAAGACTTAGGGCTTGAGTTTTGACCTTGGGTGATTTTGAAAAACAAAATAAACACTAAGATCCACAAAAACTCAAAATTACTTAAGCTTACAGGATTAGTTGTTTTTTTTTCTCTATTTTTAGAGATTTGCAATAGTTGGTTCAACTTTTTGGAAATTTTGGGTTAAGGTTGGTATTTATAATATAAAATATTTCCAATTAATCAATAAGGTAAAATATTATATGCAAAAATACTAATATTGTATAATAAAATGTATTTTTGTATTAATTAATAGTTACATTTTTTAAACGAAGAATATTTAAAGAATAAACATATCCCAAAATGGAATTTGGGTTTAATCCACATCAGCCAAAAATAAAGGTCTTGACAATGTCTCTTCTAATGAAATAAAAGTCTCAGTTCTTTGTATTCCCTTGATAGCTTGCAGTTTTTTGGACAGCACATCTCTCAAATGCTCAGTGTCACGACAGACTATTTTTGCAAAAATCGAATAATTGCCCGTAGTATAATGAGCATCTACCACTTCAGGAATTTTTTTAAGTTCAGTCTTTACACTTTCGTACATATTTGATTTTTCCAAATAAATACCTAAAAAAGCAGTTATATCAAACCCTAAAGCCACATAGTTTATTTCTGCCCTAATGGCTTTGATGAGACCGGCTTCGGTCAACTTTTTTATTCTGACGTGTACAGTACCAGGAGAGATAAAAAGTTTTTTACCAATATCGGCATAGGATTGTGTAGCATCTTTTGCCAATAAGGTCAAAATTTTGGAATCTGTACTATCTAAGTCGATGGGCTTTTTTTTAGAAATCATCTGAATATTTTACACAAAAGTCATTCATTTTTGAAGAAAAACCCAAATAAGTTGATATATTTTATTCATTCAAATATCAAACACAGGTTTTGTCAAAGTTAAAAGAAAGGATTAGTCCTTTTTTCTATTCCAACAGTAGTATGGTCTCCGTGACCAGGATATACCTTGGTATCGTCAGGGAGCGTAAAGAACTTAGAACGTATGACTCTGGTTAAGGTCTCAAAGTTACCTCCAGGCAAATCTGTCCTGCCTATGCTACCTTGGAAAAGAACATCTCCAGCTATCAAAATATTATACTCCTTGTTGTAAAAGGATACACTGGCGGGAGAGTGTCCAGGAGTAAACAAAACATCTAAGATTGAATGGCCAAAAGATATTCTGTCTCCTTCATCTACGAAAATAGAAATATCCGGAGACTTGGTATATGGGATGTGATACATCATTGCTGTAGTCTGACCAACATCCAAGACGGCTTGTTCCTTTTTATGAGATGTCAGTTTTAATTGATATAAATCGGCAACAAACTTATTGCCCAAAATATGATCTATATGACAGTGTGTATTGAGCAGATGTATAGGTTTTAAATTTTTATGTGATATAAATTCTGCAAGTACTTTTTGTTCTTCCGCATTATTACATCCTGGGTCTATGATGACGCATTCTAGTGTTTCATCATAAAGAATATAGCTATTTTCATAAAAGTCGTTAAAGGTAAATGTTTGTATATGCATCTTTGGATTCAATTAAAGATGTAAAGTTAAAACATCGGTGATTAATAATCTTAATGAATACACTAATATTTCTTTTTTTCATATTGATTCTTAAATGTATCATTTTCAAAGTATTAAAATCAACGATTACTATAATAAGGAGGTATATGGTAAAATATTTAAATAATGACTTTTTTTATTTAGAAAATTCTGTTATCTTTGCAGCCGCTAATAAGGTCGGGTGGCCGAGCGGCTAGGCAGAGGTCTGCAAAACCTCGTACAGCGGTTCAAATCCGCTTCCGACCTCAGCAATAAAGATCGCATTACTTAACTAGTGCGGTCTTTTTTTTTGCATCTTTGTAAGATGACTGCAATTTTTTTGCAAAGTATATTAAACCATTAAAAATTAATATTTTATAAAGTAATTTATTTAATGTGTCATTTTTACAATTAACTTTGATCGTTTAAATTCAATATCAATGAGCAACATGGATTTTGTACCGAGTAAGTTTGTCAAGGTAGTCAATCAGAACAATTATTATCAGGTTCATTCAGATAATGAAGTCATACTGAGAGTTTATTTTCTTTCTGATGATATCGTGAGAATTAGATATGCAACAGATGGTCATTTTGATGAAGACTTTTCTTATGCCATTAGCTCAAAGTTTACAGGTACTCCGACAGTCTCTATGAATGATACTCCAGAAATTTTGATATTTAAAACAAGTACGCTCATCGTTAATATCAACAAAACGGATTTAAAGATCATATTTACCGACCTAAATGGACAGATCATTTGTCGGGACGAAAAAGGCTTCCACTGGGAGGAGCACCAAAAATATGGCGGTAATATCATCAAAATGAGCAAGGTCGTACAGGAAGGTGAGCACTTTTACGGTATGGGTGATAAAACCATGCACCTCAACCTTCGTGGCAGAAGAGTGACCAATTGGGCCATGGATACTTACGGGTTTAAAAAAGAAGAAGACCCTATATATAAAGCAATCCCTTTTTACACAGCCATTCACAATCAAAAAGCGTACGGAATTTTTTTTGATAATACCTTTAAATCCTATTTTGATTTTGGTTCTGAAAGAAGGTTTGTGACCAGCTTTTGGGCAGAAGGTGGCGAGATGAATTACTATTTTATAAATGGACCTGAGTTACTTGATGTCACGAGAAGGTATACACACCTAACTGGTACTCCTGAGCTTCCACCATTATGGGCATTGGGTTATCAACAGTCAAAATGGAGTTATTACCCAGAATCAAAAGTAATGGACATCGCACAAAAAATGCGAGAACACAAAATACCATGTGATGTCATCTATCTGGACATTGACTACATGGATGGATTTAGATGTTTCACTTGGGATAAAGAAAAGTTTCCCGACCCCAAAGCTATGGTAGCAAATCTAAAAGCTATGGGTTTTAAAACGGTAGTCATCATAGATCCTGGTATTAAAATAGATGAGGAATATCCTGTATTTAAAGAAGCCTTGGAAAACAACTATTTTTGTAGACGTGCAGATGGCCCACATATGAAAGGAAAAGTTTGGCCTGGTGAGTGTTACTTTCCCGACTTTACGAATCCAAAAGTAAGGAAATGGTGGTCAGGACTCTTTGAAGATCTCATCGGAAATATTGGAATCAATGGTGTTTGGAATGATATGAATGAGCCTGCACTTTTCGAAATTGATGGTAAGACTTTTCCAGATGATGTCAGACATGATTATGATGGAAATCCTTGTAGTCACCGTAAGGCACACAATGTATATGGGACACAGATGGCAAGGGCCACATACAAAGGTGTAAAAAAATATAATCATGGCCAAAGACCAATGGTAATCACCAGATCAGCGTATGCGGGAGCTCAAAGGTATGCTTCGGCTTGGACGGGTGACAATATTGCTTCTTGGGAGCATCTGTGGATCGCCACTATGCAGTGCCAAAGATTAGCTATATCAGGATTTTCGTTTGTAGGTACTGATGTTGGTGGATTTATAGATCATCCTACACCCGAATTGTATACTAGATGGGTACAATTGGCTACTTTTCAGCCATTTTTCAGGACACATAGCTCAGGAGATCACGGAGAGCAAGAGCCATGGTCTTTTGGCGAAGATGCTTTACAAATAGTCAGAAAATACATTGAATTAAGGTATCAATTACTGCCATATATATATACTACCTTCTATCAGTATGTTTCTGAGTATACTCCAATGCTTAAACCTATATCAGTATATGATCAGACAGATTCTGATACGCTCTACAGAGTGGATGAGTTTTTGTTAGGAGATCACTTGCTGGTTTGTCCGGTGTTAGAACCTAATGCAAAATCCAGATATGTGTACTTGCCCAAAGGCAATTGGTATCAATTTTGGACAGGGCAAAAAATGGAAGGAGGAAAGGAAGTGTTGGCAGAAGCACCTCTAGATCAGATGCCAGTTTATGTGCGTGAAGGAGCTGTAATACCTATGTTTCCTAAAATGCAATACGTAGGAGAACATCTCGTAGATCAAATGACCTTAAATACTTATTTTGGAGCGTCTAGTATGAATAGTTATTTGTATGAAGATGCAGGTGATGGTTATGAATACGAAAAAGGTATTTACAACTTAAAACGATTCAAAACCCAATCATCAGAAACATCATTCAGGTTGTCTTTAAAAAGATCAGGACATTATGAGCCAACATACAGCACCTATAAGATTGTGATCCATGGATTGCCATTTGCTCCTTCTAGCATTTTGGTCAATGAAAAAGAAGTGATCACTGCAAATGTTTACAGTGAAAATCATAAGTTGGTGATTGTGGTAGAACGATCAACATTTATTTCTTTAGAGATTTTTAAATAAAACTGTGTACTTTTACACCAAAATTGACAATAGTACGTTAAAATTAAATGAACTCAATAAGAAATCAAATTTTTGGTATCACTATATTAATTATGTTTGCTATCCAAGCAAACGCACAAAAAGGATATGAGCTTGGCGGATGGCTAGGTACGAGCTATTATTTTGGTGACCTAAATACCACTCTCCGTATAGTCAAACCAGGAATAGCCGTGGGCGTATTGGCAAGAAAAAACTTCAATAATAGAGTATCCATAAGAACATCCTTAAATTTTGGACAGGTAGGAGCTGATGATGCTGATTCTGACAATAATTTTGAGCGCAACAGAAACCTGAGCTTTAGGTCCAATATTTTTGATTGGTCCAATATGATTGAATTTAACTTTTTTCATTATGAGCATGGTCATCCTACATATAATAAAACACCTTATTTTTTTGGTGGATTTAACGTCTTTCATTACAGTCCAACTGCAGAGCTCAATGGTACTAGATACAAACTCAGATCTTTGGGTACTGAGGGTCAAGTAGTAGGTCAGGAATATGGAGCAGTAAATGCTGGCTTGTTGCTCGGAGGTGGATTTAAATTTGATATCAATAGAACTATAAGCATCAATATTGACGTGAGTACCCGATTTTTGTTTACAGACTATCTGGACGATGTCAGTACCGTTTATCCCAATAAAACAGAGCTTTTGGCCAATAGAGGAGCTACGGCAGTAGCTTTATCTGACAGATCTTTGATCGAAGGATTGGGAGATGAAAGTAGGCAAAGGGGAGATACTAAAGGAAAAGATAAGTATACTTTTTTTGGGATATCCATCATGAGATATTTTGGAGGTATAGAGTGCCCCGAAATCTCCAGAATTCGCTATTAATTAAGGTAAAAGAATATGGTAATCTACAATCCTAAAGATTGGTGGGGATTGATATTTGCTTTTCACAAAAGTGATACTTTCCGAATGATGCTGCCTGGTATTATAGCTGTAGCCATGTTTACTGGTGTGGTATGTTATATAGAAAATGAAGTATTTCATGCAACATTTAAAAATACTACGGCTATTCACTCGTTGGTAGGTTTTGTATTGTCTCTATTGCTCGTCTTTCGTACCAATACTGCGTATGACCGATGGTGGGAAGGTAGAAAAGCATGGGGTAGTTTGGTAAACAACTCTAGGAACCTTGCTTTAAAACTTTCTGTGCTACCTATTTCGAATCAGGACAAAAGGGTATTTGGTGACCTCATAGGCAACTATGTAGTATCGCTCAAAGAACATTTGCGCGACAAAAAACCTTTAGGACAAATGGTATTTAACCATAATTTTGGTTCAGAATGGTATGAAACTGCCATACATTTTCCCAATAGAACTATGCAGGCTATATACCAAAAAATCCAAAACTTATTCCAATCAAACCAAATCAGCGGAGAGCAATTGCTATATTTAAATACAGAATTGCAGTCATTTACAGATAATACCGGAATTTGTGAGCGTATAAAAAAGACCCCAATTCCTTATTCTTACAATATTTATCTAAAAAAAATCATCTTTATCTATGTTTTTACCATGCCGATAGGTTTTGTAAGAGAGTTTGGATATTGGGCGATGCCCATTGTAGCAATGATGTTTTATATTTTTGGAAGTATGGAGTTATTGGCAGAGGAAATAGAAGACCCATTCGGTACAGATGCCAATGACCTTCCTACGGACAACATCTGTGAAACCATAAAAACAAATCTTGCTGAAATTCTTGCTTAGGTATGACTGCCACCAAAAATATCATCATTAAGCTCACCAACCAAGCCGTTTGGTTTAACGATGAAGTTTTTTTGGCTCTAAAAAATACCAATTTGCCAGCAAGTGAGTTTGAATTTTCGCTAGGGCGTGATATATTTTGGGAATCAGAAATGTTGGCTTTTGACAGAGACTCAGGTGCCTTGACCATACGTATTGTCAATTATCGACCAGCTATGATAGATGATTTTCTGAACCAAAAACCAAAAGCCGAAGTAAAACAACTTATTTTTAAGGATTTGTATTGGCCTGCCTTAAATGCAGACTTGAGTGTGTATAAAAAATCATCATTTATACATCTACTTTCAGACCATATGCCTTTACAGATTGTAGATAGAAAAGACAGTGTGTTGCATATACGTGCTGAAATACCATTTTCAAAATTGAGATTTGGGGCAGGGTTTGTAAGTTTTGATTATAAATTTTTGTGGAAAGACGAAAAAGAGACCATCAAAATCCAGAATAATCATATTCTACCAGAGTTTGAATATATCAAAAGCTATTTCGCTAGGCACTTTAACAATCGCAACCTAAGTGTACTCATGGTTGTAACTAAATCTGGTAAAACCATAAAACATATCAAAGCCACTTCGCCCCAAATAGAAAGACTCAAGGACGTAGCTATAGATACTATCAAATTTGTAAGATTAGATGCTCTCAAAAAGCCACCTAAATTTATCAAAGAAATCGATAAAAGCCTGTTTACTCCCGAAGATATTTTCGATCCTTTTGACAGAAGTCTTCTGGGTACTAATAGCTTGACGCAAAAAGAGATATTGGACCATATCATGTCTTGGGAAGGTATCAGAAATAAGAAGCATTTGGAGTATCTTTCAGGTAGTTTGCATGACAGTAGTGAAAAAATCATGTTTACACTGACTCCAAAATTTGGATTTGTTTTTATTGCACAAGGTGATAAGATGGTGCATTATATTTGGGAAATGCTCAATACCAATGCCACATACATTTGGAGTTTTGACCCAATGTTTTACAAAAAGAAAGATCAGTTAGAGAAAATAGAAGAGGTCATTTCCTTTATTAGAAACCATGGTAGAGATGCATATCTACGTAACCGTAAGGCACATGAAGAAGTCATTTTCAGAAGAATCATGCATCAAGGCGCAGGCTCTCAGTTGGTAGATTATTTTCCTCGGTGGAGACATACTATCATGGAAACCATTTTCTGACAGTGAACCATTTTGAACTAGATGTTGTTTCAAACTAAAATATCAAAGATTATGATTTCAAGAATGTTTTTACTAGTCCTTTCAGTGACTTTATTATTTGCTTCATGCAAAAAAGAAGAAACTCCTATAGTATTGGAGCCAGGATCTAACCTAAAAGAAATCAGTTCATTATCTACTTTTGAGACAGAGATCAAAACTGGAGTTTCCATGATGTACTTTCACGCTACTTGGTGCAGTATATGTAAAGCTCAAAAACCCAACATAGAAGCAACCGCCAATGATGCAGAACTCAAAGCATTCAAATTTGGTATCGTAGATAAAGACAAGCATGCAGATATTGCTACTAAATTCAATATATCGGGCCAGCCGGTAACTGTATTCTTTAAGGATGGTGTAGAAAAACAAAGGTTGTCAGGCGGTGGTCATAGTCCACAAAAACTTAAAGATATATTGAAGTCTATCAACTAAAGTTTGCTATCTACAGCGTCAAGTAATTTTGGGTCTGGCTCTTTGATTATGGACGAGAGTTTAAGTCTTGCTTTTGCCCTTACTTCGTCATTGATATAACAAGCTATAGTGACCAAGCCAAAACTAATAACTCCAAGGTCATCAGTAAGGCCCAAAAATGGAGTAAGATCAGGTATGCTATCTATTGGTGCCAAAAGATATGCAAAGGCTCCTAAAATGATGCGTTTTGCCCACGGAGGAGTATTTTCAGATTGATATGCATACAACATTAATAAAACAGAGTACACTAACTGCACACTAGCATTTTTAATATTTTTTAAAAGGTATAGAATGGGATTGATCATTTCAATCGTATTTTTAAGTATAACACCACTTGAGAGTAATAAATTTTATAAAAATACGACATTCGATTAAAATCTATTTTATCTCGACCAGAGATTGTACTTTAGGATACAATATATTGCTCTAAAGCCATCTTTCCAATTGATTTTTTTACCTTCAGCGTAAGTTCGACCGTAGTATGAAATACCTACTTCATATATTCTGATATCATCTCTTCTAGAGATTTTGGCAGTTACTTCCGGCTCGAAACCAAACCTTTTTTCTTTTAGCTTTAGGTTTTTGACAATATCTGCTCTCCACATCTTGTAGCAGGTCTCCATATCTGTCAGGTTCAGATTGGTCATAGCGTTGGATAGTGATGTCAAAATTTTATTGCCTATGGAGTGCCAGAAAAAGAGGATGCGATGTGGTCTTCCTCCCATAAATCTGGAACCATACACTACATCAGCAAATCCATCTAAAATAGGCTTTAGTAATAAATTAAATTCATTGGGGTCATATTCTAGGTCAGCATCTTGGATTACTATATAATCTCCTTTGGCTTCCTTGATTCCAGTGTGCAATGCGGCTCCTTTTCCTTGATTTACTTCATGCTTGTAGTATGATATTTCAGTATCTGGATATTGGGATTTGTATTCTAATACTTTTTTTTCTGTAAGATCTTTTGAACAATCGTTGACTACAATTATTTCTTTAGACATGCCGCCAATGAGTTGAACATTTCTTACTTTTTCCAAAATGGTTTGAATCGTATGTTCTTCATTGTAAGCAGGAATAACCACTGAAAGTTTTAAAGACATATTTATTTATTATAAAATGTTGACAAATAATTACTTAGGTTTTAAATTCAATCTCAATTACAGTAAATCACACCGCCACGTTATGGTAAATTTCCAAAAAAGTGTTACTTTCGGCGTCGCAATCGAGATAAACAAATTTCTAAAATAAGTGCAAAAGTATAAAAATGCAGTTCCATAGTTTAAAAATATCAAAAATAGTTTCAGAAACATCTGATGCAAAGACTTATTTCTTTGAAATACCAGAAGCAATAAAAGACTTGTATCAATTTAAAGCAGGGCAATATCTTACTCTTAAAACGGATATTGACGGTAAAGAAGTCAGGCGTGCGTATTCTATTTGTACGAGCCCTGATGCTAGCTCACTTGGAGTCACGGTAAAGCTTGTAAAAAATGGGATTATGTCTTCATTTCTTTTTGATAAAGCCAAAGAAGGTGATCGATTAGATGTCATGACTCCGGAAGGCAACTTTGTAGTTCGTCCTGACCATATGCAAAAGAGAAACCATTTTTTCATTGCAGCAGGTAGCGGTATTACTCCAGTGATGTCTATGATTCAGACTATTTTGGAGCATGAGCCAAAAAGTACATGCCATTTACTATACGGGAGCAGGGATGAAAACAGTGTCATTTTTAAAGATCAATTAGATATCCTTGAAAAAAAATACGAAGGCCAATTATTTGTGACTCATGTTTTGAGCCAACCAAGCACTAGAAAAGAAGGTGGTATTGCAGGACTTTTTGCTAAAAAAGTTACGGATTGGAAAGGGTTAAAAGGCAGGATTTCTGCGTCTATCATCAGTGACTTTATAACATCGGGAGAAGATAAACAGACTCCATCTCAGTTCTATATTTGTGGTCCAGGAGATCTGATAGAAAGTACTGAAAAATATCTGATTTCTAAAAATACGGACAAAAAAAGCATCCATAAAGAGTATTTTACATCAGCTTCAGATCTTCATAAATCAGATGCAGGTATCTCTGAAGGAAATGTAAAGGTAAGTCTTAAGGGTGAAGTTTTGGATATTTCGGTACCTAAAGGTAAAACGATTTTGGATATTTTGGTTGAGCTTAAAAAAGACCCACCTTATTCGTGTACTAGCGGTGCTTGCAGTACATGTATGGCCAAGGTCACAGAAGGAGAAGTAGAGATGGATAGTTGCTATGCATTGGATGATGACGAGGTAGCTGCTGGATACATACTTACATGTCAGGCACATCCAAAAACTGCCAACGTGGCCATCACCTACGACGTGTAAAGATGAGCAAAATGTTGCCTGTATTTAGAATCATAAAACCTGGCATTTACTGTGCATTTCAAGATTTAGGTAGATTTGGATATAGGCATTTGGGCGTTCCTTGGTCTGGAGCTATGGACAGGCTCTCGTATCTATACGTAAACCAAAAACTCGGAAACCATATCACAGAACCACTCATTGAAATAATGGGACAAGGCTTCACAATAGAGGTTTTAGAAAATGTTTCTGTATTTTGGGCAGGTGCAGAATGCGTAATTGAAATAAATGGGCACACCATTAATAATCCCGACAAACCGATAAATTTAAAGTCAGGGCAAATACTAGCACTAAGTAAGCAAGATCAAGGCAATTGGACTTACTTAGGCATAAGCCCCGGATTTCATATCGAACAGGTCATGGGTAGTGCTTCTACGATGAAAGGAACCCATTTGACCACATTCCAAAAATTAGATATCATTTGGCAAAAAGCATCACATGATGACAATGATGGTCATCATGGGTTGCGTCATCATGCTTTAGAAGCTCATGTAACCATCAAGGTATTCCGTGGTCCAGAGTTTAGTTGGTTAAAGTCAGAAGATATCGGTCAGATTATTCACTCGTCTTTTTTTATCTCCAAGGATATCAGCCGGATGGGATATAGGCTTTTGGGGCCTAATATTTTTTTAGAAAGTCATCGAGAGTGCATTACCTCATCTGTGCTGCCGGGTACAATTCAGCTTTTGCCTAGTGGGCAGATGATCGTACTCATGAGAGAATGTCAAACGACAGGTGGTTATCCAAGGATCCTACAACTCGATGAGTATTCGATAAGCAAACTTGCTCAAAAAAGGTCTGGTGAGTCTATTACGTTTGATCTAGTGTAATACAGTGAGATATGGCCCAACAAAATTGGATATATAAAAATGAGCATGGCCCAGACTATGAGATAGGCCTATATCATGGAGATCAATCAGGGCATGTCATGATTTATGTAGGTCAGCAAATCATAAAAATAGATTTTTCCGTATTTACAGAAAAGAAATATCACTTTCAGTTGGGAACAGAGTTGGTAGCTTTAATAATAAACTATGGTAAAAAGGGAACATACAGACTAATCCACGAAACTACAGGAAAGGAAATACCTTTTTTACCCAAAAGTGACGACTACCCTATAAAGTATGTCATAGCAATGGCTTTAGTTTTTATTACTATTTTGGGAATAATTTTTTATGTATATAAATAATTTGTTCTAATATTTGCTTAACGTAATAAAATAGAAAGTTGCTAAATTGTTTAAACCATTGCAAGATGAAATATGGAATTCAGATCTCAACACTTTGGAAACATCCAAGGAAAAGAATCAGTTCGATGTTTATTTTGGTTTCAGCGGCTTTTCTCAACATTGAAGCAGCATCTTCTAAAAAAGGAAAGCCAAATAAGCTAAGAATAGACGCCAAGTATGGAAACGCACAAAGTATCATAGCTTATTTATGATGACTGTGGTACATTAAGTAAAAAAAGCACTTTTCAGGTTAAGGATAAGAAGGGGCCTTCTCCGTATTGAGTGAGTATTAATAAAGCTTTGATGCAAACAAATCCCCCAACAATAGAACTTTTTGCAAAAGATTTTGATAAAGGAGCGTTTAACAATTGTTCATCCCAGAGTAATTTGGCATTTGCATTTGATCAAATGTACCCAGTAAAAAAACATTTAAACGAAGTACATTATTATCTGTGGTTCCAAACCAAAGGTTACCAGATTTGTCCTGTAGAAAACGTTGAACATTGCCATTTCCTGTATTCTTAATTAGTTTTGAATCATCCTTTTCGTTTGGCAAATCTTTTTTAAATTCTCCATTGCAGGATGTCCCCAAAAGTGTTTTTGAATATTAACGTATAATAAAGAAATGTAAAACAACAGAGATCAGACTTGCTATCGATGCGTCCTCTCCATATCACAAACCGTTAAAATTGTAAAAACTACTTTAACATTCTTATTGGCATCTTTAAAATTTTCTAAATTGGTAAACACTACAGTAAAGCACAAAAAAAAAGACGACCCCTTTTACAGAGCCATCTTTCTATTAACTAACAAATCACCTTTAACTTTTATTGCTGAAAGGATCTCGTCCTTGCAGATTTTGGATTAAAATGAAGCTTTGATTTTTCTTTAGCTTCTTTGATCCTTAATTCTTTTTTTTCGATCCACTGCCCACCTTGGTGCAATGTGATTTCTTTTACAAGCTCTTTTACAGGGCTACTTACTAAGTTGTTTACAAATTTAAACATAAAAATCTTTATTGTTATATTGTCAATTATAACGCAAAGGTAAGGCAAAATGTTACATGCTGTAATGTTGTTAACTGAATTTTAACAAAATATTATTTTTATAAATGCGATTTTATTCAAAAAATAAAAAATATTATGTCATATAATATTTAATAAACAAAATATAATTTATTTTTTGGGTGCTACTACTTCAAAGGAAGTGAGTATAAATAGTAGTTTTCATTTTTATAGTTTTTTTGATCAAATTTTTGCCACAACTGAGCATTTGGATACCTCTGAGGATCCAAAGCTTTAGGTGTTATTACCACAATACCACCTACACCTTTATATTTTGTAAATAACTTTAGTTCACCCTCTGATGGCAGATAGATTTTGTCCACCCATCTGAAATAACTGAATTCAACACCATTGGGCAATTCATAAAATTTTCTTTTAGCGTACCCGATTACTGGAGTACATTCAAACTTATTGATGGCTACCACAGGTACTTTTTCTGGAACTTTAGCTTCGATAAATTCACCTACTACTTTAGCATTGGTAAATGGTATATTTATATCTTCTTTTATTGCTTTGAATCCATAAAAAACGCTAGTTATACTAATACAAAAGATAATAGTACTCACTATCTTTTCTTTAATAAAATCTAGGTTCCTGACCTGAAGCAAAGCTATAAAGAATACAAAACCCATGCCCCATTGTCTGATTCCACCCATAAAAAAGAAAAGACTAAATGCCATCATTCCAAAGGTAAATAGCATCGAGGCAAACCACAAGTTCTTTTGATCTTTAAATATAAAATATAATGCTCCCAAAAGCAAAATCGACAAACACAAGCCTGCGGCACTCCACCCATATGTAAATGTGTCCAACGTACTTCCAGGTAAAAAGGTATTGGACAAATTTCCTTGAAATGACACTAAAACCTTATCAAAAAAATCCCATTCTTTGGCACTGGTTTTGGCGACGTGCCCTACAGACCTTGGAAATACAGAAATCAGAAATAAAACAAATCCAGCGGTAAGCCCTTTTATTGGAGTTGATTTTAAAAATGTTTGGATCGACTCTTTTGAACTTTGCAAATATAAAAAAGTGCCAAAAACCAAAGCCATCATCACACCATAAATTTCGGTTTGACACAATAAAAAGAGTACCCATGCCAAGTGTTTTTTGTTATAGTCTTTTGAACTAAGCAACCAAGCCGCCCAGAACGAAAAAAGGACAACTAAAGCATATCCCCTATTGACCAGGCCATATTCAAAACTTAAAAAATAACCTAATGCAAAAAGTATCTTAAAAACAATGGGTAACCTGAACTTTATAAAAAGAAAATACATACCCGTTGCCACAGTAATCCAATGAGCCGTACTGAGAAGAAGAACATCGTTGGCACCATCAGAAAAATAAGTAAATGGTTTAAGAAAGAAATACCATAATCCCGGATGGCCTTCATAATATAAGAAGGAAAAAATTTCAAAAACATTTTTATCTCTAGCTACAAACCACGCTTGCCACTCATCTTTCCATAGCTCATGAAAATTTACCTTCAAATAGCCTAATCCAATAATAAAAAGAAACCAACAGGCATAATTCAGGATTTTTGAGTAACGAAGCGATTCCATGTTATTTTTTAGTTTCAGATTCTGAAATTTTGACAGCTATAGACCCAATACCCTCCAGTAGGTCCTGCCTAGAATGTTGGCAAATAATGATTTTATACTTCCCCGCAGTTTTAAAATAAGATGCTCCGGCTATATTGATGTGTATTTGGCATTCTTCATCGTCACATTTTCCAATCCAGTCGCCTGATGTATCTGCCAATTGCAGTGGAACAGGGTTAGCAGATCTTTTGCCTTCAGGAAATACAGTCACAGCGTATATGTATAGATTTTCAAAACCAAATGTAGTTTGGTGATCAATATCCAGGCTGATATCATAAGGTTTTAGGGTGTCAGAAATTTCAAACTCGTAAAACAAGGAGTCTTTGTAAGCCCATTTTTGGGGAACATCAATATGGTGTTCGTAAATAACTTTGGGACCACAAGAAGCTAAGACAAAGATACAAATCAAAAAATATAAATATTTCAAGGTTCAATTTTTCACAAAAGTATAAAATTTTTTATGAATATCAAGCTTGATTATAAGCTTTGAATACTGATAAAATCACATTTTGTCGCATAAAACAGATCATACTTCTATTTTTAAATGAGTTTTAGAAATCTAATCTTATCTTTACATTTATATATTTCAACGCTTTGTTTATGAATTATTTAGAAAGCATTTCATTAGCACTTGGCTCATTGCGCCAAAATTTATTAAGATCATTGCTCACCCTGATGATCATTGCAGTAGGTATTACATGTTTGGTAGGCATATTGACGGCAATAGATAGTATTTTGTTTTCGATGAGTGACAATTTCAATAAACTGGGTGCGAACTCATTCAGTATCAGACCATTTTCAGAAACCATTCGCAGCAATAATAGGGGCCGAAATCAAAAAATCGCTGATCCCATTATGTTTGATCAAGCCATGGATTTTAAAAATAGTTTTCAATATGGTGCATCAAAGGTTTCTGTGGAATCCTTTTGTACCTCAGATGCGACTATAAAACACGGAACTAAAAAGACCAATCCCACAGTCAGAGTCATAGGTGTGGATGAAAATTATATGAACACATCATCTTTTGAATTGGCTGCGGGAAGAAATTTTACCAACACGGAAATCTTTTCTACATCAAACAAAGTCATTTTAGGTTCTGATATCATTAAAATATTGTTTCAAGAAAAACCTGAGAAAGCCATTGGTAAAGATGTATATATCAATAGTAACCGGTATTTGGTGGTAGGTGCGCTAAAGTCAAAGGGTGCGGCCACAGGAGGATCTAATGATAGAAGAGTTTTTATTCCTTTGTACAATTCAAAGGTGCAGTATGGTTATGCAGACAAACCATATAATGTGACGGTAGCTGTAAATCAACCTAATGAAATGGATGATGCGATAAATCAGGCTATAGGTGTGATGCGAAATGTAAGAAAGCTCAAGGTAGCGGATGAAAATGATTTTGAAGTTCGTAAAAGTGACGGAATTTTAAACCAATTGAAAGATATGACTTCCACACTGAGATGGAGCACCGTAGTCATTGCCATGCTGACATTGCTGGGAGCATCTATTGGGCTTATGAATATTATGTTAGTATCCGTGACCGAAAGAACCCGAGAAATAGGAATCCGCAAAGCCTTGGGGGCTACCAGAAAAAATGTACTGATTCAGTTTTTGGTCGAAGCTGTTGTGGTATGTCTTATGGGTGGTATGGTTGGCGTTATATTAGGTATCCTTATGGGTTTTGGAGTATCTGCTGCTGTAGATGGTCGCTTTTTTATACCTTGGAACTGGATGATTTTGGGCTTATCTGTTTGTATCATTGTCGGCCTTATTTCTGGTCTTTATCCTGCATTAAAAGCATCAAAATTAGATCCTATTGAGGCTTTGAGATATGAGTAATTTATAAATGATTACTTTTGTAAAAAATTTGTAGTGCCACTACTTCTTAATCATTCAGGTATTTTTCCAGAAGCTGGCTGTGATGAAGCTGGTAGAGGTTGCTTAGCTGGTCCTGTGTTTGCAGCAGCAGTTATATTGCCACCTGACTTTGAAATTCTTGATCTCGACGACTCCAAAAAACTATCAGAAAACCAAAGAAATGCGTTGCGTGAGACCATAGAAAAAGAAGCCTTAGCCTACTCGGTTGCCAAAATGGATGCTCCAGATATTGACAAGTATAATATTTTGTGGGCTTCAGTCAGGACGATGCACAAAGCTTTGGATAAACTCAAAATCAAGCCAAAGCAGATCATAGTTGACGGGAATAAATTTATGCCATACAAAGACATAGCTTTCGAATGTATCATCAAAGGTGATGGTAAATATGCAAGCATCGCTGCAGCATCTATCCTAGCAAAAACATACCGAGATGAATATATGGAGAACCTACACAAAAAATATCCACAATATCTTTGGCAAAAAAACAAAGGGTATCCTACTCAGGCGCATAGAGATGCTATCATGGAGCATGGTATCACCAAATATCACAGAAAAAGTTTTCAACTTTTTCCTCCTAGCGAACAACTAAGTTTGTTTTAAAGGGTTTTGTGTCTTGAATGATATTTATTTTGTAATTTTGCACTACCTAACCAATAAACGTTTTATTTTATGGAGTTCGAGTTGACAGAAGAACAAATTGCTGTACAACAAGCAGCAAGAGAATTTACCCAGCAGGAATTATTGCCTGGAGTGATAGAAAGAGACCGCGATATGAAGCATCCGACTGATCAAGTCAAGAAAATGGGAGAATTAGGCTTTTTAGGCATGATGGTTTCTCCTGACTATAGTGGTGGCGGTATGGATACCCTTTCATACGTATTAGCTATGGAAGAAATCAGCAAAGTAGACAGTTCAGCATCAGTGATCATGTCTGTAAACAACTCTCTAGTCTGTTGGGGCCTTGAAACATTTGGTACCGAAGCACAAAAACAAAAATACCTTCATAGATTAGCTTCAGGTGAGATTATAGGGTCTTTTTGTTTGTCTGAGCCAGAAGCAGGAAGTGATGCCACTAGTCAAAGAACCACAGCCATTGACATGGGAGACCATTATCTCTTGAATGGTACCAAAAACTGGATCACCAATGGCGGAAAGTCATCTATTCACTTAGTAATCGCTCAGACATACCCCGAAAAAGGTCACAAAGGTATCAACGCCTTAATCGTAGAAACTGGATGGGAGGGTGTTGTCATCGGTGGAAAAGAAGATAAATTGGGTATCAGAGCATCAGATACGCATACCATTATGTATACTGATGTAAAAGTACCCAAGGAAAACAGAATCGGTGAAGATGGTTTTGGCTTTAAGTTTGCCATGAAAGTCCTTTCGGGTGGTAGAATAGGTATAGCTGCACAAGCTTTAGGTATAGCTGCAGGAGCTTATGAACTGTCCGTAAAATATGCCAAAGAAAGAGAAGCATTCGGAAAGCCCATAGCGCAACACCAGGCAATTGCATTTAAACTGGCAGACATGGCCACAGAAATAGAGGCAGCTAGATTACTGGTGTATCGTGCTGCTTGGATGAAAGATCAGGGTATGGATTATACGTCAGCAGCTGCCATGGCAAAACTATTCGCATCAGAAGTAGCTATGAAGCATACTGTAGAAGCCATACAAGTGCACGGTGGATACGGATATGTAAAAGAATATCACGTAGAACGTCTTATGCGAGATGCCAAAATCACACAAATATATGAAGGTACTTCAGAAATGCAACGTATCGTCATCAGTAGAAATATACTTAGCGGACAATTATACGAACCACTTTGGAAAGCAGAAACGGTATAAAAAATAAAATTGCCGGATCGATGGGCAATGCATTTCATATCGGTACATTTTATGGGATACCCGTAAGAATTCACTGGACTTTTGGGGTATTATTTCTTTTTATATTGTATTCTATTTTTACTACCAAGGACTTGAAACTTTGGCAAGGAGTAGCCTATGTTATGGTATTTCTTTCTACTTTCCTATGTGTGATCTTGCACGAATATGGTCACGCACTCACCGGTAAAAGATTTGGGGTCAAAACGCAAGATATTATTATGTCTCCTTTGGGCGGACTAGCGCGTATGAGTAGTATGGCTGAAAAGCCAATGCACGAATTTTTTATCACCATAGCAGGCCCTGCAGTAAATTTGGCTATAGGAATCTTTATCGGACTGACGCTTTACTTCATTACTGGCAAATGGTCTATGGATATTCTGACTTATGACTTCGAAAAGCCAGAAGAGTTTGTTAGAATGTTAATGCCAATAAACTTTTATTTGTTTCTTTTCAATCTGATTCCGGCATTTCCTATGGATGGCGGCAGAATATTGAGATCATTGTTGTCTGTCAAGCTGGGTAAAGTTAAAGCTACTAAAATAGCATCTACTATAGGGCGTATCTTAGCTATTGGTTTTGTAATCTATGGCGTCTTTACACAGCAATTAATCTTATCGCTAATCGGGCTTTTTATTTTTACTATGGCAGGTAAGGAATACGATCAGACCAAATTGCAAGGGATTATAACTCAAACCAAGGTATATGATATCATGCGTACCACATTTACCAGATTGCATTTGAGTGATTCATATGCCACCGTTATTGAAAAATATAATCACGATGGAGAGCAGAATTTTATAGTTTTTGACTCCTTGGGGCATTTATCAGGAACGGTGCCAGAATTATTTATAAAAGATACCATTAAGAATAACACCGAAGACAAAACTGTAAACCAACTTATGTCATCTCACAAAGCCATAGTTTCTCGAGACACATGGCTCAAAGATGCCATAGATATCATGAGAAACGAAGGTATTGCTATCCTTGCAGTAGAAGAACACGGTCAAATCATCGGCGTACTCGATAGAAATGGTATAGAAAACTTCCTTAAATTGAAGGCAGAATAGTTTTTTATGTAAACCATCTTTCCTTAGAAATAAGAATTTAATTTAGGCAAAGTTCGAACTATAACCTATCCAACAACCTTGCTGTGATTCTCAAAAAGTCTTGTTCTGAAATCAAACCTACCAATTCATCACCATTCACTACAGGAAGACATCCAATCTTATGTTCTTTCATGAGTTTCATGGCATCCATTATATTGGTTTCCTGAGTTACTGTAATGGGCTTTTCGATCATGATGTCGGAAACTAGCGTTACTTTTTTATTTTGATTTTGTTTGCATCGCATATAATGTCTCAACAATAATCTTGCAGTAACTAGTCCAACTAATTTACCTTTAGTATCTTCTACTGGAGTATAACGTATGGTATTCCACTCCATAAGTTCAGCCACAAGGTCTACAATGTCATCCTTTTGTACCGTAGTGAGGTCAGTAAGCATAAACTCTGATACTTTAAGGTGTGATGGTCTGTACATTTTTAGATCATCCATACTTGGGAGTTCCCATTCATGCACGGGTTTGTTGGATTGTTGATTTTGTATCATGGTGGCTGTAAGTACGCTTAATGCTTCGTCTGTGTTGGTGTTTTCATGGAGTTTGGTAAATGCTCTGAGTTGCCATCTGGCTCCAGTCATATTTTTTTCTGCTCTTCCTTTGATGATACCCAAATATTTCTCTATGTCAGCAGGATTAACATTGCGAGCCTCCAGTCCTTTACGCGCAATAGGTATGAGTTCCATGATCAAATCTTCAGCACTAATTTTTTGGTCGTGAAACCAAGTAAATTTAGAGTCAATTCCAAATTTGGCCGCTTTACCGAAATTGTCCCTGGCATCTACAAATGACATTTTAGTCCGAATATCATCGACTTCCATACTCATACCGATCATACATCCCAGCCAAAAGCAAGCATTAGCTACTTCGTCGATTACGGTGGGTCCTGAAGGTAAAATTCTGTTTTCGATTCTCAGGTGTGGTTTACCATTGTCACTGATACCATAGCATGGTCTGTTCCATCGATATACTGTACTATTGTGGACTTGAAGTGCTCTAAGTTTGGGTACTTCGCCATTTTTGATCATGGTAGGGCTATCTTCTTCTATGTCACTGCTCAAAAGTACTCTGAATCTGGCTATATCTTCTTTATATATTTCCATAATTGAGTGATGCAACCAATCTCGACCAAAGCTTACCCTAGGGCTCCTTTCGCGCATGTGGTCATGGGTTGTCCTTGTATCAAGCGATTGCTGGAAAAGAGCGATTCTGGTTTCGTGCCATAGTCTTTTACCAAAAACCACGGAACTATTGGCAGCTATAGCCATCATGGGTCCTGCAAGAGCCTGAGCTATATTATACATTTTGACAAAATCTTTGGGAGCCACTTGTAAGTGTACCTGAAAACTCGTATTGCTAGCCTCCAGCAATGGTGAACTGTGTTTGACCAGCAATTCGTCTATTCCTAGGATTCTAAGTTCATAAGACTGGCCAATCAATTGCTTGTTAAGCGCTTCCATGAGTGCAAAATACCTCTTCTTTGGTGTCAGGTTTTCCATTTCTAGGTGGTATTTACGCAAGGTGGGCAAAATACCTGTCAACACTATAGATGTATTCATACCATCCAAAACTTCCTGAATCTTATTGAGCTTATCAGTGTTTTCGTTTTCTAAAAGGGTAAAACAATCTTTTTCAAAAACTCTAGGTTCTATATTTGTTTCAAGATTGAATTTTGCGAGTTCAGTCTCCACCCAAGGATAATGTTGCATTTTGTCTAAGGCTTCCATAGCAACTAGGGAAGGTTTAAAGGTGGTTTTGTCAACCATAACCATTTCCTGTTCAGCACCTATCCTCACTACATCTGATTCAAACCATTCATTTTCAAGCATATATTCCAATGCTGTTACATCATTTAGCAAAGATTTTACAAATTTCTGCATCTGTTTTTGGTCGTTGACCAATGATACTCTTTGTTCTCCCATGGTGTTATAAATTCATTTTGGTGATGATCATTTCTAAATCGTGTGCAAGATAAAATACCCATTAAATATTACAGCAATTTAAACCCTATAATTTTTTAAATTTCCATTGCTGAAATTTTGGGCCACTGATTATTTTAGGGGAGTAGCTATATTAAGCGAATAATTTTTTAAGTCCAAACAAGAATAATTTAATGTCTGTAACTCTGCTAAGATTGGCTATTAATAGCTTTGTCTTCGAATTAAATGATTCTGCATTGGCATTGGTATTTCTAATGTTGAAGAAGTTTATTATTGTTTATAATTGATTTTTAATACTGTTTGTTGCTGTATTGAGATTAAAAGCTATTTTCAAAACCTATGAACTTAAAAAACAAAATGACCCAAATACGTTGATGTACTCCTTAAATCAGCGGGTGTTTCTGTACTGTAGTGGGAACTCAGTCGGAATGCAGTGGGAACTCAGTGGGAATGCGGTTATATTATCTACGGAGTATCATGGGAGTATCGTAGGAGTATCGTGGGAGTATGGATGGAGTATGAATGGAGTATGATACAGGTTGATAGGTTTGGACCATGGCATATAAAAATATTTTCTATGTATACATAACGATATTTTACTGGAATTGCTTGTAAAGAAAATGTTAAAATTTATTAAAATGACTCATCTTATCCAAGATCACATGCCAAAACAGGAAGAAAGGGTAAATTATATCCCATTTTGGACCGTACATCTTGAAAAAGTGAAAAGTATCCCTATATCTTTGAGGTATTTTTTAACTTTAAAATTATTTTAAA
>CAZGMB010000048.1:0-41254 GCA_964526715.1 uncultured Aureispira sp. | reverse complement strand
CGTACTCATGGGCAATTTTGCTTCAACCCATAATGCGCCCTCATTTAAGGTCGGCAAGAATTCAGTTCCCATCCATTTGGTGGAAATAAGACTTAGTATCAAAATAGCTATAGAAATTAATACAATTTTATATCTATTCCCAAATGACCAATCTATACCTTTGGTAAACACTGAATTAAAGAATCGAACTATGAAACTATGCTTTTCTTTTACGTTCTTATTAAGTAGAATAGCAGATAAAACAGGTACTAAAGTGAGTGTCAGTATCAATGCGCCGATAAGTGCAAAACACAATGTATAGGCTAAAGGGGAGAACATTTTACCTTCCACTTTCTGAAATGCAAAAATAGGTAGCAGTGCAGTTATGATAATTAGTTTGGAAAAAAACACTGCCTTCCCCATCTCAGTTCCAGTCTTTTTAATTAACCCAAGCTTGGACATCTTATTAAACTTCTCCATGCCATGTAGCTTGGCTTGAGAATCCAAAACTACAAATATTCCTTCCACCATAACTACGGCCCCGTCTATTATAATTCCAAAGTCAACTGCACCAAGTGAAAGAAGATTGGCACTCATTCCTTTGAGGTAGAGCATTAAAAATGCAAAAAGTAAAGCCAAAGGAATGACAATGGATACGATCACTGTAGTACGCCAATCTGCCATAAATAGGAAAACGATCACTGTCACAAATATGATTCCTTCAATCAAATTTTTAGATACGGTTTTAGTACAATATGCCATTAAATTATCCCGATCATAAAACGTTTCCAACTTGACATCTGAAGGTAATACATCTTCATTTAATTCTCTGATCTTGTCCTTTACACGAGATAAAACTTGACTAGGATTTTCTCCTTTTCGCATTACGATAATACCTTCTACAACATCATCATCGGAGTCCTTGCCCACTTGTCCTACTCTCTGTGAACCTGTGATCTTGACTTCTGCACAATGTTTTATGAGTAAAGGAGTGCCATTAAAATTTTTAATAATGGTATTTTCAATGTCGGCAACATGATTTAACAAACCTAATCCTCGTACTACAAAAGCTTGATTGTTTTGAACCAATACATCGCCTCCGACATTTAAGTTACTCTTTGAAATGGCATCTTGAATATCAAAAACTGTGATTTCGTATTTTGCTAATTGTACGGGATCCGGCTGAATCTCATAGATTTTTTCTTGACCGCCAAATGCTACAATATCTGCAACGCCTGGCACAGACCTAAGTTGCCTATCTATAGTCCAGTTTTGGATGGTCAACAAATCAATGGAAGTTCTATTTTTTCCTTTGATCACATACCTGAAAATCTCACCTGTAGGACCATAAGGAGGCTGTACATTTGGTTCAACACCTTCAGGAAATTTGACATTTCGTAATAAGTTGTTTACTTGTTGACGAGCAAAGGCGTCATCTACACCATCTTCAAAAATTATTTTTATGATGGATAGACCGAACATGGTGATGGACCGAACATTGGTCTTTTTTTGAACCGAGTTCATTGCTATTTCTATAGGAATAGAAACAAAACGCTCGACTTCTTCTGCACTTCGCCCTTTCCAATCTGTTACTATAATTATCTGTGTGTTAGTAACATCAGGAAATGCTTCTAAAGGAGTATTGATAAAACTAAAAACGCCTGCAATAGTTAAAAGACCAACCATTACAAACGTTAGCATCTGGTGTTTTAATGAAAACGCAATGATGCCACGGATGAATTTATTCATTATAACATTTAATTAATATTAGTAAATAATGGTTAGTCGTTTAATGCGTCGTATAAGTACAATTGCTTTTGTGTGATCACTTTCTCACCACCAGACAACCCACTGGAGATATAGGCATAAGTATCATTACTGGAATAAACCTCTACTTGTCTTGTCTCAATATTACTATTAGATTGATAAATCATAATAAAATATTTATTTTTGTCAAAGATCAATGCTTTTTTGTCTACGGAAACCATTTCTTCACTGGTCTTGAGCAAAAGTTTTCCCGTACAAAACATATGAGGTTTTAAAAGATAACCAGGATTTTTTAAATAAACTCTAGCCTTTACAGTTCTTGTTACAGGATCTATAATGTTTTCAATTCTCTTTATAGTGCCTACAATAGTTGAGTCTGATAAAGCTAGTGGACGAATCGTTATGGTTTGGCCCGTCTTAATCTTTGATATATCTTTTTCATATACATCAAATGCAATAAAGATTTCGTCAAGCCTTGCTACCGAAAACAAATAGTCATTGGCATCTGAACGAATTTGCATATGTGGACCTACTTTTTTCTCCAAAATAAATCCTGCTACCGGGGATTTAATCACATATTTTCCGCCATCTGTGATGGAATAAACGTTGTAAACTTCCTTTAAACGAGATAGTTCTGCCTTTGCAATTTCCATATCTTTTTTGGCATAAGCTAATTCCCTAGCAGAACTAAATTTACTATTATTTAATTCTATCTGAATTTCATAATTCTTTTTAGCTAATTCATATTCGTCTTGTGCTTGCAACAATTCCTTTTCGAATTCTCTTGCTTCGCCTGAATTTAAAACAATTAGTGGTTTATTAAGATCGACCAAATCTCCTATTTCAAAATTTACATCAATCACTTTACCTCCTATCATGGGATAAACATTGACTAAATTGTTTTCATCAGCTACAACTTTGCCATTGAGGGTGATCTCTCCCATGACAGGGCGGACTTCTGATGCTGAATACTCTATTCCTTTGAGTTGTTCTTCAGTAAATACTACTTTATTTACTTTTTCTTCCTGTTTTTCACTAGAACAAGATACTAGCAGTAAGGAACATACTATTCCTACTGAAATTAATATACATTTCATGGATTTTCTATTTAATAATTACATAATAATTGACTTAAGTACGCCAATTTGCTATAATCTGTAATTATTGAATAGCTTAAAAAAGGGAAGGGAAGTAAGATTTACATCTAGTTCTTTAAATAAAAAGAGTTTAATTAGATATATGTAGCTTGTTTCAAAACAATATGATGATACTTCATTACAAAAATCATGACCTAATTCACGAATTTGATTTGGAATAATATTGTTTTTTAAAAACCGTTCAGAAACATTTGGATGTTTGCTGTTTTTACCCTTTTTGTAAAGGACATCAATGATGGATTTCGCAACAGATAGCTTGGATGTTTCATTTTCCTTAATTTGAATAATATCTGTTGCATGGATGTTATTCATAACACCCAAAAACAGAAATATAAGGACTGTAAAATACCTTCTCAACATGACAGGACAAAAGTAATAAAGATTTTGCAAAAACATCTTTTAATACTTAAAAAAGGAATAAAAAAATATTTTATGATCAATATATTGCTAATAATTTGGTCAAAAGCATACTTGATCATATTTAGTCCTATGTATTACAGTCAATATATAATGATGATTTTAAAGATTTATATTAAAATTTCATAAATTATTTAAAGGCTTACCATAAATATATTTCATTATTATTTGATTATTGTTTGTATCATTACTTTTGCTGCACCAATTTTTTTAGGTATAATTTAGTGTGTTAATCATAAAATGATACCACAGATATTGTCATTCTTTAATTTGTCTAAAATCTTAATTATGAGATTTGTTTTGGTTGTTTGTCTCCAGTTTTCTGGATTTTACTTATGGGCTCAAAGTATTAGCCCTTTAGTATCTGACAGACCTGACCAAAGTGACGGGGCGTATGTTTTGCCCAAAAATATATTTCAGATCGAAAGTGGATTTTTTTTACAAAAACAGGACTATCAACAAAGTCTGATGTTGCGTTATGGATTGACACCAAGCACTGAAATCAGATTACAATTTGATCATAGTATACTTGAAAAACAATATACTATTCTACCAACAACCTTGAGTTTTAAGCAAAGACTTATCCAGCAAGAAGGTATCTTACCAACAATTACCTTAATAGGATACGGTTCTTATGATAGAATATCGGAAATAAATAGTGATGCATATGATAATTTTGAAGCTATGGCTTTATTTGCATTCCAAAATGATTTTTCAGATACAAATGGCATAGAATACAATTTAGGATACAATTTTTCTAATGAATATTTGATTATGACATTCTTGTTTTGGTATAGTGTGAATCCTAAATTAATTCTTTTTGTTGAATATTTTGGTGATGTAGCAAACAATGGATTTTCTAATCACAACTTAGATGGCGGGGCTTTGTATCACATTAATGACAATTTTCAGTTGGATATTGGCATTGGTGTACAAATAGCTCCTATGATTGATAGGCCATTTTTTAATATAGGTGCTGCGCATAGATTTTTAGTCCCATCAAAAAGCAAAACATTTTAGTATTATATTATAGTGTTTTGAACCTTATTTTCTTATTCCCAAAATCATTTTTATTACAAATGGAATGGTGGTGACGAGTACGATAAAAAGTACAATAAACCCAAGGTGTTCGTTAATGTCATAGTTATATGTAGTCAGTAAATAACCGTTTAAATAATGTCCTGCAAGGATAAACGTAGCTGACCAAACAAAACTTCCCACAATGTTATAAGTAAGAAACTTGTGATAATTCATGTGCACAGTTCCCGCCACAATAGGAGCAAATGTCCGTATAAATGGAATAAATCTGGCTACAAATATAGTCAATGACCCGTGTTTTTCGTAAAAATTTCTAGCACTTACCAGATAATGTTGTTTAAAAAGAAGTGAGTCTTTTCTGTTATAAAGTTTTTTCCCACTTTTTTCCCCAAACCAATACCCAAAGATGTTTCCTAAAATGGCAGATATCGATATCAAAAGAATAATTAACCCCAACTTCAATACAATTTGATCCCCAGGAATGACACTACTCATTAATGATTTGCTTAAAACGCCAGTGACAAACAAAAGGGAATCTCCAGGCAAAAAGAAACCTGCAAAGAGTCCTGTTTCTGCAAATACCACAAACATTATGAGAAAGATGCCACCATGCTCTACATACCATTGTGGCTGAAGTAGATCAAAAAAACTCATAATCTATTCTTTTTTTGGATTTTGATATGGTCATATTTAATATTATTGCTCTGAAGTTAAAAGTTTGATTTTATTATAGATTGCGCTTAAGTTCCATTTTGTACAAACTTGGTGACTAATTTAAATCAGCTTTCACATTTTTACGAATATCTTTAGCTATTACAATTGAAAATACAAAAGTAAAACAACAACAACTCCAAATGGATTTGTTATACATAATTATATTTATTTGGATAATTCAACCAAAATAAAGGTGTCATCATCGAGCATTATATTCACTTAATTTGATTTGCAGCTATTCCACCATATTAATGTATTGACTAAGGAAACTAATCTTTGGTATTTTAATGGATTTAATTTTAATCCTGCCTTAATCAAAGGCTTAAATTATGGCAACAAAAGTAGTGCACGGTTCCATTTTTTTAACTACTGAGTTGCAAATTGACTTTTGTATGGCTTGGCAGTGATTAGGGTATGACTAAAAACTTTCTACAAAAAAAAAAGGATATTAGAAGATGTGTAAATAATTAATATATTTGTCATTAATTTTTGAGATTATATTTTATATTATAAAAACCATTTGATATGATTAGTTTTTTACTTTTAATACTCGGTTTAGGTTTAGTAGTCTATGGTGCCAATCTTCTTGTAGATGGTGCTTCATCATTAGCAAAAAAATACAAAATCCCAAATATTGTCATTGGCTTAACTGTGGTAGCCTTTGGAACATCTGCACCTGAATTCATTGTAAGTGCTTATGCTGCTTTTACAGGAAGTTCAGATATCGCCATTGGAAATGTGGTGGGTAGTAATATTTTTAATATCTTTTTTATTCTTGGTGTTTCTGCGGTAATTTTTCCACTTACGATTTTGAAAAATACAGTTTTGAAAGAAATACCATTAAGTCTACTGGCAGCAATAGTTGTTTATATACTGGTTAATGATGTATTACTTTCTCAAGGAACTGAAAATATAATTTCTTTTGGGGATGGATTAATTCTGCTATCTTTTTTTGTAATTTTTATGTATTATTTGGTTCATTTGGCTAAGACAAGTGGAGAAGATGAAGATCTAAGCATTAAAGATATGACCAAATTTAAATCAGTACTCTTAATACTTGGAGGATTGGTTTTATTAGTTGGAGGCGGTAAAGTTTTTGTGGATAATGCCGTAGAATTAGCCTTGGGATTTGGAATGAGCAAAGCAGTAGTAGGCTTAACCATAGTTGCAGCAGGTACATCTTTGCCAGAGTTGGCCACAAGTATTGTTGCAGCATTAAAGAAAAATTCTGATATAGCTGTTGGAAATATAGTTGGAAGCAATATTTTTAATGTTTTTTTTATTTTGGGTTCTAGTGCTTTAATTTCGCCTTTACCTAAAGGAAATATCACGGATATCGATATGTATGTCTGTATTATTGCAAGTGTATTATTATTTGGCACATGTTATGTTTTTGGAAAGCAAAAAATTACCAAAATGGAAGGTGTGTTTTTTTTATTGTGCTATATCGTGTACATTGGTTATCAAGTAAGTTTGGTTCAATAAATTATAAAATAAACTTTTTTAATAAAATAACCTTTGTTTATACTTTGATTTGAAAATCTTATACCCTATTCATAAGATGATATGTGTACAGTTTTGGGTTAGGATTTAACTAATTTAATTCAAATTGGTCAGTTCGTTAGGGCGGTTATTTATTCATGCCCTTTGCAAAAATTGACTTTATTGGTTTAATAAATGGACATCTAACTTTTCATACTATTTATGAAAACTATAATTTTCTACCCTTTGTAAATTAATGTCATCATACATGAGATAAATCAAAGGTGTTTTTTCTACGATGATGTCACTTTTTCAAAAACAAGGAAATCTTTGGTAGCTTTTTTGAGCTCTGAAAAAGGCTTGATTGCTAGAGTATCATTGAGGGTAGGCCTAAATACAGAGATGCTCAGTTTTTCTGATGGATTTTGGGCGGCATAGGTCACTTATGTATCTTGGTTTCCAAGCTAACAGGTCATAAGGTTCACATACTAGAATGCGGCATTAATCTTCAATATGGTCAAATTTAAAAGATCGGGTTTAACTATGCAAAATGGTTCTTGCCGAGTGAGAAGTAAACCTCACTTTTACAAAAAAACTATAGGGTCTTTTGATACCACAAATGGCGAAAATGGGTCCGAGATTTAAGTATTACATAATAAACTATTGAAATTTTAATTTGTAAGTGGCATCATCGAAGATACTGATGAAAATTTACCTATTTTAAATGCAAAAGTGAAAGTATTTATTGGAACAAATGCACTATTTCTAGGTGAAACCACGCAGTACTTTGTTAAAACTACGCATAATGGTGTTAAAACTACGCAGTAGTATTCAAAAACTACAAAGTATTATGTCAAAACTACGCTTTAATTTGTTAAAACTACGCACAATGGTGTTAAAACTACACAGTAGTATTCAAAAACTACAAAGTATTGTGTCAAAACTACGCAGTACTTTGTTAAAACTACGCAAGTTTGTTAAAGAACTACGCAATATGATTCACCAAGTAAAAAAGTATTTTGACTAAAAACCAGTAAGTATGACTGATTAGATTAAAATACTGGTATAAAGGTATTTACGCCACAAGTTTTGGATACAGTATAGTGCAGTAAAGCTAATACGGCTAATAAGCACGCATAATTATAAATAGTATTCTAAAGTCTCCTAATGGTATTGGTTGGAAACTTGTAGTAAACGATGCAGGACTTCCTGTCTTTAATATTATTCAATGTCAGGATTGGCAACTTGAAGGCATCCGGGCTTATGCAGGAGAAGTATATAATCCAGATTTTATTGGAAGAATGTAAAAGTATTTTTAAAAAATAATGTTTTAATAAAACTTACCTTTCAACTTTTGTAACCACTAATTGCTATTTTTTAACCATCCTCCATCTAATAAATGCTCCTATACTCAATACTCCCAAAGCTATTGCTGTGTAATACACCTGTGGTGGTACAGGTACTGGATCACCTGCAGCATATGAATGTAAACCTGACAGATAGTAATTGACGCCAAAATAGGTCATGATTACGGTGGCAAAACCAAATAAGGATGCAAAATTAAAGGCAAATAAACTTCTCAGTCCAGGGATAAATCTCATGTGGAGGATAAAAGCATATACCAATATCGTGACCAACGCCCAAGTTTCCTTAGCATCCCATCCCCAATATCTTCCCCAAGATTCATTGGCCCAAACACCACCCAAATAGGTACCTACACTGACCATAAACAATCCGCCCAAGAGCGTGATTTCTGAGATTACGGTCAAATCCTTGATGACCCGTTCGTTTCTATCTAGGTTAGTTGCGGTGGTACATACCATCAGGATGAGATTGAGCATACCGATCACAGCACCGAGCATCAAAAAGCCATAACTACCCGCTTCTAAAGATACGTGTATGGTCAACCAATAAGATTTCAACACCGGAACCAAAGGGGTAATCTCTGGATCTAGCCAGCTCATACCAGCCACCAGTAAGATGGTAGCGGCCAATACTAAGGTTGCCGCCATTCCTCCCAAAGATTTTCGGGAAAAAATAAGGCCAGCCAACATTGTTGTCCATGAAATATAGATCATAGATTCATATCCATTGGACCATGGAGCCCTACCCGAAACATACCATCGCAATCCAAGCCCTAAAGTGTGAAATGCAAAAATCAGAAGCAATAGATAAAATGCTAGATTGGTATATTTGGCTACATTAAATTTACTACTAAATACACTTACAAAAAAAGTGGCTAAAAATACCAAGCTCAACAGACCATAAATATTTCTCAATCTGCCGAACACATTCATTTTGTTGAGCCATATTTCGGCGTTTATTTTGGTAGGAGACGGCAGAATACTACCTGACACTTCTTGCTGAATAGCTGAAATTTGATTCAAATAGTTGGATGTTTCTGATGTGGCTGATGTATTTCCATTGGCTTTTTCCAGTGCCTGAATGTAAGAAGCAAAGTTTTCAAAAGCTTGAAGTGTTTTTGGGTCCGGTAGCTTCATTTCGCGGATGTCAGCAGGTGATATCCAAGTATTAAGCTGATCTCCGGGTACTGGAAATAATCGTAAGAGTCTTCCTGAAAACACCATATTGGCTATATTTATCTTTTCATCTACCTTGATGATCGCTTTTTCGAAAGTACCTTGATCCTTAGGATTGACCGATTGGGCATTTCTGATTTGGTCTCGGAGTTTGTATTGGGCGTCATCTGTAAAAAATTGCCGATAGCTCACCAGTTTTTCTGTTGTACCCAAAAGCCTAGCGACTTCAGGGTGTGCACCGATATGTATTAATGGTACATTTTCCCATTTGGCAGGATCCATCATCATTGAAATAAAGATTTGGTCTGACGATAAACCTGAAATAGTACTTTTTTTGGCCAATTTCCTTAAAACTTCACTCGATAAAGTGTTTACCGGTTTGAACCTTCCGTTGTGGTCTTGAACGATCATTTTGCCAAAAGCGGTGGCATCATCCTGACTTACATTGGAAGCAAGATTTTGGGCAGACAAATGACTACCCGAAAACAAACAAAGACCGATTACTAAAATGGTTGCTTTGGCTCCTTGTTGTTCGCTCATTCTTTTAAGTAAGCTGGAGAAGCGGCTATTTTTACTAAAAAAAGTCATAGCCATTCCAACAGTCAATAATATATAGCCAATATAAGAAACCCAAGTACCCCAAAAGTCATGATTGACACTGAGATAAGTACCTGCTTCGTCCTGATCAAAAGATGATTGAAAAAAGCGGTATCCACCATAATCTAAGATATTGTTCATGTAGATTCGGAAGGGCATGTTTACTCCATTGCTGGGGTCTATGACTGTCACTTCACTAGCATACGATGATGGGTTGTTAGTGCCGGGATATTTGTCCATGATAAAATCTCTGAGTTGTATCTGAAAAGGCACTGGTATCACCTTAGCTCCATAGCTTACAGACATTTGACTATCTCCAAATGGTATGGTTGCAGGTTTTCCTTCCATACCTTTGCGGCCTGTGACTAATAATTCCTGAGCTTGACCGTTGTGTGAGATATTTATTTTTAGTGCTGCAAGACTTTCGTTTTTCATTTTTGGATCTCCGGCGGCTACATTTACCACAGCAGCAGGTTTAAAATCTCCCACTACAAATCCTGCTTGCCCATTGACAACATACATGGATCGTAATCTTAGTGGTCGGTAGTCAGAAGGAGGTATCGTATCTGTGGTCTGCGTAGCCATGACCATTTGGGTGACCGTGACGTCTGTTGCGAAATATAGTGAGTCTTGGACCAGTTTCACATTAAAAGCTCCGGGGAGATTGGTGTCTGTAAAATTGAAATTGATACCATTAATATTGACTTTGTCTCCTTGTGACACAAAAAACTCTTCTCTACCTGATTTGCCAGCAATCACTACTTTCATTACTGCTTTTCCTCCTGATTGATTGGTGAGTTGCTCTGTAGGATTAGGTATAAAATCTGTGACATTGACATCAAAAATATGGGTACCAATTTGATATGTTCCTTTAAATTTATTATTGCCCAAAGTAGAAAAAGAGGCAGGCTCACTGAATGAATAACTTTTACCTCCTGTGGAAACTTTGAAGTTTAAATAATTTTCAGCAGATAAAAATTGTTGACTTGCTTGACCCTCGCGTATATGCATCATACCTTCATAGCCAAAATATCTGGTGATGCCTGCACCAAGTATGATAATGATGATGGCGCTATGAAAAATCAAGGATGCCCATTTTTTTTGAGGCACCATCCGAAATCTAAAGATATTAGCTAAGATAGTACTTCCAAAAAGGACCAACAATAACTCAAACCATCGGGCACGAAAAATGAGATCCTGAGCCGAACTGGTACCATAATCGTTTTCAATAAATGTGGCTATACCGATGGCTGCGGCAAAAATCAAAAGATACAAACCGGCAGCTGTAGTGGAAAAAATGGAATTATATATTTTTTGAAGGATGGACATGCGATTTAAATATTTTCACAAAATTAATAAAAATTACAAATAAGATTTAGTTTCGCTTGGTGTAAAGTACTTTTTAACTACATTTAAAAAATGGCCCCGCTGATTTAAATTTTAAAGATAAGTTTTTACCTCTGTCAAAAAATCATGTTACATTTGCTTTTGAATTATTGGAGTAGTAAAAACTTTTTAAATAGACCCATTAAAATAAATACCCATGACAATTAAATTAGGAATGGTAGCCGTGGTTTGGTTTGTTATACTAAGCTCATGTCAAAACAAGCCCAAGGTAGAAGCAGTTGATGATCAAAACATTGTGCCTACAGAGTCAAACTCGGAAACCCAAATGACTGATATTCCCTACATCGTGGCAAAAAATTATTTTGTAAAAAACACAGTTCAAAAATTGGATCACCCCAAAATAGAAACTGCTGAACAGTTTAATGAAATTTTTGGTATGGCGACAACCATGGGAAAAGATGGAAAGCCTACGGAAATAGACTTTGAAAAACAAAACAGTATTGCCTTAATTCTGCCCGAAACAGACATGGCAACTACCATCGAAGTGGTGAGCCTACAAAAGAATGGGCATGGGAAAATTACCTTTAGATATAAACGAACCGTTGGACAAAAACAATCCTTTACCATAAGGCCCAACGTTGTGGTTTTGATAGATAAATCTGAAAATGGAGATATAGCATTTTTAGAACAACCATAAAGTGGCTGCCCACTGCTGCTTGCCACTAAATAGCCTAAATAAAAAAAATTAGGTATATTACAAATGTCCAAGAACACATGGAATATCTGTTCATTATTTTAACATTACTGTTTTTGTATGATATTCTCCATGCCCCATTTTTCCATTTCATGTAGTACAGGTGCTAAACTTTTGCCAAGTAAGCTCAGTTCGTATTCTACACGTGGAGGAATTTCATTAAACTGTTTCCTGAGAACTAAACCATCTTCTTCCAACTCTTTGAGCTGTTGTGTTAATACCTTTCTGGATATATCAGGTATTCGAGCGGAGATTTCTCCAAATCGTCTTTTTTCTGATCTGATACAATATAAGATAACCGGCTTCCATTTACCTCCGATGAGCTGAAGCATGGCAGTGACGGGACATTTATCCTCCTTCTTTTTTTTTGTTTCAATAGTTACCATTTTGTTACTACTATTTCCTTTTGTTACTTATAGGTAACATGTTACTTTAAAAAACTATAATTAGTTACTTATCGTTACAAAGGTAATTATTAAATTTTAAAAAAGTAAAAAAATGATTTTAATAACAGGAGCCACTGGCAATTTTGGGAAGTCAACCATCGATTTCCTTCTAAAAAAGGGCATTTCTTCTACCAATATCGTTGCAATGGTCAGAGATGAAGATAAAGCCATTGATTTAAAAAACAAAGGTATTGGTTTACGAACGGGTGACTATGATCATTATACATCACTTATTGATGCGTTTAAAGGAATAGAAAAGTTACTTTTTGTGTCAGGCAGTGATATTGAAAAACGTAGTACTCAGCATCAGAACGTGGTAAAAGCCGCAAAGGTAGCAGGTGTAAAACACATAGTCTACACCAGTTTTTTAGGAAATAACGAAACGGAATCTTCGCCACTTTGGACGGTAATAGCATCACACCTAAAAACTGAAGCATGGTTGAAAGAAAGTGGAATAAATTTTACTATCCTAAAGAATACACTTTATATGGATTTTATACCTGCTTTCCTTGGTGAAAAAGTAATCGAAACAGGGACGATATATTTACCTGCAGATAATGGTAAAGTTGGGGCAGTTTTGCGTTCAGAAATGGCAGAAGCTACCTCAAATATTCTTTCAAGTGATCATCATGATGGGAAAACATATAACTTTACTGGTCATGAAGTATTTTCTTACCAAGAAGTAGCTCATCACCTTTCTGAAATATCGGGTAAGCCCATCCATTATATTTCACCTACACCTGATGAGTATGCAGAAACATTGACAAAACATGGCGTACCTGCTGATTATATTGCTTTGTTTACTGCTTTTGCTATAGCTCAAGCAACCGGAGAATTACAAACGGTTAGCTCTGACTTAGAACAACTTTTAGGCCGTAAACCAACATCTATTCATACATTCTTAAATCAAGTTTATTCTATTTAAATCTTTAAAAATATGAAATCTTTAAAATTAATAACCATCTTTTTGTTCATGAGTGCTTTCACGGCACTAACAGCTCAAGATATTCCTAAAGGTACTTTCTGGACCGTAACTGAGAACAAATCAGTGAAAATTCATACATACATGAGTCCTGCGTCTATGTTTGCCAATACAAGTCATATCATTGAACTCAATGATGAACTTATTATCATTGACGGACAGTTCTTTGCACCTTATGCTTTAGAATTGAAAAAAATCACGGATTCACTTAGCAAACCAGTGACAAGGATTTATATTAGTCACGATCATCCTGACCACTATATTGGGTTTGGTGATGCATTTCCAAATGTAAAAGTATATGCTTTGGCTGAAGTAAAAGCTGCCATTGATAAGGCGGGACAAGGTGTTCTTGAACAAAGACAAGCACAGTTTGGGCCTATGATTGCTACCAAACTGAATAAACCTTCTATAATTCAACAGCCAGGTGAAGAAACCATAGGAAATGTAAAGTTTATTTTTGAAAAGTCTTTAAACAATGAATCGGCTGTTTCTCTGGTCATCAAACTCCCTGAATTGGGTGTGTATATCGCTCAGGATATTGTTTACAACAACATTCACCTTTTCATTGAAGGTGATACTAAAGGATGGGAAACAGCATTACAAAAAATTTTAAAAGAAAGAAAATATAACATTATTCTATCTGGACATGGGAAAGAAGGCAATAAGGAACTGCTTAAACAGAACCTCAACTATTTGGCTTACGTCAATGAATCCATATTGAAGTCAAAAAATAAGGAAGCATTTAAAGCTGCTATGATGAAAAAATATCCTGAATATGGTGGCGAACCATTGATTGATATTTATCTCAACTATTATTTAAAGCCTAAAAACTGGGTAAATTAATTGAAATGGTGAAGTAGTTTAAAAATGAAGTATGGTATTTTGCTATGCTTCATTTTTTATTCCTTTCAGATCAGTTGTGTCCCTTAAACTTTATTAAGAGCTTTAGTCATTAATTTTAATGCCCAAGCATAGTGACTGGAAGTAGCACTGACAAAGTAGGCCCCAAGAGATGTGGTACCAGTCCAAGGATATCTTTTCTTCTCAAACAGTTCTTCGTTAGTGTGTTTATGTATCACTTCTATTATAATGATATGTGACTCTTTGAGCTTAGATTTTAATTCAGAAAGACCCACATGAGAATATTGCTCCCAAATCCAATGGTTGAGTTCTGGTACTGTTTTCCACGTATATCCAGGGGAAGGTATGTCTGGTTTTTGTCCTGCCATCCCTACAGCGTACCAATCTAGCATCATGAGTTGCCAATGATGTAGGTGACCTAATACATCTCGTATATTTCTATTCATTGTGCCTGGCGGAAATGTTTTATTTTGTTCTGATTCATTGCGATTTTCAATAAAATCAAATAACAGATCAAAATTTTGTTGGCTTTTGGCCAGTAAAGCTGCTTTGTCAGTAGGTCGAGCCATGGTTTTACAAAAAAAGGAAGACCAAATGTACATTTAATCTTCCTTTTCTTGATCATTATCGTCTTTATAATTTAGATCTCTTCATTTACTGGTTTGGATAAGATTTTAGGATTACCCAAAACTTGAATATCTATTTCCGCTGGGATTAATTTTAAAGATTGCGACACATGAATTTTACTATCTGAATGATTAGACTTGTCAGACTTTATCTCCATGTTTTTTACGATGAGTTTATCTGCTATGATATCTCCATTTTTGGATAGATTGACATTCATATTCTCTACATTACCCATAAAAGTAGCGTCAGCTAATCCTGAAATATCAACATTTAAAGATTTGACGATACCTTCAAAATCCAATCCACAGTCGTAGTGGTCAGCTATCACCACCAGATCCAATTTATCATCATTGATTCCAGATATTATTGCTTCACCTACTTGGTCTAATTGGATAAAATCCACATCTTTTTGGATGACCAATTCTACAACGATATCTTCGATTGCATAATGCGCATCACGATAATTGGCGTCAAGACTTATTTTTAAAACATCACCTACTTGCTTAACGATCACTTTAGAAACCTGTTCTTTTGGTCCTAGGATTTGTATGGAATTTTTAGTACCATTAGTGATTTTGACATTGACTTGATCTATAAATACTTTACTGAAAGTTCCGATATCAACCGTTTTTTTATGGTTTACGATATCTTCATACTGTGGAGATGTCAATCCCGTTTTGGTCATGGTCCATTCTTTGACACCTTCAGTGTAGAAATAATCTTGTTTAAAAAACTCATTACTCCTTATTCTAGATAGAGCCAAATCATCAAATTTTACTTTTTTTCCTTCAGGTATATAAATCGTATAATGCATACTTTGATTTCTATATTTTTCATTTTTAGGAAATGTTAGATATCTAGAAATTGAGATGACATTATCGTTTACCACCAAGTCATTAGAGACAAGTTTAGCATTTGCAATGGCTTCATTCATATCGTCACCATTAGATGCTACACTTTTCTCTATGTATACCAATCCATCTTTTGACTTAGCTATTGAAAAATTGACATCGCGCATCGCCCATTGATCTCCTTTTTCGGTAAAAAAACTGCCTAAACCCAATCCAAAAGATTTGTCAATATCTTCTTCGGGCATTACGATAGAGATCTCATCTGATGTGATATTGTGTACGGCATTAAATTTTTGCTCATGATGAGATGAGTATTCCTTTAGCGTACTCATGGCTGCAAAGGATGTAGTAAATACAGATACAAACCAAATCACCCAAAGTCCAGTCTTTACATTTTTATGGATTCTATATCCAAAGGCTGCTCTGGCTATAGAAAGCATGATGCCTAGTATCGGTAAACCTATCAGAAAGTACAGGGACCCAATACCTAACACATTGACCAAAGATGATGTAGGACCCATGGCATAAACAAAAGGTGTGGCTACGCTCAATCCTATAAATGATGCTGCCCAGCTTATACCAAAAATCGAAAGTAAAACTATGGCCGTCACCGTTATCAATGGTCTGATTATTTTACGCATGGCAGGAATAAAACCACCGATAGCTGTTCCAAAGGCATTGACACCACTACTCAAGATAGATTTTGCTGCTATTCCCGCATTATTTACATCATCCCTTTTTTTTTTGTTGCCCAAATCCTTGCTCCATTCGTTGATTTTTTCTCCGAGTTCAGACAATTCTTGCTCTACTACTTTGGCTATATTTTCAATGGTTGCAGGCTCGCCTCGCATAGAGAGTTTGTCACCACTATTGGAAGCTTCAGGTACCAACGCCCACAACACAATATAAGTAATCACGCCCGCTCCTGTAAAAAACAACAAAACAAAGATCAATCTTACCCAAAGTGGATCTTCTATTCCAAAATAAGCGGCAATACCTGAACATACTCCGGCTAGTTTTTGATCATCAGGATCTCTGAACAGTTTTTTACCGGTACCCAAATTATTGCTATTGGTTTTCTTGGATTTACCACTATACTGATAAGGCTCGGCTATGGGTTCTGCACCGAAATCTTCAGGTTTACCCATCACGGTCACCACTTCATCCACTTCTTTCATACTGATGATAGCTCTACCCTTGAGATGCTCCTGAAAAAGCTCTGCCATACGAACTTCTATATCATATAAGATCTCATCGCATCCGTCAGAAGTAGAAAAATGCTTGCGAATAGCATCCAGATATTGTTGTATATAATTGAATGCATCTTCATCTATTGCAAAAGGATATCCTCCCAAATTGATATTAAATGTCTTGTTCATTTTCTTATTGATTTTTTGAATTGTTTTGTGATTGATTGACTGCATGATTGAGTTCGTTCCAGGTTTGGATCAGCCCGGAAAGAAATTCGTCACCTTCTGATGTGATTTGATAATATTTGCGCGGTGGGCCTGATTTAGACTCCTTCCACTTATATTCGAGTAGTGAAGCATCTTTTAACCTATTTAGTAATGGATATAGCGTACCTTCTACTACAATAAGTTTTGATTCTTTTAACTTATTGATGATATCTGTAGGATAAGCTTCTTCCTGAGAGATGATCGAAAGTACACACATCTCCAGGACTCCCTTTCTCATCTGCGCACGGGTATTTTCTAATTTAAATTCCATTTTAATCGATTTATGATCATCATGATCTGTTTTAAATTGTGATTTGATACTGCAAAGATATGGCATTATTTAGTACTTGGCAATACCTAGTACCTGCTTTTGGATAGTACTATATACAAATGAAGTGTTTTTATCGACAAAATTCAAAAATTAATAGTCCAAAAATCTTGAGTCAGGTTAAAATTTAGTTAAAAAATGACCAACAAACATAGCCTTTGGTTTTTCTTTTTACCTTTATATTCGTAAGTAGTGCACTCAAAGTTACTCAATTAATCCTGTGAAGCATTGAAATGGTCTACAAAACAAAACAAATAACAAAACAAATCATTTAATTTATCGTGTATGAAAACAATTATTTTATCTTGCTTTACACTGATGTCATTTTGTCTATGCGCTCAGAAATATGACATCAAAGGGATCATTACAGATACTACAAATATGCCTTTGATTTCGGCCACAGTGATGCTGATGGATCAAGACTCCATTTTAATAGAATATGCACAGACGGATGCTAAAGGTAGCTTTGTTTTCAAAGGTGTTAGAGAAGATAAATGTATTATCAAAACTTCTTACTTAGGATATTTTCCACTGACTATCAATGTAGTACCAGATGGTAAAGCATTAGTGGATATAGGTATCATCCAAATGGAAGAAATAGCCAAAGAACTGATGGAAATCGTCATCAAAGAAGCTAAAGCCCCTTTAAAACTAAGAGGGGACACCGTAGAATACGATATCAGCCAATTTAAAGTACCCCAAGGAGCTACTTTGGAAGAATTACTCAAAAGGTTGCCCGGATTGGATGTAAGTCAGGATGGTTCTATACAGGCTGATGGCAAAGGAGTCACCAAGCTTACGGTAGATGGAAAAACATTTTTTAGTGACGACCCTAAGTTTGCTATAAAAAATTTACCTGCTGAAGGTGTATCTAAGGTTCAGGTATTTGACAAAAAAGACGAAGAAGCTCTACTTACAGGAAAAACTACAGCAAGTGAAGAAAAAACGATGAATGTAGAGCTCAAAGAAGAATTTAAAAAAGGAGGCTTTGGAAAAGTCACCGCTGGTGGAGGTACAGAATCCCGTGCTGAGTTAAAAGGAAACTACAATAAATTCGATAGTAAAAATCAGTTTTCTTTGGTTGGTGTGGCCAACAATACTGGTCGAAATGGATTGTCATGGGATGATTATCAGGATTTTATGGGTTCCAGTTCTTGGGATGATGATGACGATTATGAATACGGTTTTGGCGGTGGTTTTATGAGATATTTCGGTAGCTCAGGTTCAGATTTGGAAAGTAGAGTAAGCAATTCGTTTTTCTCTGGAAATAATGGTGGCTTTCCTACCAACATCATGGGTGGTATAAATTACAATTACGACCATAAAAAAAATAAATTTGCAGGTAGATATTTCTTTCAGAATACGGGTAATGATGTAGAAACTTTTACGGATTCCAGATCTTTTTTGACTGGATTCAATCTGGATAACAACAGATACAACAAAGACGACAAAAGCAATCTGAATCATCGGGCAGAAACTAAGTACCAAATTGATATTGATAGCTTCCTTACCGCAGTAGTAACGGCAGATGGTGCGATAGTCAATTCGCTAAACAAGCAAATAGGATCTACATCTATCAAGCGAAACGGCAATCAGCTCACTAGTAGCAGCACCTATGATAATCAATCAGAACTGGATGGTAGGCTGATTAATACTTCTATCCTATTGAGAAAGAAATTCAAAAAAGCTGGTCGATCTATTGGGTTAAACGCGTCTTATCTAAAAACAGATATTCGTGATGATCAAAAACGTTTTTCGGACAATTTGTTTTTTAATGATACCGGCATACAAGATAGTAGTTTAGTACTCAAACAGTTTAACAAAGATACCTTGGACAAATATGTAATTAAAGTTAACGCCATCATCAGCGAGCCGCTCAGCAAACTTTTTTTCTGGAAAGTTTTTCATAACTTCAGCAGCAGAAACGAAAATGGTACCCGATTTGTAGATGACCAACAAAGGGAAGATCTTCTGATCAGAAACAATCAGCTCAGCAGACTTTATAATAATACGATAATCAATCAAAGGACAGGAACATCGCTTACTTTCAGTCAAAAAGGTCAAAACGTAACAATAGGTGGTGCTTATCAGACTTTTGACCTTCAGGGTGATTATCAGTCACCAGATACTACAGTACTAAAAGGTAAGGTAAACAGGCAGTTTTACAGATGGTTGCCTTATGCTGAGTATCGTGGAAACCTAACAAGAAATACTTGGATAAATATGGATTACGGTATCAGTGTCTCAGAACCTTCAATAGAACAATTGCTGCCAGTAGTCGATTTTTCCAACCCGCTGTATATCAATGAAGGTAATCCGGATCTAGTACCAACCTTAAATCATAGAGTAGGAGCATATATCAATCACTCTTGGCCTGCAGATGGCATCAGGATTAATGCTAATGTCAGTTATACTTATTATGATGACCAAATTATAACAGATCAAATCGTAGACGAAAACTTAGTCACCAGATCCAAACCTATAAATTATAGTGGTGGTCAAAACTTATGGAGCAATGCCGGAATTAATTTTCCTGTAGTCAAAAACAAGCTAAAGATGAGAGTTAATGTCGGACGGTCAGGATCTAAGTCATTTGCCTTTGTCAATGATGTACTCAATAAAACGACCACAAAAAGATGGTCACCAAGTATAAATCTTGATTTTACTCCATCAGAAAAGACAGCTATTTATTTATCTTCCAATTTTGGTTTTTCTAGTACAGAATATGATATCAACACTTCGCAAAATCAAAACATTGTCAACCAAAATTATAATCTTGACGTCAATACCAATTTTGGAAAAGGATGGTTTTGGAATTCTACATTGAGATATTCCATATTTAAAAATGAAAGGTTTGGTATCGAGCAAAATATTCCTATTATCAATTTGTCCATGTACAAACAGTTTCTCAAAGGAAATAAAGGCGAAATCAGACTTTCTGTTTACGACTTGCTCAATCAAAATATACAAATCAACCAATCCACATCTGTATCCAGAGTATTGGACTCCAGAACTTTGTCATTGGCAAGATATGTGATGCTTTCATTTTCATACAATATCAAAGGTATGAAATCATCTGTTGCCAGAAGAGATTATTGGTAATGAATGCTCTCTAATTTATTTACAAAACCATTAAAACTTTTTAACGTGAATCGATACATTATTTTTTTCTGTTCCTTTTTTGTTCCGTGCTTACTTATGGCTCAGGCTGGTGTCATCACTTACAATAAAAAATATAGTTGGGCCAATATTGCTAAAAAAATGCCCTATCTTTCACAAGAAGAAAAAGACAGAATCACGCTCAGTTGGGGAAATGATGATGATAATGAAGGGGAAGATTACATCCTTACTTACAATGCTAAAGGCTCTGTTTATAAAGCAAAAGAAAGAGATGAAAATTTCGGGTACTCTTGGGGTGAAGATGAAGATGTTTTTATCAGGGATTTTGAAACCAAGACAACCAATGATCAAAGAGAGTTGCTTGGAAAACTTTATGCATTGCAAGGAACATTTCCAAAATATAAATGGAAGATTCTCAATGAGCTGAAAGAAGTTGCTGGTTATGTATGTATGAAAGCAGAAACCAAAGACACGGTAAATAATATTATGATAACTGCATGGTTTACAGACAAGCTCAGTGTGATGAGTGGTCCTGAAGGGATGGGTGGTCTTCCCGGATTGATTTTAGCTCTAGATTATAATGTCGATGATATCCAAATAGTAGCCACTAAAGTAGATTTAAATCCACAAAACCTGAGCTTGCCCATCCCCAAAAAATTAAAGGGCAAAAAATCTACCTATGAAGAGTTTAATGCCAAAAAAAAGAAGCACATTGAACAAAGTATAGCAGGGAGACGCAATCCATATTGGGATGTCCGTTATTGAAATATAGGTATCTGTCAAATTAGTTTGCTCTGATCATATAATTTCCAATAATATTTATTTCACCAAAATTTTGAATGGTGTTGCCCAAACCTGTTGACATCAAAGTATCCAAAATATCTACATTATTAGCGTTTATATTTCCATGATTTATGATTGCTCTGTTACTAGTAGGACCTGTGCCTCCTATAAGTTTGACATTCGTTAAGTTGAGATTTACTCCAGGCAATACTTCAAAAATAGGCCCGGAATGGATAGATTGTATTTTAATATTTTGATTTGTAAATGTAATATCAAGGTTCTTGTCTACAATAATAGGACTATTTATTTTAATAGTATCATTATTCAGGGCTGAAGAAAAAGTAATATTGCCTCCTGGCTGTGTACAATAAATAGCAGCTCTTAAGGAATTTATTCCATCATCGTTTAGGTTGGATACTGTAGTAGAACATAAACAAGTTACATTGCCTTCCCAGCCCAGTTCTGTTACAGATTGATCCGATAAAAACTGAATTGTAAGACAACCACTAGAGTGTGTAGAAGTAAATGGCCCTGGTAAAGAAGTACCATAATATCCTCCCGCAGGAAAACCAGCTTGTGTAGACGGGTTATTGCTCGCAAACATCGGGCTGGTGATGTTATTTCCATTGAATACATATAGGGCATCCCATGTATTTTCTACATTAAAATTAGAAAAAGTCAGAACAGCTTGCTCATACAATCCTGAAGGGCAAATATATCGAGTTGTATTTTCAAAATCTGAATAATTTAATGTAGCCCCACCAGTATCTGTTGATACATCATCACAAGTCGCTTTAGTGATGTGAGGGCCTGATGTTACCCAAAGTGAGGCTAAGTTGTCACAAAGGCTTTTTACATGGAAATAATACGTGGAGTTACTATTTAATCCTGATATCTCAACATTAGTTGTATTGGTGTTGGTGCCTGTTGTTGGTGGTGCCATGGTAGAGGTTACGGCATATTCATATCCATTTATTGGTGAAGGTGTAGGTGCCGTCCACGAAATCGAAGCCGACATAATACCTAAGTCATCTATGGATAATTGGCTTATAGGAGCGCAACCGGATACCTCTCTCAGTGGTGACTTCCATGCTCCTCGGCCATAGGTAGCTACAAAAATTTCTTCAGTATTATATTTTATCTTCAAGTCCCTGATTCTAACGTTTGGCAAGTCTGTATTAAAAAGTTCCCAATTGGCTAAATCATTGTCTTTATAATAGACTCCCACATCCATACCTACATACAATCCATCGTTAGAGCCTGTCTGATAAATGATACAATTTGCCGGTAAATTGGGAAGATTACCACTGATATTAGTCCAAGTAGTACCACCATTTATTGATTTGTATACTTTGGCTGCAGCTGTATAGTTGGATCTTACTGCCCAGATGATATCAGGGTTTGTAGGGTGGATCACTATTTCCTGTAAGCCGCTGCCAGGAGATGTCTTGGTACTCCAGGTAACTCCAGCGTCATCAGACCTTAATAAAGTGGAAGATGTCCCTGCATACAAAATATTTCCATTAGAAGGTGCCACAAAAAGAAAGGTTAGGTCACCACTGCTGATGTTGCTAGAAATGGTGGTCCATGACTGTCCTTGATTTATAGACTTATGTACTCTATTATAGCCAACATAAACATTTTGGGTATTGGATGGGTCTATGGCTAGAGGTGTGATCCAGGCACCTGTATTTGCATCGGGAATACTCATTGATGAAAATGAACTGCCATTGGTCGATCTTGAAAAATTTCCATATTGATATGATCCATACATAACATTTGCATTGGTAGGACTTATATGACAATCCATGCCGTCACCACCAATCCTATCTACCCAGGTTCCAGATGTTTGACGTAGTTTGGTTCCATTATCCTGAAGACCAGTTATAACTTTTGTATCCAATTGTGAAACGTCTATTCTATACATTTGAGATATGATCAGCCCATTGCTTCTATCCGTCCAATTGACACCACCATTGGTGGTCCTGTAGGCGCCACCATCATTTCCTAGCCAAAGTGTGGTGTTATTTTGCCATTCCATACAGTGATGATCTGCGTGTACGGTCTGAACACCACTAGCACCTGACCAATGTGTGCGCAATGTCATAGTTATGCCTCCATTAATTGACTTCCATACATTGACGCCTCCGGTATAAATGATTTCGGCATTGGTCGGATCCACAGAGATACATAAGTCATACCACCCTTGGCCATTGGTGCCTGTTCCAGTGGAAGAACTATTGAGGATATTTGGCGTAGATGTAACTAGCGAATAAGAATCTCCTGAATCAGATGATTTGTATAATCCATTAAAGCCGTTATTACTAGAATTGGAGCAAAGGGCATACACATATCTGTCGTTTGCAGGTGAAACTCCAAGTGCAATCCTATTATTTGTATTGATTGTAATTATTTCTGTCCATGTCGATCCGTTATTATTAGATAAGTATATTTTATTATTATTAGCTGCATAAAATCTGTTGGTGGTTGGAACTGGATTGGCTTCCACATCAAAAAAGTTGCCAGTTACCAGTTGTGACCAAGAGGTGCCTGCGTTTGTAGTGCGATACAAACCGTTAGATGTAGCTGCTAGGATCATATTTTCATCATCGGGATCCATCAATATCTTTCTGATTCTTCTTCCTTGTGTTACGTTCCAATTGAGACCTGTGGTTTGCCAGGTAGAGCCGCCATCAGTTGATTTTAATACTCCTGTGGAGTTGGTGTCTGACCCATCACCATCTCCTGTAGCAATATACATTATATCCGGATTTGATGGTTGTATGATTATACTGGATACTCCAAGCACCACGCTATTATCAAAAGTAGTTGACCAGCTATTACCACCATCAGTAGTCTTCCAAAGACCACCACCAGGAGATCCCACCCAAATGATATTGATATTTGAAGGATGAAATGCTATACAATTTATTCTCCCTAATCCATTGTATCCGCCAGGTGTTGTATTGGGGCCTAGGTTAGTCCAACTGGAATTATTTACACTCCTATTTTCCCGCCCAATACTTCTTAAGTATTCTAAAAAATTTCTTTCTGTGATGCCCGCATCTGGCAATGTTCCATCTTCAAGGATTCTGTCTTTCCAGTTTTCTTCCCACCTTTTATATGCTTTATATCCAACTCCTTTTTCATCTTTGGGTATCTGACTAAAATAAACTTCGGCTGCTTTCTGAACTTCAAAAAAATTAATGTTTCCATTGGAATCCTTTCCATTATCTATCCAAGGCTGTGCATATAAATAAGGAAATTGGAAAAATAAAATGGAAATAATAGTCAAAGAATACCTAGACATATTAAAATATTTAATACAGTTAATTAGGGTTATAAAATCTTGTACAAAGATAGTGCAAAAAATCTAAAAATAAACTTTAGCTATATATCTAAAATATTATTTGGACCATTTTATGCAAGCTTAATGTAAAGCGATAAACGGTCTTGGTTTTTAAATTTTATCTTTTACCTATTTATTAGTTGATGGTAATTGTATTTGAAAATATTTTTTCCATTTTAAGAAAAGTAGACATTGGAATTAAAATAAATGCCTAGCTTTGGTTTTTTTTACCAAAATAGTGATTTTGATAGATATCCCTTTTGGTGCTCGTTCAGAGGTAATGAGAGCCATGACAGATTTTGTAACAGAGTCTGTTGAAAAATTTTTGAAACCTATAGAAACCAACTGGCAGCCTAGTGATTTTCTTCCGGATGCAGCTCACCAGGATGATTTTTTTAGCAAGGTCAAGGAAATCCAAGGTGCAGCCCAAGGTCTGTCGTATGATGTATTGACTGTTTTGGTGGGAGATACTATCACTGAAGAAGCATTGCCTACCTACGAAACATGGCTTAGCCGTATAGAAGGTATTCATCATGCTGATAGAGACAACCCATGGAATGTATGGGTCAGAGCATGGACAGCGGAGGAAAATCGTCACGGTGATTTATTAAATAAATATCTTTTTCTTTCGGGTAGAGTCCATATGAAAGAATTTGAAAAATCTACGCAGTTTCTCATCGCTGATGGTTTTGAAATCGAAACAGGCCAAGATCCTTATAGAAATTTTATATATACCAGCTTTCAAGAATTAGCCACTAATATTTCTCATCGTAGAGTAGCTACACTAGCAAAACAGCAAGGTGATTCCTTATTGAGTAAGATCAATGGTGTCATAGCAGCTGATGAAATGAGACATGCTAAAGCTTACATTGCATTCATAAAAAAGATATTTGAATATGACGTCAATGAAGTCCTAGTAGCTTTTGAAGATATGATGCGCAAAAAGATAGTTATGCCGGCTCATTTTTTACGCGAAACAGGAATGAATGTAGGTGGTCTTTGGGGCCATTTTACGGATGCTGCACAGCGTATAGGCGTATATACTGCTGTGGATTATGCCACCATACTCCAAGATTTAGTCACCGAGTGGAATCTCGAACATTTAGGAAATCTTAATGAAGTTGGGGAAAGATCTCGGGATTACTTGGTAAAGCTACCTTCTAGGCTACTCAAAATATCTGAAAGAATGGTCAATCCTGTAAATGAATACGAATTTAAGTGGATTGGTGTTCGAAACTAAAATTGGTTTGCTAATGGGTTTACACATCGGAAAGATAATGTTGATTTTGATGATGGATGATGTGAGCGATTCTTTTACGCAACCTGTTTGGAGACAGGACTTTCATGCTTGCTCCAAAGCCTAAGATTTCTCTTTCGAGCTCAAAGTTTAGCTGTACTTTGATTGATAGAAGCACAGATCCATCTTCATATTTTTCTAATACTTCCTGACTGTGATGAAGGGGCTTGGTTTCTACATACGGTGCATTGGCTCCATCTACCCAAAGCTGAACTATATCTGGTCTTACATTTAAACTCACAGAAACTCCGATTACATCTTTAAAGTATTCATCAATGGATGCAATGATTGATGGCCTATACTTTAGACTTTCTGCGGTCGTCACTTGGATCATCCTGTCCAAAGCAAGGTTTAGAATTTGGTCTGTTTGTCCTTTTGCTCCAAACAAAAACCATCTGTTTTTAAATTCTTTTAGAAACCAGGGGTGAAAAGTGATCACATTGGCACTTTCGGCCTTAAAAGACTTGTATTCTATAAAAAGCACTTTTTTATCCTGAATGGCTTTATAGAGCGGATCTAAAAGATGAATACCGGTTAGTCGGTCATTTTTTTCGAAATGAATAATGGCATTCTGCTTTCCTGCTGTAGTGTAGACGTGATCTTCTAACTTTTGAACCACTTCATTTAGGTTTTTGAAATGCTCAAATCCTTTAAACTGTTTGAGAAGCTCTACCGCTTCTGACATTTGTTGCATATCTGCAGGTGAGATAGGAAGATTGGTGATGCTATATTTTGGGTCTTCGTAGGTATAGTACTTTTTGTCCACAACGATAATAGGGGCATTATAGCCAAGTTTATCGCTCCGCATCATCTGGATGTCATATTGTATAGTACGTATAGATGCACCCTTAGATATACCTTCATATTCATAAAGTGCATCGCTGACTTTGTCTACCAGCATATCAAGTGTCCATTTTCGTTGGCGATTACAGAAGCAATTGTCAAGGACTTTGTATCGGATGAGTGCGTTTTTGTTTATGGGCATGGTGTTATATTTTTGGTCAGAGAAAAACAGATTACACTGATTTTTAAAAATATTTTCACAAAAATATAAAATAAATTTTACTACGCAAAAAGACTGCGTACCGTGCTTTTACCTTTGCATCGTCAATGATGATAAGGGAACAAAAAGTTGTTTTAAAGATATATCACAGTAATGTGTTGAAGAAGTCGCTTTTCTATATGAACTAATCCATAGTTGAGAGTTTCTGTATGGCTCCATAGTACAATGATGATTGTATTCTGATTAGTAAGATGTCAAGTGGCGCATAATTTGCGGGTCATGGGTTCGACTCCCATCTCGGTCAAAAGCCGAATAGCTCAGTAGGTAGAGCAGCAAACTTTGTGTATTGAAGGTTCGAGTCCTTCACTATCCAAAAGGATAGTTAGTGTAATTGGTAACACACCGGATTTAGGTTCCGTTTTTCACTTCCACAGTAGTGCACATGACGAATACATTCTGCTATAAAAATCTTTGGATAATCAAGGCAGTCTGTACATCACTTTGAAATCATAATACGAAAAATCTCCATCAGCAAATCATAAACGATATCAAATCAAATGGATGAAAATCTATTGATAAAATTCACAAATGATAGCTGATCACAATGGCTCTGACGATGGTTCCGTAATGTGTGGGCGAATGTATTCTGATTGTGCATTTTTTAATTGTATGTTTTTTAGTAGTAATTTTTAAATATTTTCAAAAATGAAAAAAGTAGTTGTAAACACCAATGGTATCGGTTTGATCTTCAAAAACGGAGAACTCAGCCAAGTATTAAATCAAGGTATTTATTGGATAATGCCTTGGACAGAAGTCAGTATTTATGACATGGCAAAACCATTTCCAATGGACATCAATGCAGAAGTGCTGAGAATAAATAAGGATTTCGAAGCTAAAACCATCCTTATAGATGTGGCTGACAATCAAATGGTTTTTGTTTACAAAGACAAGGTATACCATCGTCTTTTGACACCGGGAAAATATTTTTTCTGGAATAATGAGATCAATACCTACCAATTTAAAACGGCAGACTTGTCCAAAATTGAGATAGAATCAGATATCGACAAAAAAGCATTGATGAATCTTTCAGGTACTTACGTGCGAGTGTATAAATTAGAGAGTTTTGAAAAGGGAATTCTTTTTATTGATGGTGAAATTAAGCAAACCCTAGATGCAGGAACATATATGTTTTGGAAAAACGCGATAGATATTTCAGTACTAAAAACAGATATGCGTATCATCAATATGGAAATCCCGGGTCAAGAAATATTGACCAAAGATAAAGCGCAGTTGCGATTGAATTTTACCTTGCAATACAAAGTGACAGACATCATCAAAGCATTGGTAGAGAACAAGGAGTTTGAAAAACAGCTCTACGTCATCATGCAATTGGCTATCCGTGAGTATGTGGGTAAATTGACCTTTGACGAATTGATGGAAACCAAAGAAAATCTGTCAGAGTTTGTTTTAAACGAAGTCATAGCAAAAGCCACTGACCTTGGTGTAGAAGTAAAATCTTGTGGCCTGAAAGACATCATATTGCCAGGTGATATCCGAGACATCATGAACCAAGTATTGATCGCCGAAAAACGTGCACAAGCCAATATCATCACACGTCGCGAAGAGACCGCTTCTACGCGTAGCTTGCTCAATACCGCAAAATTGATGGAAGAAAACTCCATGCTATTCAAACTTAAAGAGATGGAATACGTGGAGAAAATTGCTGACAAAATCAGCCACATCACCTTGTCTGGCAGCGGTCAGATCGTAGATCAGTTAAAGCAGATATTTGTGAAGTAATATGGAAATGCAGGAATGCCTTTTGAAGAGGGCGTTTCTGTGTTTTTATAAAATAATCCGATAGCTTAAAAGGAAAAGCTGTGGTAAAATCCAGAGCCATGGAGTGTAAGGATATTCCGGTCTGACCTGAGCGGATAGATGGGTAGAATTTACAGATGCACCGAACATCACAGAAGTGTCAGTAGGGAAGCGTATTTACAGCCTTACTACCTGAACAACAGGGATACTGGTTCGACTCCCGTTCGGATTGCAATTGAAATATAAATCACTTTAAATTCGTATATTAAAAGATTATAAAGATTTTTTCTATTTAAAGTACCAAAAATCTAACACTATTGCTACTAAATTCAGTAAGAAATATTACAATATTATTCATTTACACAAAAACATTGCACACCATATATTTACCTATGTATCTTTATTATTAAAATGAAAACTTAAAAGCAAAAATACTTGATATATTGTCTGACCTGGAGTCTCAAAAAATCATCATAATCCTTTATGCTGCCTAATATGGTAGCCATGAATAAGGATTTTCATCACCTGATATTGACTTTTGATTGTCAATATATCTCAAAATATTAAATCACAGAAAACCATATGATTTCACTCTTAAGGTTAATAAAGCAGGAAAAAACTTTACTGCCCCAATATTATATTATTTTTGTATTAATAGCTTTTGATTGGAAATAACACCTGTATCATTGATTAAAGTAACAATATAAGTGCCAGATTCTAAATCTTTAGTAGAAATGACATCATTGGAATATGGTGAATTTATTCTTTGTTTTCCGTCTAGATCCCAAATTATTACCTGGTTGACTTCTACATCACCTTTTAAAGAAATGTAATCAGAAGTTGGATTGGGGTATACTGTCATCAGGTCAGTTATGATTCCATCCTGAGTACTTGTAGTAATCCTCTGAAAACTTAAAAAGAACAATAGTGTATTGGTAAGAGCTGGAGTAAAGCAAGTACTGTGGTTAGCATTTGAATTGATATCAGCTACTTGAAGTAAAGTATTGCTGGCACCTCTTGCATACATACTATCCCTTGCGACTACACTATTCAAATAAGGTACCTGATCATCTGCTTTACAATAAAAAATACGGGTAGGTGACTCTGGCTTCCATCTAAAAAGATCGTTTTCCTTTAAAATTTGATTTACTTTATGATTTGGGTTATTCCTGATATCTGCCATTACGTCATCTTTAATGAGTCTTCCTCCAACGGAAGCACCTGTATTTGCTATCAATTTTTGGGCTAATCGAGCATTCATATTGAATAAGCTTAGCGTGCCGTTATAATAGCTTTTGATATCATCTACATATTCGGGTTTAAAAAATTCGCTCAAATCATTGTATATATTATAAACTTCATTAAAACCTAAAATAGTATTGGGGACATATGCAGGGTAATTATAAGCTGTCTCACCCAAAATCAAATCTCTCATGACACCAGACAAGCTATATGGACCGGATAAATGCGCAGCAGCTGTCACTGCCGCGGCACCTGATGTATTCTGTACATGTTGGTGATAAGACATAGATGCATATCCACCCTGAGAATATCCTGTTATAAATAGCTGATCATTGGTCACTACTCCATTTTGTGCCGTCCATTCTTTTACAGCCTTCATCATATCTTCAGTAGCAGATACTGTTGTGGCATCATGCACATACGTCTGAAATCCCCTTCCATCTCCCATGCCTACATAATCTGGCAAAACAGAAACATATCCTAGTCCTGCAAATAGTAAACCCAACTGTCCTTCTTCTCCACCTTGTGTCCCAAATGATGAAGGCACACATCTTTTACAATCTGATGTTCCGTGTTGATATACCAGCGTCGGATATGTAAACTTGAGATCATCTGGTATTACCATCAGACCTGATAGGGTATCTGGTTGTCCCTTCGCATCTTTTGATGTATAGGTAATCTTGTAAAATTTGGCACCATTCCTTACCAAATTTAAACTAAATAAGGAAGTAATTTGAGCTTTTGTTCTTGAACCATTTAAGGTGGCAGAAACCAAACTCTGTCCAACTACACAAAAAGATGATACGCAAAAAACAATAAATAGAAATATGGATCGCATGACTTTGATTTTAAAATACAAATATAGCGCTAAAATACTAACAAAGCTTCTTTTGTTGGGTATACTTTCCCTTTTTTATGTGTTCTCTGTATAAAATTATGTTAAATCAAATATTTATATATACCTAGAGTCAAAAAAGAACTAACTTTGTGGTCAGTATGAGAGTTTTCGCCTTAATATTATCATTGATTATTTTTTGTCAGTCGCTAAGCGTATGTGGCCCTAAAATTTTACATCCAATAGAAAAGGGTAATGTATGCTCTATAAACTACTCACAAAAAGCTCCCATCAAAAGTTGTTGCACCAAGCTTCACAAAAATCAAAGTAAAGATACCAAAGATAAAAAACAAAAGGGTTGCTGTGGAGATAATTGTAAGTGCATCACATGCGCTAAAGTATATTTAAATCACCTACCATATTTTAAGCTCACTTTTTTAGATACTACTTTTTTCGTAGAAAGAAATATCAAACCTATTTGGTATCATTCTTTTGATTTTCATCCTTCATTAATACATCCACCACAAGTTTAAAAATACCAATTTCAAAGGATAAGTGTGTCCAATAGTTAGTTTCAACTGGCTTTGGGTATATTATTTGAATCATTTTTAAACTAAATTCCACCATGAATATATTTAATAAAATACTCATTTTTATGGGTCTTAATCTGGCATGTATTGTGATATCTTTCGGCCAAAACACGGTTTCATTACACGTAAGCGGAGCTTGCGGTATGTGCCAGGAAAGAATAGAAAAAGCTACAAAAAATATTATAGGCGTAATCAATGCGACGTATAATCTCGACAAGCAAACTCTAAATGTCGAAGTCGAACCCATTTTTATCAAAAAGGAATTGGTAAAAGCATTATTAGAAATCGGGCATGATACAGAAGGAGAAAAAGCAAGTGATGTTGTCTATAGTTTGCTCCATGAATGCTGTCATTATAGAAATCCCGATGATCATAGTGGTCACAACCACTCTAATGAAAGTAATCATGTTACTACGGTAATACCGCAAAACACTCTTACTGGAAATGTATTTGAAAAATCTGATCGCGGCACTTTACTTCCGCTCATCGGAGCAAATCTGACATGGATAAATTCCAAATCTGGTGCAGTCACAGATATGAATGGAGCATTTGAAATACCATTTACCAAAAAAAAGGACTTTCTTATAGTAAGCTACGTAGGATATAGTCCAGATACTGTACTTATCGAAAAACCAGGTCATATCAATATAACTATAAGCGCGCCAAATCTTTTGGATGCCATTGAAATCACCCATAAAAAGCGAAGTACTGAAATATCTTATCTCGAAACCGTCAAAGTACATCAAATCTCCAGTAAAGAATTGCTCAAAGCTGCTTGTTGCAATCTTGCTGAAAGTTTTGATACTACTCCAGCTATTGACGCTTCTGCCACCGATGCTGTGACAGGAACTAGAAAAATCGAAATGTTAGGTCTTGCAGGTCCTTATGTACAAATCACCAGAGAAAATATGCCCGATGTCAGAGGTCTGGCTGCAGTACAAGGACTTGCCTATACTCCTGGTCCTTGGATAGAAGGTATGCAGCTCAACATGGGAGCAGGATCTGTAGTTAATGGTTTTGAAAGTATCACCGGACAAATCAACGTGGAACTACGCAAACCTTGTCACAGCGACCAAATGTATCTCAATGCTTATGTAAGTCAGGCGGCAAGGCTGGAGATGAATACTTTTTCTAAACATACCATCAATGATAAGTGGAGTACCGCTAATATCCTTCATGCATCTACAAGAAACCTGAGAAGAGACCACAATCATGACAATTTTATGGATATGCCTTTGGGCAAACAATTTGGTTTTGTCAATAGATGGAAATGGACCAATAGCGAAGGTCAAGAAGGGCAAATCGGTATTAAACTCACATTTACTGAAAATGTAAGTGGCGAGATGGGATTTGAGCCTGCACGATCTCTTAGAAATAGAACTTGGGGTGCAGATATGACCACCAATAGGGCTGAGTTTTGGGCTAAGCGTGGATTTGTAAATTTGGACAAACCTTATAAAACTTTAGGTTTTCAAGTGTCTGGCGTCTATCATGACCAAAAATCTCAGTTTGGACTTCGCAGGTATGATGCCACTCAAAAATCTTTATACTTCAACATGATTTACCAAAGTATCATCGACAATACAGACCATCAGGTAAGAATGGGAAGTAGTTTTCAATACGATAATTTTCACGAAGATGTAGTTTCAACCCATTATACCAGAAATGAATACGTTCCCGGAATTTTTGGAGAGTATACTTACAAAGGTTCAGAGAAATTTTCTGTATTGCTTGGTGGGCGTGCTGATTACCACAATAATTTTGGATTATTTTTTACACCAAGATTTAACGCAAGATATGCACCAAACCAAGGTACGGTAATTAGATTGGCGGCTGGTCGAGGTCAAAAAACAGCATCAATTTTTGCAGAAAATATCGGAATTTTTGCGAGTAACCGAGAGATCATCGTCGAAGGCAGCGGAAATAATGACACACCTTATGGCTTATATGCAGAAGTAGCTTGGAATCTGGGCGTAAGTATAACTAAAGAAATACCTTTGGGAAGTCGTTTATTAGTTCTTTCGGGAGATTTTAACAGAATAGATTTTACCAATCAAATCGTAGTGGACCTAGACCGTACTGCCAGACAAGTAGTTTTTTATAATCTTAAAGGACAATCTTATTCTAATAGTTTTCAGATTCAAGCAGACTTGGATATCACCAAATGGATGGATATAAGATTAGCATACAGATATAACGACGTCCAAACCACATATGGAGAGCAATTGCTTCGTAAGCCATTAGTATCTCCTGAGAGAGCTTTTGCCAATCTGGCTGTAGAAGCTGGCCGTGGATGGGTTTTCGATTATACTATTAATTGGTTAAGTTCAGTTAGGATTCCATCCACACAAGCCAATGACGAAGAGCACAGATGGGCGGATAACTCACCATCTTATTTTCTGAGCAATGCCCAAGTATCTAAAAAGTGGAAAAATAATTTTGAATGGTATTTAGGAGGTGAAAATATATTCAATTTTAGACTCGATCACCCGATCATAAGTGCACATGATCCATTTAGTCAGTATTTTGACAGCTCATTGGCTTGGGGACCCATTTGGGGCACCAATATTTACGCCGGAGTCAGGTATACTTTAAATTAAAAATAAGGAAGAGAGTGGACTTTACATTGTTTTGTCCATTCTCTTTTATTATCTATTGACTTAAAAATACGCTATAACTTCCATCATTTACTCTTAAAAATAGATTCCAATCCTTTACCTATGGTCTCAAGACCTTTAGCTAGCGGACCTGCCGAAAGATCTTCATAGTTTTCCGTACTTTGATTATAGTCCTGTTGTTTAGGGTAAATCATGATTTTACTATTGCTTTCAAAGTGTTTTTCAAGTTTTGATGGAATATTGTCCACTTCTGTATGATATGACAGGGTTCCCTTTCTAGCATTGATGAGTATGATAAGATCATCATTTTTAATATCACGCGCTAAGATCAAAATGTCTTGCCAATCTTCAAACAACTTATATGATATATTATTGGAGCTGTGTGATTTTGTAAAAAAGAGTTGAACACTTTCTTTGGTCTTATCATTTACGTAAAAAACCATTTCAAGGCTTAGTTCTTGATTCAGCTTTGCTAGCTTATTCATCCATGTAGTAAAACCTTTTTCTATTTCACACAAAGGAGGAGCTAATACTATTATTTTTTTATGGGCTATCAAAGGTTGTTCGAAATGAGCAAAAAGTATTGTTTTATCAGCATTAGAAAGCACGATGTCAAGCTTTTCACCCATTATTTTTTCAATAAAACCCATTTCTTTGGGCCAACCCAATAACACAATATCGGCCATAACTTCCCGTGATGTACGCGAAATACCACTCATTGCATTATGGTCAATTGTAGTGATGACATTGACTTTCATTTCCGATGCAGAGCCTTGTCTTACATATTGTTCCAATTTGATTTTTGACTTTAAAATATTTATTTCGGCTTCCTGGTCATTAGGTACAATACTGAGAATGGACAAAGGATGTGGCGACTTTTTGTCTTTGATCAATAATGCAAGCTCTAGATTTTTGTCAATATTTTCTACATTGGCTACTGGTAAAAGGATGTGCTCATTATTAAGAGCTTTAAAACTAGGTGTATTGTCATTTTCACCGCTAAGAATTATGTTTTTGGAAGCTTTTTCTGTAGCAAAAGAAGCTACCACACAGGTGATGAGGATCAAAATAATAGTGCCATTCAGGATATTTTCATCCAGAATATTGGCATTATAACCTACTAAAATGATCGCTAGGGTCGCAGCAGCGTGAGAACTACTGAGTCCAAAAATCAATTGTCGTTGGTCCTTAGTATATTTAAAAATCAATTGAGTAATCCAAGCAGCAAGCCATTTTCCTATTAATGCTACTATGGTCAGTGTACCTGCTACAATTAAGGCAGTATTACCTTTGAGAAGTACAGAAACATCCACAATCATACCCACAGAAATCAAAAAGAAAGGAATAAATAATGAATTGCCTATAAACTCTATTCTATTCATCAACGCTGAAGAATGAGGAATAAGTTTGTTTAAAGCCAAACCTGCTACGAAGGCTCCAATGATTTTCTCCACTCCCGCCACTTCAGCTAGGAAGGCTGCAAAAAAAACAACTGACAATACAAAAATATAATGTGCATGCTTCTCACTTTCTAATTTACTGAAGAACCATTTGGCAATCCTAGGCACCACCAAAAACATGATGGCTGAAAAAATTGCCAAAGAAATGAAAAGTCGGTACCAAAACTCAGCATTGAGATTACCTTGAGCATTTCTCATGATCACTGCGAGTATGATCAAAACTGCGGTATCAGTAAGTATAGTGCCACCTACGGTTACAGCCACCGCTTGATTTTTGGTAACACCAAATCTACTGACTATCGGATACGCCACCAACGTGTGTGTCGCAAACATACTTGCCGTTAGAAAACTAGCATTAAAATCATAACCCAAGATATAATAGCATACCGGAAAACCGGTAACAATAGGTATAAAAAAAGTCAAAAATCCAAATAATATACTTTTATTTCGATGCGTTTTGAATTCATCCAGGTCCAATTCCAAACCTGCTATAAACATGATATAAAGCAACCCAATAGTTGAAAAAAGATCCACTGCTGAAGTCTTTTCCAATAAACCCAATCCGTAAGGTCCTACAGCTACACCGGATATGATCAAACCAATAATACCTGGTATATTGAGTCTTTTTAATAATATTGGTGACAATAAAATTATAAAAAGTATCAAAGAAAATATCAAAACAGGGTTGTGTAGCGGCAGCTTAAATTCATGCATTAAATGGTTAAAAAAATCATTCATACGAATATGATTTTTGTTTCTAGGTGCAAAGATAAATCATTATCAATACATAAAACCCGAAATGTGGTGTAGTCGTTTAAAAAAGTTGAAATTGCTATGTTATTCACCGTTAAGGTTGTGAAGTCTCAGAGCTTCGGCCCTTAATCTTTCAGCTTCAAGAAACTCTAGATATCTTTGGTATCTGGTTTTTTCAAAAGCATCTCTTGGAAGGAAAAATTGTTTTATTTGAGTGTCATTGGACCATGATGGTGGTACTTGATATTGGGTTTCGTCTTCTTCTATGACACTTTTAAATACAAAAGAAACTACTAATCCTACCAAAGCACCAAACAAATGGCTTTCCCAAGATATATTTTCTTCTACATTCGGAAATAAACTGGCCACGCTACCTGAATACAAAGTCAACACGATAAGTGAAAGAATTATGGATTTTGGATTTTTTTTAAAAATCCCTGTCCAAAAAATAAATGAAATCAAGCCATATACTATGCCACTTGCACCAATATGGTAAGATGGTCTCGCAAATAACCACACCATTAGACCTGTTCCGATCATAATACTCACAATACTTTGATAAGCTACCTTCCGGTAAAACAAAACCATGATAGAAGTTAAGCTCAAAATAGGTAAAGAGTTTGATGCTACATGGCCCCAATTAGAATGTATGAACGGAGATGTCAATATGCCTGGCAAACTAGTCCATTCCCGAGGATAAATTCCTAATACTGTCAAACCTAAACCAAAATACACATCTAAAACTTCTACAAGCCATAATATGAGCAATAATATTATGGGGTATCTAATTTGATGTAAAAATTTGTAAAAATCTTGATGCATTTGATCAATTTAAATACCGAATTTGGATAAAAATGATTGTAAAATTGGAATCTTGAATTAAATATATTTCCTTCTTACTAATTTAATAAACGTTGCTGCCTTTTTTATTTTGTTTTCACTGGTCCATCCATAGGTTGATACCAATTCACTCACAATAAAAGACTTAGCTTCATTAAAATTGCCAAAACTATTGAGCTTCATCAAAGCATCATTAAACTGTGATGCGTTATTATTAAACAATTCTTGTTGTGTAAAAATCCTTTCATTAATACCCATGGATTTTGTAAGGTCTTTGATGGGTGCCTGAGCCAATTTATCAGAAAGCTCAGATACTTTATCCTCCACAAAAAGCTCAGCAATCAAATCATCATTGATATTGCTTTGTATTGGATTAATTGGATGCATTACAATAGGTTTCACTTCCTGCACTACTGGAATAGACTCCACTTTTGGAGATATAATTGGCTCAACTTCAGGACTAGTTTCAATTATAGGGGCAACAATTTCTGGTTTTGTTTCTACTTTGACATCTGGCTTTACAATTTCTACAGGAGGTGCGCTTGTCACTACTGGCTCTGGAGCACTGATAGCAACTGGTTTTATTTCCGCAGCTATAGGTTTGGATGATGATGGTTTGGTGACAATGACACCATCTAAAGCTATGTCATACAATTCACGAATATAAGATAACAATAGGTCTCTTTCTAATGGAGAGAAATAGGTTTCATCACTGTTTTGATCAGTCAATGCAACGATTTTATTAAGTTTTTTATTGAAATTTCTAATATCCATATATTTCTATTATTAATTTTTAAAAAAGTATTTTATACTAAAATCCAATTGCTTTATAAGCAGCAATCAGCAGTTATTTAACGATAAAACATGTTAAAATTATATAATGTGTAGCAATATCTATACCAAAGTCTTTTAAACAGTATTGTCTGACATATTTACCTGAAAAAAATGTAATCTGACAGAAGTTATGTCAAAATAGACAATGTTTAATAAAAATTAATTTTCTTTGTGACAAATTAACCTGTATGTTTTTAGAGCCAAGTTTCAGAGGTCAAAGAAGTGGATGGATCGAAGTCATCTGTGGTTCTATGTTCTCCGGTAAAACCGAAGAATTGATCAGAAGACTGAAAAGAGCAAAAATAGCAAATCAAAAAGTTCAAATATTTAAACCATCTAAAGATACAAGATATGATATCATTAAGGTAGTTTCTCATGACGAAAATTCTATTGACTCTATTCCAGTTCAAAGCAGTGTAGAAATTTTTGATCACGTTAAAGATATCAATGTCATCGGTATAGACGAAGCCCAGTTTTTTGATGATAAATTGCCAGAAGTATGCCAAAAGCTTGCTATAAAAGGAGCTCGTGTTATCATAGCTGGACTAGATATGGATTTTAGAGGTCGTCCTTTTGGGCCAATTCCCAGTTTATTGGCTGTGGCTGAGTACATTACAAAAGTGCATGCCATTTGCCCTCATTGCGGCAATCTTGCAACACACTCTTACCGTTTGAGCGCAGAACAAGAGACTGTCTTGCTTGGAGAAAAAGACAAATATGAACCCAGATGCCGTGTTTGTTATGAAATGGGAAATATTTTGGATCTAAAACTTGTATAACCATATTTTAACAATTTCGAGGAATCATCGATTTATCAAATAGTTATTAGAAAAGCACTTAATGTTAAATTATGCGGAATCTATAATTTTGCGATTTTTGAAAATTATCTTTTTATTGGAAATTAATTATTTCTTGGATTAAACCTTTCAATACTTACGTTGTCTATACTTGTTTGTTACAACAAATATTTCCTTTATGAAATCAATCTTTAGTATATTAACGGCTCTACTTATCGTAAATATAGTATGTGCTCAGAAGCCAGTAAACAGTCCTAAATCTATCATGATCAAAGGTCAAGTAGTGGACGAGACTTCTGGAAATCCAATGGAATTTACAACTGTATCTATTTTCTCAACCAAAGACAGCACGTTAATTTCAGGTGGTATCACAGATGAAAAAGGATTTTTTAATATCGATGGAAAACCGGGTAATGTTTATATCATGGTAGAGTTTATATCATTTACCACCAAAACTATTTCAAATATCGCACTCAAGCCGGAGACCAATTTTTATGATCTGGGTTTGATAAAACTAAGTCCAGATGTGCTAACCTTGGAATCCGTAGAGATCGTAGGGCAAAAAAGTGAAACAGTGTTTGCACTGGACAAAAGAGTTTTTAATGTTGGAAAAGATCTGTCCAATCGCGGTGGTACCGCCCAGGATATATTGGACAACGTGCCTTCTGTATCCGTAGACGTAGATGGCGGCGTTAGTCTCAGAGGAAGTGGCAATGTCAGGATTTTGATAGATGGAAAACCCAGTGGCCTGGTCGGTGTGAGTGGTGCTAACGGGCTGAGGTCTATCCCAGCAAATATGATAGATCGCGTAGAAGTCATCACCAACCCATCAGCAAGATATGAAGCAGAAGGTATGTCAGGCATCATCAATATTATTCTGAAGAAAGATAATAAAGTCGGGGTAAATGGAAGTTTCGAGGTATCAGGTGGCTGGCCTGAAAATTATGGCCTCGGCGCCAATGTAAATTACCGAAAAGGTAAAACCAATTTTTTTGTAAATTATGGTCTTAATTACAATAATAACCCGTCAGAAGGTTATATTTATCAAGAACTATACAATCAGGACAGTATCAGTGCATCTTATATACTTAGAGATGGATTCAGAAAAAGATTAGCCAACAGTATAAGAACAGGAATGGATTTTTCAATTACCGAAAGTCAAACACTTACCGCTGCATTTCTATATCGATACTCTGAAAGTGACAATTTATCTCCGATTAGATACTATGATCATTTATTTCTCAAAGGTCAGCCGACGGGTCGTAATCTTGTGCCAACCCTAAGCTACAGAGAAAGGATAGAGATAGAAACGGAAACAAGCCCAACTATAGAGTATAATGTGGATTATGTAAAGAGATTTAAAGCAGAAGGAAGAGAATTTAAAGCCACAGTCCAATACAGTCTTAACGATGAGACTGAAGATGCAAGTTACAAAGAAGGATTTTATAATAACGGAGTATTTGAAGGGAAAAACGTTGTACAACGCTCCAATAATGATGAAAAACAAAGAAGTACCGTACTTACGGCAGACTATGTACATCCGATTAATAAAGATGGTAAGTTTGAAGCTGGACTCAGGTCTCAAATTAGAAATATAGGAAATGATTATTTAGTTGAAGAATTGGTAAACGATAACTGGATAAAATTATCTAACTTCTCCAACCAATTTAGATACAACGAAGATGTCCATGCTGCTTATGCTATTTATGGAAATAAAATCAGTAAGTTTTCTTACCAAGCAGGCCTCCGTATGGAGTACACAGGATTGAATACGGAACTCTTAGAAACAGGAGAACCAAAACCAAGAGACTTTACCAATTTATTTCCGAGTGGCCATGTAAATTATGAGTTTAAAGGCCAAAATCAGGTTCAAATCAGTTATTCCAGAAGAATCCAAAGACCTAGATTCTGGGATTTAAATCCATTTTTTACTTTTGCCGACAATAGAAATATTTTTAGTGGAAACCCATTGCTCAATCCTGAATTTACCAATAGTTATGAAATAGGTCATGTAAAATATTGGGAAAAAGGAAATATTGGTACCAATGTCTTTTGGCGTCATACAACAGATGTCATACAAAGAGTCACATTATTTAATCCTGACGGGACCACACTCACCCAACCATTAAACCTAGCTACATCTGACAATGCAGGTATAGAGTTTCTATTTGCTTATAACCCACTGAAATGGCTGCGATTAGACGGAAACGCCAATATTTTTAGAAATATCATCAATGGCGCTTATGAAGGTCAGGATTTGAGTGCTGACAGTTATAGTTGGTTTGGTAGAATAGGTAGTAGAATTACATTTTGGAAGAATGCTGATTTGCAAACTAGACTTAACTACAGAGCTCCCGTAGATATTCCTCTAGGACAGCAAAAAGCGATGTATATCGTAGATATCGCCTTTAGTAAAGACTTCTGGAAAAACAATGCTTCATTTACTTTAGCAGCAAGAGACTTATTTAATTCCCGAAGAAGAAATACAGAATTGATAACTGATGATTTTTATCAGAGAGTTGATCAACAATGGCGTCGTGCCCCTATTGTAGCCACCATCAATTATCGTCT
>CAZGMB010000047.1:0-42632 GCA_964526715.1 uncultured Aureispira sp. | reverse complement strand
TGGCACTTTGCAAACATTATGATATTGACCTTCGTAAAGGACTTTTCCTTTCTGGAAAGACTGGGGTAGGGAAGACTTGCCACATGAAGCTCTTAAGACAGTTTTTGAGTTTTGCAGAACGATTCAAGATGAAAACATGCCAGGCATTAGCATTGGAGTACATGGATACTGGTTCGAACGTTATCTTGCAGTATGGTAGAAACTTTGTGGAGTATATAGACCACAATACAATCAACACGTCTTATTGCTTTGATGACCTAGGCGCTGAGGATGAAGTCAAACATTACGGTACACAAACCAATGTTTTGGGACAGATCATCTTAATGCGTTACGAGCTTTTCCAAAACCGACAAGTGCTGACGCACTTTACCAGCAATCTTTCGGCACTCCAAATCGAGAAATGTTATGGGGAGCGAGTCCGAAGCCGCCTCCGCCAAATGTGCAACTGGATAGAGTACAAAAGTACATCTACAGACAAGAGAAAATAAGAAGTATGGGTTACATAGTTTTGGGTTACGCGGTCGCTGCGCTGGCAGCGGCCGCTTTTCCACCATGCCGCAAGATAAGACCTTTCACACCCTAGTTGTGTGTTCCTTTTTTATTATGCATAAAGATGCATGAATTGAGCAGCTGCTTTCGCTACCTGCAAAGCAGCTCTCTTTTTACTCAGCTTATTTCGGCCTTAACGAATAAGCCGTCAATAAATCATGGATGCAAACCGTCAAAATTCAAGGCCAAAGGCTTATCAGGCAAATATAAAATACTTGTCTCATCTTGAAAAAATGCCTTTCGAAGATCGTTGACACCAATCCAAAACTGCTTGAACCTGTACAATGTCCTGATTTTATGAGCCGGGAGACCGGTGACTTAGCGGGTTAGGATAAAATTAGGAAAGCACGACGTAAGTATATTGTAGAATATAGAAAACGAGCTAGAATGTAAAAGTGAGTTTTTTGGATTGGGAGTTTTTTTGTTTACTTTTTGTGCGGAAAAAAAAGTAAAAGCCCGTCGCGGCTCGAGCGACAATGTAAAATTGAAAATCAAATCATTAACTTTCAAAAAACAAAATTCATGAATTATAAATTTCTATTCTTAATCTTATTCTTATTCCTATTCCTATCCTTAACCTTACACTCCCAAGAAATCATCTTCCCCGGCCTCCGCGGAGATTCTTTAACAACCGAACTCCAAAAATACTACACCCCAAAAAAAGTACTTAAATACGACGATGCCAGGACCAAACTTTATACTGAAATATTCCTGGAGCGAGACTCCATCGAATGTTTCTATTCCGGATACAAAATCCCAGTGCCATCAGGTACCAACATCCTTTCCTGGACTGCCAGATACGGCATCCAAACAGAACACCTTTTCCCAAGGTCACTTGGTTCAGCTGCGATGCCTGCACTAGGTGATCTCCATCACCTGGTTCCAGCCAGAGCTACGATCAATGCATTAAGAAAAAAAGCCCCATTTCAGGATATTCCTGACGAACATACTAAATACTGGATCCACCAAGACAAAGTTACTACCACCATACCCAGAAAAGAAATCAACCAATATTCTGAATTCAAATCCAATGCTTTTGAGCCTTTGGAATCCAGAAAAGGCGACATAGCGAGATCCATCTTCTATTTCTACACTCTCTACAAATCAGCTGCTGATAAAAAAAGTAAAACCTTCTTTTCGTCCATGGTCCCCGACCTATGCACATGGCACCGATCAGACAAAGCAGACTCAATTGAAATCAAACGATCCTTGGCCATCGCCAGAATCCAATCTAATGTCAATCCATTTATCTTTGACCCATCACTCGCAGAGCGATGTTTTTGCGCAGGATATCCTGACAATCCTGTAAAAGCATATTCTTTCAACATCTATCCTAATCCTTCCAAAGGCCTTTTTTACATTGACATCCCTGATTACAAGGGGCCACTTATCATGAAGATATTCAATGAGTCAGGAAAACTTCTCGAGACACATCATTTAATGTATTCGGGGTTGATGGGTTGGAGATTGGGAAAGGGTATATATACATTGAACATTCAACTTATAAATAAACAGACTTTTGAAATCATACTATTAATAAGATTAGAAAATAGTATTTTTTAATGACAAAATTCTCATATGATATTTATAAATCAGTTAGTTATTTTTTTCTGAACATTTTTTACAACTTCATCCAACTCTTTTCTATAATCAAAATCTTGATCCGCTTGCAGTGCTTTAACCAACAAATCCCACTTCGCCTTTGAACTAGGTAGTTGTGCTGTGTAAGCCAATAATAAATGCCATCGGGCTTCATTATACAACGGAAGTAACTCATCTTCTGAAATGGGTTTCCAGCAAACAACAGCATCATTATAGTCTTTCAGATTGAAATAAATATGTCCTCGTAAGTATGCAATATTGCTTTCTTCATTTTTTTTAGGACTTCCTAATTTTGTTAGTGCTTTTTTAAATTCCTTACTTTTAAAGAGTTGAAGAGATTGCGAATACTCACTTTGACTATTGTCGTTATTGTCAGATTTAAGGCTACTGTAAAGGTGAGACGGTTCATTGTATTTATCAGTGGCTAAGTCAACGTATGCCAAAATTTCTGGCTCAGGAATAGGATTGAAAACAACATTATCATCTGATTTGGGTGACTGAGCATTGGGATTTTCATTGCTTTTCTTCGCTGTTGAGTCAATTTGGACAATAAGTTGTGTTGAATCAATATCAGCATTTACCACAACTGTATTTGTTTGTGTGGTATTGTCAGACATATAATTCCACATCAAACCAACTACACCCAAAATACCAATAAAAGCAGCGGCTATTTGCCAAATAGAAAACCTACTTTTTTTACTTAAAGAAATAATCTGTGCATCTTTTTCTTCATCTTCAAAAACGGGAAGTTGATCTTGCCATTTTTTCATTTTTAATCGCAAATCTTGACCTATCAAACGCTCTTCAGCTTCATAGGTTAAAATAAAAGCACAATACTCTTTTTGAATATCACTATTACTAGCTAGTTCTTTTTCAAAAACTGCCTTGTCATCTGCGGATAGAATACCTGTATAATATTCCTTAAATCTCTTATCTTGTATATTCATGATGACTTGATATTTAACATTTCCAATAAATCAGGACGACTGATGAAGTAATCCCTTAATCGCTCACGGCATCGGTAAGCTTGCTTTTTGGCCATCTCAGGACTGCTAAATCCCATCAATCCTACCAATTCCTTATTTTCATATCCCAACTTAGTGTAGGTTAGTAATTCCTTACAACGAGCATCGATGTGATTGAGTCCTTCATTGATTAAATCTTTTCTTTCATCTCCTATCATTTTTGCTTCGGGACTATCTACCCATTCCTGTATCATATTGGTATCAAAGGCTTCTGTTTTACCTGTCTTCTTGCGTTTAAAACCAATATAAGCCCATTTAAAAATCGAAATTAAATAAGTCTTCAAACTGCAATTTTCCTTGAATGTGAAGTTACGAATATTGCGGTCAAAAATAATGATAGCTTCCTGAAACATGTCTTCAAAGACTTCTTGGCTGTCACCATAATTAATGACATAACTCTGACAATATGTTTTGATGCTCTCATCTCCATAAAACTGGTACAATGCCCAATCTCTCTGCCTTTCGTTGCCGCTTCTAATGGCTGTTATCAATGTCTGATCATTTGCATTCACGGTCATAGTGTTGATTGCTTTGTAAAAGTACCCACGCAAAGATAAATTTATTTTGACAAAATAAAATTTTATTTTAAAGGGTACCGCAATACATAATAAAACACTAAAAGGTATTAATTAACCTTTTAAATATTTTTATTATGCGTACGAAAGTACCTTTAGCATTGCTATGTCTATTGTTAACCACCTGTTTTTTATCTTGTGTACTACCGGATGATAGTGACTACTTAATGACATCTGATCACAAATCTCAAAAGTTAGAAACTAGAACTATCCCTAACTTTAAAATGTCCATTAGCTACCATAATGGAAGCACGGAGTTAAGAGAAGCGCAAAAAGCGATCATTTCAACTCTGGCTGACTCAAGCATTACAGTTAAGATTTTTGTTGATTTAAGTGATTCAACTGAGATCAATTGTAAACAAATCGTTTGCATACCAAAAAGCTATCAACTAAAGATGAAAGGCGGTCAATGGCCAAATAACCAAGTTTTTAGTGGAATGATTGATCTTAAAGTTTTCAAATCTGCTGCTAGTGATTATTTGCAATTAGCATCAAGTGCAACTATTCCCGCTACGAATGTCAAGGCATTAATTGTAGAAGAGACAGATGGCTTCTAAACTAATTTAAAATTGAAAGGCAGTATTTTAAGTGTTAAAGTCTGTCTTTCAATATTTTTTCACACCAAGACCTATAGATGATTGGCTTGAAAGTATCTAATGCTACCTGTTTGTTTTTATGCACCAAATTCATAAAATCACATAAATTTTTATAACTTTCATAGATATGATTAGACATTTTGAGTTTATTCCTTTTTAAAAATAATAATGACAGGCTCAGCGTATTTTCGAATACTTCTTTTTCTTTTTTCCTAAACATAAAAGTGGCTATAAGGTGAATCCCTTGAGCCAGATTTTTTTGATTGAAAGTATCAAAATCTGATCTCCAAGTATATTGAAAAATCTCTTCATAGCGCTCCGTATAAAGACAGTTCTGTGCTCTCGCAAGGGCAATGGTTGCTTCCTTTTTTGTAGTATCTACTTTATTGATCCAGGTTTGAATAAAATGCTCTGTCTGTTCATAATCTTTAGAATAAAAAGCTGATTGAGTAACAAAGGTGTGGAAAGCAGCTGAAGGTATTTTACCATTTTTTGTAAAAATATTATAGCTAATAGCATAGTTAAATAATTCATTGGCCAATGCCAAGTCATTATGTTTGCCTTTGGACCATAACCTCATAACCCTTTGATAGCAGTAGCTGGTAAGAATATAATGTAGTTGACTTTTGTCATCTATATGATGTGCAATAAGTACATCTTTTAGGTGGTACAAAGCACCCATGTCATCATGAATAACCAATCTATGGAGCTGGGCAATAATTTGGGTTAATTCAGTTTCAGGTATCAAGGCACTTATTTGTTCAATCATATCTACATCTGAACTGAAATCACCATGATGGATTGACATTAGATTTTCCAGTTCTGTCTTAAATATTAGATACTGTGCTTTGACAGATTCGTGATAGCCTTTTAAAAGTTGCTTTATACTATCTTGTGGATGATCTTTTACTTTATTGTCATTTTGGATGAGGTGATAGTTGAGTAAATTTAGATAAACCTGCATTTTTTCTAAGTCATATTCTTTCTGTGCAATAAGATTCTTTTCTAATGTTCTAGCTGTTTGTTCTGAAAGATATGATAGTCCTTTCTTCTTTTGCCACTTCAAAAGAAGGTTTTCTGCTGTAAATTTTTCACTTTTTAGTTGTTCTTGAATCATCCACTCTTCAGCAAGCTGAAACAATGTGGAGAGATGGTTGGATACGACTTTATCCTTTACGTGAGTAAATATAGCTTTGTTGATCACACTTGCACTGTTTATCAAACTCACATCACTTTTTTTATTAATGACATACATAAATGTCTTCATCAAACTTGATTGGCCAGCCATTCTAGACTGTACATACTGTTTCAGCAATGCAACATCTTTATCGTCAAGATGTATCACTAGATCTACAAATTTGGGGTGTATCATCAGTGTTTTAGAAAAATTATCAAGGCAAAGATAATAGTTTATATAACCTTTTTATTAAATAAATATCTAAATAGTGAAGGACATAAAATGATGTAAAGATTTATTTATCAGGTAATTACAATAAATAAAAATCTAAAAACAAAAGGATTATACCTTATATTTTATAAATGTATCATTATAAAATTATTACAAATTTGTCCTGTTGTTTAATTTTTCAAAAAAATAATTTTAAAAAATTTCATAATCAGTGGGTACCATTTATTTGACTTGGTCACTAAGTTATATAAATCAAAATTTTTTTTAACTTTTTAAATCAAAAATCATGACAAAGTCAATTTTATTTCTTGCAACCGTTTTAACTTTTTTCTTTATTGCCTGTACAAAGGATGAAGCGTACCTTGATACCAATCAGGAAAACATTGATGTGGATGTTCCTAATCGAGAGCAAGGAAATATTAATTCTGAAGAAGAACTAGAATCAAGAAGCTTTAAAATATGGAGATACAATATCAAAATGGATGGAAAAACCTTTAATGCCTATCCTTTTAGCAGAAGTGGTCAACTTACAGTTACGACCGAGATTAAAGCTGCTGGGACAAAAAATCTTAATAATGGCAAAAATTCGCATGAAGTGGGGTTTAAATCTGGAAATCCGGCAGGATCCCCTTCAGCAGGCGCAATATGGTTTGGCAGTAATACAGCACTTTGTAAATATCAAAATATGGATTGCAACATTGTTCCACAAAATGCGGCAATCGACCTAGTCTATACAAAGTGGCTGAATAGCAATACACTTCAGATAGATATAGATGGTAGGTATTTTAATGGAACAGCGGGTGGGACAAGTTTATTGGGATTTCTCAATAATTTTAATGCTAAATCTGGTATTACAGCATCAAAATATAGAGTCATTAGTGGACGTATTATCTTGAAATTTTCAGGTAATAACGTAACAGGAACCATTAACATATCAGGTAGCACACTCTCTGGCTATTTGGATGGTTGCCCTTATGTTGCTACATTTTCTGGATCATTAGCCTGATTCGTTATATTACTTAAAAAATAAATAAAAAAGCATGAAAAACAAACCTAGAATTATTTTATCAATTTTGATTTCTATTTTTTATTTCTGGATAAGTGGGAATGCGCAGGTCAATATTATTTCAAAAGATTTATTAAATATTGAACTATCAAATGACGAATTCCATAATACAGATACTAAAAGGTTAAAGTTTGACAATGATACAATAAGGCAAGAAAAACTTAGACATAGGGTTGAATCATGTGCACAAAGGCTCAATCTGAAACCTTACTATTATAATGGAAATCGTTCCATTGAAATAAGAGATGTTTTATCGAATGGATGTCCTTTGTTTTATGGTTCTTATAATGCAAAATCTTCATCAATTGTAAGAACCAATCTTATGCATAAAGAAAATAGTAGTGGACTTATTCTTACTGGTAAAGGAAGAAATATAGGCATTTGGGAAGTAGGAAAACCACTTCTCACCCATAATGAGTTTGGAGGAAGAGTAACCATTTTGGATAATAATACAAAGCCTTTAGATAATCATGCTTCTCATGTGGCAGGCACATTAGCTGCAAAAGGAAATAACTTATCTGCCAAAGGAATGTCTTTTGAAGCGAACCTTAGGTCCTTTGATTCAGTCAATGATTTAAATGAGATGCGACAACAAGCACAAGGTGGCATGAGAGTTTCTAATCATTCTTATGGAAGTATTGCTGGTTGGACTTATGACTTCAATCCACAATATCCAGGTTGGGCCTGGTTTGGTGATCTCAATGTAAGTACAAAAGAAGATTGGAAATTTGGCATTTATTCTGCGGAAGAGCGGGAAATAGATGACATCGTCTACGACTTCCCCTTTTATTTGCCTGTTCGGGCAGCTTCTAATGACAGAGATGAGATAGGACCAAATCCAGGCGAAGAGTATTGGGTATTTAATGGTACTACATTTGTAAAAAGCACTACACCTAGGAATCCTGATGGAAATGAATTTGGATATGAATCATTGCCAGCAACTAGTTGTAGTAAAAATACTTTAGTTGTGGGAGCAGTAGATGGCCTGTTTGAAGATATGTCATCATTTAGTTCATGGGGACCCACTGATGATGGACGTATCAAGCCGGACATAGTAGCACCAGGTGTGAATGTCTTATCATGTGGCGTAAATAGTAATTCACATTATTTCGAAACTAGCGGCACTTCCATGGCAAGTCCAGTTGTAGCCGGCTCCATTAACTTAATTCATGAATTTTTTGGTACTAAATACAACCAGGGCATTAGAGCTTCGGGTATGAAAGCATTATTGATACAGACTACCCAATCTTTTGACGCTTTTCCACTTCCTTTTGAAGGACCAAATTACCAATCCGGGTGGGGTATGCTGGATACTACAGCAGCCATAGATCAATTAGATAAATCAATGGACACTTACAGTTCTGAAAGATTTGTATCCAGAGATTCCTTATCAACAAATACCCCTATTAGGGATAGAAGAATTTATTTGGATGGTTCGCAACCTTTCAAGGCTACCATTGCATGGACCGACGTATCTGGAGTGGCTACACCCAACTTTACTCTTAATAATAAGACATCAAAACTTGTTAATGACCTAGACTTAAGATTGATAAGGGAAAGTGATAATAAGGAGTTCTTTCCATGGATTTTGGACCCAAACAACCCTTCACTACCAGCAACTACAGGCGACAATAAATTGGATAATGTGGAACAAATCTACTTGCCCAACCCGAAACAAGGTATATACAAACTTCAAGTAAAACATAAAGGATCATTGAATAGTGGTAAACAATATTTCTCTATTATTTATTCGGGAAGAACCAACTTATTTACAGCTGCTCAAGATACCTTTTACAGTAATAGCAGTAATGTAATAGAAGCTTTAAACCCTTTTTCTGATGATTACTTAAACAATACTAGGCATACCTATACCATTTTGGCACCAAACAATAATCCAGTAAAATTATACTTTGTTGACTTTATAGGACTTGATCTTGAAGACGGTAAAGACTATATCAAAATTTACAATGGAACTTCCGCTATTGATCCTTTAATAGCTTCTCTCACTGGAAAAGTTAATTTATTAGAATATACTGCTTCAAGTGGAAAAATGTATATCGAATTTTCATCAGATAGTAAAAATGCAAGAAATGCATGGTCAGCATATTATACCACTGATGCAGCCTCATTCCTTACCCTTGACAAAAAAGAATTATTTTCGAGTTCTATACCTTTCACCCAAACTGTAAGCATTCAAACTAATTGTGATTGGGAAATTAAAAATATTCCCAATTGGATTACGGTAAGTAAAATTTCCGGATCATCTTCTGCATCAGTAAATATATCATGGACTCAAAACAACACTCCCTCGACAAGAATTGCCATATTAGAAATACATGGATGCAACGGGCTTAAAGAAACTATAACTGTGACCCAATATGGTTGCACACCACCAGTTGTTCCCACAATAACAGCCACCAAACTTTCTATTTGTATTGGAGAAACGGCCACGTTGACAGTCACCAATCCTTGTATTGATTGTCAGTATCTATGGTCAAATAATAGCACAGGTACTTCAATAACGGTCAACCAAGGGGCAAAATATAGGGTCACAGCCTCCAATACCTGTACCAATGTTCAATCCAGTGAAGTAGAAATCACTACAAAATCATTGCCAATCAAGCCTGTTACGTCTCTCGAAGGTACGATAAAAATATGCGACGAATCATCAAAAACCATTTCTGTAATTAACGTCTGTAATGGATGTACTATAAAATGGTCAACAGGTGAAACTACATCATCCATCAATGTAAATGCAACTGGGACATACAATGTGGCTTTTGTCAACGATTGTGGAGAAGGCCAAAAATCTGATAATATCATTGTAGAAAAGGAAACCTACATACCTACCATAGTCGTAAATGACCTATGCTATCTAGCGGGACCTAATGGTGGACTTTCTTATCAATGGCAACTCAATGGCTTAGATATCACGGGTGCCAACTTACAATTTTATGTTGCTAAACAAAATGGGTATTATACTTTAAAAGCTGTAAGGTCTGACAATTGCAGCGGAATTTCTGAACCGAAGTTTATTTCAGGATGTGTATCATCTACAAATCAAATTGAAAAAAATAATATCATAATATCTCCTAATCCTTTCTTAGATAATTTTACCATATTCATGCCTCTAGGTTATGATCAAACATCTAAATCGTGGTTGTATACAATTGATGGTATTTTTATAAGTACGGAAACCAGTAAAGACGGTGTTTTTCAATTTCAAACCCAAAATCTTCTTAGTGGATGCTATATTTTAAAGATTCAAACTGACAACAAAATAGTTCTAAAAAGAATTATAAAAATATGAGCATTCAACCGTTATTTTTTATTTAAACACTAGAATAACTGATATCCATAATTAAATTTATTTAAAATATGAAAAACCGTTTTAGACCATCCTATTTCTTTTTACTATTTTTATCATTTCTCTATAGTTGTCCACTTTATTTGCTAGAAATAAAACATAGGTTATTCTTGATGAAATTATTTTGGATTGTGGTTATATTTTTATTTAGAGTACCTATAATACAATCACAAACTATTGGTGACTATAGAACGATAAATCACGGGGGATGGAGTGATTTATCTATATGGCAAATTTATGATGGAGTCTCCTGGACTTCGGCAACTGCTAAACCTTCTTACCAAAATGGCTTTATTGGAGTGTATCACAATGTCTGGTCATCAGGTGATACCATTGATCAAGTAGTTGTACACACCAATGGAAGATTATCTTACATGTCTGTAGGTTATGTTGTTAATGATGGAATTGGAGTTGATCTATTGGTTAATGGAATATTGAATGGTGCACATATTGAAAATCTAGGCCAAATAGAAGTAAATGGTAGGCTTAAATTAACACCTGGAGGAGTTTTTAGGGGAACTGGTAGTACAATTGTAAATGGTATTACTGACGTAGAAGGAACTATAGTTAATTCAGGTCCTTTTGTTAATACGTCATTAGTTTTAAATGATACGCTAAATTTCTCAGCAAAAGAATTAAAATCCCACCCTAACTTTAATATGGGAAGTATAACTGTAAATGGATATTTTAATTGGGCCAATGGGGGTAACATAAATAATTTAAATTTAACGTTACAAAATGGAATCACAAAATTAGGACCAGGTGATGGAAGTATTACGGGACTAGGTTTATTTGTATTTAATGGAAATTTCATCAACGTCAATGATGGTAAACTATCTATAGAAAAGTCTTTAGGTTCTTATAACGGATCCATATTAGTATCATCTGGAAAAACATTAACCTTAGCTTCGACAGGTAATTTTGGTGGCAATATAGTTATAGAAACCAACGCTACACTGAGGTTGCAAAATGGAAACAAAACATTTCTTTCATCTTCTAATATATCTGGGAATGGCAGATTATGGCATTTTCATACCGATACAATTTCAATTTCTGGGGGGATATCTCTAGATTTTCTGGAAATACAAGGAAATGCTTTACCATTAGCATATTTTGATATCAAAAATACTGCCGTGGCTAATATTAATAGAATAGAAGTAAAAAATGCAATTCTTAATATCGATTTGCCAACATCCTTAACCTTAAATGATTTAAAAATTGGACCATCTTCCGTATCTTCTAATTTCACCAGTAGGTTACAAGGTTCTGCACAAATTGTAATAAATAATTTATTGGAAACAAGAAATCCAAGTTCATATTCTGGGGCAGGAGGAATCATCAGTAATGGAAATATAATTTTAGATGGGTTTCAGAATAATGGTTCCATTACATTTAATAATTTAGGAAATAGTATGATCACAGGATCGATGACAAATTCCCTCAACGCAAACTTAACTTTCAATTCGAATATAAATATCTCAGGATTGGTTTTTAGTGGCTCTAATGGTAATTTTACGGTTAATGGTACACTAAGATTTACTGGAAATAATTCAACTTTTCAGACAAAAAATCTTAGTATTTCTGATAATATGATCATCAATGTAGATAATCTAAAAACTGTGACATTTGGCGGTGTAGAAGGAAATTTGGTGTTAGATAGTATGTTAATTGTTAATGGAAAATTAAAACTTGAAAAAAACTTGAACTTAGAAAATTTAAAGATTGATAGTCTAGGAACTTTAGATATTTCATGTACTAAAAATTTAACATTTACGGGTTCAGAATTAATTAACAATGGAAAAATAATAGGTTGTGGAACCAATGCTTCATATTTGATATTTAATAACAATGCCAATCAAAGTCTAATTGGGATGGGCGAAACAGCAAGGTTGCTTGTAAATAAACAAAACGGACAATTTACGCTAAACAGTAATCAATCAGTATCATTTCAAAAATTTGACAATGGCATTATAATCATAGAGTAAAAATACACTAAATTTAACAGGTTCGGGGAGTTATCGTGTACAAGGCCAATATTTATATTTCTATAATGAATATGGTCAGCTGGTGAATTCGTTTTACTACTGCAAAAAATGAAGTCAGTTACAGAAGTGCCTTAGACTGGACCATCAAACTTTGGCCAAATTATGTAGTATATTATCAGTTTCATTCTTATCTTCCAATAAATCACAGAAATGTACTCAAGAAGGTAATGCAAATATGGTAAGGTAAAACAAAGGGCAAGTTTGTGGTTAGAACCAATCAACCCCAACTGTATCGTAATTGGATATAACACTGCTAATTCTTCACATATAGTTACAAATGGAAGTATTCAGTACTAAAATCATAATGACCCTTAAATAGAAGATAACGATCCATGAATTAGCACACGCACTCGAGATGGAAAATCTTTTATCCAATAGCATGTGAAGGTCAGCAATCTTTTTCAAATAAATTAAATTTTAAAACCAAAGGGATTTCTACATAATAAAGGAATCCCTTTGTTATATTTGTACTTCAAATAACCAGTAAATATGAAGCAAATCCTTCTCAGCCTTGTTTTCGTACTTTGGGGAAGTATTACCATTGCCCAAACTACAAAAGACGGTCTCTCCGAACTGCAAAGCATTTTAGATTCTATCCCTGATATCATACTAGCAGAACTGGGTATAGATACTACCACTCAAATAATACCGGATACTTTACATTTATTTATCCCGAATTCCATTGCATCAGACACAGCTTATGCCCGCAGCCGTCTCGACCAGGCCATCGAACTCATCAAAATAGGCAAATATGATTATGCTTATGCCAAAGCAGATACGGCCAAACATATTTATCAGATGAATATCGGTTATATGTCAAAGGAAGTGGCAGATTGTTTGCATCAGATGGGGAGGGTGTTTCACTTTAAAGGGAAATATGACCATTCATTAAAATTAAATGAAAAAATTGTATTACTAAAAGTCAATTTATTAGGTGAATTTCATTCTGATGTAGCATCATCCATTAATTTGATTGGAACTTCTTATATTTCAAAAGGCGAGTATGATAAAGCATTAAAATATCATCAAAAGGCATTAAAAATTTATATTAAAGCACACGGAACTAATCATGCAAATGTGGGTGCTTGCTTTAATAACCTAGGTGTTTCTTATAAAGCAAAAGGAAAATTTGATAAAGCGATTGGTTATTTTCAAAAAGGGTTAAGTGTACAAATTAATGTTTTAGGGTCCCAGCATATAAATGTAGGTATATCCTATTCTAATTTAGGTAGTATATTTCAATCGATAGGCAAATATGATGAAGCTTTGGAATATTATAAATTATCATTACCAATATTTATTAATGCACTAGGGCATAATCACACTAATGTTGGGTCAACATTTAATAATATAGGGGGTTGCTATAATTCTAAAGGAGAATTTGATAAAGCTATCGAATTCACAGGGAAGGCATTGGATATCTACATCAAAGCACTTGGGGCTGAACATGATATTCTTGGTTTTCCATATAATAATTTAGGGAACTATTATAAATCAAAAGGTGAATATAATAAAGCAATTGAAAATTATAATAAAGCACTAAATATTCGTATTAATACTCTTGGAGAGGACCACGATGTTGTGGGAACAAATTATCATAATATTAGTATAGTTTATCAATTAAAAGGAGAATATAATAAGGCAATAGAATACAGCAAAAAGGCTTTAAAAATACGTATCAATTCACTTGGTCCTGACCATCCTGATGTAGCAAATTCATATAACAATCTTGGTGGTTTTTTTGATTCAAATGGAAAATCTGAAAAAGCAATTTTTTTTTTACAAAAAGCAATAGATATACGTATTAATAGGTTTGGTCTTTATAATGATGAAGTAGGCACATCGTATAATAATCTTGGAGTATTTTACGAAAATAGAGGAGAATTTGACAAGGCGTTTGAATATCTTCTAAAAGCCTTGGAAATACGTATTAAAACACTCGGTCTTGACCACCCATCTGTAGGTACGTCTTACAATAATCTAGGTGTTTTTTACAATTCCACTAAAGATTTTAATAGTGCAGTTGAATGTCTTTTAAAAGCAATAGATATAAGGATCAAAGCTCTCGGACAAGATCACCCAAATATTTGCGATTCTTATAGAAATATTGGAGCTACTTACTATATTAAAGGGGAATACAATAAAGCTATTGCTTTTTATAAAAAATCAATAAACGTTCTGACAAAATCATTTGGCATTATTCACCCTGAAGTTATCTCTTCTCAATATAAAATAGCTAATATTTACAAAAAACTTAACCAAATCGACTCCAGCCTTTTCTACCTCCACCAAGCCATCTACGGAATCAAATCCCAAATGACATCTGACATCAGCACTGAAACCAAAAACCTATACCAATCCCAAAACATACCTGTTTTTGAATCAGCCATTGATGTCTCACTGGTTAAATCCACACAAGATCAGCATGATTCGCTCAAACTTAAAACATACGAATACACCGAGTTAGCCAAAGCAAGTTTACTGCAATCCCAAATCAAACAAACCGATGCATTGGCTTTTGCAGGTATTCCGGATTTTCTCCTGCAAAAAGAATACGACCTTCGCATCGACATCAACTGGCGAGAGAAACAACGACAGGGACTGCTGGAAAAAGGGAAGGAAGAAACAGACCAAGATGTCTTGCGTATTTCCAGTATCATCTTCGATCTCAAGCGGGAGCAGGAAGCCTTATTTGAGACCTTAGAAAAAGACTATCCGGAATATTACCGACTCAAATATGACACCAGGACCATCAGTCTGGAAGATACGCAACAAAAATTACTAAAAGATGGACAAACGATGCTCGAATACTTCGTCGGCGACTCTTCCATCTTTATTTTTGTGGTTCGTCCAGACACTTTTGATGTAGTACAAGTCAAAAAAGACTTTCCACTCGATTCTTTGGTCAAGCAGATGCAATCAGGACTGTATGGCTATCATGGACAATCAGCGGACAAACGGTCAGATATCGTTTACAAAAACTCTATAACTGATTACTCCTATGCGGCTCAAGCGTTGTATCAACGTATCATGGCTCCCATAGCTCATTTACTAACTCCTGACCTTGTCATCATACCCGATGGTGTATTGGGTTATGTCCCTTTTGAAGCCTTACTAAAGTCAAAACCGGAAAAGCTCAACCAATTTGGCACTTATCCTTACCTGATCAATGATCACAACATGTCGTACAATTACTCTGCGACACTCTGGCAGGAAATGAAAAACAAAAAACACAAAAAAGAACCGACCAAATCCCTTGTCGCTTTTGCGCCATTTTATGAAGGGTCTTTCATTGTTCTCGATAGTACCATCAATCTGGTTTTTGACACACTGCCAGATGGAAGGGATACGACTATCTTTCAGGACATCGTTTCCAGAAAAACATATGATCCACTCCCATCCAGTGGTATAGAAACTGGTACTGTCAGCAAACTGTACAAAGGAGACTATTTTGTCAATAGTGACGCCACCGAACAAAAATTTTATGATGGAGCCGGTGATTATCGTATGGTTCACCTATCTACCCATGGTGTAGCCGATGCCCGACAAGGAGACTATTCCTATCTCGCCTTTGCAGAGCAGAAAGACAGCATCGAAAATGAGTTTCTTTATGTACGGGATATATACAATACTCAATTGAATGCAGACCTGGTGTTTCTATCCGCTTGTGAGACCGCTCAGGGTGAGCTCCAACGCGGAGAAGGGATCATTAGTCTCGCCCGGGCCTTCGCGTATGCAGGAGCCAAAAGCATCATCACGACCCTTTGGCAAGTGGATGACACTGCAACCAAAGACATCTCCATTGACTTTTACAAAAACCTGAAAAAAGGGTATACCAAAGATGTTGCCCTCCGACAGGCAAAACTCCGTCACATCAATTCTGCCAAAAGCATACAAAAACATCCTTTCTTTTGGGCTGCGATGATCGGGATTGGGGATATGGGGGAGGTGAAATGAAGAAATCTTTTTTAATCGAACCTATTAAAGGCGACATAAACAGATCCATTTTCTATTTCTATACATTCTACAAGTCAGCTGCTGATAAAAAAGTAAGACCTTTTTCACAATTTAATAAATCTTTAGTTTACTCATTTGAAGCCATGGTATGGATTAAATGTGAAATATATCTAAATCAAAGAGTTTGCTTCTATAAAATGTACCTATATTGGTATGAATAAAAAAAATTACTTACCTTTAAACCTACAAAATTTTACATAAGATGGATGATTTTTATAATGAATTGAATAATGCAATAGAAAAAGCAAAAGCCAATATAAAATATCTGCCTGAAACAGTATTATTGGACACAGAAGAGTATGAATATGCCACAGACGAATATGGCAGATGGCTTTTCGTTACAGAAAAAGAAAGTGGGACCCGGGTAATTGTCTTTGTACCTATGGTAGGTGATCATGTGGTTAGTACTATTGAGTTGCTACCGGAGGAAAATGCTTTTTCTGTCTCTGGTTGGCAGGGCGAAGTTGTTTATATTTATGATGCTGTTTTTAAAGAAATAGGTGAATACAACGATATATTTTTAGTGTCAACAGAGGGAGATTTGATTAAATAAAATTTTACGGGGTTGAATATAGCTTTTAAAGATTTGAATTTTGGACTTAGAAGAAAGTTATTTCCATTTTACCGCGGGTGAAAACCCATTGTTATTTATTTAGTAAGTGGGAATAAACAACTACCTTTTTCCTTATTTTTAAATCAATTATTTGACATTTATAATTTTATAAATTTCTTTGACGAAATATGTTTATCTGATTTTAACAATGCCACATAAATACCTGATGCAAGGTTACTTGTGCTATATATTTCATCATTTTTATAAATCTTACCAGATAGTACTATATTGCCTGAAAGGGTTATAATTTCGAAATCCCATCCAATTAAACTATATCCATCTGCACTAAAACGAATTCCATCATAAGATGGATTAGGTATTATTTCAAACTCTAAACGGCTTGAATTATCATATAAACTACTTGTGGGACATAAAATTTCAGTGGGTGATTTTCTATCTAACAAATCATTGGTACCAAGCTGACCAGCCTCATTATTGCCCCAGGCATATAATCTGCCGTCTTCATCGATTGCAAAGCTGTGTAGATTTCCGGAACTCACCTTTATCCAGGTTTTAGTAGAATCTAACAAACTTATGAAACTACTGTCTTCAGTTGTTCCGTTCCCAAGTTGCCCTGATTGATTTGATCCCCACGACCATAAAGAATTGTCAGATCTAATTTCCAAAGTATGTCTGCCGCCACAGCTCACATAATTTTATTTCTTGATTTTACTTTACTGTGTATGCAAAGAATAAATTCATTATTATAATATTACTATAGTATGGGAAATATCAGTATTTAGTGGATCTAGCAAATTAGTCATAATATTAATATTAATGACGATAAACTATCCATTAAGCAATTTGGGTGAAAAAAAGAGCCCAACAAAGCTTAAAATGGCTAAGACTATTCAATAAAGTCACTAAGTCTTGTACTTTTAGAATTTTTACTTAATATAATGGTAACTTTGGAATTTTCCAGATACTTTATATATTTGCAAATAATTTGTTAAACCTAAATGTAAAGTGTATGAAGTACATATTTAAAATATTTCTGATCATCTGCCTTTGTCAAAATTCGTTTTCCCAAAACATTAAAATTGATACATCCAATCTTAAATATTTCTTTTGGGCAAATAACGGTATAATGGATGCAAGATCTGGTAAAAATTTGAATTTCGACTTTAAGTATCATATAATGTATAAGACAGTAAGGCCTGTTTACTACTTGAAAGAAAGCAAAATAATATTTTATGATTATACCTATTTAAAGGTTTATGACAGTTTTGGCAAACTGATAAAAACAGCATACGATAAACCGTCGGATATTTTTTTAACACAAGGAGACTTAAAGTCATTTATTTTTCTAGAAAACCGAGATTTTTATAAAATTAATTTTGATGTAAGTAATTTTACTTTCAAAAATAAAAGTAAACTGACTGAGTTAGGTATATTTTTCCCTGTAAATTCATTAAGAAATTATTTAGCATTTAATAATAATTTAATTTTTTCAGAAGGTAAGTCTTATCAACTAAAGTCTTTTAGTAAAGAAATAACTGAACTTAATGACCATTTTCTAACTCCACTTGTTACTGATCTTCATAAATCTAGGGGATTTCTAGATTATAATTATGGTATTATATCCCCAAACCATAGATATTTATTATATAAAATGCCTAAACAGGATAGTAAGGTTTTAGATATGCAAAATATTTCTATAAAAACATTATCACAAAATGGAGAAGATATACTTTTTTCAGCTTGGGTTAATGATTCTGTAGGGTACTGTTTGGCTGCTATTGACCCAGAAAGAAATACAGCATGGAATGGCCATTTAAATTACACAAATATATATAAAGTAAATTTTAGAACTGGAGAAAAAATAAATGTAGCAAAAGTTAATTCTGATTTTAATCATGGTAAATTTCTCTATGATTCTCAAAATTTAATTCTTGGTAAAAGTCTTAATGTTTCAAGAAAAGGTAATAAGTTAATGATCCCGAACCCCAATCCTTCATATAATCTGGGAATGGAATCTAAAAAAGCATATTATCACATTTATAATGTTAGTAATTATTCTTTGATAGATGCAATTGTCGATATAAAATTAGAACTATTTTTTACTGGGAATATTGAGACACTTTTTTTGTGGACTACAGATAATCATTTATTATTTTCGAGAAAAGAAAATATTAGTGTTCAGGGTACGTATTTGTTTGATACAGAAACTGGTTTAAAAACTAAATTGACTTCTTATTTGCTAGAAAATGCCATAATTCTAGAAGATGCAGATTTAATTGTCTTTAAAGCAAATGGTGAATTATATAAATGTAACCTTAATGGGAGTAATCTAGTGAAATTTGATTTAAATTATAAAGTCCAATCTGGGATAGACTATTTTAGCCCAATAGTGAAATATAATTAGTGTATAGATTTTTAATTCTTAAATCTTGAACTACCCTAAGTTGTAAAAGTATAACCAAAGTTATAAAATCAATTAGCACCACTTAATCCTATTCTTGTAAGTTAAATTCATAAATTTCAAAATTATTAAATATAAAAATATTAAAGAACAGATATAAAGTATTTCAATTTGAAATAAAATGAATATTTAACTAATTTTTACATAATATTGTATTTTAATTTAATAAAAATTTAATTATGAATTTTAGTTTTGGTAACTTAATAATGTTTATTGGTTTTAATATTATCGGATATCAAGCCTATATTAGGGTTACTAATAGTATTGTTGAAGATCCATCAACTTTGTCAATTGTTATCCTTTTTACTGTTTACTTATATTTTCTTTTAAAACAAGTTTCAATTATTAAAAAATTTAGAGATTTAAAATTATTTGATGTTTTAAAATCTAAAGAAATTAATCCAGGTTTAAAGACAATATATACTTTTAGTATGTTAATTACTGTAGTTCCATATATTGTTCTGACTATTATTTATACATTAACATGCTTAGGTTATACATCCGTTGACAATTTTATATATAATTATTTGGGGTATAATCCTTCTTCTGATGTCAATGGGTTTGCTGATTTATTGATTTGGCTTTTAGCAGGCGCTTTAGGGATTGTTATTTTTTCTTCGGTAATATTATCAGCTACATTCTTTGGAGTAGCATCATCTGGGATAAGTGTTTCTGTAATGTTGTATGAACTATTTAACGGCATGGCTATAAATATAGATTCAATTTTTGAAACAATTTTTGACTTTGCTTTACCTGATATGATATCTTTTGTAATTGTTGTTGGCCAATTTATTCTATCAATTTTTATTACTAAAGACTACTAGGTCATATTAAAAAGAATATATATTTGTCAATAATCTAATTTAAACATTTTAAAACTTTGTCTTAATTAATCCATCTTTGGTCTTGTAGGACTAACTAAATAAATCTTCAATTTTTCCTGCGAAAATAGCTAATGAAATTTGAATAATAGTGATCGAAATCCCAATAAAATCCGGAAGAGCTAGTTCTGTGAGTAAGCTATACAAAGGTACAATATCAAACTCTTGTCCGTTGAAATAATTGTGTAATCCTATACATATGTTAGTACCACTTAGAATTATTCCCATCCTTAGAAAGTAATACAGTAATGCAAATATGCCCCTTGCTAGCGCGAGTTTGTAACTCGTGCTTCTAACCATATACAAAAGCCATACGACAGAATAAGTTGGGTGGCTTTTGTTGGTTAAATATTTTTAGTAATTGAATCTACTTTATCCTTGCCTTGAAGTGCATAAGTCACTTGAGTTTCGATGTGTTTTAGATCGATAACTTTCATGCTGTCCACCAATCTTTGTTCCTTTATCTTTATTGGCAGACAAATCCAACTTCAATGCCATTATTCCTGCCCTTTTTCTGCCCTTTCAATCTCCGATTGAAAGCAACACTTTGTACCTCTTACGCTTCAGCGTAAAAATCCTTAGTTTACTATAATGAATCATTTGTGCCCTTAGTGGTAAAAGAAATCTTATTCTTAGTTACCTTAGTGAAAACCTTAGTGTTCTCAGTGGTTACCCTTTGCGGCCTATAACGCTTTAGCATAAAACCCTTAGTCTCCCTTAGTGACATCTCTGTGATCTAAGTGGTAAAAAACCGTAACCTATCCTTAGTTCCCTTAGTGAAAACCTTAGTGTTCTCAGTGGTTACCCTTTGCGGCCTATAACGCTTCAGCGTAAAACCCTTAGTCTCCCTTAGTGACATCTCTGTGCCCTTAGTGGTAAAATAAAATTTTATTCTTAGTTCCCTTAGTGAAAATCTCAGTGTTCTCAGTGGTTATCCTTAGTGCCCTTTGTGGTTAATTTCTCTACACCCCACCTACCATCAAACGCCCCAACCACCTCATCCATCCGATCCTTAAAATGATGGTACATCGCACATTTAGACTCCATATATTCATGGATCGTAAAATCAGTAAGATACCGATCAAACAAATAGCTATAAAACTGTCTTACATACGTCATTAAAAAACTGCAAGCATCCACATCCATTTCTATTTTCGGATGCCGAATTATAAGCCTGCGGGTCACACCATCAATCTGATATGGATAGATGATTCTATATGGTTCTATTTGTAATGCACTATGAAATACCATGTAATTTTTCACATTAGACTCATTCCGAACAAACCACCTCATCACCTTGACTTTACCTTTTGGTTCAGAGCATTGCATCAATTCATGGCACTTCTCGATCACCTTCTGAAAACCTTTTCGCTGATTAAACACATTCTTAAGAGCAAACCAATCTTCATATAGCTTCAGCATTTCCATCTTATATTCAAAAAGGTAAGGCACCTCATTAACATCAAAATAAAGTTGATTATAGTCCACCAGCTTCCTTTTCAGGCCAATCAGCCCCAGAGTGTGCCTATATGGATTAGTCATATCTTTGATAAAAAGCTTTACATCCTTTCTGAGCGCTTTATACTCCTGACTATCAACAAACCCAATCTTTTCATGTTCATAAATGTAGAAAGCTTCATACTCAAAAGCCTCATTAATAAGTCTCACATCTTGGCCATCATCTTCATGACCATAGCAACGACCTATGCCTTTGATCTTATCCCCTTCCATTTCAAAATAAATCGCAAAACCCTTCTTGGTTTTTTCTGCATCAAATAGCCATATCACCTGCCCACAATTACACTGGATCCCAACAAAACATACTTTTCGTTGCACGGTGAGCACAGCATCACCACACATCTTGCATAACGTAAAAAATGAATTCAACCGCTTCAGCCACACTTCCTTATAAGTACTTTCATACATTCCATAGTCCGGTAACAATACATCCAGCATCCGCATATCCATAGTACAGATACAGGACACTATCTTATCTCTCAGTGCATTTTGATTCTCCATTCCTCGCTTTTTTTAGTAAACGAAGAAATTTAAAATGTTGTTGTATTTCAATTATATATATTAGGGAAACGCCATAGTCGTTCATATTTGAGATTTGATAAATTAGAATAAAGAGTTTTTAAATCCTAAATTAATACAAAAGTCTATTTTTAGATTTTGGTGGAAAAGATGTATAGAACGGACTTTTATCCTTAACTAAATTTTTTGCATACTTACGTAAATCAAAGTACAGAGAAGAAGCATTTCCAGCAAAACCATGAATAAAAATTGAAGTATTTTTATTTCCCTTTATGTTCCCATTATTGTTTAGTAAATCCATACTATGTCCAATATTTAAGAACCAATAATTTGAAATTATAAACCTATCATGAAGATCTATTTTGGAGACGGAGTAAACATCTATATATATGTTTGACTTGTTAAATTCTTTTAAAAGCTCCAAATTGTTTATTCCAACTTCACCTTCATTACATAAAATCGTAATTTGGAAAGGGAAGTTACTGTCTATCTGAGTCGGTATAATATTATTTAGAATAGACAGTAAATTTTTGATTCCATCCTCTTTTAAAATGTAATAATCCGCTATTATTACTGAATTAGAAGGCAGTTTAATTCGTTGGAGTACTGACCAATCACTAAATTTGTTCTGCATATCATTTTTAAACGTGGTTACCACATGTAAATCGAATATTGATTTACTCTTTTCCATGACATTTTCATCACAACTGATTTTCAGAAAGCCCTTCTTCTTGTCCAACTTTGTATCTTTTCTAAATTGTATTATATTGGGTTTAAACTCAGTTTGATATTCTTCATTATCTAAATATTGAAATTCAGTATATTCAAAAATTTGATATGTTGCTGCAAGTTTTCTAAGATGTTTAATAATCATATTGTCAGAATTTTCAAAAAAACTTAGATTATCTAAATGAATCGTGCTTTTATTAAGAAAGAGATATTTTAAATTTATAAAATACTGATGTTCTAGATCTACCTTTTTATCTGATGAAAATTCAAGATTAGTAATTGGTGTAGTTACTGTAAATAATTTAATTAGATCATTTACTCCTATATAAATTTCTATCAATTCCATTAGTTATTTTGACCTTTAGTTAAATGAAATAAATCCATCGCAATATTATCAGCCTCATCAATAAAACCAGGTCCAAATCTATCTAACAGCAAACCATTTTCACCGATTGCTATTTCTTTAATTTGTTGTTCTCCTATAGGTATATTTTTGGGATGATAAAAATAATATAAAGCTAAATCGTCTTTACTATATTTTTTCGTCGCAATTAAAAATTGTAGTTTCCGTATCAAATATTCTGAATGTGTTTCAATAATAAGTTGATATCTATATTTTTTCTGTACTTCAGCAAAAAAGATGGCCAATTTTGATTGTAAGGATGGATGCAAATTGGTTTCAGGTTCCTCTATTACGAATTGTGATACATCTTTTGACGGCAAACACAATTTAAGTATAATAGGCAATATCTGTCCATATCCATATCCAACTTCATTGAGCTTACTTTTTACGCCATCATCATCGACTAATAGAATTTCAAACAATCCAGAACTACCCAATGGTATTAAATCAACATTATTGCATATTCCAAAGTACTGCAGCCAATAAGTTAAATAATCAAGTCTTTCTGTGCTTTGGGGCTCATTTAAAACATCAAATACAACCGACTCGAGATATGTTTTGGTATCTCTAGAATAAGCATTGCTATTTATAGCCCTTACACTGGGTATAAAGTGAAAATTTAAATCGTTTGATATCTGCGTAATATAATTTTTAAAATTTTCAAGGACGATTTCTAGAATTTTATAATTACCATTTTCTTTAATTTTATTAGGATCAATTTTTATTCCATACGATTCATAAATTTGATCAGCCATATTATGAAACCTTTCTGGAGTTTCATTTTTAGATTTTAAGATGTGTTCTTTAATATTCCACAATGAAGGTTTGAAAAGTTGTGAATTATTAACAACTAAATTTGATATTTCAATTTCTTGTATTGCCTTAAAAAATTTGTCCCCTTTTATGCCTTCATTTATTTCTTTAGAATCATAATCATAAAGAAGTCCCGTCTGAGTGTATTGATTGCTTAAATTATAAAAACTATTTTCACTTGATTCATTGGTCATCATGCCGATCATATTTGTCTGAGTAAACATATGGCCATTTCCGTATCCCGCTACTATTTTTAAACTATTTTTACCAAAATAAATAACTGATATAAAATTTTCAATCTTTTTTATTTCATTTATAAAATGATTATACAAATCATTTTTTGTTTTGTAATTCTTGTCAATTTTCAAATTTTGTAATATAGAGATTATTTCATCATCATTAATACCCTCTTTTATCTTATTGTAAGTTTCTAAAGCTTCTTTTGTTATTCTGAGATCATTAAGTGCGTTTTTAACAATATAGTCAATATTTATATAGATATCGAAATTAATTTTATCCTCAATTTTTACGTTATCATTATCAATACAATGATATTCCCATTTGTTTCTAGGTCGTAATTTATAATTATAAATGCAAATATCTTTTGAATCTGTAATCACAAGTTCACTCAACAAGCCATCGCAAAACTTACTTTCATTATCAATTTTAAATTTTAACAAAAGAGTGAATTTTTCATAGAAGTCTTTCCATACAAAAGGCAATGAGATTGAAATTTCATCCATTTCACTATTTTTAGACAGAATGTTGGTGAAAGAGCGGAGCACTGTGGCTTCATTATTAAATTTTAATATCATTTCTTTTGGCACAGCAGAGAAAATTATATCTTTATTGGCCTGTAATAACCTGATTACATGCGTAAGGCTAGTTTTTCCGGAACTGTTTTGACCTGTCAATACTGTTATTCTTTTAAAATTGAAAGAAGAATTTGTTTTAAAGACTTTAAAATTCTCAATTCCTAGTGATTTTAGGTATTTCATTTTTAGTATTTTATTTATTTTTAGTTTGTAATAGGAATAAATTATCGTTAATGTATTTATTCAAGATCGGCCAATTTCATGCCATAATATGTTAGGGACTATTTCTGATCTTTCATTAGCAATTTATTTATTGGATAAAAATTTAAAATTCAATTCAATACGATATTCATAACTCCTTCACCCCATAACCATCCCCAGTACCACACCAATAACCCCAGCGATAATCACATAAATAATTATTTTCGATTTAACATCACTCAATTCTTGCACCTGCTTAGCCATTCGCTCACGTTCAGCATTCATGATGTCAAACTTGGTGCGTACTTCTGCAGTTGCTGATGCAACTTGTTGTTTTATCGTTGCCTCATTATTAGCATGTACCAACTTCAGACTTTCTTCCTTCGCCTTAATTTGTTCTTGGAGCGATTTTATGCCAGCCTCAAAAGACTTTTCTTTGGCCAGAATAGTCTCAGCCTTATCTTTCTGATTTTGTTCCACCATCTCTTTAAACTTAATCTGTGCAGCTTCAAACTCCTTATTCTTGTTCGCAAGCTGCTGACTTAGAGTAGTGATCTGATCTTGAAAAGTTTTGGTCAAGTCCTTCTTTACTTGATCGATAAATACACTTTTTGATTTCGTCTGTTCTTCGACAGCTTGATCAACCCAGACTTTGAGACTATTCCCATAGTCATGCGGAAGGGCAAATTTCTTATCTGCAAGTTTGTCAAAAAGAGTTTCATCCACAGTATGGCCAAGGGCAGTTACCACGATGGGTTTGATACCAATGATAGTATCACCGAGTTCAGGATCATTAAATATTTCCAAGCTAGCTCTATCACCACCACCACGTACGATTGCAATCACATCATAATTCTGTGTTTTTAATCTCTGGATAGCCGATATCAATTCAGCCTTAGATGAAAAATTACATCGATGTTCTGATATCTCAAATCGTACAGCTGCATCAGCGACACCCTTGTCAAAGTCTTTACCTACGATCGCAGTTGTACCATAAAGATTAGCAATCCTGAGTTTGCGCCCATTGTAGATGTGTTCTTTAACCATGGCTTCCACATCTCTAAATCCTGAAGCTACCTTCTTTTGTAGCTTTTCAAATCTTTTTACATCTTCCTCATTTATGGCATTTTCTTCCTTTCGGAGCACTTCATTGACAGACAGTATCAATTCAATATTCGAAAAATTAATCCTTTTTTCAATATACCCCTTAAAAACATACACAACATTGTCCGTAAGTGTAGCTCTCAGCTGAGAAGAAATTTTGGTCCTGATCACCCTATTTTCATCGATACTTTTAAGGTTGTCATAATAGTATCCACCATAATTGGTCTGATTAGGTAATATCTGCAATATACCTTTAGCAATAATCATCCGCCCATCTGCAGGTGTCCTTAGTGCGTTGGCATAAACCCCAAGTAAACTTCCAGGAGTGTATATATTTTCAAATTCTATGAGTTCTATATCACGCATTTTAAAAAATCATTTTCTAAGCGCTAAAGTAAATAGATTTTACAAATTATTAACAATAATCCTTACCATTTCAATTTCCATTTTTTCACTTATTTTCTTTAGTTGATTGACTAAGAACAGATGCAGCCAACGATTTAGTTTCATCGCTATACTTTTCACTTTTCATGACATCAGATGCGATCTTCTCCATCTCCTTACTAGTTTGATGGTCAGGGTTAGTCTGTGATAACACACTACCCGCAAGTTTTTTAGCAATCTTTGATGCATTATCATCATTTAGGATTTGGGCTGCAAATGAAGCCATTTCTTTACTCGATACTTTTTTGTTACTCATGTTGAATAAGTTTTTAAAATTAAATAATACCACAAAAATATATCCCACCTATGCATTTATGGTGCATAGATAATTTACACACCACATTTTTATTAATGATACCACAAATGGTAGCAGTTTAATATCATTTGCTATCAACCCTTCTAAATTCATTCTCAAAGTTTTTATCCAAAATTGACTGTTCAATGCCTAATTTCATAAGTAATAAATACTTAATCAATGCTTCATTATTTTCAGTTGCATTTGACATATGCTCATCCCTTAATAAATTACTTCTGTTTCTTTCATTATGGGTATAGGCATTTCGAGTATCTGTTAAAAACCTACAGTACTTTTTGATGTCTAAAGAAATTCTATCTTGGCATTGTTTCCCGATAGTAAGATACAACTCCAGGTATTTTTGATAGTTTGGTTTTTCACGTAGGTGAATACTTTCGAAATACTTTTTTTGGTCATTTGGAATCAATCCAGAATTGATCAGTCTTTTGACGGTTACTTCTAGATCGCTGTCTATAGTATTGTCTTTAAATGTTCTATGAAACGTTTCCAAAACAACCAATGAATCAAGAAACCTATTTTCATCAAAGTGATTATGGTATAGATCTGCAGCTCTTTTATAGTTTACGAACGTTGTTATTAGATCTCTCGTCTTGAACAACTCAGGTACAATTGATGATAAATCAGCATTCTCTAATGGTACGATACAATGATCATCATTGTTATAGTCTTTTATAAAGTAGGGATTTTGATATAAATAATCCACTTTCCTGCCACTATCTAGTGTGAACTTAACACTCAAAGGAAAGATAACATTATTACTTAATAATGATAGCAGGTAGGTAAGTAGACTTGAGTCCGATAGCATTGTTGACAAGTCTCTATGTGCTTTATAATCAAATTTTATTTGGACATATTCTTTAAACAATATCTTCTTATTGCCAGTTTTGCCGTAATCATTTTGAAATTGCTGATATAACCAATTCTGAAATGTGATATTAACATCATCAAACTTTACTTCAGAGCCAATCTGATACTTGTAATTTACTGAAACATCAAATTTATCATCCTTATCCTTATTAAAACCACTCTTGCCAAGAAAATCCTGTAATCCAAAATATTCAAAATGTGCAGTTTTGATTTTCAATCCATCGCTTACATCTACAAAATCTCCAATAAGGCAGGCGTTAACCTTCAAATCAATGAATGAGTTTCCCCAATGAATAGGATCACAACCTAATAAAGTGATTTTAGTAGTGAATTGTTCAACACTTCCATAGAGTGTAATATGCCTTACGTTTTGTATCTTATGGATATCAAATTTACCTCTTAACTCTAGAAGCAAGCCTGATATTTTTGAGTAAATGAGTCTCCCGTATATCTCTTCTTTAAAATCAATACTTGTGCTCCACATCCCTTCTTTTATAAAGTCATCTTTCATTTTTAATTATTTTTTATTTGTGTTGCAAAATTTGTTTCGTGTCCATTTACATTTATCCACTTCATATTTACTTATTTTCTTTAGTTGATTGACTAAGAACAGATGCAGCCAGCGATTTAGTTTCATCGCTATACTTTTCACTTTTCATGACATCAGATGCGATCTTCTCCATCTCCTTACTAGTTTGATGGTCAGGGTTAGTCTGTGATAACACACTACCCGCAAGTTTTTTAGCAATCTTTGATGCATTATCATCATTTAGGATTTGGGCTGCAAATGAAGCCATTTCTTTACTCGATACTTTTTTGTTACTCATGTTGAATAAGTTTTTAAAATTAAATAATACCACAAAAATATAACCCACCTATGCATTTATGGTGCATAGATAATAAATTGTATTATTTTTGTTGTTGAATAACATCTTTACAAATCCGCAAATCAAGCAACTCAACCAAATCAACATTAATATGGCTGTCTCCAAATTCCCACTCATCCGATACAAAGTCCTCGACCGGTGCTTCAGAACCACCTACAAAAAGTATTTTATAAATGATCTCATTGATGAATGTAACAGAGTCCTCTACGAAATGACTGGTCAGCATGAAAGTGTCAAACTGCGCCAAGTCCAGGATGACATTGCTTTCATGCGCAGTCCTGAAGGATGGGATATTGAACTTGCAGAACTTTACGACGGGAAAAAGAAAATCTATAGATATGAAGATACTACCTTCTCTATCATGAACGTACCATTGAATGCTAAGGTGATGGAAGAGTTCCGGTCTTCTGTCGAAGTGCTGTCACAGTTTGAAGGCATGCCACAGTTCGATTGGCTCCAGGAGTCTTTGGCCAAAATGAACATGGAAGCAAATAAAGCTACAACTCCAATCATCTCTTTTGATGCCAATCCATATCTCAAAGGCATCGAACATTTATCCACTTTGTATCAAGCCATCAAAAACAAAACAGTCCTCAATATCTTATATCAAGACTTTACAGCACCCGAACCATACATTGTTATATTACACCCATTCCACCTAAAACAATACAACAATCGTTGGTTCCTTTTCGGACGTCATGAAGAAAAAAACAGTTCTACTTGGAATTTGGCCATTGACCGTATCATGGATATCACAGATTCATCAGAAAAATACATACCAAATACAGAAATAAACTGGTCCGAATATTTTGATGATATTATTGGCGTTACAAAACCTCAAGAAGCAAATCCAGAGGAAATCATATTGCACTTTTACGGCATCACTGGCAAATATGTGGAGAACAAGCCTATCCATGGCTCTCAAAGATCAAAATGGCTAGATAACAATACGCTGGAAGTCAAGCTATATTTAATCATCAACTATGAATTTGAAAGATTAATGCTGTCCTATGGGGAGAAAGTTAAAGTAATAAACCCATTGTCATTACAGAGACTTATAATTTCAGATTTAAATAATGCACTCAAATTTTATTAAGGACCACCTTATAAATTTATCGGCGGCTGTTTCCCTTGTTGTGTCCAGAGTGATTCGAAAATAAATTCCTTGTACCTTCTTTGAAAATCTTTATCAGTCGAGAATTTTTTGAATATCTCTGTCTGCGTGAATAAATATTGCTGCATCAATTCCTCTACTTTCTTGTCAGAAGATATTTTAGCGTTTTGTTTGTCAGGCGATGTATTAATAGCGTCCATAATTTTGCCATCTGCCTTCATATCAGCTGGAATCTGTTTTGTTAATATCTCATTTACCTTGTCTTTGTCAGTCCAGTCGATGTCGCCAAACCGCTGATTGAATACATTCAGAATATTTTCCAGCGTGTCAAGCTCGAGTTCTGATTTTCCGCCCCCAACGCCTACAGGAATGGGCGTCACAAATCCTGGTTCGGCAGCTAAACCTATATTTTCTGTTCCTTGCTTTGCAGGACGGTAACTGTCCATATCTATGGATTCAATAATGCCTTGTGCCAGGTCTTCATCCTGGTCTATGGTTAGTTTCGGCAATAAGTATTTCAAATACCACCACAGCTGTTCCCAATACAGATTATTAAAGTCAAGAAGTTTGGCCAAGTAGCTGTAAGTTCTTAGAAACGATTTTACCTTGATTTTAAAATCAATCTGCTTTTCAATATCCAGATCGTATTTAAAAATATGGGCTGCTGAATCTATGATAGGGTCAAGAATGGTTCTTTCAGCATTGCCCGAATATTTTTCAAAGAAGTCTTTCACCACTTCTTCGTTATAAACTTCAAATTTCTCTAAAGAATCCAACAAATCATTGAGTTTATTGGGACTTGTCTCTTCACTTAGTATCGTGGAAGTATAATAAGGGTCGAATGCCTCTCGTATTTCTTCAGCTGAATTATAAAAGTCCAAAACAAAGGTATCTTTTTTGTGTGGTTTATAGGCTCTGTTAAGTCGTGAAAGTGTTTGCACGGCTTGCACATCTCTCAATTTTTTATCCACATACATGGTATGCAACAGCGGTTGGTCAAATCCAGTTTGATATTTATTGGCCACGATCAAAAATCGATACTCCTTTTTCTTGAAGTTTTTTGGGATATCGTTTTTGTAACTGTCAAAGTTATTCATCGATACTTCGTCATACTCTACGCCTTTGTATTCTTTTTTTCCCGAAAAAGCGACAATGGCCTTCCAGGGCGACTTTATTTCTTTTAGATATTCATCAAATGCTTGTTTGTATTTGATAGCGGCTATGATACTTTTGGTCACTATCATTGTTTTGGCTTCACCATTGATAAGGTGCTTTACATCACGGTGAAAATGATCAATCATTATTTTGGCTTTCTCTGCTATGGCAAATTCATGACCCTCTACATAAGCCCTCAATTTCTTTTGTGCTTGCTTCGTATCATACTCAGGATTATCTTCAACTGATTTTATGAGTTTATAGAATGAGCTGTATGTAGTGTAGTTCAGCAAGACATCTTCAATAAATTCTTCTTCTATAGCTTGTTTCATAGAATACAAATGGAATGCATCAAAAGCCGTCTTTTCTTCTCCTTCTTGCATATATTTCCTTGGTACACCAAAGGTCTCTAAGGTTTTGTTTTTCGGTGTAGCGGTAAAAGCGAAGTATGACCCATTTTTGATCATTTTGCGACTTTCTATCAATGCATTGATTTTGTCTTCCATGGTTGGTTCATCGTCGTCATCCGATTCTTCCCCTTTATCGGATAGCACGGCATTCATTTTGGCAGATGTGTCTCCGCTTTGGCTACTATGGGCTTCATCTATGATGATCGCAAACTTCAATCTCCCCATGTCCTCCATTTCTTTTAGCAAATGCGGAAATGTTTGGATAGTACAAATAATTACTTTTTTCTTGTTGGTTATGGCTTCACGCAAGTTGTTGGTTTTACTTGCTCCATCGCTTGTAATGGCGGCAACAATACCAATCGCTGGCGAAAACTGTTTTATCTCATCACTCAATTGTTTGTCCAAGACTGTTCTGTCTGTGATGACAATGACAGAATCAAAAATATTGGCAGTACCTGTTTTGTCAAACAAGCCATGCAACTGATGCGAAAGCCAAGCAATAGATTTTGATTTGCCCGAACCTGCCGAATGTTGTATCAAATATTTTTGTCCAATGCCGTTTTCTTTGGCGTGTGCCAATATTTGTTTTACGGATGTAAGCTGATGATAACGGGGAAAAATCATTTTCTTCTTTTTCTTTCCGGTGTCTTCGTCTGTTTCTTCTATCACCGATGCAAATTTGTCAATGATGTTTGCCAAGGAATCTTTACTCAGCACATCTTCCCACAGATAATGTGTTTTCAGCCCATTTGGGTTTATGGGATTTCCTGCACCAAAAGGCGGAGTGGCTTTTCCATCGTTCAGCCCTTTGTTAAATGGAATAAAGAAGGATGCTTTGCCTTTGAGTTCCGAACACATAAACACCTGCTCAGTATCAGCTGCAAAGTGCACCATACATCGGGCAAATGAAAAAATCTTGTCTTTGGGATCACGGTCGTTTTGGTGTTGGCGAATACCGTTTTGTACATACTGACCACTTAACGGGTTTTTCAGTTCGCATGTCATCACAGGAATACCATTTACAAAAACAGTCAAGTCCATACGGTTTTTGTTATTAGGATCTGAGCTGTAAACCAATTCCTGCGTTACTGAAAATAAATTGGCGTAATATCTTAATGCATCTTTGGTATTAAAACTCGATGATGGCTTACGGTAAAACAAATCAATGGTCTTATCTAAATGTTTTACACCCTTCCGAAGTACTTCCACAACACCCAATTCCTTTATCTTTTCATCTAAACGAACCAAAAAAGGGCGTACGCCTTTTTTCTGAATCATCTCGTAGGCATCTTTCTGGGTGGCTTCTATAAATGCCAATAACTGATGGGTATTGATACAAAACTCACGATCAAATTCGTTTGGTGCGGTTTCTAGATAATGATGATCCGTTACCAAATATTTGGTGATGAACTTTTGAAATCCCCTCTCTGATGTATCTGTAAACTGCATACTTATTCTTGTTTGTCGGTGTACAATTGTTTCTCTATTAATGCTTGCAATTCCTGTCTTTCTGGCAAATACAACTGATATTTGCTTACAAACAGCTGTGACGAGATATTATGCATAGCATACTTCACGAGCAAATCATCTTTTTCTTTGGCCAATACGATACCAATGGGCGGATTGTCGCCTTCGGTGTTTTCTTCATTTTCAAAATAACCCAAATACATATTCATTTGCCCTACTGCTTCATAGCCTGCCTCTTCCTTTTTTAAATCTATCAGCACAAAACATTTTAAAATACGGTGGTAAAATACCAAGTCCACGTAGTGGTTTCTATTGCCCAAAGTAATACGGTATTGCCTGCCTATAAATGCAAATCCTTTGCCCAATTCTAATAAAAAAGCTTGTAAATGATCTATCAATCTGGTTTCTAATTCCGTCTCGCTCAGGTGATACGGCTCAGGTATCTTGAGAAATTCCAGCACATAAGGTTCTCGGATCAAATCGGCAGGCTTTTCTATGATTTGTCCTTGATGTGCCAATTTTAATATGCCTTCTTTGTCTTTTGATGCTGCCAATCGCAAAAACAGCGAAGATGATTTTTGGCGAATCAATTCCCTTACACTCCAGTTCTCGATGACACTTTGTTTTTCGTAAAACGAACGCTCCAACGGATCATCTATCTTCAGTAGTTCTACAATCATAGACCAGTTCAATTGGTGCGACAGTGTCGCACTATTTGGATAAATCACATAAAACTGTCGCATACGTTTCATATTGCTTTGGCTAAACCCCTTGCCATATGCCAAACTCAAGTCTTTACTCAGATTTTCTAGTAAACCTTTACCGTAAGTGGCTTTGCTACTGCCGCCTTGCTCAAACTCTACGATATATTGCCCTATTTGCCAGTAAGTATTGACTATCTCAGTATTTACATAAGCTGTAATATTGGTCCTACCCTGCTCATATCTGCCTGCTATTTTCTGGAGCAGACTTTGGTATTCGATATTGTTGTTATTAACTTCCATACTTTAACGCTTTTGTAATTGCGGCACACTACGTTTGCCTGTCACCAAATCAGTGATTAAGGCTTCGCGGTATTCTTTGATAGCTGATATTTCTTTTTGGGCTTTGGAAATGGCAAGATTAATTTCTGAACTTTCATTTTGAACAAATGCAATAATCTGCTCCTGTTCTTCAACTGGTGGAACAATTACTTTTAATACTGCATATTTATCAGCACCAATATTTTCAATTGTTGCTTTGTCAAAAATTCCATTTTTCCATTCTTCGAACAAACTTGATTGTGTATATAAATAAAGAAAGTCGCTTAGTATTTTTTGCGCATTTGGCGAAGCCTTTATTAGATAGCCAGCAAAGCAAGCTAACCCGTTGTATTCTTTAAATTGAAATGTCTTACCTACAGTTGCTCCACTTCGTGCAAACAAAATATCACCCTCATTCAGTAGATAATCTTTTGCTTTTTTTAATGGTAATGAACGAAAAGTATCATCACTTAATTTTCCATCAAAGCCAAAGTCTGTAATCCGAATATATCTTGGATGCTCAGGATTAGCGTCTTTTGCTTCTTCGTTTGCACCGTATTTTAATTTACTTTTTAGCAAGTATTTTAGATTTAATACACTCCAATGTGTGGGGATTTTACCAATCCAAGAAATCCCACTTTCTTTTAATTCAGAATGTATCCATTGTGAAATATTTTTAGAAATAACCTTTTTCTTCCTCTCCTCCAACAACTCCACCAACCTTTCCTTATTCCGAATAAACTTGTCTATTTCATTATTCTTTTTGTCTAAGTAGGCCACAATGCCGTTTTGAACTTCTATTGGTGGTACAGGAATTTTAAGTGTGCCAAAAAAATCTTTATTCAGCGTTATTCTAATTCCCGTTCCGAGTGCTAATAGACTTTTGTTTTTATCTTGAAGAAGAAAATAATAATAGTAGTATTTAGAGTTTATGCCTTTTTTCGGGATTATGTTCGTGTAAGCAGCTGAAATGATGCCATCATCATCTACGTGACCGACAACTCTTGGCGTAACATCCATATCAAAAAGGCAAAGCATTATGGAATTAGGCTTTACTATCTGATATCCATCAAATGACGCAGGGAATTTGCCCATTCCACTTTCTAAATCTCTTTTTATTACTCCTTTCGTCGTTAATGACAAAACATCATAATCAGAACTTGTTTTTCCGACAATGTTCCTGTTAAAATCAAAAAGAAGTTTAATCCTTTTCAATTCCCAATCTGACGGAATTTCAGGTATCCAAGCAATACCTGTTTGTATAAGGTTCGTTGCTTTAATCATTGATAATCTCTTTTAAAATGCCATCGGTCTCTTTTTCTAATTGCAATATTTCTGCCGTAATTTCTTCAATGCTACGTGGCGGCACATAGTTGTAGAAATAACGGGTAAACGAAATCTCATAGCCTTTTACGGTCTTGCTTTCGTCTATCCAGGCGTCAGGTATGTGTTGCAATACTTCTCGCTCAAAATATTCGTGGATCTCTTGGTCCAGTGGCACATTTTCAGTGTCTCTTAAATCACTGTCAGCTTCGTAAGTGATCGTCCCATCCTTCTCGACCTTTTTAATTACAGGCTCAGCATCTTCATTTTTCCAGGTGATGGTATCTAAGATGCTTTTTACTCCCTTCGCATCAATGTCCAGCTTCAACTCTTTAATGGTTTTATGGAGCAAAGGTACAAAGGTGTTGTAATCGTCAAATTGTTTGTCGCCCACATTGTCTGCAAGTTTTTGGGCTGCTTGCATCAGCGCCAATTGCTTATTCCAATGATCAGTACTCAGCAACTTTGTTTTGTCGGCCGGTTTTAGTTTTACCTCGTTTTTGCTCAGGTGGGCTTCGATCTTATCTTTGTAGGGTTTTATATCCTTATACAAATCATCACCAAAATGGCCGTATGCCCATTCCATTTCTTCACTTATACTTTTGTCAAACCGCAAAGTGGCAATGGCTTCAGGTGTAAATCTGGCAGAAAGACGCAGTGGTCTTTCCACAGTGATCTTGTTATATCCAAAGTATTCGTTAGGATAAATCTTAGAAATATTACTTTCTGCAAAACCCATATACAGCTCAGTAATGTCATCAATATGGTGTGGTTTCATTTCGCAATTTTTTTGCCCAAGGTTCTTACGCAATTTCTCATACAGATCCATGGCATTGATTAGTTGTACTTTGCCCTTGCGTTTAGGGTCCTTTTTGTTACTGACTATCCAGATGTAAGTTGGAATACCTGTATTGTAGAAAATATTTTTTGGCAAAGCGATGATGCACTCCAGCCAATCATTTTCGATGATGTGTTTGCGTATCTCACTTTCGCCACCACCTGCATCACCTGTAAACAAAGCTGAGCCATTATGGACCGTTGCAATACGACTACCGAGTTCGGTATTGTGTTTCATCTTGCTCACCATATTCATCAGAAACAGCAACTGTCCGTCCGATATAGAAGGCAAACCAATATCAAAACGTTTGTCCTTGATATTTTGACTGCCTTTTTTTCCTCTGTCCTCTACAATGGCATCTTCATCTATTTTCCAAGTTTTGCCATACGGCGGATTGGAAAGCATGAAGTCGAAATGCAAATGGGGAAAACCATCTTTAGAAAGCGTAGATCCATAAGCAATGTTCTCTGATTTTTCACCTTTGATCAGCATATCGCTAGTGCAAATGGCATAAGTCTCGGGATTTACTTCCTGGCCATACAGGATAAATTTCGCATCGCTATTTAGAATTTTTAATGCAAAATATTCTGCCTCCGTGAGCATACCACCACTGCCACAGGCAGGGTCATATATCAAATAAGTACCTTTTTTTAATTTGTCTTTGACAGGCGTAAACAACAAATAAACCATCAGACGTATGATTTCACGGGGTGTAAAGTGTTCCCCAGCTTCCTCGTTGTTTTCTTCGTTAAACTTACGAATCAGTTCCTCAAACACATAACCCATCCCTAAGTTAGTCAGCGGTGGCAAAGTTTCTCCTTTACTATTTTTAACTTCATTGGGGCTAAGGTTGATCTCTTTATTGCAAAGTTTTTCAATGAGCAGATAAGTTACTCCTGCTTCTTTCATGGTCTCCAACTGATTGCGCAGTTTAAACTTGCTAATGATTTCCTGCACATTAGGGCTGTATCCGTCTAGATAGGCTTCCAGATTGGTGTCAATATTGTCTGCATCATTCATCAAAGTTTCAAACGTAAACTCTGAAATATTCCAAAACGGATATCCCGCTTGGCTCTCCAATGCTTTTTTGTCGTCAATACCATTTTGAATCAGAAAAGCATTCGCTTCCAGTACTTTCTCCTTTGTAGGTACCAATAATGCATCCAAACGCCTTAATACCGTAAACGGCAGTATAATGTCCCGATATTTTCCTCTATAGAAAACATCTCGAAGTACATCATCCGCGATGCCCCATATAAAACTTACTATTTGATTGTGGACTTTTTGGTTCATATTTATTTTATACTTCTATTTATTTAACGCTATTTTTAAATCACCGTACGCTTATATAAGTTTAAATTTAATTGCAAATTTTGGATATAACTCCTTTGTCCGCGAGATACTATTTTCAGAATATTCTATTATTTGAATTTTTTGCCCAACCTTAAAATTTTCAGAGACATATTTATAGTTTAAAAGATATTCACCACAATGATAGTTGTTCATATCATCTTGTTTTATTTCGTCAATGTAATTTAGTCCCGTATAATGTTGTTTCAGTGATGAAAGTGTCTTATTTCTTTCAATATCTGGATTATCATCTACAAAATCCTTAAACCATATCACCAAGTCCAATAATTGAAAGATAGTACTACGAAAAAGATACGAAGTATTTTGGCTTTTTATAAATTCATCAACTCTTAAGTTTAGGTCCCCTTCAGAATGTGACCCATCTTGTGTAATTGATAAAATACTTCTTAAAATATAAGCAGCAGTAGGGTGAAGTATTGGTTTAAACAGCTCGTAAGAGTTGTGCGACCCTGCAAGAAATTTACTTGAGTTAGTTATATGTGCATGTCCTTTTAAAACATCATTCGGTAATACACCAATTTTATTAAAAGACACAAAAAGTTTTTCAATTATTTTCCTAATGGCGTTTAATCTGTCTTCCGTATTTTGGTCGTCACTTTCTCCTTCTATTGTTTTTAATAAATAAAGCAATGAAAGTGAAGTTTCACTTCCTAAGTACCTATCAGAGCATACTGCAAAAACCCGGTTATATTTATGCCTAATCTGAGTATCTTCTTGCGTTGCTGCAGCAGTTTTTATATCTGAAATTAATCGCTCAATTTCTTCATCGCTTCCCTTTTTATAAACCTTTGTAAAAGCCTTTTGAAAAGTTTTATCTTCATAAACATCTGCTTGTCCAGTTAACACAAAAATTTCGAACTTCTTTTTAAGTTGGAGCAATCTTTCTTTGGCTCTATGAACATAATCTGTATCTTCGCTATCTTCTGGATCATCTTCGTTTTCAAGAAATTTTGCATCTAATAAAACTCCGTCATAGAATGGATAATTTCTTTCCAATTCATCCATACCTCCATTTAATGATTTGAAAGGAATCAAAGTGATACCATGACGTTTTGCCCTGCCCTTTGTTCCTGTAAGCTTTTCATGCTTATCATCTATCCATAAAATATTGTAAGTTTTATCTGCCATATTTAGTTAATTAGAATTATTGAAAATTGAAATTTAAATACTACTGGATAGAGTGGGTCTTCATTGAGCGATAAAACCCATTCGGGATTATTGAAATCTGAAGCAATTCTGTGAATGTCATACCCACCTAATCCACTTCCAGAAATTTTACTTGCAGTAGAAAATTTGGTAATAAATTTTTCTCTATCGAAGTTTTTTGGGAATGGCTTACCATTGTTTTTGATTTCTAAAATGAGGTAATTATCAACTTCAGTTAACTCAAAAACTACTTCGTTACTTATTACCTTATTATCAAATGCATATTTGTTAGCATTCGTCAGGATGTTGTCGAGTAGAGCTTTAAAAAGTGTTTTATTTGCATAAATGCCTCTTTCTTTAGGTTTTTCACACTCCAATAAAAACTTCTTAATCCAGAAGTTAAAGCTATTGTTAGACAAATGGTTAATAATATTGTTAATTTCTGATAGCGGAATCGTTTCTTTTTCGTATTCGGATAAAACAAAACCATTCTCACCTTTTTCAAGAACATCAGTAATGAAATTTATATCACGTTTAATTTCCTTCATAACTGAAACGATATCAATTTCATAAAATTCAGCAAATTCCTTATTTAAAGTTTTAAATTTATCTTGATTGTTATTAAAAAAATCAAGTAAGTTATCAGACCAATCAAGAATATTTTCCCTAGGAGTTCCTAATGTATGTTTTAAAGAAGCAAATTCATTATATTGATTAACGGAAGTACCATGTGCTAAAGAATTTCGTTCATCTTGAAGCAACTTAATCTTGTCCGATAGCTCATAAATACCTTGTATCTTAGCACGTTGCTCCCCAATAGAGGGAAGTTTAATAACCACTTCCAAAAAATCATTCTTGCTTATGACTTGCATAGCACCAACACCAATTCTATATGATTCTATTTGCTCCAGAACGTAGTCAGCATGAAGCTCATTGATTAAGTAGGCTTTATCCACAAATTTGTCATTGACTTTGAATGCAAAAATATCCTGCCTTTTTAAAATTGGCACATCATTCAATTCAAAAATAGTTGGCTTTATAGACATCCCTCGAGATGCAACAAGTAAGCAAGATTCAGAAACAAGTTGAAAACCATTACTTCTTAAACCAGTATCTTCAAGAGTTGACACATCTAATGTAAAATCGATTTTGTCATCTTTTAAATCTCGAACTGATACGAGTTTTCCGAACTCAAGCTGACTCACTCTTTCACCTCTTACAAATTCTAGCAATTTACCGAGTTTTTCACCACTAATTTTCTTTTGAAAATACCTAGGTAAATTTAGGTTGTAATGCATATCTTTGATGTTCTGCATACTTACCATTCTTACAGAATCTGAGTCAATCTCCTTGTTATTTAAAACCTTGATAAGCTCATAATCATTAAGTATAGTCTCCCTAAGCGATTTTTTTACAACAAACTTATCACCTTTAACAAACCTAACTTTGCCAGGATGTTTTTTATTCATCTTTAACACCAAAATTACAATTGGAACACCTGTATTCAGCATTATTCCATCGGGCAAAGTAATAATAGTGTCAAGAAGATCCGAATTAACAATGTGTTCTCTGACTCTTTGTTCTATGATTCCTCTAGATAAAAAACCTTGGGGTAGTAAAAGAATAACACTGCCATCACCATTTAGTGATTGTAAACCTCTCTCTATTAAATAATGTTCGATGTTTCGAGTATCAGAATAAACATTTCTATATTGATGTTCATACCGCATACCCCATGGTGGATTTGCCACTATTAAGTCGAACTTTTCAGATTGATCAGGCCAATTTAATATTGAATCTTCGCATACATAATTAGAATTTCCCTGTCTATTGTATGCTAAAATTCTCAAAACACCAAGTGCCCAGGTTTGTGGATTTAGTTCTTGTCCATAATAACTTTGGCTCTGGTCAAGGTAAACACCAAGAGATGCTAACCCTGCAAAAGGATTAAATATCTTTGAATGTTCTTTTAGATCAGCCAATCCAATCATCAAACGGGTTAATTCAACAGGTTGTATAAACTCACCTGCAAACCTGCCTTGAGATCGTGAAACACGGTATAAAACATCATCGAAAACCTTGACAAAATTATCATTTAAAAACTTTTCGTCTAATTCGCAAAGAGTATAACATATACGATTGTAAGCGTGATTGTTGATTTTGGCAAGACTTTGTCGCATAATTTGCACAATATCCTGGTATTGATGGATTTTGTCTTGGCCTTGTGCCATCGCATCAATAGTCTCCTGAAATTTATCAAATGAATCATGATTATTATTGGACTTAGCATGGATTAATCCATCCTTATACATGGTGAGAAGGAGTAATACTAACGGAGTGCTTTCCTCAGAAGACACTGTACTCGATTCACTCAAAATGTGGTAAATTTTAAAAATCTTAGTCACCATAACATCCACCGGATACTTATATTCAATCTTGCTCATTCAAATAATAAATTTTTGATGATGCAAATGTAAATATCATGTGTGCATTCTAAGTGCATAGGTTAGTTATCCAGTTAAAATAAGTAACAAATTTTGAGTTTGGCAAAGATACTATTAAATTATAAAAGAAATATGACCTTTTTCAAAATCATGTGAGTTACTACAAAAATTCTACACGATCGTGAGATGGAATGGTTTAAGAACTTTTTTTTTAATATTTTGGTTAACTACTTTTAAATAACAAAATATATTATTGATAGAAAATTATTCATTTCTTAAATCAATAAGATGACAAAAAAGAAGGTTGACTATACAAATTGCAAACACTGTTGTAGGAAAATACAGTCTATTCACATTGTAAACCATGAAGCTAAATGCTCAAAAAAGCAAAAACCTAATATTAAGCTCGAAATTCCTACTCAAAATAAACCAATCTCAAAAACAAATATAAAAATACCTAAATCTAAGCCATCTACAATACGTTCTGCGCCAATTGAAATTAAAGCATCACCTAATCCACAATCCATAAACAATAGAAATTTAAAAAGTGCATTTTTAGCACTTTACCACCAACAATTGATTAGTTGGGATGAAGTTTATTTTGTTAAAAGAGCGCTAAAAGCAGGACATTCTTTTAGATATGAAATTAAAATGGCAGAACCAGAGTGGACATTAAAAATACCATTAATTAAAAAATTAGCGCCACAAGGGTTAGACTGTTATTTTACTCGAGTTAATGGAGAGAAAAGGATTTTCGCAGTGTATAATTTAGACATTATTCTCGGAGTGTGTATGGGAATCTTAGATCCAGAAAGAAATGACTATTCTAGAGTAACAATTGATAGAATTGATGAACAAGATGTAATTAAAATAATACATAGTTCACCATTATATAAAAATAGGATTCCTTTCTTAACTCACATCATTACTATCCAGGCAAAAGGTTATGATATTTTTATCGTAAAGGAATCCATTGATTACTATAATCTTGTTCCAAAAACTCGCTTATCATTTCTTTTCACCGTTCTAAAACCAAATGGAGTCACAGGCCTTTTTGTTCTTGAGTCATTGGATGAAAATACAGCAACTCACTTATTTAAAATTGATTCATTTATGGGTCTTGATTATATGATCACAAAAGCCAAGCTAAGAAATTACTTTCAAAGCAATATCACAAATAAGCGACAGAAACTCTATAATGATCAATTTACACAAGGATTAACAATAGATAAAGTATCTACTTTACACCATTTAGACTATGAATCTTGGCGCTATAATTTAAATCATAAAATTAAAAACAATTAATTAATTACTTTTGCAATTTATAATCCACCACAATGAAACATTTTTATTCAGTACTTGGCCTTTTATTTTTTTCAACCTTCCTTTCTGCCCAAACACAAATCTCCATAGACAGCGTTTCAAGTTACCTTGGCCAACATGTAAAAGTGTGTGATAAAGTGTCAGCTACATACAAGGCAGCAGGGGAGAGTAGTATGACATATCTCAATTTCGGAGGTAAGTACCCTGATCATAAATTTACAGTAGTCATTTTTGCAA
>CAZGMB010000046.1:0-43726 GCA_964526715.1 uncultured Aureispira sp. | reverse complement strand
CAGCGTGAGGGGATGATTTCATGCAAGGTGGAACGCCTGAAAGGCGCAGGCGTGGGAAAACCCGTATTATGCAATCTAAAATCTATTCCGACGCTAAAATACTGCAAATCAGAAGCTACGCCGATTTAAATTCTGTAACCGTAGCTCTGCTATGCTTTTCGAATTTAAACCGCTGATTTATTGTATTTTAGTGTCTCACTACGAAGTTAAATTGCATAATACGGGTTAGCGGGCAGCAGACCTTGCATATATCAGACCCGGAGCTACCTTAGTGCCTGTATGTTGTGGATGAAAAATGAGCGTGGGTTTGTGAAGTTGTGGATTTGTGGAGTTGCTGGATCCAGCTTACTGCTGGACTTCGCTTCGCTTCGATTGCTGATATGCTAATTTGGTGGATCCAGCCTAATGCTGGATTTCGCTTCTCTTCGTCTGCAGATTTGCTTGGATTGTATGGAGCATAACTCTATTTCATTTCAATTGTAAATATATAGGTTGATTTTATAAGTTTAGAATAGTTTAAGTTGTAGTTTTGTCTTGAAAGTAATTTTTATGGACCACAGTGATGACCAATTAGATTTTGCTCCTGACGATGATTTGAGTATGCAGCAGGAAATCATGCTTCTAAAAATGAAGGCTTTTCATAATGGTAGCATGACAGAAGAAGAATATGAGATACTGGAAAAGGAAATCCGGGAAAAGCATTCCCATAGACATCAATCGGATGATTATTAGTGTATCTGTGTATCAAAACACAGGATACCATAAACAAAAACCGATAAGCAGCAAAAAATAAGGGGAGGGTTTTTGTCAAGATTTTTGGACTAAAATATATACCCAAGATGGAGGTATATATAATTTTGGCCAAAACCGTAGGCACTGATCTTTACAAAAACAAGGTGAGCATTATCTTTGCTGATCGGTTTTTTTGTTGTTATTAAGAAAGCTCCTTAAATGTTAACTGTTCAAAGTTACAAACAGGCATGGATTTTAATTACTGAACTTCCTAAGAAGAACTTAATTTAAGCTTATCACTTTCCTAACCTACGAAGCAAGAAACCCTTTCTTGCGTATAGGTTATGATAGGCAATTGTGCCTCTATTTCGTTCGCTCTTGCGTTATCATAGTATATATGTTTTAATTTTTTAACCCACCAATGTTTTGGTATAACTACAATCCAGTTGACACTCGTTTCTTTATATGATTCGTACTTTTTCATAATTAAATTCCCATTTCTTGAGTGGTTCTTTCTATCACTTTGTAAGTATTAGTTCTTGTATTCAAAGCAGGATATGTACCCTCAAGAATGTTTATTACCGCACTATTAATTGTTGGATTTTCTAAAGAACCGCTTATAAAACTAACTAAGTTCTCTTTTTCCTTGGTCATGCTTACATGAACAATCTGTTCCGCATTACAAGCAACTGCCAAATTTGGGTTGTGCGTAACAATAATTATTTGTCGCTTTTCTTTGGCTTTTTTAATAAATTGAACAAGTATTTTGAAAACACTTTGATTATCTAGGTTCTCTTCGGGTTGGTCAATAACCAAAGGGATATCATTTTGGTCTAAGGTCAAATAGAATATTAGCAGCAAAGCACCTCTTTCTCCAGGTGATAGTTCGGCTAAATTTTTATCACCTAATTTCAGTTTATATTCAGGCTCTAAATAGTCTAAATTAAAAAGGTAGGTATATAAGTCTAATACAGAGTAGCCTTTCTTCAACTGAGTTTCGATTTCTCTTTTTGCTTTCTTCTGATCTTCTCTTTGGTCAGTTTGGAGATTTAGGATTATGTCATCCAAAAAGCCAAGTATTCCTTCCAAAGAGTCTAATGCATGATTTTCAATTAAATGATTTAATTTTTCGATTCCTGTAGGATTACCGATAAAGCTTCCTTTGCTCCCCAAACTCACATGGTCGAAAAACTTCTCAACCAAACCAATAATCTTTAAATCAACATCTAATTCAATTTTATACTCTGAAAGGAGTGTTCCGTAATTCCGAATAAAGGCAGTTATTGGGTCAAATAATTTTTTATACAATAAAATTATTTCTTCCTTTTTCTTGAATAACTCAATAGTTAAGGCTTTTCGACTTTCTTTTGCTTTGTCCAAATCAATTATCAACTGCTTTTCAATGTATGATATTTGACTTTGTAATGCTGTAATTGACCCTTCTTTATCATCACTACCTATGATAGTTTGTCGCTTCTCTTCCCAAGCCTTCTTGGTGTCTAAAAATTTTTGATATGCTCTTGATTGTTCATCTAGCTTTTCCTGAAGGTGTTGTAGCTCTAAATTGAAGGCTTCCTTTTTATCTAAGAATCCTGTTTTTCCTTCATTTGTGATGGCTTGATTTAATGCAATAGATTGACCTTGCCTTGTTTTGAGCAAACTCTCAAGTGGTTCTTTATTTATGGTCAGAGAAATACTGTCCTTAAGAATTAGTGAATGTTTATCAAATGTTGGTTGTACTTCAGACTTTAGATTGTCAAATTGTCTTTCAAATGAACCTATTGTTTGAATTACCTTTTCAATTTCTGCTATATCTATTTTTGTAGTCGCAAGAGATTTTTGAGTTTTATCAATTACATCATTTAATGTAGGTAATTGTTCTCTAATCGCAGAGATGCGATGTGTTACTTCTTTATTTTTTTCAATCGCAGTTTCATCTGTTGGTGCTTCAATAGGTGTCGGCTTAGAGGCATCATGTGCCTTTAGTTCATTGTCTTTCTCCTTTATTCTTTCCTCAATGGCTTTTCGATAACTTTCAGAGTTCTTTTTCTCAAGTTCGATTATTCTTTTATTAGCATTTTGAAGCTTCCCTTTGATTTCTTCAATATCATCATTAATAATTTCTGACTGGAACTCAATTAGTTCATCAAGATTGTTTTTACCTAATTTATCTGAATCTGAAAGGTGAGAAAAAATCACATTTCTGAGTTCTCCTTCAAAATCCTTTAAATCTTCATTGCAAAGCTTTTCTATAAAACTTTGGGGTAAATATTTTACTTTTTCAACACTAGTTTCTTCAGGATTATTACTTAAAAAGTTAGAATCAACAGAGCCGTCTACCCATTTTAATTTACCTTTAAAACTTTCTGCCCTATTTGGTTTTGGTTTCCTGAATTTTTTCCTTTCCAAGAAAGAGAAATCTTCAAAATTAGGTGTGTTGCCTAAAAGTCCTATTATATCAGCAATAGCACTCTTGCCTTGCCCTTTATTTCCAATTATTGCTACCATTGATGGGTTTAGCTCCAATTGAAAATTCTCGAACCATTTTTCAGCTAACCCTGAATTTTCTACTTTTTCAATAGAAAGTGAATCAATAAATTTTGTTGGACTAGTCTTTCTTCTATCTAATAAGGGGGGAGTATCACCAATGAATATTCTGCTTTTATCATTTGCAACTTGCTTCAATCCTTCAAAGGTTAAGTCTGCTTTTAGCCATGTAAATGAGTTGCCAATGCGGTCTTTCTCTGTAGATTTTTCTGAAAAAGAATGTGCATCACTACAATCGAGCAAGTAGTTTCTAACTTTCACTTCTTCTAGTTTGTCACAATGCTTCTGATAGTGTTCAGGTTTTTCTAATGAAACAAATGAAAATGTTGCTTTGTTGATTGTACTTTTCTTTTCTGCCGCTGAACCATCCCAACGCATTCCATCCCATTCTGTCTTTCCTACGGCTGTAAGGCATTTCCCTTTAAAATATCCATTGACTTTATCTAACACATCCTTGTAGTCAAAGTTGATATTCCAGAATCCAACTTTTAAATCTGAATGATTAATTGGCACATTTGCACTTTCCTTTATTTTCCTTCCTAATTCTTCAAGGTATTCCTTTGTAGCTACTCCTTGAAATTCTATCCCTTCAATGTCAGGTGATATTTTTACAGAGTGCTGTATCGCATTTAAAAACTGAGCTTCAATTATATCAGGCGAAATTTCATTTGAAAAAATGATATGAAGGTTGACTTTTTTCCAAGCTTCATCACCAAGAGAAGCAAACTTATTAACCCTTAACTCAATAATAGGCAAAATGAGGTTTATTTTTGGTAATCGACCTTGTTCTTTATATTCCTTTACTTTCTTATATCCATCAAGAAAAATATAGTCGTTTATTCCTAAAACCTTAAACTCTTCCGGTAGTGATTCAAGGTCAGTTATATACTTTTCCCAAGCATCATCAGTATCACCTCCATAATGCTGAATTATCGATTTTGGCGTATGGACGTGTAAGTCCCATTTATTCCATTCGGATCCTCTTTTAAAATTAGTCATGAGTCCAATACCGTTTTTTCCGTTTTCAAAGTCTTTTCTTCCAAGGTCAATATAACGACTTTTATGATTGCCAAGGCATCCCTTAGCAGGACTACCATTCTCCAAATCAGGCCTGCTTTCTCTTTAAAATTCTTCATTTATTGTCTTTTATCTTTTTGTCAATGGTGAAAATTTATTTCTGCCGAGCGTTAGCAAAATTCAAGCTCTTTTGGATTTTAGTATGTTGCCATAACTTTGTGGAAGACAAAATAGCATTTTTAAAATTTATTTTATGACTCACTGGTTTATAAACTATACTAAATAATATCAAAATACGAAAGTTTGATAATGGCATTCTTTATTTAAGCCTTATTATACGTTTTAAAACCGATTAAAGTTGCATTGCAAAGACAAATATAAGGGTTGTTTTGTAGGTGAAATATTTTTAAGCTAGGAAAATTTAAAAAAACAGGTAAAACAGCCGTGAGCTTTAAAAATGTCGTAGAAAACAGGCCACTGGCCAAGAATAAAAACTTATTAATAAGTTATTTTGGCTATCGTAGGGTGAAAACACACGATGGAAAAACAAAAACCGATAAGCAGCAAAAAATTAGGGTGGTGTTTTTGTCAAGATTTTTGGACAAAAATATATACCTAAGATGGAGGTATATATATTTTGGCCAAAACCGTAGGCACCGATCTTTACAAAAACAAGGTGAGCATTTTCTTTGCTAACAGGTTTTTTTAAGTCTTTCTTTAAAGATGTATAAGTAAGGTTAAACTATTCATCATATTTGTTTAAATGGATATAGTAATCATCTTCAAGGATTTCATTATCTTCAGATAATTCATCCCATTCTTTATTATATGCAAATTTATATTTATTGTTTAGGTTGTTTAAATACTCATCTACATGATTATTATCGACTTTTCTTTTTAAGGTTTCTTTAAAATCATTTAATGGCATAGCATTATAGGCAATATACAGTTTTTCACGATACTTTAGGAAATTTTGTATAATAATTTTTTTTAAACCATCAAGTTTAAATTCTTCTTCCGAAAATGATGTACCCAACACGCTTATGTTTATTTCTCTACACCATTCAAGCCAATTGTTTACCGATATTTCAGCTATTTTATCAACATTACTGTAAACTTCATTAGTTATTATTTTTTCAATTTCGATGGACAACCCGTTTTTATATTTATTCTCTATTTCAAGTAATTTTTTATGAGAAAATTTAAACATGTCTCTGAATGAAGTTGAAAACGAAATATCATCATTTGGAAATTTTTTAGAGATATATTCGTATACAGAAGGATTTATTCGTTTAAAATCCTCCCATAAATTACAGTCAAAATTGTGTGCAAATTGATTTCTAACTTCCATTATTTTAATAAAAATAACATGTTCTTCTTTTGAAATATCCTGCAAATCATATAGTAAATCTATTCTATTTTTAAATGATAGGCTTGATGATTGATTACTTAAAGTTTTGGTATCATCCCAAAGTAAGCGTAATATAAGTTTAATTATACTCGATGATAATTCTTCAAGGATCAATGCCTTTTCTAATACTTTGCCACGCAAAACTATATTAAAATTTTTCGATTTCATATATTAAAATGAAAATTTTGAGTGTATGATATTTATATTTTAAGTTGTTTAGAAAAATATCTTTAAGGTAAATTTACATGAAATATTTAAAGATTTGTTATTTTAATAATTTCCACAAAATTGTCAAGGTTGCCTATTTTTACAATATCTCCAACCATATGGCCAAGTAAGGAATGAGCTAAAGGTGATTTGTAATAAACCTTTTGAAAACCGTCTGACTTGACGTTTTTGTTATTTTCTGTAGATACAATATGAATGCTGATGTCCTTTCCATTATTCACATACTTTACTTGCACTTTGCTGTCTAGTTTTACAACATCGTTAGCAAACATTTTTGTCTGAAAGGTTTCAACCTTCTCTATTGTTTGAATTGTTTCTCCGTCTTTCTCAATGTCAATAAGTGAGTTTTGAGCAACGTAATTTTCCAGAATTACAATGTCGTCTGTAAATGCGTAAGCTGTTTTTGAATAATCATTTGTCTTTCCGTTTACTGTTTCTTCTGTCTGTTTGATGAAATCAACAAGTCGTTTCGTTTCCCTGCTTGAATTACGCCACCAATTTGTGCTCCAAATTCTATGAAAAATAAAACCGTGATTTTCTAAAATATTCTGTCTGTGTTTGTCGTATAAATATGCTTCTCTGCTTGAATGATATTTTGCACCGTCACATTCAATTGCAATTTTTGGAACACCAACTTTTTTCGGGTCGTAAACAATATCTATTCTAAAACCTGCAAATTGCAATTGCGGTATTAGTCTTTCTGTTCCGAAATGGTCTGCCAAACTTTGATAAACTTCTTCTTCAAAAGGTGATTCTAATTCGCCAAAATCTTGTGGATTTATACCTGCACTATTTGTTGTGTTTTCTGCAAGTGCTGTAAGAATTGACAACCGTGATTCATTGTTAGATTCGCTTACTGCTTTGCAATACGCCAAATACGCATACATCACGGCTCTTTTGTTGTTTGAGCCTTCTAATGTCAAGTATTCTTTGTAGTTCATAAAAACTTGTTCTGGAATTGATGAACAGCAATAAACTTTATACTTGGCTCTTGTGATGATTACATTCAAAAGTTTGTAACCTTTTGAATGGTTAAGTGGTCCAAAACGTTGTGCAAATTTTTTATCTTTTCCAACTCCGTAAGTAGTTGAAAGAATAATTACATCTCTTTCATCTCCCTGAATGTTCTCTAAGTTTTTAATGAACATTCCGTTTTCTTCCAATTCCTGAATTTTTGCGTTGAACTCTTCATATTTCGGAAACTTTTGTCGTTCCAAAATTTTACTCTTTATCAAATTACGTTGTGCAATGTTGAACGTAGCAACTCCAACTGTCGGGTATTCTCCGTTTGGCAAACGGTTAATGTTCTTCTCAATGATTGATAAAACCATTTCCGCTTCTGCTTCATTTGTGTGGTCAGAAAAAGTGCCATTTACTTGAATGTATTTTATTGGAGCATAGTCAAAGTTGTTTGGCAATGGTTTCAACCTTTGATTATAGAAAGCATAGTTTGAAAAATCAATCAAAAATGGGTGTCGTGAACGGTAATGAAAATCTAAATGTTTCTTTTGAAAATTCAGTTCTGCACCGAAGTCAAGAAGTGATTCACAAGACAACAAAATATCGTCTTTATCAACTTTCATTACGCTTTCTTCTTCGTCAATATCTTCTTCATCTTCTACCGAACCGTCAAACACTTTACTGAAATAATTTGATGGTGGCATTTGGTGTTCATCACCTGCAATAATGATTTGTTTGCCTTTCAAAATGGCTGGCAAATTATCTTCCAATCTCAACTGACTTGCTTCGTCAAACATAACGATGTCAAAATAGCCGTTCATTCCTTTGAACAAGTTACTTGCAACATCAGGTGAAGTCAAAATAACGGGGAAGAACGTTGAAAACAAATCAGCGTCCTTTTGTATAATTTGTCTTAACGAATGTCTTTTGTTTTTAAAACTGGCTTTTTTGTTGTAAAGATTTTCTACCGTTAAACCGCCATTGTTTTGAACAAATGATTGTGTCGCACTAATTTGCTTTGAATACCAAAACTGTTTAATGTATTTCAGTTGTTCTTTTTCAATTCCATTTAACGTTGCATTGAGTTCTTTATGTTCTTCATCGTTTGTGGGTAAATCGCCACCGCTTGCGGAAACACGAAGTAATGAATCCAAATAGAAAATTAAGAACGGTTTTCTCCAATTTGATTTTGGTTTCAACTCATTTACTATTACTTTTTCATTTTCGGATAATCCATTGTAGAATTGAAACCATTTAAACTCCGCTAAAAATTCGTCTTGTTCAGAATTAAAATAGTCATTCTTGACTTTGATGTGATTTTCTAATTCAGAAATGAAAGAATAGAAATCATTTGTTTTTAATTCACTTTTTGTCCAATTATCAGAATTAAATTTGCCAGCTAAACTATTTACTTTGTCTTGAAGTATTGGCAAACTTTCAATGCCAATCTCTGTTTGATTCGTTTTTAGTAAACTGATTTTTTGAAACTCGATTTGAATTTTTGAATCAAACTCGCTTTGAAAGTTTACGATGTCTCTTTTTAATGTAGCTAAAGAATTTAGTTTGTCGTTTAATTTTCCTGAAAACAAAATTTTACTTAGGTCTTTCGTAAGGTCCAGACATTCTTGAAGTTTTTGGAAATTACTTTGTAACTCCAAATAATCTGAAATGGTTTGTTTTTTTGCTTTTGAAAAAACAGACAAAAATTTATAGCCAAAACCATTTATTTTAATTTCATCGTTTAAGTCGGAGTTGCTTTTATTCTTGGCAAAAATCGTTTCTATTTCAGATATTATCTTTTGTGTCTTTTCAATCTGTTGTTCTAATTCATTTTTTCTAAGAATAGAATACTCATTTCTGTTTGTCTCTAACAGATTTTTGATGTCTTTTAAATATTTGTCGTAATAAACAAAATCATCATTGATTGCTTGTTCTATTATGTAAGGATTGTCGCCAACTAATTTTAGTGAATTAAGAAACGATTTTGATTCAATTGGTGAAAAATTCACATAAAGCGATTGTCCTTTTTGAACAAGGTCAAGCAATTTGCTCAATTCTTCTGGCGAATAAGTAAAACCTGTCTTCTCAATATTCAACTTGCTATCATCGTCATTGTTTCTAAGTTCTGCCAACAATTCACCAACTACATCAGTCCAAGATTTGTTACCGATTATTCTCTGGTCAAGTTTTTGATGTTTTCTGTTGATGTTTTCAATTAAAATTTTGGCTTTATTGACAATGTTTTCCAAATTTTCTTTGGAAGATTTGTAAGTGTATGATTTGTATTCAGAATTATCAACTCTATCTCTTACAGAATCAACAACCGTTTTTCGGTCTTTAATAATATCACGAATTAAGACACAATGATAATCCAATCCTTTTTCTTTAAGAGCATTGTGTAATACTTCAAGTGCTGTTCTTTTTTCGCAAACAACAATCGTTTTCTTGTTGTTTTCAAGTGCATTGATGAGAACGGCTGTAAGTGTTTGACTTTTCCCCGTTCCAGGTGGTCCTTGTATCAAAACATTTCTTGACTTTTCTAATGAATGTAGAATGCTTTGTTGTGAAGGGTCGGTTTCAACCGATGAAATTGGTTGAAACGAATGACCTTCCAAATCATCCAGCGGAATATTAATTCCTTCTAAATCCATTAAGTTGCCGTAATCATTTATGATGTTTTGTTTCTGAACTTCAAAAATTGAAAACAGACCGCCAAATTCAATAAATGAATTTGTGGAGTTTAATGGCAATTTCTCGTAATGTGCTTTATCTCCGATTGAAACAACTTTGTCTAACTTCTTTCTAAAAGTTTCTTGTAAATCGTCAGGCGTTGTTGTGTTTACGGTTTTTATCAGTTTGGTGCAAATTTCAATCAGTTCATCTTTTTCAATCAGTCCGTCATCAAGCATTTCGCTTGGTATTTGTTCTATTTCAACACTTGAATCATTTTGCAAGTGATTTATTAAAACTTCATTGATATAAATTGGGTCTTCTTCGTTTCGCAAAATTTCCCAAGTATTAAATTCTTTTGTTCGTTTGATTCGTAAACTCCAAATCAAAACCGGTGCAACAGTTAGTTTGTCGTCGGCTTTGTCTCGTCTTGCCAAAATAGGAAAGCCAAAACCAAAAGTGTTTATTCCTTTTTCGGATTCAATTGCTTCTGTTTGGTTGATTAGATTTTCAAATGCTTTTGTTATACGGACTAATTGCGTTTGCTCTTCTTCAAAAAGTGTGTTTAAGTCAGGAACATTTTCTTTCCAACTAATTCGGAATTTTAAGGGCTGTTCTGAAAGTAACGCTTTAATAAAATTGTCAGGTAGGTTTTTGTCAATATGAGAAAGTCTGTTTAAATCAAACTTGTAACGTGAGTTTGCAGGTATAGCGTTTAAGTGAACGCCCCTGCGATTACCAATTTTAAGTCTTCGCTGAAGTTCGTTTAATAATTTTGCGGTTAGTTGCATTACTCGTATATTGTAATTTGTATAAAAGAGATGTAATTAATTTGTTTAAATCTAATTTACATCTTCATATTTAACTACAAATATAATGGGTGTTTACGAGGACAGTAATTTTTTAGGAAAGAAATTATAAAAAAACAGGTAAAACAGCCTTGAGCCTTGACTATGCCTTAGAAAACAGGCTCCTGGAAGGAGCCAAACTATAAAGCAAGAATTCACAGTGGCAGCGGTGCATCTGCTGAGCATAGGAGTAGTCTGGAGACAGATGATGAGATTGAAGGTGAGACTAAGGTTAAGGTTTAGAAGGTGGAGAATGTTTAGAAGGTTGAGTGTTGACTTTGGAACATGGAGTGCGTTGGTGGTGGGAATGGTCTGGCTCCAGGCGGCTATGCCAGCAGATGCACCCGTAAGGCTGCCACAAAGACAGATAAAATGAACTGCGGTAGATGTGGATACAAACAGGTGGTGCAAACGAAGTGGTCCTGTATCTTGCGGAGCTTGTGGAGCATAGGACAGGATGCACTACCTGAGCAGGATACACAGATACAGGAAGCAGTGAAAGTGCAGCGTAATGGTGTGCCGTGATCGTGTATGTGCCATACCCCGCTCTGGAAGAGTGACAGAGTACCTGAAACGAACAGTGAAACGTATATGAGTGAAGGGTCTCTGGCAGGTATGGCGCAATATACGATACGATAACCACACCATAGACTGCACGCCGCTTTACCTGCGAAAGCTCTGGGCTGTGAAATGCAATGAACAAGCAGAGCGACAACTAAGTAAGGCGAAGCCGCAATATGGGAAGCTGAGCATTGTGCGTGGGAAAAGGAGCGTGGTATTAGAGCATGGGTATCATGGTACTGTGCGATGGAAAGGCTGGAATGGAATAGGTGGAATGATTTGTGTGAAGATTGGGTGCGCTGGAATCATTCGCCTATGGAAATCCGAGCTAGCGTGGTTGTAGCATGATACGCATGCAGCGGGGACTTCGACTCTGCTTCTCGGCGCTCAGACACCCGGCTCTCTGACTGTATGAGTGAGTGGAGTGCGGCGCAATGGGAACATCGTGAAATGTAGCAAATGGAATGAGGGAAGGAAGGAAGTGTGCCGGAGGATGGTGGATAAAATTAAAAGTAAGATTTAAAGGCTAAGATTAAGGTTGAGATTAAGGGTAAGAGCAAGATATTTGCTACAAAGGCTCAAAGGCGCAAAGCATAAGGATACTAAGTTCTTTCAATCGGTTGATTAACCACTAAGAAAACTTAGAATTTCACTTAGGAGACTAAGGAAGGCTAAGTGCTCTTAAGTTAAAAGCTTTCAATCGGAGATTAAAAGGCCAATAGAATGGGTCCTAAAGTCTAAGATGTTGGACAACGATGTTATTTAATTAAGTATATTATTTGGTTGGAGTTGAACTGAATTTGGGTGAGTTATGCGGATATAAAAAAAGCTCCCATGATGGGAGCTGATGTGAAATGCTAAAAGGGTAACTTGCTGATATGGAATCTATAACCACAACCCTGAATGGTAACCAAATCAAATGGCAACCTACCAAATCTAATACTCACTGAAGTAGAGGTCACTTGTGCATATACTAGCCACCAGCTGAAGAACTGCACCTTAAATATATCGCGTATCATGATGCCGTGAACACAGGGTGATTCTGACAAAAAGAAGGAATATGGCAGAAATACTACCCGAACGGTGTGGAGATTTCTGTCATATAGCGTAGCGGTACTTCTTGTGTCAGAAGCATTCCCTGTACCTTTGCTACATGATACGTGATATATTTTTTGACTACATCCAATTTGAAACGGGGACTAAAAGAAGCCGAGAATTAAAGCATGTGTATCATGATACTTTGGAAGGAAGGAAGTGTGCCGGAGGATGGAGGATAATATTAAAAGTAGGATTTATATTCTGTGATTTTGGCTGCGAGACGATTTTCCAAATATTGATTTCCACCTTTTAGGCTGTCTAGAATGTATTTTGCTTCAGTATGGTAGTTAGAGATTTTAGCAGGTGCCCAATGTGAAGGTGGTTGTTGTAAGTTTGTGATTCTGTCCGCAAGTTTAACGCTCCATACTTCTTTGGGCTGTATTAAAATTCTCTGAATACTGTCAGTTAGTTGATCTTCTTTCGGCAGGTACTTGTTTTTGGAAAGTGCAATTACACCTTCCGCAATTGGTAAGGAAAAAACTGATGATATTTCTTCAAATGTGGTGCCAGTATCTTCCAGAGTGTCATGAAGTAAAGCTAATTGAATTGCAAAACTTGTGTCAAAATCAGATGTAAATTGTGATGCAAAAATGATTTCCATGGTTACATTACTTAGATGCACTAGATAGGGCAGATTTGTTCCTGGTATTGTCTGACCAATATTATGATGTTTTGCTGTTGCAAATAAAATAGCTTTTTGATAAATATCTTGATGTAGCATGTTTGATTTGATTATGGAGATTGTTCGGCTTACTTTTCTGATTCTATTTCTATTTGGGCTGGAAACCTAGCCACTATCTGGGACTTTCCTTTATATTGTGCGGCCATACCTGTGATGCAGACATTATGGTTTTTGTAATGTTCTACTGGCGAAAAAGGAAAATTGATCAAGTCTTTTGCAAAAATGACTACAGTAAATTTATGATCAGGGTACTTACCTCCGAAATTGAGGTATGTCATACTACCCTCCCCTGCTGCTTTGTATGTATCTGCCACTTTATCACACACTTTTACGTGTTGGCCAAGGTAACATGAAACGCTGTCTATGGAGATTTGTGTTTGGGCATTGAGAAAGGTTGTTGCAAAAAGTGCTGCGAGTGCTAGCATGGATTTGAGCATTGGTTTTGACATTTTGATTGAAATATGAACGTAGAAAGGAAAATAAAAGTTTTACATATTATATCTTTGCCATGTAGAAAAAAGAAAGATAAGCATGAGTGAAGAACTTAAAAGGGTTTTGGAACAGCAGTTGTGGAATATAGCTAATACGCTGCGTGGAAAAATGAATGCTGATGAATTTCGGGATTATATCTTGGGATTTATATTTTATAAGTATCTGAGTGAAAAGATGGAGTTGTTTGCTGATGAGATACTACAGGTGGATAAGATCAAGTTTAAGGAGATTACTCCTAAGATGGCTGATTATGATGAGTATATGATGGCTATCCGTGAAGAAGCATTGGAAAAGCTGGGATATTTTCTGAAGCCTGAAGAATTATTTACGGAAGTGGCTAAACGTGGTCGTGGTGACAATCTGGATGAAACGTTGTTTGATGAGAGTAAGACTCATTTTATCATAGAAGATCTGCAAAGGATATTGACTAATATCCAACTGAGTACGATGGGTACAGAGAGTGAAGATGATTTTGATAATCTGTTTGAAGATATGGACCTGAACAGTACCAAGTTGGGGAAAACTCCTGATGACAGAAATGCTATCATTACCAAGGTACTGACTCATTTGGATAAGATAGATTTTAAACTACAGGATACGGAAGCGGATGTTTTGGGTGATTCTTATGAATATTTGATAGCACAGTTTGCGAGTGGTGCGGGTAAGAAGGCTGGTGAGTTTTATACACCGCAGCAAGTGTCAAAGATATTGGCATTGATTGTGACCACAGGCAAGAGTAAACTGAAATCTGCCTATGATCCTACATCAGGATCGGGATCGTTGCTATTGCGAATAGCACGGGAAGTCAATGATGTGGCTATGTTTTATGGGCAGGAAATGAACCGTACTACGTATAACCTGTGCCGGATGAATATGATATTGCATGGTGTGCATTACCGAAAGTTTGACATCAAGCAGGAGGATACGCTGGAGCGGCCTATGCATTTGGGGTTGACCTTTGAAGCTATTGTGTCCAATCCACCGTTTTCGGCACAATGGAGTGCCAATCCTGTACATCTATCTGATGATCGATTTAGTCAGTATGGTAAGTTGGCTCCGAGTAGTAAGGCAGATTTTGCATTTGTGCAGCATATGATCTACCATCTAGCTGATAACGGGACTATGGCCATCGTATTGCCCCATGGTGCTTTGTTTCGTGGTGGTGCTGAGCAACATATACGCAAGTATCTGATCCAAAATAAAAACTATCTGGATGCTGTGATCGGACTACCTGCTAATATCTTTTATGGGACCAGTATTCCGACATGTATTCTGGTATTTAAGAAGTGTCGGGAAAATCCTGATGATGTCATCTTTATTGATGCAAGTAATGAATTCGACAAGGTCAAGACTCAAAATGTACTCCAGGAAGCGCATATCGAAAAGATCATTGATACTTACCGAAATAGGACAGATATAGAGAAATACAGCAAAAAAGTATTGCTCTCAGAGATAGCTGAGAATGATTACAATCTTAATATACCTAGATATGTGGATACTTTTGAAGCAGAAGATGAGATAGACATTGATGCTATAGCGAATGAGATTAAGGCCATTGACAAAAGTATGCAGGTGACTGATCAGACGATTGCGGAATATTGTGAGGAATTAGGGATATCTGCCCCGTTTTAGTTAATTCAAATAATCATCTTTATGGATAAAAAGAAATTAGTTTTTCCTTCTACAGAAACTGTTAAACAATTAATTCAAGATTTAAATGGAATAGAATGGGAAATATACCAAGGAGGTGATATACATGAATATATTAAGAGTATTGAAAAGAAATTTTTCAGCCGTTTACAATTCTTGTTTACTTATTTAAAAGAAACTCCTGAAACCTCTGAAATACCAATAAATTTTTATCGGGTTAGACCATTTAATGATATTATTAATGACAAATTAATTTGTGAATATTCATATCCAATACCCAAATTTACCACTAAAAATGGTAGAGCAAATTTAATAAATCATCCTGTTTTTTATGCTTCTGACCATCCTGTTGGAGCTATTTTAGAGTATGTGCAGACATTAGAAAATATAGAAACTTATAAAGACCAAGAATTTGCTATTTCAAAATGGGAAATAAAAAATCCTGGGCAATATTTTTTTGTTCCATTTTTTAGTTCAAAGATAACATCACATAATATTTTTTATAAGCTAGCGGAATTTACAAAAGAAGAATCTGAAATAATTGGGCATCATATCTCTGATGATGAATACAATGCTCTAAAAATACTAAATGATTATTTCGCTGAGTTATTCTTAAGTGATAATAATAGATGCATCAGTTCATATTTGGCACATAAAAATATTTATGAACATCCAAATGGGCATTATTTTATAATGTATGCATCAAAAATGACAGATTATTATTCAAATAATTATGCTTTTCATCCAAATTTTGTTGATACTAAAATGGAATTAAAACACATCTATAGAGTGAAAATACATAATATCGAGAGGAGCAGTTATATTTACAAAGCTGATATAACAATGGCTAGTAGTTTTGGTGTTAATTTAAATGGAAAAATTGAATGGGTTGATATAGAAAATAACCTTCAAAATTTTAATCTTACCTATAGAAATGATTTTAGAGAGAACAGTCCATTTGAACTTCAATAAAAGATAAAAATATGTTAAAACACTTAAATTTAACTCCTAAAGTTCGGTTCCCTGAATTTTCAGGGGAATGGGAAAAAAGAAAATTTGATGAATTATTTCTTTTTTCAACGGGTAAAAACATAAAGCAAAATGAAGCATCTTCTGAATTTGAAACACCATGCGTTAGGTACGGAGAGCTATACCATATGTACAGCGAAGTTATTCATGAAGTTGTTAATAAGACAAATCTTGATAGATCGGAGCTGCTTTTTAGTGATGGTGATGAAATATTATTACCATCGGCGGGTGAAGATCCATTAGATATTGGATCTGCTTCAGCTTTAACCATTCGTAATGTAGCAATAGGTAGAACAATAAATATTTTGAAGCCCGCAAATGAAAATATTTATTCGCAAATTTTTGTGGCTTATTATATAAATAATATGCTAAAAAAACAAATTTCTAAATTGGCCAAAGGTGTGAGTATTAGTAATGTTTATAATTCTGACTTAAAAACGTTAGAAATAATGCTCGCATCTCTCCCCGAACAACAAAAAATAGCATCCTTCCTGACAGCTGTGGATGATAAGCTGCAAGCACTCAAAAAGAAAAAATCCCTATTGGAGCAATACAAAAAAGGGGTAATGCAAAAGATATTTAGTCAGGAATTGCGGTTTAAGGACACTTCGACTTCGCTCAGTGCAAGTGATGATGGCAAGGAGTTTCCTAAGTGGGAAGTGAGGAAATTGGGGGAGATTTCAAACATAAAAACAGGCAAATTAGATGCTAATGCAATGGTAGATAATGGTGAATATCGGTTTTACACATGTGCAAAAGAATATTACAGAATAAATAAATATGCCTTTGATACTGAAGCGTTATTAATTTCTGGAAACGGTGCTAATGTGGGGTATGTACATTATTATAAGGGTAAATTCAACGCTTATCAACGAACCTATGTGCTTGATAATTTTAATGAAAATATAATTTATGTAAGATATTTTTTAGATAAATTTTTGTTTGACCGAATAAGTACCGAAAAAAAAGAAGGTAATACACCTTACATTGTGTTATCGACTTTAGCTGATATGGTAATCCTACTGCCTTCATTACGGGAACAAACAAAGATCGCCAACTTCCTTTCTGCCATTGATGAAAAGATAAACCTTGTCAGTGGTCAGATAGAGAAAATGGAAGTGTGGAAGAAGGGATTGTTGCAGCAGATGTTTGTGTAAGCTGTCTGAACCATGATTTATATGATTTTTGTGATGGGTATGATTTTGTGGAAATTGAATGAATGATGTGTTTTGATGATAAGAAAGTGATCTTTGATTGATTATTAATAGCGACGATGTATAAAATAAATAGGAACACCAATAAGATTGAAAAAATGGAAGTGTGGGAGAAGGCAGATGATGTTTGTGTAAGATAATAAAATAATTAAAAATGGCATTAGATAAGAAAACCCTTGATACAGCTGTAATAGAAGCCATCTACTGGTGGAATAGAGATGAAGATTATTATCACAAATACTTTTCTCAAATTGGTAATTATCATTTAAATAATGAAATGATGGATTTCTTTACTTCAAAGGTATTTAGCCCGTTTTTAAAAGAGTATTCTATAAGAAGAAATTTACTTCCTGGATACGATAATGTAAAATTGTATTTGGATAAAATAATAGAATTTGGTTTTTTAAACAATGTAAATATAGGAAATTTAGATATTATTGATGAAATTAGCAAAAAGGTAAAAGATAGTGGTATAGGTGCGAAAAAAGGTACAGTTTCATTGCTTAGTAAAGCAGCATTTTTAGTTAATCCGAATCAGTTTTCTCTTTATGATAGCTATGCAATAAAAGCAATTAAAAATATAGTTAAAACTGATGATGAACTTAAAGATAACAAACAAAAGTCATATAAGGATTTTATTACTTCTTGTAATTATATTATAGATAAAAACGAATCTCAAATTGATAATACAATAGAAATTCTAAATGACTTTCAAGGGAGTCCTGCTGAAATATATTTTAAATCCAATTTAGATGCTTTTCGTAGAAGAGTGTTTGATAAATATTTATGGATAATAGGAAATAATTATTCACCAAATTCGAGAGAGATTAATAATTCCTACTACAAAGAATTTTATATATTGGGGTTGGATTCAAAAATATTTAGAAATAATCAATAATTTCATGGCTAAACAATCCGAACAAATACTTGAAGAACAATTGATCGTGCAGCTCCAGAAGTTGGGGTATAAATATGTCACTATCAAGGATGAGCGGGACCTTTTGGCCAATCTGAAGGTACAGTTGGAAAAGCACAATAATATAACGCTATCTGATACGGAATTTGATAAGATCATCAATCTGCTGAGTAAAGGATCTACTTTTGAAAAGGCTAAAACGTTAAGACAAAGGCAGCACATCATCCGCGATGCTTCGGCTGGCTCAGCAACTGGGGATAATCTGTATTTTGAGTTTTTGAATACGGAACATTGGTGTCAGAATCAATATCAGGTGACTCATCAGGTGACTCAGGAAGGTAGTTATAAGAATAGGTATGATGTGACTATTCTCATTAATGGATTGCCATTGGTTCAGATAGAACTTAAACGTCGTGGACTGGAACTCAAAGAAGCTTTTAATCAAACTAATCGATATCAGCGGCATTCTTATGGTAGTGGTAGCGCTTTGTACCAATATATACAGATTTTTGTCATCAGTAATGGTGTCAACACTAAGTATTATGCTAACAATCGAGGTCAGAGTTTTAAGCAGACTTTTTATTGGTCTGATGTAGAAAACAAGCGACTTACCAATATATTGAATGGTTTTACAGATGCCTTTCTGGAGCCGTGTCATATCAGCAAGATGATCTGTAAGTACATTGTCCTGAATGAAGCTTACAAAATACCTATGGTGTTGCGTCCTTATCAGTTTTATGCAGTGGAAGCCTTGATAGAGCGTGTCAAAAATACCACTAAAAACGGATATATTTGGCATACGACTGGTTCAGGAAAAACGCTGACTAGTTTCAAAGCTAGTCAAATCCTAATGGCCCTTCCGCAGGTGCATAAAGTGGTTTTTGTGGTAGATAGAAAAGATCTGGATTATCAGACTACCATAGAGTTTAATAGTTTTCAGGAAGGATGCATCGATGGTACAGATAATACATCCAATCTGGTCAAACAATTTATAGGTACCTACACCACCAAAAAAGGGGAAGCTAAAAATAGCAAGCTCATAGTCACCACGATACAAAAGCTGAATACGGCCATCAGTAAGCTGAAGTATGAAAAGAAAATGGCTGAACTGAAAGATAAGCGTATCATTTTTATATTTGATGAGTGTCATAGAAGTCAGTTTGGCGATACGCATAATCGTATCAAGGATTTTTTCAATAATGCTCAAATGTTTGGGTTTACGGGTACGCCGATTTTTGCAGATAATGCTAATAAAAATGAGCTCGGTAAAAGGACCACTAAGGACTTGTTTGAAGACTGTTTGCACAAATATGTGATCACCGATGCGATTCGGGACGAAAATGTATTGAAATTTGCAGTGGAGTATGTGGGCCGCTACTGGAAAAAGGATAGTGCCACAGAGATTGACATTGAAGTGGAAGATATCGATACCCAGGAACTGATGCAGGATAGTGGCAGGCTGGAAAAGATAGTGGATTATATCGTTGCTCATCATGGGCGTAAGACACATAATAAGGATTTTTCAGCGATGTTTTGTGTGGATGGTGTCAAATCTCTAATCAGGTATTATGATATCTTTCAGCGTAAGAAATTGGCTGGTGAGCATACTTTGAACATAGCTACTATTTTTAGTTATGCTCCCAATCCTGATGATCCTGCCGCTGATGGTGGCATCAGGGATGAAGTATCGGTGGTGGAAGAACCTAAAGCATTGTATGGGTTGGAAGCTATTGCCCGGGAGAAGTTGGATGAATATATTGATGATTATAACGGGCTATACAATACCAAGTATTCGACCAAAACGAGTGAAGATTTTTACAACTACTACAATGATATTTCTAAGAAGCTCAAGGACAGAGAAAAGTCTCCTGAGAATACTCAAAATAGAATTGATATCTTACTGGTGGTGAATATGTTTTTGACGGGGTTTGATGCCAAAAAAGTGAATACGCTGTATGTGGATAAAAATCTTCAATATCATGGTCTGATTCAAGCCTACAGTAGGACCAACAGAATCTTAAATGAGACTAAGTCTCAAGGTAACATTGTGGTGTTCCGGAATCTGAAAGGTAAGACGGATGAAGCGATCACGCTTTTCAGTAATAAGGATGCCATAGAGGTGATCATCATGCAACCTTATGAAAGCTATGTTGGCAAGTTTGATGAAGCGTATGACAAGCTAAAAGTGGTTGCTCCTACGGTTGATGCTGTGAATGATCTTGAAACTGAAGAAAATGAATTGAGTTTTATCACGGCTTTCAGGGAACTAATGCGACTGAAAAATGTACTGACTACCTTTGCAGATTTTAACTGGGAAGATTTTAATCTTTCTGAACAGGAGTTTGAAGATTATAAGAGTAAGTACCTGGATCTATACGAGAAGTCAAAACCTGGCCAACAAAAAGAAAAGGTGTCTATTTTAGAAGATGTGGACTTTGAACTGGAACTGATACATCGTGATGAAATCAATGTGACTTACATCATTCAGCTGCTCATCAAACTCAAATCCCAAAAGAACAAGGATGGTGATGGCGCAGTGCAAAATATCATCAATCTTCTGAATAATGAAGTGACGCTGCGAAGCAAGCGGGAGTTGATCGAGAAGTTTATCTCTGAAAATCTTCCCATCATCCAAGATGCTGATGAGATTCCTAATGAGTTTGATTCTTTCTGGAATAAGGAACAAAAGGATGCCTTTGATAAAATGGTGAGTGATGAGAAGTTGTCTCCGGAGCGCACCGAAAAGTTGATCGAAGGTTATCTCTTTGCTGAGCGGACGCCGCTCCGCGATGAAGTACTGGAACTGATCGATGGTGATAAACCATCGCTCCTACAGCGCAAAAGCACCGGGGAAAGGATACTACAACGTATCCTGGATTTTGTGGAGACGTTTATTGATGGGATGATGGGGTGAGGAGGGTTTTAGTGTTATCTTTGCAAGATTTGTGAGTAGGATTTTATGAACTAATTTAAAATGAGATATGAATGAAGAATTTTAAACAAAATTTATGAAATTTCAGTATTGGTTGCTGCCTATGTTGATAAATAGGCAGGTAATGGTTGTGGATCATAAGACAAATGCAATTTAAAAATGATTATTTTATGGAAATAAAGGCAGAAACTTTAGATGATTTGTTAATGGAATCATTACAAATCTTACTGAAAAATGGACATTATGTAAAGGCAAGTAGGGGTGAAAGTCTTGAACTTATAAATTTTAACCTTGAATTAAAAAATCCAAGAGCAAGAATAAGTAGATCATATTATAAGAACTTTTTATTTAGTGCTCTAGGCGAGTTTCTTTGGTATATGGCTGGCTCTAATGATTTAATGCATATTTCATATTATATACAAAGCTATCTAAGAGAATCAGAAGATGGCAAAACTTTGACAGGGGCTTATGGACCTCGTTTAATAAACTATGAAGGTAAAGTTAATCAACTAGAAAATATATTAAGTTTATTAATTGATAGAAACACGTCCAGAAGAGCTGTTGTCCAAATTATAAATCCCTTTGATGTACAGAATAAGCTTAAAGAAATACCATGTACATGTAATATACAATATTTGGTTAGAGATAATAAATTGCATTCCATCACATTTATGAGGTCGAATGATGTTTATATAGGTTTGCCACACGATATTTTTTGTTTTACAATGTTGCAAGAATATATTGCGGCAAGGCTTAACGTTGAGTTAGGTAGCTATTATCATCACGTTGGAAGTCTACATTTATATTCTTCTGATATCATTAATGTAAATAAATACATAGAAGAAGGTTTTCAAAGTACAAAAGATATAATGCCAGAGATGGATCCTGATTTTATCGATAATAAACTAGAAAACCTATTTATTAATGAAAAATCCTTTAGGTTAGGCAAATTAGATGAAACAGTTAAAATAGAATCAGAATATTGGAGCGATTTATCTATTTTGTTAGAGGCTTTTAGACATTTTAAAAACAAAGATGTTTTAAATTTAACATCAATTAAACAAAAACTTAGTTCAGAGTTTTATCATTCATATATAGATAAAAAAATAAATAGTATAAGTGAGAGGGATCAATAACGAAATATTGAACTTAATTAAAAGTTATGATTCAAAAGAAATTGAAGATTACATTATTCAATGGGCGCCACCTATAATTTGTTTTGGAAATATTGAAAAATCAAAAATTGCATCAGTTGGAATAAATCCTAGCAATAAAGAATTTGTTAATAATATAGGGAATGAAATTACTGGTTATGATAGGAGGTTTCCGACATTAAATTCATTGAACATTTTAAATTGGGATGAAATTGATGATTCTCATATCTTTAAAATCAAATCATCATATGAAAATTATTTTAATAATAACTCATATGATATCTGGTTTAAAAAACTGGATTTTATACTTTCAGGATGTGGTTTTTCTTACTACTTTCCAAGTAGTAATGCTTGCCATATTGATTTGGTCCCCTTCACAACAAAATTAAAATGGGGAAGCCTGAAACCAATTGTTAAGCTAGAACTTATTAACCATAGCAATAGTGTTATTGAAAAAGTTCTATCTGAAAGCTCAATAGAAACTTTAATATTAAATGGACAGAGTGTTGTTGATATTTTTAAAGCTTCCTACAACTGTGATTTTATTAAAAGAGAAATATCTAGTTTAGATTTATTCAGAAAAAATGGAAGGAATGTTAAAGGTATAATTTATCAAGGTACATCAGGAATTACCAATAAAAATGGTGTTCAGATAAAAGTAATTGGATATAATCATAATATTCAAAGCTCATTTGGTATAACAAATACAGTTTTAAAATCTCTAAGAATTGAAATCTCTAAAAAAATTAACAATCATGAATAATAGATATATTACAGAGTATCATAGATTACTTGAAGAAGTTACAATTTTATCAAATAATGGTAACTTGCCAGGATTAACTTCTCAAGGTCATGTTGAAAGTTTTGTTAAACAATTAATTGATAGTATTAAACGAAACGATTATATATTTTTCATAAATTCTTTACAATTCTCGGAGCAAGTAACAGATCCAAACTCACCTGCCTTTAACCCAATAAAAGCTGTGTCATATTATATTTCTATAGGGGATCATGAAGAAGCTATATGGCTTATTTTTTTAATAATCCATTTTGGTAAAAACAAAAGATATTCTTGGAATCTTTTAAGAAATGTTTATGGTGGACTATCTAATCGCATCTGGAGTTTTGATAGTATTCAAAGTGATTTTGAAGAGTTTAGTTTGTGGATAGAAAGAAATGCAATCCTTATAAAGCAAAATGCAAATTATGGAAACCATAGAAAATATGAATCAATACATCAATGTCCTTTAGTGTTTAGGTCTTATATTAACCTAATGGGAGGGTCACAGTTTACTTATCTAAATGATATTTCTATTGCTGCTGAAAATGCAAATCTTGATGTTTTTGATGAACTTTACCGTCATTTAAGAATATATAGATTTGATAGGATAGGTAAATTTGATTTTTTATGTATGCTTTTTAAGTTTGGAATAATAGCTCACGAGCCGAGAAAAATCTATGTAGAGAAAGCGACTGGTCCTAAAATAGGCTCTAAATTGCTATTTTTCAATAACAGAAATGACACATCTAGATCTCGAATTATTAATGCAAATATTGAAGATCTAAGTAGAATTATAAATCATCCTTTGAAAATGCAAATATTGGAAGATGCAATTTGCAATTGGCAAAAAAGTCCTAATGTATATCTATCATTTAGATGACAGTTTTATTTATACCTGATTGAATTTCTTCCCAGCTATACCTTCTTTTAAAATTATTTAAATATGAATAACTTATTAACCCCCTTTTCTGTAATTGTCCGACTAATATACCTGGAGAAATGTTACAATTCGCTGAAAATTCAAGAATACTTCTGGTGTTACCTTTAATTAGCGGAAGTTCTTTTTCTAAATAATGAGGAATTAAAATAGAACTTGCATAAGAATTAGCATCCTGTTCAATTTGGTTTATTTCTTTATGGTCAGTATCAATATGTAATTTAGTTTCCGAATGCATAATCAAATGAGCAGCTTCATGAAAAAATGTAAACCAAAAGTGATCATCAGATAAATATCTAAAACTTAGCTGAATAATGGCAGAGCCGTCATTTGTTACTCTTGCAAGTCCACTTATTGAACATTTTTTTGGAGTAGGTAAAATAACTAACTTAACTCCAAATTCACTGCAACATTTGGATAATTCTGGTAAAAAATCTATAGGTCTTTTAATTCTTGTAATTTTTTTAAATTCGGTAAGATTTTCTTCAAACTCTTTTTTGCTAAATGAATTTTTATTACTTATTTTAGATGCTTCCAATTCACCTTGACGTATCCAAGTAATTATATTATTGGTATTTGATTCAAATGCTGATGATTTTTTGAAATTTGTTCCACACAAAAGCTGGTTTGATAGCTGTTTCCACTCAAAAACATCTTTTATATTGAAAAACTTTAAACACTCATTTGTTGAATCTCTAGAATCAGGGATCCAAGCATATTTTTTCATTTCATTAATTGGAAGCGTTGATACCCATTTTTTTGTCTCAATATCTATTATTTCATTTTTGCTTTTTAGATATTCTTCTTGCCTGTTAATTAAAAATGATGATGAAACATTTAGCAATGATGAAAGAATATCTATTTTGCCTTTATCTAATTCAATGTGGCCAGAGTAAATTTTATTTAATGTTTCGCTATTTAAACCTGTGTTTTGAATTAAAGCTTCATGGGAAATGTTTTTCATTAACATCAAATCTTTTATCGTTTGCCCAGGTGGAGAAACCCAATTAAAACTTCTCAATTCAAGTGCTGTGTTCATGATATTTCTATTATTTTTAGTCTTTTGATTTTACTTAAACTTATATTTATTAAATTTTCTTTTGGAATACATTCACAAACTAAGTTAAGATCTTTATTAATAAATATTTTTATAATGTTATTTTGGGTATCCAAAATAGTAAAACATTCTATGTCAATTAGAGTTATTGAAGATTTTATATCTGCATATCTCGCAAGAATACTTTGAGTTGAATCATAACCAAATTTTTCGATACATATTTCATCATTTTCAAAATAACTCCTAATTTCTACTGTTCCAAATGAGATTTCCAAAATAAAATGATTCCTACTGTAATTAATTATTTTTTACTAAAGCGAATTCAATTTCTAAATTTGATATCCATATATCCGTTTTTATTATTATGTTTTTATTTAAGACAAAAAAATTAAAACGCTTAATTTTAACAGGCTAATCATCGTTGGCTGATTACCATATTATGTTAAACCAACCGCCTTTCTTATGATTTGGTTGGTTTTGGCTAAAGACAAAAATAAATATTTGTCTTTTGCATGATCAAATTTAGTAATATACTTAACATAATATGATTAATTCACTTTTTAAGTTGATGGTGTAAATATATTACTTATAACAGAATTCGTTCCAACTTGATTGTATTTTTGTTTAAAAAGATTAAAAGTTTGAAGAGACTTCATTTGGACTAATGTGATTACCAACTAAAAAAAATTGCTGTTATCTATCTAAGAACATATAAAAGTGGATGATTAAAGAACCAAAATGCATTGTAAGACAAGGTTGTGCTTAGGATGTTTGATATGGACGTGGGGATGCTGAATGTGTTGCTACCGGCCACGATTCCAAGACTTTGGACAACGTGAGGATAGTAAGGAATTTACGATTAACCACTTAGAACGCTAAGGTTTTCAATAAGGGAACTGAGAATAAGATTTCTTTTACCACTAAGGGAACTGAGATTTTCACTAAGGGAACTGAGGATTTTAACCATTGTTTAAGGTTATTATTTCACCACTAAGTGCACTAAGGTTTTCACTAAGGGAACTGAGAATAATATTTCTTTTACCACTAAGGGCACAAATGATTCCCTAAGATAAACTAAGGATTTTACGCTTAAGCAATATAGAGCACTTTGTGTTGCTTTCAATTCGAAATTGAAAGGCCAGTAAAATGGATTACTGGCGGTGGTCAGGAGACCGGTGGATATGGGTCCTAAAGTCCAAGACTTTGGACAACGAGGATAGGTGTTGCTTTCAATCGGAGATTGAAAGGCCAGTAATAGTGGCTTTGAAGATGGCTTTTATGGTCCAATAGAAGGAAAAACTTGGACGATCGGGCTATGATATGGTTTTTAAAATGGAGTAAAAATTAAACTTAACGAATTGATAAAAAAGAGAAGAAAAGACATTAAAAACTAATGTCTTTCTTCTTCCCCAATTATGATTAGTGACTGAAAAACACCTACTTTGTTTTTACTACTCTACTAAAAGAAGTTTTATTATTTAATTCAACTTTGATGGTATATACACCTGTTGGTAAATTCTCAAAAGCTTCTAGGTAAGTAATATTATCTCCAATATTGGCGTCCAATTTTGAATCGAAAACATGTTGGCCAAGGTTGTTATAAACATGGATGTTCATGGATGAATTTTGCTGCGATATCCATTTGGCATAGACACCATGATTAAATGGATTTGGATAAAATTGGATGTTTTGAACTATAGATCCATCATTAGATATCGATTTGAAACCTAAACAGGAAACATCTATTGTAAATGGATTACTAAAACCACAACCGCATTCAAAGTATATGGTATACGTATCATTTCCATTTGTATTCAATACTTCATTCATTAGTGCTAGTGATTGTGGATCAGATGTACTATTGGAAAAAGGTACGTTTCCTACTTGCTCATTATTTGAATTAAACATGTGTATTGAACCACCATCACTGCAACCTACAGCAAATCCGGTTATACTACAACTTTCTTCATCGAAACCAACACCGTCCATGGAGACACACTGACATATAGGTGCACCTGCAACATTTGTTGTACAATTCCCGCTACATTGCGCAAAACTTTGATCAAAAGTTATAGAACATCCGTTGGCGTCCATAACTGTTATATTTAATATTATTTCTTCATCTTGGCCTAAGACACTGAAATCTATATCAGGGTTGTTTTGTTGAATTACTGTACCTTGAGTTCCAGTACCTGAAATTTCGAAAGAATAAGGCTCTGCCCCTCCAGTTGGAAGTATGTTCATAATATCACATACGTTGTTAGTTGTGCCAGAAAAGTCAACATTTAAGCAACAATCAAAACTTATCGTAAGGGTATAAGTATCTCCACAAGGGCTTACAAAAGTAAGAACACCTTGACTTATAGATGGGTCTGAAGTTAATTGAATTTCGAATATTGTATATCCTCCCGATGTTTGGGAATTTTGCACTTGTAAATCCTGACCTGAAACGGTCCAATTGGAATTAACTTCTGAGCTTAAAAATCCAATAAATATCTGGTCACCTACACAGCCAGTAGGTGATGACTGAGATAATGACATTGATGAATTAGAACCTGGTGCTATTGTTTGCGAATTGCCTGGTGTATTACCATCCATAACGAAGGCCGTTAATGTAGGCGTGTTAGTACAACTACAAGTGACATAAACTGATGATGATTCCACATCAGGACAGCCGGGCTTAGAAGCTATTACTCTGTAACTACCATTTTGATTTTGTGGTATTGAGTACGGAGTTGAAGTTGTAATATTTGACCATGCTCCTGATGCTGAGTTCAGTTTTTGTAATGTTGTAGAGTACCCTGGGCAAGCCGATGGTGTCCAAGACAGATTACAAGCTGTTGCATTGTGGTTAAGACTTGGCGCAGGACAATTACAACCTGAGTTAGGGTTGTAACAAGTTACCGAAACTGCATTAGAATACACATCTGGGCAACCTGGTTTTGATAATAAAATCCTGTGACTTCCATTTCCAGTTACTGAATATGGCGATGTAGACCCTACATTTTCCCAAACATTGGCATTGTTTAATTTTTGTACCGTAGCAACATATCCTGAACATGATGTAACCGTCCATGATAATGTACAGGAAGCTGTATTAAGATTTAAAGAAGGAGCTGGACAAGTACATCCATTATTAGGATTGTAGCAATTAACGTTTACTGTATTTGAGTATACTACTGGGCATCCAGCTTTTGTCAATGCTAATCTATGTGAACCATTTGTTGATGCTGTATGTGGTGATGTACTCCCAACATTGACCCATACATTGGAACTATTCAACACCTGTAAGGATGATATATAGCCAGGGCAAGATGGTGCCGGCCACGAAATGGAACACGTATTGCTATTAATACTTAAGGTAGGCGCAGGACAGGTACAACCCGCATTGGGATCGAAACAAGTAATACTTACGGTATTAGAATACACATCAGGGCAGCCAGCTTTTGTCAATGCTACTCTATGAGAGCCATTAGCCGAAGCTGTATAAGGTGTCGTATTTCCTAAAGTAACCCATACATTGGAACTATTTAATACTTGTAAGTTTGCTGTATAGCCAGGGCATGATGGTGACGTCCATGAGATAGTACAAGATGTACTGTTTACACTTAAGGAAGGTGCTGTGCAAGTACATGATGTGGTCGAACATGATACTGAAACTTCATCTGAAAAGATGTCTGGGCAGCTTTCCTTTGAAACTTTTAAACGATATTCTCCATTACCTCCTGAGGGTATGATATAACTTGAACCTGCAACTTGTATATCGGTCCAAGTTCCATTACCATTGTATTGTAAAAAGTAAGCATATCCTGTTCCAGTTTCGTTACAAATTTCACCCCAGGAAAGTGAACAAGATGAAGCATCATAATTTAATATAGGTAACTCACAATTGCACTCCATTGAGACTATAATATCCAAAATCAGACTTGCACAATGTGCATCCGTTATTTCAATTTTATAATTTCCAACAGAAGCCAGATTGTAATCTTCATCACCAATATTCTGAGCTGTGACTTCATATTCAACTTGAAAATTTCCACTACCATCGTCTTTGGAAAATTTAATTTGATACGGAGCTGTTCCAGCATTGATCATCAAATCGATAAGGCCATCATTGCTACCAGGGTTAGAAGGTAAGGTTGCAAAGACGAGAACATCTGGACTGGATGTGGCTAATAAATGATTAAATGTAGGTAAGTAAAGGAGGAATATTAAGCCTACTTTGATAATCGGGTTTTGGAAATAAGTTTTCATAAGTAAATGGTTTATTAAATTGGTAAAATGATTATCTTTTTAGAAATGGGAATGTCTGTGTTTGTCCCGTACCAAAAGTTAAAGTGGCAAAATAAAATCCCGATGACAAATGATGAATTTCGCTTTTTTCACCAGGATTTATTTCAGTGTGGATAAGAAGTGCTCCTGAAATGGTTCTTATTTGTAGAACTGCTTTTTGTTTTATGTTAAATTGGACGTGATCCGATGCAGGATTTGGATAGATCGTAAACAAATCTTTTTTGTTATCAACGTTAAGTGAAGATGTCATTGAATAATAATAATCTGCATTACTTCTGAGATATAAATCTGTGGTGCCTGTATTCTTTCTATATAATTTGATGTTTAAAATCCCTCTATTGTCTCTCGTTGTGACGGAAAGATCATTCGTAATTCCTGATGTAGAAAAAATAAAATATTTATTTTCTATTATTTTATCGTCAACGTACGAATACGCTATAGAATCTATAGCTCGAGTTTGGAGTATGTAAGTCCATTTGATAACTTCAGATTTTTTTCTTCCTTGTGCGTCATATTTGATATCATACTCTGTTTTGTCGCCATAAAAAGTAGAAGTACCTTCTATGGTTTTTCTAATGAGTTCTACTACGTTTAATTTATTATCATATTTAAAACAAGAGACCGTAATATTATCAAGTTGTAATGTTTCAGGTTTTAAATAGATGGTGCTATCAGACTTAATTTCGCCAGATGGACCTAATATTTTAAAATTCATACTAAACTCAGTAAGCTTTAGGTTTTCATTAACTTTTTCGAATGTTTTTGAACATTTTGCAAGCGTATTATTTACGGTACTATCAAACTCACATCTATATCGCAATAAAACACCAGTACCTAAATAAAACCCAGTACAATTACTATACTTTCCAATGGAAAGGCCACTTTCAGAGTAAGTATTTACATTCTTTGTGCCATTTACGAAAGTAAAATTTGTCAGCTTCTTCAGATTATTTCCTTCATATAGATAATCGTTGCCTCTAAAAATAGTATCGGCAGTAGGAGAACTTACAGACTTAGTCCTGATAGAATCGAGTCTACTTTGACTAAATGTAAGGCTAGTATGTAAAAACAATAAGGCAATGATTAATGATAAATTACGAAATTTCATAAATGTTAAATTTGATTAAAATGAAAGATTAAAAATTTATATATTATATACTATAGCATCTGTATCTCCACTGACTTTATCTTTATACCCGAATCACTTAGTTCTTTGAGCAAAAACTCATGAATGCCTTCATGAGCAGAGCCAGCATCTATGTACCAATAAGCTATATTTTCTTCTATCCCATCAAAACTCACTGTGTGACAATATCCCTTGTCCAAAGCCGAATCTCCTGTTTGTCTGGCTTGGTCTGTCTGTGTGTTCCATCTTCCTAATCCATATCCCAATACTTCAGATACCTTTTCTTTATCATTAATATCTTCCAGGGAAATCGCAAATTTTCCTTCATGGGGCAGGGTATCCAACCATGAATAAACAGAAAATTTGAGTTTTGATTTAAATTTCAATTTAGAAATTTTTTCAACATTTTCGGGAAATTCGTTTCTAATATCTTCATCATATTCATCTGGAAACCATAATATTGTTAAATCTTCCTCAAAATGTGATGAACTAAACAAATCAATTTCAAAATTCGATTTATTAACATACCACATTACAACTCCTCGGATTCCATTCATTTGAATATAAACTGCATAAGTCAATAAGTCATTTTCTATATTTTTATATATTGCGAACTCTCCAACAGTAAGCAATTCAATTTTTTTCCAATTAATTTTTTTCCCTGCCCAGGCTTCAATCACTAATAAAAACTTATCATTAAAATGTTGCAAAAATTCAAAATTCTTTATGTAAAGTGAATGAGCAAAAAAAGACAATAATTTTATTGGTATTTTAACTTGCCAATAATCATATAAAATATCATCATGAATATGGGAATAAACTTGTTCGCTTGTTTTAAAAAGGACTAAATTTGCCATAATTATAAAAAATTCATTAAAATATTTAATTAAATGCTTTTTACTAATTATTACTAGTGTGTTGATAAGTACATTAACACTACCAAAGAAAGCTGTGCAAGTTTTAATGATGTTATTGCTATTTCAGGACGTTTTACCCGTGCTGCGATTATTGCAGCAGTCCCACCAAGAACACATATAGCAGAAGAAATTTGAACAAAATTATGATAATCAGCTGGCTCTTTAATTACATGCTCAGCAATTTTTTGATGTTGATAACTCTTATCATCCGAAATTTTCATTTTATCCATTAGGTGAAAATATCTATCAAGTGGTTTCAAAAGTAAAGCCCATTCCCATGGTTTATTTCCTCCTTTAAAAATCTCATAACTTATTACTCCCGCAAATGTTACTGTTTTATTGCTATTTTGGTGTGGTATGTAAACTTTTATTAAGTCTTTTTTTTCAAATGGAAAAATCATAGGTTCATAAATAAATGTTTTACCTTTTTCAACATCAGCATCATTTTCGCTTTTGCAAAATAGATTAAATTTTTTTACATAATTATCTATTTCAGGGACACCGTAAGTAATTGCCCCTGCTACAGATTTTATTTCCCACATTTGATTAAATGTTTTATTATATATATCACAAAACCCATCATTTTCAGAATTTTTCTTAGATGTTTTTGGTATACAATATTCAAAAAATATACTATCACATTGATCATTATAAAAGCCAGCATAAAAAGATTGTATCAAAAAATGTGCCTTCCTGCCTTTTCTAATATTCTCTTGAGAATCTTCTGGAGAAGGATAATCTCCTAAACTCCAATTTGTTACAATATTCATGCCCGACACGCCTCTACATCTTTGTTTGCATTCCCAAGGGGCCTTTGATTCAAGTAAACCATCCCACGCTTCTGACATAGCATCCGATAAATTATCCATACCAATAATTTTTTCATACAAAAAATCATTTGTTGATTCTGGATCATCCACCACTATATACATGACTTTTAGCTTGCTGGTATTTGCATTAAAAGTATTAAACGCTGCATCAAATTTTGTTTGGTTGTTTACATCACAAAAATATTTATCACTGGCTATGTAGCCATAGCTGGATGCAATGCCCAAATCTTCAAACTGTGCAAACTGTCCGAGCAGGTCAGCATTAAGCTGGACGTCAGCCCCATTAAGATTTACAATCATATTGGTCTCACCATCTGTGGTGCTATTTCTGGATCCTGATCTTCCTGAATTTCCAGTGTTAGATACAAATTTGCAAGGCTGCTCTCTGAAGCCCTCTTTGGCTAGGCGAATTTTAATGTTCTTTAATTCTTCGCATGGGCTACAGGAAGGATTTCTGTTGCCTGTAACGCAACAATCTTTCCACTTCGCAAAAGAATCTTTTAGGTGGTTCAATACTTTTGCTTCAGAAGTATAATACTCTGCAAAACTGGATGCATTTTCATTTGCCATGGCTTCTAGTATTGCTTCTAAATTTTTGATTTTATCTGCAGATTGGCATTCAAAAAATGCAGTGGTAGGTAGGCGAAGTGCTACTTTATATTGTTTGTTGTCATCCATTCTTCCAAATACTAAATAATATGGTGTAGCATTAACTATACTCAATGCTTCTGACCATGCAGCATCATAGCCACCTTCCATAGATTTATTGTGTTTGTAAAGACCAAAATCATATATTTTGAAGTCTCTTTTCAAATCATTTGGTAGGAGATCACCTATACTGCAACAAAGGGCATTAATATCTGCCAGCTCAGTTCCTGACAGTTTATAGCCGGTCATGTCAAAATTTTGGTTGTTTTCAGACTGTATATAACAAGTCTGAGTATTTGCAACTATACCTATTCCAAACATCAAAAAAAGGATAGATAATATTTTTATTAATTTGTACATAATTTTAAGTTTTATAAATTAAAAATTAATTCTCTTCTACTTTTTTACTTAATGCAATACTTCGATTGCTGCCTGATAAATCTTTATGCCTGGCCATTACTTGATAAGTATATCTTCGACCAGTCATGAGATCTTTATCCAAACACGTAAATGGGTTTGGTCCTAAGTCCTCGTTTACTGTTACCTCTGTATCAGGATCTAATCCCATAGCTTCAGCCAAGGAAATGGTTTTGTACAATGACATATTAGCCCCAGATATAGATCTATAAATTTGGAAATCTTGTAAATTGGGATCTAGTTTATACACCCACGAAAGCTTCATGTGATGTTTTTTGTTTTGAGCAGCAGAAAATCTAGTAGATCCTTCTGCCCTTCTTAAATTTTCTATTTGCTCTTGGACTTTTCGGTTTGGTGCCCCTGTTTCTACTTCCAAGTCTATAGCAAAGTTTTGAATTGTTGTATTTGTAACTACAACGGGTAATGGTGTAACTAGTATAGGCTTCGAAGATGCTTTTATATCATGTGGTTCGAAAGCTACTACTCGATATTCATATTGCCTTTGCTCAAGAGATGATGAATCCCTAAAATTGAAATCATTTGTAGCTGTGGGCATGAAATTGGATTTTTGAGCATTTGTAATTGTAACTACCTGTGACCAAGATGGTGTACCTACAGGTCTTCTTTCGACTACATGTTTCACAACTGAAGATGTAGGACTATAGTCCCATTTAAGATGTATCCCGTTGCGGTGTGGCATAGCTTTGCTAAAGCCTGGAGCGGCAGGAGGAACAATGTCAGGTCTCTTTATCCCTACAGGAGTGGACTTGTCAGAATAATTACCTCTTTTGTCCTGGGAAAAAATCCTAAAAAATATACTATCACCAGCTACTTTTGGATCTGTGTAATAATTAAGCTGATTGGAAGTTGTATAAGTTTCAGTGATTTGGGTAAAAGGACCCTGAAAATGATTAGACATTTCTAACCGGTACCCAGCAAGATCTGACTCTGTATTGTGGGTCCAATCCAATTGAACTTTGGATACGCCGAAATATTTTGCTATCAAACCGCTAGGAATAGCAGGTGGAATGCTGTCAGGTAAGTAAACCATTTCTGGATTTGAAAAATATTTATAACCGTGAATGTCTAAAGCTTCAATATAATAATAACCTACAGCTATTGGTGACTGATCTGTAAAACTTCTATTTGAAGCATTTATATAATTGGAATTTAACTTGGTATAAGTACCGTCATAATTGTCTGATCTATAAATATTGAAACCTTGAAGATCAGCATTAAATGATGCATTAGATGTCCAAATCAAAGGAACTTCGGTCATTGTAGGATTAGGTTTTTCTATTGTTATCTCAAATCCCTTAAGTTTGGAAAACAGGGCAACTGCAGATGCAGTATCTGAAGGAGCTGTATCAAAACCAAATGGTGTAATTCCTACTACTCGATAGGTGTACAATTCACCGGCTGGTACAGAATCAATAAATATTACATCATTGGATTCTATTTCTTTAGTTTTAAAAAACACAAACGGCTCTGAATTTACTTTATTAAAGTCTATACTATTCTTTGATCTATAAATGTCATAGCCTACATATGAAGTTTGTTCAGTTTTTGGCCAGGCTAATTCAATACCTCCAGGTACTCCTATCGCTTTGGGTTTTAATACAGGGGCAAAAGTTTCAGACTGATAAGTAGCCTTAATTATTGTAAAAGGTTCTATCAAATCTTGGCCCAAAGAATCCTTGATGGATACAATATATTTATATTTCATATTAGGCAATGCAGATTGGTCGATATCCCCTAATGATGCAGCCAAAGCAATATTGAAATTTTGCTCAGCTGCATATTGAATTCCAAAAAGACGTGCTTTGTCTTGTTTAGATTTGTTTACTGCATCTATAAGCTTAGGATTATCGAAGTTTATTGAAGTGTCAGGATCTGTTGAATACAAACCATTAGCTAACATTCCCACAAAACTACTTGAAGGCAAATTATCTTTAATCCATTGTAAGGATTTAGGTTTTTCATTTAAAGAGATTATAACATTTGACTGTGTTTGCAATGGAAGGGAAAGGGTATCTGTTCCATTGACAAGTGTCTGGCGTTGCAGAGTGAAACCATGTTTTTTGATTAGCTCGTAGGTCTCATAATCTTCAACAGCCCATCTGAGGCAAAGAACGTTATTGGAGTAATGTGCTATACCATTAATTTTACTTTGGGCTATTAAATTGTTACAAAAAACAAATGATATGGTAATGACCAATAACTTACAAGTAAAGATGGATAATTTTATATTTAAAAACTTCTTCATTCTAAAATACTTTTTATTTATTTAATGTATTAACAGATACTGTTTTACTACTCTTATTATTCTGTGGAATATTATAAGAAATCTTATAGGTATAATCATTGCCAATTCCATCTTTACCTAAGCCTAAACCTGCTTTATAAAAAGGATTTGTTGAAATTAATGAAAATTCTTCATCGGGGCTTAAAATAGTGAAAATCTGATCTATGCATGGTTTACACATTGTAGCTACCTGAGTTGAAATGTCGTTTACCGACTTAGCCCCTAAAATTACTTCGTATTTATCAAAAAACACTAATTTAGGTGAAGATAACAACTTGTAATCGAATGGTTTAGTTACGCCACAATAAGTTTCAATATTCTCATCGATGTACGGAAAACCAAGAAGTACGGAATTAAGATAACTATAAACACCGCTACCAAGCTGGGCATCTCCATTAACTAATGGTGAGTATTTAGAATTTCCTTTGATTTCTAAGTCATCAAAAGGTTCATCAACTTTTCTAGATGTATAGTTAGAATTGATAGGACTAATAGAAGAACTTCCATTATTTAAGTATGCAACTTTATCTGAAAATTTATTATACTTACTTGTTCTGAATAAAATACTATACAATACTGATGTTTGATCAGGATTACCATTTCCGTTTTGCCCTACAGCTGATTCTGCTTTGGGATACCTTACCAAATCGAGCTTATACGTGGTAGATGGACTTAAGCTTGACGAAATATCAAATTCAATTTTACGTGCAAAATCACTAATTGTCACTGGAATTGTCTGACCATTTAATTTAAGAGCTACGTTAAAATTTTCATTTAGCAGTAAATCATACAATCCTTGATTAAGATAAATGTATTCTGTCTCTTGTTCTCCAATGTAGAAATTTTTCATTTCATTGATCGGGTAAGATGCGACTATATTAGCTTCGCTGATTCTCTTAAGTTCTCCGCCAGTTTTAAAAGAAATAACTTTTTCTTCAGTGGCTATTTTATTTCCATTCTCATATACTTCTACAACAATTTTTAATTGATGATCAGTTTCAGTAGGAAGAAAGTATGCTGGACGCACCAAAAGTTCAGTAAAATCTTTAGACCAAACCTGTTCTACATCAATATCAAATTCACCATATTTAAGAGAGAGGCCATCAATCGCTTTAATTTTTGCGGTATATTTTTTGGACTCTCCATTTAATGTTTTAATACCTACTTCTTTATTTATAGGTAGATTAAAATAAATCTTAATTGGTTGGTCAACGGGTATATCCACTGCATTATTAATAGGTTCTGTTGATGCTATTACATCCATACCTAGTGGGTTATTAGGGTCAATCGATACGAAATTACAAGTTTCTCCAAACTCAACTTTCATATCATAATCGAAATCACCTAAGAAACTTTCAACTTTTACACCTAATGTTCCTTGAACCCAAGATGGATTTGGCAGTCTTGCTTGTAGAATAGCAGCAATTCCAGCTTTAATAACATTATAACCCAATACAGAAAGCTCACCTTCAATATAAGCCCATGCTTGGCCCGCTGCGTACCATCCATTCCAACCAATTTGAGTTGTGGTGCCTTCGCAAACTGTGTTGTTATACTTTCTTAACATAACATCAAAACCACCTCCTGCTTTTGCCGATCCTGAAACGATACCCAATACATTTAATGATGCTTCAACATTGAATGAAGCTCCAAATAGAAGGCCGCCGCCGCCTCCGGCTCTTAGACTACTATTTGATTTAACAAGAGGAGCCAACTCTCTAACATTATCTGGCAATTCAGGGAAATCAGGTAGTACCGACCCCATACAAAGATAAGCTTCAACAGTACCGAATGAACCATACTTTATACCACATTTTTTACCATTTACTGGAAGACCATAATAAATATGCCATGCACCTGATGTAAATTCTAAATCGACATCAACAAGTTTGCCTCCGTCTCCTGCACCTTCAATACCACCACCAGCAACTAAAAATGCTTCAACATCACCTGAAAATTTGCCTGGTATATATTCCAAATGTACATATCCGCTTAGTACTGATGATACTTCTTGTGGTTTAGAAGAATTCTTTTTGGCAGGATTTACAATTGGAAGATTTAAATTCATCGGTGAGATAAATTGGCCGAGTCCAGTTAATGACATTTTATCTAATCCTCCTCCAGCATAAAATTGTGCTTTTATTAAAAATGAACCATTGAAAACTTCATCAGCATTTGAAATGGAAAACATTGCACCAGCGCTTAAACCAATACCAATGTTAAAATTAGGTGTATATGTCATACCAGACAGCCCTACCCCTAGTTCTGACGGTAAAGGTGCACTATCTTCAAACGTCAAATTTCTAGGATCAAAAGTATAGGACATGTGGTAAGATAAACCGCCACTAAAACCATTCAAACTAATAGGACCTAATGGTATCCCAGTTTGTAAAGAAGCAGATGCATCTACAAAGAAATACCTTTGATTTCCTATTTTGCCAAATTGTCCAATGGCTTTAATTTCTTTTAAAAATGATTCAAATTCTACTGATATTCCTCCTTTAAATCCATTTCCATATCCATTTGATTCAGATTCGTTAAAAAAATCAATGCATCCTGAAATCTTTTTTACTCCTGGAAAACTACCTCCTATACAAAATTTATGGACTTGAATTGTTTTATATTTCCATTTTTGTTTGTTTCCAATCATTACCATTTCACCATCCACTCCTATATCTCCTTCAACAGCGATACTCATTCCCTGCTCAAATGCCAGTCTGACTCTTAAAAGCAAGCCTGCTGACTCATCAATATCAGGATCGGGTTGATACATTCGTGGCTTTTCTACATTAAGCTCAAAACCTTTAAATTCAGCTCCAACGCTTCCTGGTAATGTCCAATTCCCACCAGTAAAATATGGTTTTCTATTACTTAATTCCATTCCATTGAACTCCATTTCCGGTACCTTAATGTTCACACCTGATATTCCTTTGATTTTCATTTTTCCATTAAATGTTGCTTTAATACCAAAACCTTGACTATCATAGCCAATTTCAATATTTGACCCAGCGGTAAGTTCGGCATCAGCCAATAAAAGATCACAGGTAAGATTGCTTTTAGGAATTACTTTAAACTTATATACTTTGTTCGCATATACATTAGCTTCGTAATTAAATGGTTCACCAAACAATGGTGTTTCGAGTTGACCTTTTATAAAAAAGTTTGAAAAATGGTTTTGCAATATTTTTATTTCTAAATATTCTATTGACATTCCCCATCCACCAATGTTACCATCGGCTAAGCTCAAAATTGTGCCATCATAAAAACCAGCAGCAGTGACACCACTACCATCAATGATTAGGTCATTTATACCTGCTTTTGCTGCTGTAGAAGATGAAGAGAACTCATTAGGAAAAACTACTTCTATAGATTGAGTGTAAAATCCCTTCCACCCTGGACTTCCTGCCATTGCATTTTGATAGCCCTGGGGAAATGGAATATTTGGTGATTCTGAACTGTTCAGATCGATAGTCATTTTAGATAGTGTAAACTTAATATCTTCATATTTCGCTAAAGCAAAATTTGAAGCATCAACCTCTAGGTCAAAATCTAACCAACCTTTCATTTTAGTTTTAAGTGCCAATCGATATCTATTTGGTTCTGCGAGAACATTGAGATTTTCATCTAGTGGCAAAATGAAGTTTCTACAAAACTCAACTTGCGCATCAATACCCATGCCTGAAAAGCCTTTACAATTAAACTCTACATATGTATCTGGATTACCATTTAGTATTAGCTTAGCTGCGTTATTTATTCTAATTTCTACATTATTACCAAGAAATAATTTATTAGTTCCTACAGTTCCGCTGGTTCCAAAATTAATTTCAAGGCCTTTAAAGACAATTTTTCTGCCTGTTTCTGAATCTTCAACAATAATATATGCATCCAAAATACCTGTAGCTGTTGTGACTCTAATCTTGTCTAATATAAGTGTTAAAATAAAATTGCCAACTTGCTTTTTTACAGTAACCGGTAAAGTATGAACATTATTTGCAATATCCGATATACTAATATTTTGAGACATTGCTTCCAAATAAAATGCTCTATCAATACCTTTAATTGTCTGAAAGTCTTGATTAAAGTAAAACTCTAACTCATTTTTTTCATCATTTTTGATGTTAGTAAAATGAGAAGACAAAGAAGCAATAGAATTGTAGTGATCAATATAATCTAATTCAATATCTTTTTTATAAAAATTAATTTTATTAGTTCTGACATTAGTAAATAGTCCTTGATAATTAGCCAAAAACTCAACATGTATCTTTAAGTTATCTAATAACCAAATGTCAAAAGCAGATTTATTTTGTGTTCCAATATATTTCCCTGCTTCTTCAGATGTCCATTTTTCTATTTTTGCCTTTATTGCATCTTTACATGCAGCAAGTTTTGATTGATCATTTAAGATATCATTTATTATATCGATAATGAGTTGGTACTTTTTAGCCTTGATTGCACATTGATAAAGATCAACATGCTTATTTTCTAATTCTTTAACAGTTATATCTTTACCCCCTATATCAGTGTCGCTTTTTGAAATTGGACTTTGGAAATTCTCAACTAATTCAGGAATTGTAACATACTGATCTTGTGAGCCAGTAATAAAATTGCTATTATAGTTAAGTGTATTTTTAAGGTTTATAACTTCTGTCTTTATATTATTACAACCTAAAGCATTTAATTTTTGTAAAGCATCGTCTTTCATTTGGTTTAATATTGTAACAATATCAATATCTATTGCACCTCCATTCTGATTTAAAAATTCAGTGACAATAGGAAGCGGTGGATTTGGTTGAAGAGTAGGGTCACAGGGTTGTGGCGGTGTATCGTTTGACCACCCATTTCTATCACATCCGTTTGGATTATAAGGTGAAGGAGGCTGAGTATCCCTGTAATTACCATTTATATCAAACCCATTGTCATCATAGGCTGTATTATTGCTGTGTAGACCAGTTGTTGGATTAAACCCATATGGGTCCAAACCAGTAGCAGGATTTACACCACCTGAACCAGATACAGAAGGTGGAGGTGGAGGTGGCAAACATATATCACCTCCAATCTGTAAAGGACCAGGATTTACAATATTAGGTGTTGGTTCGGTCCGTACCACAGATACACTACCGTTAGTAATAACCCCTAATACATTTATTGTAACATTTGTAAATTCTATCAAAACATTTTTAGATCCAAATGGAAGAGGCATAATTCCAAGTCCAGTGTATATTCCATCAGGACTTGGGGCTGATATTTCTGAAACTTTTATGGGAAAGGCCTGGATAAAAATTATTTCTCCTTTTGCAATGCTTTGTTTTGGTGTTGATATACTTATATCGCCAAATGGCAAATTTGTATTACAATCTAATACTGGTAAATCTGGAAAATTATTTGGATTATCAGGGTCAGTGACTACTTCATTATTTAAAGTTAAATTTACAGGAGTACAATTGTGTATAGAACCGTCTTGTAGATGAATAATTAAAGTATATGATCCTGTAAAATTTTGGGTTGCAACATTTTCTACTAAAACAGACCAACTATCAATGTTTAAGTTTAAAGTTCCAGAAGGACCAAACATGGACTCAGAAAGAATATTGAAAATTTTAGAAGCTGGCTGATTATTATCAAGGTAATCCAATTGTAATTGAAGTTCTTTAACGAAGCTTAATTGATGGTTAATACCTTCAGAACTAAAATATGATTGAGCTAATATTTGAGAAAAATTGTCAGGGGCATTTAGACTAAAAGAATTGGGAGAGATTACAATACCTTTAAAATTTGAGATGGTTTTGCATAAAAATTCAGGGTTCTGTTCACATGGAAATCCATTTACTTTTAATTGAACTGTATTTGGATGGACACATCCACTATTTATATTTCTGTATTCAACTGTATAATCACCAGGATCTAAATTTTCAAAAATCGGGGATGATTGAAAACTTCCATTGTTAATTCTATATTCAAAATCAGAGCCTAATGGAGATGATATATTAATTGATGAATTTTTCGGGTTGCAATTGGTTTGATCTGTTTTAGAAGCTACTAAAGTAGCACTAATTCCAGCATTGTTATCTTCAATTTCAACTGATTTAATTATAGAAGTACAGCCTAAATTTTCATCAATATAATTAATATTGTAAATACCATGTTGTAAATTATCGAAAATAGGGCTGACTTGTAATGGGCCACCATTTAAACCATATTTATAATTAGTACCCAAGGGTGAAGTAATGATAATTTTAGCATCGTTAAATCCACATTGTGATAATTTTATTGTTTCAACCTCAATTGGGATATTACTAAAATTACCACTTCCAACTGGTATTTGAGCACATATAAAATTATTAAATAATAAAATATTGATGACTATTAAAAGTAAATTGAAAGTTTTGAAGATTTTCATGAGTAATATTGTTTAATATTTAAAATTTACTACAACTTAGATAGAAGTCACTGAAAACAATTGTTCGTGATTACATAAAACTTGACTAATAAAAAATAAAGGTATAATATCAACTTCATAAATAGATGTTGATAACAACTTGGAATTTATTTAAAATTATAATACAGTAATGATAGTCAGGGATGCCGGAAAATGGTATATTTAGGTGTACCATTTGGTAGTTTATGTAAAGTAATTGATTGTAAGAAAATTTAGGTAGTCGGAATCCCCAAAGTTATATCAATTTTACATAAAAAGTAAATAACATATATTAATACTAAGTATCAATGGTTAGACTAAAATTTGATTGTTTCATAAAATCGGTTTTTAAATAATGTTAATAATTAAATTTAAAGTCTCATATTTTTAGGAACATATACAATCTCGCAATTGTAAGGCAAATATAGTACCTGATTTTCTAATAAAAAATAGGTAGAAATATTTTTATTTTGCGTATAAATAAAATTTCAGAATATAATTACCACATTCACAGTTACATCTATTTTTTCATAATATAAAACCCAATAAAATTTAACAAAATGGGTTACGTTTTTTTTTAATTATTTTTTAATCATTAGAATTACTTCTCTTTCAACGGTTGAAATTAAAGTGTCAAGTTTAAAGCTTAGGCTATAAATGCCTTCAGAAAGTCTCCAACTCATCAACCCAGAATAAACCAAATGATGCGTCTCTAGAAGTTTTCCTGAAGCATCTGATATTTTCATTATGATTGGTCCTTTATAATCCGGGATATCAATATAAAATAGACCTTTGGCAGGATTTGGGTAGATGTTTACAGAGTATGATTTTTCAGGAATGGATGGATATGCCGCACAATAACACCGCTCAGCAAGCGATGGGTCAAAGATAAAAGGATTTACATTGGATTGGATTCTAGCGATAGCCAAGGATCGTTTGATTTCAATTGAGTCTGCTTTGTCTGATCGATGCCATCGGCAGAGGTCAGGGAGCATGGAGGAAAAGAAGGTTTTACTTTTTTTATCTGCAGCTGACTTGTAGAAAGTGTAGAAATAGAATAGTGACCTAGCTATATCTCCTTTTCTGTTTTCCAAAGGCTCAAAAGCATTTGACTTGAATTCAGAGTATTGGTTTATGTATGTTCTGGGCATGGTGGTAGTAACTTTGTCTTGGTGGATCCAGTATTTGGTTTGGTCATCAGGGATATCTTGGAATGGGGAGTTTTTTCTTAATGCGTTGATCGTGGCTCTGGCTGGGACCAGGTGATGAAGATCACCTAGTGCAGGCATCGCAGCTGAACCAAGTGACCTTGGGAAAAGGTGTTCTGTTTGGATGCCGTATCTGGCAGTCCAGGAAAGGATGTTGGTACCTGATGGCACTGGGATTTTGTATCCGGAATAAAAACATTCTAGTGAGTCTTTCTGAAGGAAGACTTCATTATACAGTTTGGTCCTGGCATCGTCGTATTTGAGTACTTGTTTAGGGGTGTAGTATTTTAGTAGTTCGGTTGTTAAAGAATCGCCGCGGAGGCCGGGGAATATGATTTCTTGGGCGGTTAAGGTAAAGGTTAAGATTGAGATTAAGAATAGAAATTTATATTTCATGAATTCTGTTTTTTGAAAGTTAATGATTTGATTTTCAATTTTACATTGTCGCTCAAGCCGCGACGGGCTTTGACTTTTTTGGCCGTCTAAAAAGTCAACAAAAAACCTCGTAGCCCGTAAAACCTGCCTGACTCCGTAGGCAGGCAGGCTCGCTTTTACATTATTTTCCACACATTAATTCTACAACCTTACTGCCTTGTTCTTTCCTTATTTTAAGCTATCGCACATAGGCACCGACTTTCGCGGCATTTAAAA
>CAZGMB010000045.1:1639-44521 GCA_964526715.1 uncultured Aureispira sp. | reverse complement strand
TGAAAGATGCCTAATTTTTCTCTCCTTTCGTTTACACATAATTTTCTACACTCTCGAATAATCCCCTAAAAAGGTAAGTGACCCGGAATTATTAAATTGTAGGTTTTTGCAATAAAAAAAGCCAACCTAATTGGCTGGCTTTTGCGCCCCCTCCAGGACTTGAACCTGGGACCTGCGGATTAACAGTCCGTCGCTCTAACCGACTGAGCTAAGGGGGCATTGATTAAAAATAATTGATATTATATATCGTATTTTCAAACGCGGTGCAAAAATATGACTATCATCCTAACTGACCAAATATTTTACTAATTTTTTTACTTTTTTTTTATGATATCAAAGATGGCGTTCCGCATGATAGGAACTCCTAACTAATGGGCCACTCTCTACAAAATCAAAACCCCTTTTTTGTCCTTCTTCCTTATAAAACGCAAAGGTCTCAGGATGAATAAATTCTGCAACTTCAATATGCATTTTGGTGGGCTGTAAATATTGACCTATAGTAAGTACATCACATCCATGACTAGCCAGGTCATCCATGATTTGTAGTACTTCGTCTTTGGTTTCGCCGAGTCCTACCATGATGCCTGACTTAGTTCTTTTGCCGTATTCTTTTGTTCTCTTGATTTGTTCTAGTGATCTTTCATACCTGGCTTGAGGTCTCACTTTGCGGTATAGGCTTTGTACGGTTTCCATATTATGAGAAACTACTTCCTGTCCAGAACTAATCATTCTTTCCAAAGCCTCCCAATTGGCCTTAACATCAGGTATCAAGGTTTCAATGGTGGTTTGCGGAGATACTTCCTTGACTCTTTTGACGGTTTGATACCATATTTCTGCACCTCTGTCTTTGAGTTCATCCCGATTTACAGATGTAATTACCGCATGTTTTACCTGCATTAGAAAGATAGCTTCTGCCACTCTTCGAGGCTCGTCATCATCATATTCATTGGGCCTACCTGTTTTGACGGCACAAAAAGAACAACTCCTAGTACATACATTGCCTAATATCATAAATGTTGCTGTTCCTGCTCCCCAACATTCTCCCATATTGGGGCAGTTTCCGCTCTGACATATCGTATGGAGTTTATAGTCGTCCACCAAAGTCCTCACTCTTTTATAATCTTCACCGATGGGCAATTTTACTCTTAACCAATCTGGTTTCTTCTTTTTTTCTTCTGCTGATGGTGCTGTTATGATGGGCAATTCTACCACTTCTATAAATTTATATAATTGTATAAAATATTAGTTTGATCTTTTTCCAAATTCGAGTGTAGCATAGAAGTTGAGAAAATATGGTTTGGCACTCACTGCTTCTGTTTCTACCATGATAGGAATTTTTCTGATAAACAAGTCTCCCATCACACCTATTTCAAGTGTTTTAGTATATTTTTCAAATGCACCTAATGTAAAAAACAAACCTAATTTTCCTTGTACCCCAGGAGCTACAGAAATCTCTGACCACCCTTTATTGGATGTACCTCCAAATACGGAATTATAATCCAAAAATTTAGCGGCATTATCTTCAGTATATTTTTCTGCACGCAATTCATTAAAAAATCTACCATCTTCTTCATAATTGTAAATGAGCTCTAAATAATATGGTCTCAATATGGCGATGGCTGGACCTGCTTCGTAATTGTAACCTAATGCTACGCCCTTCCTTCTGGCTTTATCAGTAATCAAACGTTTGGTGCCTTTTCCTGCTCTGATGACATAAAGATGATTTTGTTTACCAAATCTGAAGGACTGAGATACTTTACTAAAATTAAGCGGAATATTTTTGTTTTGGCTTTGTTCTCGGCTATCCCTCATCATCCCGATCTCGAAATGATAGTAGTTCGTTTTATAATAAGTCTTTATTTTCCCTTTATTATAAGCTAATGCATAACCATTGGTATGAAATGTAAAATTGGCTGTAGTTTCATTTCTATACACGATACCTTTCCATTCAAAATCTACCTGCTTAGGTTGAAATGATTTCTGAGCTATACAAGTATAGCTGACCATTAGAAACCATAAAAATGTAAAGCACTGTCTCATATTATTGCTAAGTAACAGTAATTAAAACCTAAGGTTTATAGATTAAAAACATAAAGTTAATGACTTTTTATTAATGTCTGAAAATTTATGACTTTAATTCTTTAATTTATACCTCTAAAATGACTTAAAATGAAGTAATCACTGGAATTATATGTCATCATCTTCACTCTCTGCAGTTAGTGATATGGGCATGTTGCGGGATACAAAATTGCACCATTTGCAAGTCGGCTCACCACATCCGGGTGTAAAGTCATGATTTTTGATACTATTATATGAATCTACCAGTTGCTTGCCCACCATATCACACTCCTCACTATTGACAAGAAAATCTTTGCGCTTATACGTTTCTGTGTTATACTCTTTTTGTTTTTCCACAAAATCCATAGTACCAGACTTCATCACCCAATTATGTCGCTTGTCACCATCGAGCAATAATTTATAAAACATAATTTGCCGCCAATAATCACCACCTAGAGGTTTTTCCGCCTTTGGCTTTTGTAGTTTTGCACTGTCATATCGACCTGTTTTATAATCTGTGACAGAGATATGGTCATCATAGATATTGATTCTATCCAATGTTCCTGATATCGGTACACCTTTGTACTCTGTAAGTGCTATTTTATATTCTACATTGTAACTTCTAGGAGTCAACCATTCATTTTTGTATTCATTATAGTAATCTTCCAGGTGGTTTTCGCCAAGCTTAGTATAGTTTTCAAATTCTTTAGGAGTAAAATGTGACCTATACTTATCCATACCTTTCCTAAACAGTTCTAACAATAGGTTTAAAGATCCGTATGACCTAGGTACAGACTTTTCTATATCAGCAAAAAAATGCTCTAAACTATAATGGATAGCATTTCCAAAACCCATAGAACTACTTCTGGCCATAGGTACTCTTAGGATGGTTTCAAAGTAGAAGGTCAGTTTGCACCTCAGATATTTGTTGAGGCTAGTAGCACTGATCCTAAAATTGCTCAACATGTCTTCTATCAACCTCTGATCTATAAGAACAGGCTGCCCCTGACTAAATTTCATCAATTCAGCAGTGTACTCTATGATACTATCCTCACTTACTTCTTGAACTTTGATTTCTTCATCTGTATTTTTTATTTCAGTGATAAACTGAGACGCTGTATAATTTTTTTCTTTTTGGTCCGTAATCGGATAAGTAATATACAAATAATTTTTAGCTCTGGTCATGGCTACAAAAAACAATCTCCTATCGTCTTCTTTATCACCACCTGAGCTGGTTGCGGATATAGTAGGTGGTAATGCAAAGTTGTAATTGGACCCTCTCTTTTCTTCCCAAAAACTGTCAACACATCTCATAATGAAAACATGCTCAAATTCTAATCCTTTAGCAGCGTATGCCGTCATGAAGTTTATTCCATTTTTATTGGAAACCACCCGGAAAATTGGCAACTCAATATTATCAGTTTTCATGATATCAACCAAATCAATGACCCTTTCCAATTTTAGTTGTTTCGTCTTGGTTGCCTCATCTTTTACAAAGTCAAAAAATGTATTGATCAGTTGCAGCTTCCAAGATTTGTCTTCATCGTTTAAGATTTGATTAAGCATATTGCTTTCCGTAAGAATTTTTTCTATGAGTGTTTGTACGGTGACATTATGCAATTCAATGATCCATGACTCAATGACTTTAGAAACACGAATCATTTCTTCAGGATGCTTTACACCAATTCTTTCTAGAATTTCAATGTCTGAAATAACTTCTCTCCACTTGAGATAATACTGCTCGTTGGCTTGGTTTTCGTCTTTTTTCCTACAAGCAATGGTTACAGTAGCAATATCTAAGGCCGAAAGTCCCCAAAAACTAAAATGCAAAATTTCGAACAACAAATCTTCATTGGCATGTGGTTTTTTGGACTCTAAAAGGACATACTCCATCATCGTCAAGAGTTTTTCTACTTCGGGTTCATAGAGTACATTGACTCTCTTCTTGACATTGACAGGAATCTTTTTCTGGGTCAGATATTTGACCATGTTGGCCACCACAGCATGTTTTGTATACAATACGGCCATCTCTGAATACGGCACACCCTGCGCATGTAAAGCCATGATTTTCTCAATAATAGCCACTTCCTCCTGAATCGGATTAGGATATGCCAAAATATATGGAGGAGGTGTTTGTTCCGGTTTCTTTTTTCGGCTTTCTATCAGCGTCTTTTCTAGATGAGGATATTTAGAAGATAACCTATCCACATTATGATGTATCAATTTACCCGCAGTATCTAAGATAACCTGACTACTTCGGTAGTTTTCAGTCAAAACGACTTCTTTGGGCTCATACTTTTCTTTAAAATCAACAATACTATTCATATTTGCTCCTTGAAAACGATATATACTTTGATCATCGTCTCCTACTATAAATAGATTGGGATCATCCCAAAAATCAGATAGTAAAAAGAGCAATTCGTTTTGAGCTCCATTGGTATCCTGATATTCGTCCACCAATATGTACTGAAACCTTTCTTGATATTTGCCCAAAAGGTCATCATGATTCTTAAATTTATCTATGACCCACAATATCATATCGTGAAAATCATATCGCTCCTTTTGTGCCAATAGGTTTTGGTAGTTTTGTAATTCGTCAACTGCTTCATGAAGTTTTTTATACTTATTGACTTCTTCGTTGATCGCCTTTTGTTTTAGATCCCCAACTTTAAAACCCGAACCATTTCTTTGATACTTAAAAGGGGTAAGTTCAGGGTCTGAAATATATTCTGTATACTCCTGAATACAGTTTTTTACAAACTCCGGTGTCCATTTTTCTTGTTTCATTAAAGCAAACAAATTTTTAAGACGGCCCAAATCATTGTATTCGTTTCCCTTTAATCGCTTTAAGATATGATCATCCCCAAAACTATCAATTAATTCTCTAAGAATTTCCACATGTTCGATATCTGAGACCAATTGTAATGACTTCAGATCTCCAAAATACTGAGGATTTTCACTGATGACGGTATTACAAAATGCATGAAAGGTATATATGTTTACATTGTACGCTTCAGGTCCAATAAACTGGCTTAACCGCTCTCGCATTGCAACAGCTCCAGCGTCCGTGTAAGTAAGACACAAAATATTATTAGGGTTGATGTCCGTACTTAAAAGGATTTTACCTATTCGTACAGCTAGTAGCTGGGTTTTTCCTGTACCGGGTCCCGCAATGACCATAACTGGTCCTTCGGTTGTGTTTACAGCTTCTTTTTGTTTATCATTAAGCATATCATATGCCAATTGCCATGATGCTCTGTACTCCTGACTAATTTTATTCATGACCTATTTTATGTATAAAAACACAAATTTAGAGTTTTTTACATGCCTAAAAAAATTTCAGTCCAAACAGATGGGAAAAATCAACCTTTACTCAGTCTATCAGCAGCATCCCTAGAGTTGCCTCCATCAAGCACCAAAGATAAATCTTTAATATTGAAAACAACTAATATACCGCTACCTGTCACACCAAAATACCACAAGGCACCTGGAACATAAATCTCTAAAATAATAAACAAACAAATAATAATACGCAGTTCTGTAGGGCCAAAATAGTTACTGTCTATTTGATAGCTTTTAGTAATTTTGTATCTCAATAAGCTATTAATCATAGACCATCCATATGTAAACACAAATAAAAATGCAACATAAGCATAGCTTTCAAAAAAATAGTAAAAACCAGCTCCAATAATCCCTATCGAAATCCAATCCACTGTGATATCCAAGGCCCAACCGTACCACTTTCTGGGTGTCTTTCGGTAATACGCCAATCTACCATCAAGTGAGTCACCAAACCATTGGACAATAAAGCCTATAATGGAAATGACCAAATAATAAGGATCCGTTTTACCAAAATACAATCCTATACTTACAATCACAGAACCCAAAAACCCTATAAACGTCAATAAATCAGAACTCACCCATCTTGGCATAATACCACAAAGGAATTCAATAGTCTTTTGCTCAAAATTCTTTAAAATGTTGGTGCGTTTTCTACCTGTAGTAATATCTCCGACTTGTTCTTGGACTTCTGTAACGTTGGTATTCAAAATATTTTTGTTATTTTACTATCAAAGTGATAAACCAAAACAAAATAGAATAAGTTTTCATAGTTTTATAAAATTCTTCAGAAAACTATTGCACTAAAGTTCCAATGGTAGCACCTTGCGCAATTTTAGAAAGATGACCAGGTTCATTGATATCAAATACAATAATGGGCAAATTATTTTCCTGACATAATGTAAAAGCTGTCATATCCATAACGGATAGGCCTAAACTGATGACTTTAGAAAATGTTATATTATCAAATTTTATAGCCCCAGGATTTTTTTCCGGGTCACTGTCATAGATTCCATCCACTCTTGTTCCTTTCAAAATTACTTCTGCATTGATCTCATTGGCTCGTAATGCCGCAGCTGAGTCTGTAGTAAAATAAGGAGAACCTGTACCTGCACTAAAGATCACTACCCTACCCTTTTCCAAATGTCTGATAGCTCTTCTCCTGATATAAGGTTCGGCTATTTGTCTCATTTCTATAGCCGTGATTAGTCTAGTATAAACTCCATGAGTTTCCAAACCACTTTGTAAAGCCATACCATTGATACATGTGGCCAACATTCCCATATAATCACCTGTAACCCTTTCTATACCTGAAGACTCTGCACTCAATCCTCGATAAATGTTACCACCGCCGATAACTATAGCAACCTCCGCTTTAAGGGCAACTAATTCTTTTATCTGTGTTGCATAATAATTGAGCATATCAGAAGAAATTCCGAATTTTTGCTCACCCATTAATGATTCACCACTAAGTTTGAGTAAGATTCTTTTATATTTTAAGGACATATGGTTGAGATTAAGGTTGAGATTAAGGTTGAGATTAAGGTTGAGATTAAGGTTATTAAAGAAAAGACATAAAAAAAGAGCGATAAAAATACCGCTCTTTTAAATATTAAATTATCCTAATTTTACATGCTTAAAGCCAATGGCTGTCAGTTCAGGATTTTTTGATTTTAAATAATCAGCAACACTGATTTTTCCGTCTTTCACAAAAACCTGATTAAGTAATGTGTTTTCTTTGAAGAATTTGTTTAGTTTACCTACGGCAATCTTCTCCAACATTTCTTCTGCTTTCCCTTCGTTTCTGGCGATCTCTTTTCCTATTTCGATCTCTTTTGCAATGACATCTTGTGGTACATCATTTTCATCCAATGCTACTGGCTTCATTGCTGCTACCTGCATAGCTGCATCTCTTCCTGCATCAAGATATTTATCATCTGCAATGTTCAAACCCACTAATACACCTGCTTTGTTACCCATGTGTATATAAGAAGCCACTAATGGAGCCTCCATAGTCTGGTAATCAGAGATTTCTATTTTTTCGCCGATTTTGGCTACTTGCTCAGTTACGATAGTTCCGATTGTGACACCATTCATATCTATCTGTAAAAGTTCTTCAGATGTGGCAGGGAAGTGTTCAAGAGCTTTAGCTGTAATGCTTTTGGTCAACTGCACAAAATCTTCATTTTTAGAAACGAAGTCAGTTTCGCAACTTAGTCTTACTACTACACCTTTCTTTTTGTCGTCAGAAACCATAGCGATCACTACACCTTCTTTAGCATCTCTGTCGGCTCTTTTCTCAGACATTTTTTGACCTCTCAATCTCAATAATTCGATAGCCTTATTGAAATCACCACCTGCTTCTACAAGGGCTTTTTTACAATCCATCATACCTACACCAGTTTGCTGGCGAAGTTCGTTTACATCTTTTGCTGAAATTGTTATTTCACTCATTTTTTTAATTCAATTTGATTTATCAAATATTTTATATTAATCTTCTTTTGAATCCAATTTGGCAACTCTTCTTTCTTCCAAACCTTCTTTGATTGCGCTGATCACATAATCCGTAATTAATTTTACAGACTTAGAAGCATCATCATTGGCAGGAATAGCAAAATCTACCTTATTAGGATCAGAATTGGTATCCACCATAGCGATGGTTTTCATTCCTAATCTTTTAGCTTCTGCCAATGCAATGTGTTCGTGGTGAATATCTACCATAAATACTGCACTAGGAAGTCTATTAAGATTAGCAATACCACCTAATACTTTCTCCAATTTTTCCTTCTCTCTTTGAAGTGTCAATCTTTCCTTTTTGGTGATGGATACCGCAGGGTCAGTAAGCATTTTATCTATGCTATTCATTTTCTTTACAGACTTACGAATAGTAGAGAAGTTTGTCATCATACCACCTAACCATCTTTCGGTTACATATGGCATTTCAGCACTTCTGGCAGCTGTAGCTACGATATCTTTGGCTTGCTTTTTTGTGGCAACAAAAAGGATTTTTTTACCTGCTTTAGCCATTTGCTTCATGGCATATGCTGCTCTGTCAAGACATTCTGATGTTCTGTTCAGATCTATGATGTGAATACCTTTTCTTTCCATGAAAATGTAAGGAAGCATCTTTGGATTCCACTTTCTTTTTAAGTGACCATAGTGTACTCCTGCATCTAACATTTCATTATATGACGGCTTATTCATTTCTTTAAAAATTTTTTCTTTAATAATAATAAAATGATGATAAATAGATTAACGCTTAGAGAATTGGAAGCTCTTTCTCGCCTTTGGTTTACCAAATTTCTTCCTTTCTACTTCTCTTGCATCTCTGGTAAGATACTTCTTCTCTTTAAGAGATTTTTTGAAGTCTTCATTTATTTTTACCAAAGATCTAGATATCGCCATTCTGATTGCTTCTGACTGACCTTTGAAACCACCACCATCTACGGTGATTTTGATATCATATTGGCCCTCTACCTGAGATACTTTCAATGGATCTAAAATAGTAGCTTGTGTACTTGGCATTGGGAAGTAGTCCTTCAACTCTTTGCCGTTGATAGTAATAGTACCACTACCTTTAGTAACATATATTCTTGCTGTAGAAGCTTTTCTTCTACCGATGCTATTGATCATTTCCATGTGCTATTAAAATTTAAATGGTTCTGGTTTTTGTGCTGTGTGCGGATGATTGGCGCCAGTGTACAAAAACAATTTTTTAATCTGTGCTCTTCCTAACTTCGTTTTTGGCAACATACCTTTTACGGCAAGTTCCAAAACCATCTCAGGTCTTTTATCAAGCATTTCTTTAGCTGTTCTTCTACGAAGTCCCCCGGGATATCCTGTATATCTTTGATATTCCTTATCATCCAATTTTGATCCCGTAAATCTGACTTTATCAGCATTAACTACGATCACATAATCTCCTGAATCTACGTGCGGTGTAAAATCAGGCTTATTTTTACCTCTGAGGACTGAAGCTATTCTTGTCGCAAGTCTTCCTACTACTTCTCCCTCAGCATCAACAACATACCACTTCTGATCTACTGTGGCTGCGTTGGCAGATTTGGTCTTGTAACTTAGTGTATCCACTTTTCTTATTATTTATTATTGTCAATAAAATACCTCAGGTCTCCCTAAGCGGCCGCAAAGGTAAATTGTTTTGGCAAAGAAAAAAATATTTTCGATTTTTTTTTAAAATATTTTTTACATAACTAACTGAAATACAGTCAAATTTTAGCATCAAAGTAAAACTGGTTCATAAATTGAACAAAATTATTAATAACTGCTTTTGGGCATAATTATATCGTTTTCAGTTCTTTGTACTATATATCAATATGTAAAATCCTAATAATAAATCAACTATGAAAATATTTTTTTTAATAAGTATTGTTTATTTATATAACAATAATTACTTTTGTCCCGAACATTTAAAACCTGGACTTATCAAAACGAAATTCTACGGACATGGAAAACTGTTGCTCACGGGTGAGTATGCAGTTTTGGACGGTGCCAAAGCATTGGGTTTACCTACAAAATTTGGCCAAAAACTGGTAGTAAAACGCACTACAAGTTCTGATCTGATTTGGGAAAGTTTGGACATGAAAGGGAAACCTTGGTTTGAATCATCCATATCACTATTTGACTTCTCGCCAGTCTCCACCACTGATGAAAATATATCTGAATTTCTAAAAAAGGTTTTGAAAAATGCTGTTAGGCTCAATTCTGAATTTTTGTCCCAATGGAATGGGTTTAAAATTGAGACACAACTAGAGTTTCCTTTGGACTGGGGCTTAGGCTCGAGTTCTACGCTCATTTATCTTATTGCTGAATGGGCTGAAGTCAACCCTCTCCTTCTTTACTTCAAAACTGAAGATGGATCGGGATATGATGTAGCTTGCGCTTTCTCTGAAGGACCTGTAGAGTATCTTAATTCTCCAGATGAAGTTTCCTACACGGAGATAGATTTTAATCCAAAATATAAAGATAAACTGTTTTTTGTCCATCTCGGCAAAAAAGCTGACAGTAAAGAAGGTATCAAAGAATATCTTAAAGCTGTAAAAAACAAATCTGCCCTCGTAAAATCAATAACCAAAATTACTGAAGATATCAAAGTGGCTGGCTCTCTTTCTGAATTTGAATCTTTACTCGAAAAACATGAAGAACTTATCGCTTCACACACTGGATTTAAGAAAGTAAAAGAAACTCACTTTTCAGATTATGATGGTGTCATCAAATCTTTGGGCGCTTGGGGCGGAGATTTTGTGCTAGCTACATCTGAAAAAGGTATCGATCACGTAAAAGATTATTTTGGAAAAAAAGGTCTAAATACAATAATTACGTATAAAGAAATGGTGCTGTGATGTTGGGACAACTTATTTTCTCGTAAACTATTTAGCTTACAAAAATGAGTTTAAATGATCTAAAGGGTTGTAATTCTTTGAATTGAAAACTTTTTATTTACTATAATATGTTACTGTTTTTAAAGTTTATGATTTTTAGTCTATTATAAGCTACCAGTACGACCGCCATCTACAGGCAAACTGATACCCGTAATATAAGATGCCGCCGGTGAAGCCAAAAATGCCACAGCTGCTGCTATTTCTTCAGGCTGACCAAACCTAGCCATTGGAATTTCCGCTTTCATTTCTTCTTCTATATCTTCGGTAGATCGCATTGTTTTACCAGATTTATTTACAATGATTTCTGTAAGTCTATCTGTAGCCGTTGCCCCAGGTAATACATTATTTACGGTGATTCCAAAAGGAGCGATCTCGTTGGATAGCGTCTTGGACCATGATGCTACAGCCCCGCGTATGGTATTGCTAACTCCCAAGCCTTTGAGAGGTATCTTTACCGAAGTGGAAACAATATTTATAATGCGTCCATATCCAGATTTTTTCATCCCGGGTATGACCAATCCTGCCAAAGTATGATTGATAATCAAATGTTGACTAAAAGCTTTCAGAAAATCTTCTGCGTTTGCATTTAAAATAGCTCCTGCGGCAGGTCCTCCGGTATTATTGACCAAAATATGAATAGGCCTGTCCGCTGTCAATGCTTTTATCTTTTTAGTCATGCCATCTACGTCAGTGGTGTCAGCTACAATAAAACTATGATGTTGACCTTGTTTAAGTTCTAGGTCATTGACAGCATCCAACAACAAATCTGAATTTCTAGACAACAAGATAATATTGGCACCCATTTTTGATAATGCAATGGCAGATGCTTTTCCTAAGCCTTTAGAACTACCTAAAACCAAAGCATTTTTTCCTTTCAAATCAATATTCATAAACAATCATTTCTTAAAAAGTGGACAAGATAAATAATTTTTCCCTTAAAATTATTGTATTTTTACGCTCCTAATCAAAATCTGTAATCATTGAAACCCACGCATAGTAAAGTTTTGGCTGATAAAGCTAAACCCAGAGGTAAATTTCCTCATGTAAAAGTTGCTGGTCCATTTATTTTTGTTTCAGGTACCAGTAGCAGACGACCTGATAACACTTTCGAAGGTGTTGAAGTCGATGAAATGGGGACGACTAATCTTGATATTCGCAAGCAAACCAAAGCCGTAATTGAAAACATACAGATAATTTTACAAAGTGTAGGTGCGGACTTAAAAGATATAATAGATGTGACCACATTTCTAGTCAATATGAATGATTTTGGAGGATATAATGAAATTTATGGTCAGTTCTTTGACTATGACGGACCTACTCGAACTACCGTAGCAGTACACCAGCTACCTCACCCTCACTTACTGATCGAAATCAAAGTCACAGCTTATCTCCACCAACCTTAATCACCATTTTAAAAATGAACAACGATACTAAATATTCATCCATTCACTACAATTCTTATCTCCAGGTAGATAAAATTACATCTGCCCAGCAACTTAGGAGTGACGAGATAGGTGCACACGCGCATGATGAAATGCTTTTTATCATCACACATCAGGTATATGAGTTGTGGTTTAAGCAAATCAATTTTGAACTTAGATCTGTGGTCAAAGACTTTAGTGCTAGACAGGTCAACGAAAAAAATGTAGGCATTGCTGTATCCAGACTAGAAAGAGTCATAGAGATCATGAAACTGCTTGTGCAACAAATAGGTGTCATGGAAACGATGACTCCGCTCGACTTTTTGGATTTTAGAAACTACCTTTTTCCTGCATCAGGATTTCAAAGTTTTCAGTTTAGAGAGATGGAGGTCATGCTAGGCCTTAAAGAAAACAGAAGGACAACCTACAACAATAAGCCATACCACTGTGTCTTTGCCAATGAAAAAAAGGATGCTTTAGAAAGCCTTGAAAAAGGAAATTCTTTGTTTGACCTAATCGAAGATTGGCTAGAGCGGACACCTTTTCTGGAGTTTGGAGATTTCAACTTTATCTCAGAATACCAAAAGGCTGTTAATAGTATGTTAGAAAAGGAAAAAGCAGCTATTATGAATACTGACATTCTTACAGACGAATCTAAGCAAATGAGGCTGACTATGCTTGGGGATACCAACACTTACTTTGCCAATATCATGGACGAAAACCGTCATATTGAATTGATCAAAGATGGAAAACTACAACTTTCGTACAAAGCCACGATAGCTGCATTATTTATCCATCTTTACAGAGACGAACCAATACTACACATACCATTTTTACTACTTTCCAAATTGGTTGAGATAGATGATCACATCACCACTTGGAGATATCGACATGCTCAGATGGTTATGCGTATGTTGGGCAAAAAAGTTGGTACCGGAGGCTCATCAGGTCACGAATATCTTGCTTCTACCGCTGCCAAACACCATATCTTTGCAGATTTTCACAATGTAAGTACATTGTTAATACCCAGATCAGAGTTGCCGGTACTACCTGATTCTTTTAAACGCAATTTGGGTTTTTATTTCTCTGCTTTAAATGGCTAAGTATGGATTTAACTAAAGAAATTTTGGGATATGATTCGCTGGTAGATAGTATTGGTCATTTACTTGCAGAAGGAAGACGAAAAGCTATACAATCTGTAAATTCCATTTTGGTACAAACCTATTGGGAAATAGGAAGATATATTGTCGAATTTGAACAAAAAGGAAACGAAAGGGCAGAATATGGCACACAACTTTTTGAAAGATTGTCAAGAGACCTTACTTTAAGGTATGGAAAAGGATTTGGACGATCTAATTTATTTCAAATTAGAAACTTCTATTTACAATTTCAAAAAGTCCAGACACTGTCTGGAAAATTAACTTGGTCACATTATACAGAAATACTTAAAAGTGACACAGACTTAGAAATAAGTTTTTATACAAAACAATGCGCAAAAGAAAGATGGAGTGTTAGGGAATTAAAAAGACAAATGAAGAGTATGCTTTTCCATCGGTTAGCACTTATTACCAACTTTATTTACCCAAAAAAGAAGAATTACAGCATCAACTTATCGATTTAATATTCAACGATGAACCATCTTCATAACATACCCAATTATATAGGAGGTCAATTGGTGGCTCCAAACTCAGGACAATATCTAAACAATTATGAACCTGCAACGGGACAAATATATAGTTACATCCCAGATTCAGACGAAAAAGATGTCCATCAGGCGGTTTTAGCTGCACAAAAAGCTTTTCCTATGTGGTCATCCCTGAGTAACGATGACAGATCTGACTGGATGATCAAAATTGCTGATAAGATTCAAGAAAAATCCAGCATCTTTGCCGCCGCAGAAAGTAAAGACAATGGTAAACCGATCACTTTGGCAGCTGCAATGGATATACCCAGAGCAGTCTCAAATTTCAGGTTTTTTGCTCATGCTCTGACTCAGTTTAGCTCAGAATCCTATTTCATGCAAGGTGTAGGTATTAACTATACACTGCGTCAGCCCTTAGGTGTGGTTGGATGTATATCTCCTTGGAACCTTCCATTATATTTATTAACTTGGAAAATTGCACCAGCTTTAGCCGCAGGTAACACGGTCGTTTGCAAACCATCTGAGGTCACACCTTATACAGCATATTTGCTTTCGGAAGTTTGTCAAGAAATCGGTCTGCCCTCAGGAGTTTTAAATGTAGTACATGGGCTCGGACCCAAGGTTGGAGAAGCCATGTGTGTTCATCCTGATATTGTAGCCATTTCCTTTACAGGAGGCACCGCTACCGGTAAAAGAATAGCATCTGTAGCAGCGCCAATGTTTAAAAAATTATCTCTAGAGCTCGGGGGTAAAAACCCAAATATCATCTTTGCTGACAGTAACTATGATGAAATGTTGGCTACTACGGTCCGTTCTTCTTTTGCCAATCAAGGACAAATATGTCTATGCGGCTCCCGCATTTTTGTTGAACGATCCATTTACGAAAAATTCAAATCTGATTTTGTAGATAGAGTTTCAAAGTTACAAGTAGGCGATCCTCAGGACGAAAACACAAAAACAGGAGCTGTAGTTTCCGAAGCCCACATGAATAAAGTTCTTTCATATATAGAGTTGGCAAAATCAGAAGGTGGTCAAGTCTTGTCAGGTGGCCATAGAGTATTATTAAAAGGCAGATGTGCAGATGGCTGGTATATTGGCCCTACCATCATAGAAGGACTACAATATGACTGCAGAACCAATCAGGAAGAAATATTTGGACCAGTTGTCACCATCACACCCTTTGATACGGAAGATGAGGTCCTTAGGTATGCCAATAGCACTAACTATGGTCTATCCGCTACTTTATGGACCGAAAACCTCAGTCGCGCACACAGAATGGCTGAAAAATTGCATTCCGGAATAGTATGGATCAATTGCTGGCTAATTAGAGATCTGAGAACACCGTTCGGGGGCATGAAAGCCAGTGGTGTGGGACGGGAAGGCGGAATGGAAGCTCTTCACTTTTTTACAGAAGCCAAAAATGTGTGTATAAAATATTGAATCAAATATCCTTAACAATAGCAAAGTCTTTACCGAGCTTTTTAGCATCCAGAAAAGATTGTACCGTGTCTGTAATGGTTTGGTCTATATTAGTGTAATTTATTCCTAATTCTTTGGCAGATTTACCATTATCGTAAATTGCTGTCACAGATGTACTCATAAAAGTTTCTTTGGTAAAAACAGGTTCAGAACCCATAATCCAACTTTTAATGGCTTCTAGTCGCCAAAAAATATTACCTCTAAGATTGGTGATCGGTTGTGAAGGTCTTGCTACGTTCATTTTGATAGCAATCTGATTAAAAACATCTTGGTACTTTAGGTTTTGTGCACTAATGATATACCGCTGACCATCGTGATTATCCACAGCTACCATATATACAGCTGTAGCCACATCTCTAACATCCACCCAACCATTGGTACCTAATGGGTAAAATCTTAATCCTTTAGAAATTTTGGTAAATAATTTTGGAGAAGAAGATGTAAAGTCGCCTGCACCCAAAACCATAGAAGGACATAAAACGGTTACGTGAAGACCTTCAGCGTGCCCTCTCCAAACTTCCTGCTCTGCTAGAAATTTGGATAATCCGTAAGTAGTATCATATGGACTATGGCTAAACAAGTCTTTCTCATCGATATGGTCCACCAACTTTTTTCGCCCTATGGCTGCTATCGAACTGATGTGGATAAACTTAGGCACCTGACAAAACAAAGCCGCATTGACCAGATTTGCTGTTCCGGTCAATGCGGTTTCTATTACTTTTTTCTTGTTTTTCAAACTAAATGTAACGTCTGCTGCTGCATGGATAATCAAATCAAAAGACACCAATGCTTCTTCTAAAAAAGATAAGTCCAGAATATCGCCTTCCACCCAATGTATATGATCAACGACATCTGACACCAAATCCATTGAAGATACCTGGCGTTTTAAACAAGTAATATTTGAAAATCCTTCTTTGATGAGTTTTCTGACAATGTAACTACCTACAAAGCCCGTTGCACCTGTTACAAATATTTTATTTTCTTTGGATATCATTTAGTTGTATATGGTTTTTAAGGAACTCATCCCTAAAAGCCTTTATTAAGCTTCGAAGACTTCTATCTCAGCATTTACTTTGACTAAGTCTGTAAATTTACCTTTAAATCTAGTAGCCTTTACCATGTGATTGTCTATCCAATGATAGTTTCCTCCTCGTGGTTTACCTACTAAAAGTCCATGATATTTAAAACCATGTTTGTTGAGCCAATATTCAGTGATTTCTCTGTGTTCTTCTGTACGAGAAGTAAAGAAAGTAATTATATGCCCCTCATCATACCATTTGTTACAAATTTCCAAGGCATCAGGATATGGTTCGCAGGTGCCCATTCTTTCTGGTTCTTCATTGGGTACATCATCGCAAATGGTACCGTCAATGTCTATCAGATAATTTTTTACTTCTGCAGGCAAAACAGGACTTAAATTTTCACCCTTTTCGTTCTTAATTGTTTTTAAACTATGACTCATTATTAACACAAAAATTTGATTCTTAAAATATTTAAAAAGTGATGTAGTTTTGTGGGTTTACATATTTACCATCATACCACATCTCAAAATGAAGGTGAGGACCCGTAGATTGCTCACCTGTATTTCCTATGATAGCTATGGCTTGGCCAGTCTTGACAATGTCACCTGATTTCACCAATAGTACCGAATTATGCTTATATACTGAAACCACATTTTTACTATGCTGAATGTATACACAATTTCCAGTGCTTACAGTCTGCTCTGCACTCAACACCACACCATCCATGATGGCTTTTATAGGCGTATCTTTAGGTGCTAATATATCTACACCAAAATGCTGGATATCAGGCTGAAATCTAGCAGATATCTTTCCAAAAACGGGAGTAGCAAACTTCAAGAAATCCAATTCCTTGGCTCTTTTCGTCTCTGCTACATCTTTGTTGCCTACCATCTCTGGATGCAAACTTTTAATAGCATCTAGTGAATCAATGATGTCCACTTTAGCACTATGTATACCACCTGTCAGCATATTTCTGAGTCCGTTAGTATAGACATCATATGCCTTAACTTCATTTTCAAGGGCATCCACCTTCTTCGATAATTCGATAAATTTTCGGTTTTCAGATATATCCCCGTACCCGGGTATGAGCCGTTTTACAGGTGTGAATACGATGAATGATATCACTAAACTGGCAAACAAAAGTGCTGCTACACTAAGAAGAACATAAAAACTCAATAAAGATAAAGTATATGAACCCACCTCTTCAAGGTTTTCATCATCCAATACGGATATCCTGTAGGTATCCCGTATTCTATCCCAAAACTTCCTCTTTGTTTGTGTTCCGTCCACTCCGGACTAAATTTTTATTGTGTAAAATAAAATAATTTTGCGCAAAAATAGTTATAATATACTTAAGGTCTGTAAATTTTAGAAATAAAATACAGGTTTCTTATGTTATTGATTGGTTAATAAATGATTTGCAAACCATTGATAATGCATATATTGAATAAATGATAATGTATAATTAATTAGTAATTTTCGGTTGTACAAAATCCATGGTAACCTTTATTGCAACATTTTTTGACATTAAAACAATATAAGATTAGTATATTTGCACCTTATTTTAAATATTAAATAAAATAGTTATATATTTTGAAAAAATTTTTTATTTACCTGTTTCTTGTCACCATTACTTTGGTTGGTACATTATCATGCGTGGCCAAAAAGAAAAGAAATGAAACTTCAAAATTTGGAAAGTTTTACCACAATACCACAGCGTATTATAATGGGTATTGGAACTCTAAGGAAATCATAAGAGAGAGTCTTAAAACCTTAAGATTTGCGAATACTGATGATTATACCAAAATATTGGAAGTAGAAGACTTCATATCGGTATCCAATCCCAAAATGGTCAAAGAAGATATGGACAAAATCCTCCAAAAAGTCTCTACCGTGGCACAACTGCATGAACCCAGCGAATGGGTAGATGATTGTTATGTAATGATGGGTAAAGCACAATACCTAAAGCAAGAATACGAAACAGCGGAAGAAACTTTAGTGTATTTTCAAGAAGATTTTAATCCCAGCAATCCTTATGGCAGAAATTACAAAAGTAAAAAACCCACAGGTAAAGCAGCCAAAAAAGCCAAAAAAGAAGAGCAAAAAATAAAGGCTGAGAAAAGAAAAGAAGTGACCGAAGAAAAAGAAAAAGTAAAAAAAGAAACAGCTAAAACCAAGGAACAAGAGCGCAAAGTGAAAGCTAAGGAAAGAGAAAAAGCCAAAAAAGAAAAGGAAAAACAACGTAAAGACGATGCCAAAAATAGAAAAAAGGGCATCAAAACACCTAAAAAAACAGGTGCCGAACCCAAAGAAGAAGTAAAATCTGATGTCAAATCAACACCAAAAGCGGATGTAGCCAAAGTGGATGATAAAAATCTCAAGGATGAAGAGCCATTTACACCAATAGAGCCTAAAAAACCACAAGAGGATAAAACCGCATATAGTGAAGGTATGCTGTGGTTGGCCAAAGTATATATCAAAAGGGAAAACTTTTTTTCTGCACAGATGCTTTTGGAAAGATTGCACCCTGATATGCTCAATGATGATGCCCAAAGTGAGTTAGCACCAACCTATGCAAACTTGTACATCAAACAAGAACGATATGCAGAGGCAATCCCAAAACTAGAAGAAGCCATAGAAACGGCACCCAACAACAGGCTCAAAGCTAGATACGCTTTTATAGCTGGTCAGATATCTCAGCAGCTAAGCCAATATGATGGTGCACTTAAATATTTTGCCATTGCAAATAAGTATGCATCTCATCCCAAAATGGAATTCATGTCTGAATTGGCAGTAGCAAAAAGTGGAATCATTACCGGCAAAAAATCTAAAGATGACGTACTTAAGGACTTAGCCAAAATGGCCAACGAAAATAAATACATCGAACTAAAAGATCAGATTTATTATACCATGGGAGAAATAGAGCTGTCTCAAAATAATAGTGAAAAGGCCATTTCGTACTTCCAATTGTCTGCAAATAATAATATATCTGATCAAAAACTAAAGGCGGAAGCATATTACAAAATAGCTAGTCTACATTATGAAGCTCAAAAATATTTGCCCGCTTCAAACTACTATGATTCCACTTTGATGAATCTTCAAAATACTGACCCTAGACACAGTAAGGTAAAGAAATATGTTGACAATCTTCAGGATATAGCTTCCAATATTGAGAATATCAATTATCAGGACTCTTTACTCTTCTTTGCAAGCCTTGTAGATCCAGAAAAAAAGAAAGCAATCATGAGCTATCTGGAACGAAATCAAGCTAAAAATAATCCTGTGGCCAGACCTACCAATCCCAATGTCAGTACTAAAGATATCGGTAGTAAAGCTGACTTTGGTACAAGTACTTTTTTTGCTTACAATAAAGCTACCAAAGAAAAAGGAAAGGAAAGTTTTAATAAAACATGGGGAAATATCACACTCGAAGATGATTGGCGAAGAAGTGAAAAAACCACATTTTCTGACAATAATAATCAAGCAGACAATACAAAAAAAGTCTCTGAATCCGATGCTGTTGTAGAGAAAGTTTCTAAAGAAGAATATGAAAAATTCTTAAGAGAAGTCCCATCCAATCCCGTCAAAATACAGGAAGTGAACGACAAAATCGTGCTTTCTATGTTTACTTTAGGCAAGCTTTTCAGAGATAAAATAGAAAACTTTGTAAAATCAGCCGAAACCCTAGAGAAAATGCATACCAGATACGGACCTACTCCTTATGAGCTAGATTCCTACTTTTACCTGTATCTGGACTATATGGATATGAACAATGGTACCAAAATGCAGGAATACAAAGAAAAAATCACTAAAAAATATCCTGAATCCCAATATGCAGCGATTATTTCTGACCCAGATTACTTCAAAAAATCTAAGAGTGAAGAATCCAAAGCAGATAAATATTATAAAACAGTCCATGCAATCTTTGAAAACGGCGAACACGCTAAAGTAGTAAGTGCTATCGATCAGGCAGGGACAGTCATAGGTGCAGATAATCCCCACGAAGCCAAAATGGCCCTTTTGAAAGCTATGTCTAAGGGGAATTTGGAAGGCAAAGATGCTTATGTAAAGGGTCTGAATGAGGTCATCACATCCTATCCAAATACTCCTGAGCAACTCAAAGCCAAAGAAATTTTGAGATTTTTGGGTGGTGACAACACTGCTTTTGCCAATGTGATGGATGTTGACAAAATCTATTCTAGAGAAGAAGCAACCATTCATTATGTGGCAGTGATTACTTACAATCTTGACGAAACTGATCACATTAATTTTAAAGTGGCCATCTCAGAGTATACTAAAAAATATCATAAAGAAGATCGCCTTCAGTTTGGAGACGCTGCGCTCAATATCGAAAATAACGAACAAATAATATTGGTCAGAAAATTTGACAATGAAGCTAAAGCCATGGAATATTATCAGAAAGCAATCAAAAATAACGAAGAATTTACCGGAAATGTAAATCGAACCTTTGACATATTTCCAATTTCTCAAACCAATTACAGAAAAATGATGACTGAACGCTCTGCCAGAGGTTACCGAACATTTTTTGAAAATTCCATATTGAATAAATAAACTTATTCTGAGAAAATAGGTTTTTCTTTTAAAATATGATCCATATTATCATATATAAATTTTAATTAAGCATAGCAATGTTTATTTTTGTGCCGTTTTTCAGAATATGTAAAATATAATTAATTAATACCTTTAAATAATACATAATGAGTAAAGTTACCGTAATAGGAGCTGGAAATGTAGGGGCTACAGTAGCCAATGTACTCGCCCACAAAGACATCGTAAAAGAAATAGTACTTGTAGACATCGTAGGCGACCTTGCCAAAGGTAAAGCATTGGACACTTGGCAGCAAGCACCGATAGACAACTACAGTACATCACTGATAGGTACCAGTGATTATAAAGATACCGCAGATTCTGATATCGTAGTGATCACCGCTGGTATACCGCGCAAACCTGGTATGAGCAGAGATGACTTGATTTCTACCAATGCCAATATTGTGACTTCAGTAGTCAAATCAGTACTAGAATACTCCAAAAACCCCATCATCATCGTGGTTTCCAATCCATTGGATGTCATGACTTACGCAGCATTTAAGGCTTCAGGTTTGGATAGAACCAAAGTATTTGGTATGGCAGGTATCTTGGATACAGCTAGATACAGAGCTTTTTTAGCTACAGAGCTCAATGTATCTCCAAAAGACATCCAAGCGTTGCTTTTGGGAGGACATGGAGATACTATGGTACCACTTCCGAGATACACCACAGTAGCGGGTATCCCTGTGACAGAATTAGTAGCCGAAGACAAACTTACAGCTATCGTAGACAGAACCAAATCAGGCGGTGGTGAGCTAGTCAAACTTATGGGTACATCTGCTTGGTATGCTCCAGGGGCAGCAGCAGCGCAGATGGTGGAAGCTATCGTCAAAAACGAAAGCAGAATCTACCCCGTATGTGCCCACTTGACTGGTGAATACGGCCTGAACGATATTTTTGTAGGTGTACCTGTAAAAATGGGCAAAAACGGTATAGAAGAGATCATCGAGCTTAAACTTAATGCTGATGAGATGAAATTGCTTCACGACTCAGCAGCAGCTGTAAAAGAAGTGATGGATGTTTTTGATAAGATGTAAGATATCACATAGATAAAGTAAAAAAGCCCCAATTTCTAGTCTTTGAAATTGGGGCTTTTTTCGTTGAGATAGCCTTTAGCATTCGAAATGCATTACTAATATCGAAAAACTATATCTTATCTCCAATATATACAACACCAAAAAGTCTCACTCTTTAACCCATTTGGCACTATTGATTTTACCTTGTGCATCTCGGATGGTAATAATGTACATTCCAGATGTAAAATGGCTTTGGTCCATTATAAAATCATGTGTCATGTGCATGCCTGACTCAATAATGCGACCTTGCATGTCAGAAAGCTGATACTGTATCGGTAAAGTTGTTTCTAACGGTAACTGTAAATTGACCTGTCCTGTGCTGGGATTGGGATATATTTTCAACTCACTATGGATAACATCATCTGCTACTGAGACTATTTCTGGTAAGAAATCAAAGTATTTACCTATGTGTTTACAATCATCCGTGAGACATCCCTGTGGGGTGAGTCGCATGAGCCAAGCGTCATACTCGACTAGTGGATCATCATCATCTCTTTCTAATCTGCCACCTGTGATGATACTCCCATCAGGTGCTTCCTGTATGTCATAGACAGAATTTGTTCTGATTTTACCATCTTTCTTAAGTGGAACGATAAAATGACGCCATAACAACTTACCATCAGTATTAAACCTAGCTATAAAACTTCCATCACCTGTAGCATACAACTTTTTATCCTGCCCTACTACATCAAAACTATCTCTTACAAAAACTCTACCAGAACACAAAATGTCGCCATTTCTGGTTGTGGAAATACGATATATTTCTGCTGTTCTTTCTGCGCTTGTCATAGCCACTTGATCGGTGCGAAATGGTGGGATCATTTCTGTCCATAGGACTTGCCCTAATCTATTTACTTTACTAATAAATCCTACCCTACTTATTGGATTATTCAATATTGGAATCTTACCGTATAAAAATATAGGATTGATATAGTAGTTCCCTTGACTATCAATTGCAATTTTTGGATGACCATTAGCCATATCTGTTATTGGGACTTCTGCTATGGTATCTATGCTATTATCTGGCAATATCTTAAAAATGCCTCTTCTTTGTGGGTTGGGGTCGGCAAAAAGATAGGACCACTCATATATAAATACCATATTGCCATCTATATCGGTACAGGCATCTGACATCCTACGAACAGAATAATCAGACATCTCAAACCAAAAAGGATCACTTTTGCGCTCACCATCAATCCCCACACGCAAAAAAACGGACTTATACGGTACTTTGGGTGCAACAGGCTGCCTATTGTCTAGCCCCTCTCCCCACAGTATCACTTCATCATTACCCACCAGGGTCAAACCATAGTTGGTAGGTGTTTGATATCCAAAACTCCCAATACCCGTATGCTTGATGTGTAAGATCGGAAAATGATACTCACCCAAATCTTCTCCTTGGAGATTGGTCAATCCTAAAAACCAATAGGTGGTGCTATCGAGGGTGTTATAAAACTGACCACTATAAAAAATAGTATCATTACGTACTTTCATTCTGTTTCTAAATCCAGAATCAGTTTTCCGCTCATTGATGGCTGTGATGCTTCCCTTTTTATCAGTACTCATCAGGCTGATGCATAGTCTATCATGTGAGCAAACTCGCTCTACATTGGCTATGATCTGATCTGTGTGCTGCGCATCGACTTGCCATATAAATGTATATCTCTCATCATCTGTAAAATAGGTCCTATTGAACGTTTGAGATATTCCAGTATGTACCCAAAAGGTACATACTGGAATAAAAATGATCCAATACCTAAAATTCATTTTTAACATGTTTAGAATTATTTTAAAATCATTAATTACTTTTTTGTTTGGAGAGTCAGACTACTAACTTATTCTTTGATCCACTTTCTGTGCCAGACCCTACTCTTAGGGTCTTGTATGGTGATGATATACATTCCGGGTGTCAAATGGCCAGTATTTATGGTAAAATTTCCTGTATTTTGGCTACCCACTATGATGCTTCTTCCAGAAATATCTGTAATAGTATAAGACAACGGAAATGTAACATCTGAACTAAAATCAATGACTAAGATATCACTGCCAGGATTTGGATAATATCGAAAACCTGTATCTGAGTAATCCATAGTTTGGGTCAATTTATCGCATTCACCTTCTACAAATTTTATGGAATTATTGTCATCACTATAGCAACGCAACCTAGGGTAATCATTGAAGCACTCAGGTGGCAGATAATAACCATTATATCCAAAAAGCTTAAATGTGGAACCAACCTTGTCTATGATCTCGTACATTTGTATTGGATACTGTAAATCAACTTTCTGTGTAATAAATCTTTTGATTAGCTTTCGGCCTTCCCCATACACGGTATCTATTTTTACTACTTTAAGCCGATAAGGATTGTTTGTTATTACGGTAGAGTCATAAAATGCAGGAATCGAATATATGAAATAATATGGATACTTTTCAGAAATATGGAAGGATACCGTATCTCCTACCTGTGCTGTAAAATCATACAACAACTTCCACTCATCATCTTCATAAAAATACATTTTCCCATCTTTGCTATACTCAATGATTTCGCTTTCAGGAAAATACTTTCCTCCAGATGTTACGCCTATAATTCGACACAATCTGTTTCCTATCAAAGTGTCCCTCATTACTTTCGTTATATCTATTTTCAGCTCACACTCAAAATTAGGAAGTGTATTTCCTGTCGAACTACTACTATACCAAACCGTGGATTTATCCGTATCTGTAGTATCGATGGAATTTGAGATATGTATATCTATAGAAAGATTCAAGGCACACATATTATCATTAGGAATAAATAAATAAGATGCGCTACCTAAAATTTGGGTATTTATGGTTGGTGGAGACCATGTACCTTCTATGCCATTTTTAGAAACATTAGGCAAGCTTTCCGGTATATCATTCAAGAAATATCCTGTTTTAATATCAAATATTGGTTTGATATTATCTTTGATTTCTATAAAAATCGAAGCAGTATCTGCATTTTGGCCTGTATCAGGAGTAAATAGGTATTTGAATCTTCCTGGTATCGTAGTGTCAACTGATCCTGGGCTCCAAGTGCCTGAAATGGCAGTAGAATTAAGTGATTTTTGAGGTAATGTGTCTGGAAGGCTCCCTTTGCAATATGGGCCTATAACATCAAATTCAGGCTTGATCAGGGCTGGTTTCCTACAGTCAGGATCATTAGTACTGGAGTATCTCTTCTCCCCACGGTCGTAGTAGCAGGTTAGCTCTGTTTTAGTGCCTTCTTGCCAGTCTTTGTAGTATAGGATGCCATTAGGTGCGCCGACGCCTTCTATCCATACCAGATCGCCATATTTGCCTTGATTGGTAGGATCAAGGTGCTTTAAGATGATGCGCTTGCGTAGATATCCCGGTATAAGCTCTATGCTGTCCACTTGGACGACCTTAGCTTGTCCGAAACCATAGGGTAAAGTAAAAGAATCATGTAATGATAAGGTAAAATCATAAAGTAGGTGGATAGGTAAAGCACCAAAAGGGTTCAAATTTCGGGGACTTATATACATCCTTCCTTCTCGTGTCCATGTGGCAAAAACGGTATCACGAAATTCTATACCAGTATCCAAATTTCTATACATAATAGGTCTATACCTTAACCAACCATATTCTGGACGATGAAACATATTGGTATCTAAACCGAAATACTGGGCATATCTACCCGTTTTATTACTAATATACCACTCTTTATGACGCACATTGATCTGGTCATACTGATATAGATTATTAGGAGCATTCCAAGCTATGACATCATTGCATTTATCCTTGTCAATGCAGCCCATCGAGTCTACATGGACCATCCATGTACTATCATTATAGAATTCAGGTATGATGGTATTATCACCATTTATCAATACTCCAATAGCATATATACTGTTGGAAGAAGCTTCTTTTACATCTAATAATCTACAAGATGTTTGACTCAAGTCTTCGGCATAGTACCCATAAGATCGATAAAATTTTTCGTTACCATTTTTATCCAGCCTTTGAATAAAGGCAGTTTGTAAATTGGTGCCAGGTGGCGACAGTCTGGTGCTATGACCATTTTCTCCAGTTATAATAATGTCATCATTCAAGCATCGAGCATATGAAAAATGTTTTAAGGATTGATCCCGATAAGATGATTTTGTCCATAAAATTGAATCCCTTTTATCAAAAGCTATCAGACTAAGGCCTCCTGTACCGATCTTAATATGGGTCATGATTTTAGTACCATCATCGTAGCAAATGCCCTTGGGAACATCTGTAAAAAAATTTGCAAATTGCATTTCAGATTCATAAAAAAAAGTGTGGACAATCTGCTTGTTTTTATTTAATTTTATATAGCCTTGATAGTGTTTAATTTTTGCACTTTCAGGCCCAGCTACTCTTTCCCCTGAATGATAACTGGCAAAAATATCAAGATTTCCTGCCTTATCTATGCCATAATCAAATAATGCTCCGAATGGTAAATCTACTTGGATGATTGTATCCAATGTAAAATCTTTATTTATCCAATACATATATGGTTTAAATGGACCAGACGGACGAAAATTGCTGTTATATTCATCAGAGCAATACAATACATATTGATTATTGTATTCAACCAGTTGTATGTATAAATATTTTCCCTGATGACGATAGTAATTGGGTACGCTTAATCTTTTAGCAAGTATATTATCCTCATATTTAAAAATCTTAATGCTATCAAAACTTCTGTAAAGTGTACCATCTATAATTTTTTCTCCATGAATTCCCGCAATGACTATATCATTTCCATCTTTGATCATTCTTTCGTTCACAAATTGATGACCTAATATATCGTATCTGATCGATTGGCTTTCAGCTCCAATATGTGTAAGATAAGTATTTTCATAAAGTAAACTATCCTTTAACACTAAACAATGATTAAAAGTTAATAAGGTATCTTTGCGATATAGAAAGATTTTATTACTAGCTGATGTAAGCGCAAAAGGTGGTTTAGATACTTTGGAAAAATAGCTTTGACCCATACCATCATTGATCAGAGAAAAAAAAAGTAGCAGAATGAATATTATTTTCATGTTGACCATAATCTATGTATATTGGATTAAAAAATAGCCGCATTTTAAAATTATTATTGCGGGTATTATATGTAGATGGTATCTTAAGGTTTGCTTTGTGAACACATTTTTAATTTTTTAAGTAATTTAAAAGATAGGATTTCTTTAATATCGGTTAGCTAAATTTACTTCCTAAAGTACAGACAAATATAGATTAAAAATTTAAAAGATCAATTTTTTATATGAATTTTCTTTCAGATCATATAATATTTTTAACTCATTAATACATCATAAAAATTATTATATTACACAAAATAGCATACTTATAGAATATAGTTTTGCAATTATGAAAATTTTCTTACTATTCAAAATAAAAATATAGTTATTTCACCTTTGAAGTGACGTTTTAAAAAAGATCAATTTGTCTTCTGCAAGACATTAGCAAGTAGTTCTTTCAATTACTCTTCAAAAAACGCCCTAACTCTTCAATCTCAGAAGTCCGCAGTTTTACTACGTCATCCGAATCGACAATAAAATAAGTAGGCCAATTAGTAATATTCATTTGGTCAGTTTTGTCGAAATTTAGTAGGTCAACAAAGACATTTTCCCATAATATACCAAGTTTTTCAATTGAGCTAATGCATTTACTTTTATCTTTATCTGCACATACTCCAATAAATTCGATTGTTTTATAGCTCTGATGAAAATCTTTTATTTTTGGCATATTTTGTATACAAGGTACACACCAAGGGCCCCAAAAATGGACTAATCGATAACCTTTTGCTTTAGGTAAGTCTTTATAGTCAATAGATGAATTGGCGTAGTCAAATGCATTGGCTACAAGTTTAAACGTATCAGGTTTCTCATGGGTTGAAATAAGAATTTTTTTGTACAAAACGTCTAGCGAATCAAAAGAATGATAAAAATTGCCTTGATTAATCTGGAATTTATCTTTTAGTTTTATAGTTTTCTTAATTCCTGATGAGCTTAAAATATGGATATTTACATATTTATTTTCCCACGGCAACCTATCTCTGATGTCCAAAGAAAACAAACTGTCTCCAAATGGGTAATGGGCACTCAAATTTTCTCTGAAAGCTATTCGAAATCCATCCTCACATTTCAGACTATCATTGAGTGTCGGATATTGTGAAAAGATTTGTGCCGCAATTTTAGCTTTCCGTTTTTGAATTAGATCATTTTCGATAAATTCATATTCGATATCATAATAAAATGATGTGTCGGCTGGATAAAACATTTTCACCATTCTTGGCATACCTTGAATAAACTTAGGTATTGGCAATTCATGAATGTGGTCATCTCTAAAGTCCCTATTCATATTTGCATCTAATATAAGTATTTCTTTTTCGTTGCGAATACCTCTAAGACCATAAATCTTCCATTTATGATCCTTTTTGGTGTACGATCCCTTGTTATAGTTAAATCTATAAAATTTTGTACTGTCGATTTTATCATTTAAGTAATCAATATAATTATCCATAGTATAACTAAACACTATACGACTTACTTTGACATGGGTAATGCCTATGGGTATATTTTTTTGTAACTCTGTTGGTATTTCTTTTTCAACTAAAGATGACTGACCAAATGAGGGCTTCTGATTAAACAATCCTGTTTGCTCTAGAGAAATCCACTCAGACTTTTGGGCTTCTGTAATGTTAGCAATGAATATTGTGATAAAAAACAAAAAATAATAATTTTTCATAACAAGGATTTTAAGTTACAAAACTATCTAATTTTCTCTCATCTCATACCGAAATCCAAACTTTTTTGCAACATCCTCTATCGGCTCAAGACCTAAGTCTTTTCTTCTTTGATTTACAAATTTTTCATCTTTGATTGCATAAAAGCTTTCATCGACTATTTGGGTACCATATATTTGCTCAAAACCGCTGTTCATCAACAATCTATCTATCAATCTGGCATAGTTCAAATTGCTCAAATGACCCAACTCATGATATTTTAGAAAAACTGGATAATATCTGGCTACAAATTCAGAGTCCATGTGCTGAATTATCAAAAATACATGATTAATAAGTTGTGAGTCGATATCCTGCCAGCCGCATTTTTCTATTAATGATAGGATCAAAGCTTTGTTGGAAGCATCTATTTTAGGTGCCGATTCTCTTGCAATTTTTTCATTTTCTCTCACTCTTTGGTCATCAAAGGCTGATTTATCAATGATACTTTTAACATCAGCACAATCGATATCTATATACTTAAAATTCCTCAAAGGAAATGTCATAGCGGCTCTGAGCTGAATTTCATCAAAAATTTCGTTTTCTTTTAATACACGAACTCTTATTTCTTTGATAGAATCATGCTTATTGACATAAAATTCTCTTCTCAAGTTCCCTTTGGTAAGTTCCTGCTTTAATTGTGGTGTAAGATCACCTCCCGTAGAATCTTTATATTCAGCATAATAAAATTGATGGTCACCTTTATCCAGCCTGATGAGCGTTTCATTCAATGTCAATTTTTTAAGGACATCAATATCGTTATTCTTACAATTTAAGAAAATACAAATCCATAAAATATAAATAGAAGCCTTTTTCATTTATTCCAATCTTTTACTTCTTCCTCCCCGAAAAATACTTAGGATTCACAATCAATAGTCCGAAGGACTCTCCGTCTTCCTTGCCTGTCTTAGCATGATGGGCACCATGGGCTCTGAGTATGGCCCGGCTGTACTTATTATCCAATTGTCTGAACCACTTAAAACGCTGATGAATATACACATCATGGATCAGAAAATAGATCAATCCATAAATAGAAATGCCTACACCAACAAAAAATAAAAAGTAATAATCTTCTGCATAGACTGATCCTATGATGTAGCAAAGCATGCTAGGTATAGCAAAGACAAGGAAAAACAAATCGTTTTTTTCGAAAAATCCTTCTTTTTCATAATGCGGTTTGTGGTGATCTTCATGCCATATCCACAATAATCCATGCATGAGATACTTATGTGCTGACCATGCTACAAACTCCATAGCAAGCACAGTAGCCAATGTGATTGCGATATATACCATTACCATTTTAAATCCTTTTGGTGAGTAACAATCTTAGTGCAAATAGGATTTAAAAATTGGTGATTTTTTAAAAAAATTACATCCAACGCTTTGCTTTCACAAAATAGGTAAAGAAAGGTGGAAGCATCACCCAAAACCATTCTGGCTTAAAAACCAAAAATAAAAATATGCCCACTAAAGATAATAGTGTGTATACCCAATATATTTTAACTGAATCTGTTGAAGAAGTCATATGCTTGTTCTATTTTTGTATTTTTTACTTAAATATCCTGCAAAGGTAAATGTTTGTGTCAAATACTCCATTATAAATTTTAAATTGTTTGGAAATAAATCGTAATTTTTTTTATTCAAAAGTCCTACTCACAGGCGAATATACCGTCACATTAGGATCCAAGGCATTGGCAATACCATTCAGGAAGTTTAAGGGTAGATTTGAGTGGTCCGATATAGAAAATGAAACCCTGAAACCCATATATCGCTATATTAAAGATTCTCCATGGAAGGATTTTTATGACATCCAAAAGCTTGATCAGGATATAAAAAATGGAATTAGATATGAAGCAGACGTGCCCCTAGGTTATGGACTCGGTAGCAGTGGCGTATTGGTAGCCGCAGTTTATGACAGATATGCCACCCAAAAAACAAGTGATCTGAATTTACTTAAAGACATACTTGCTGCAACGGAAAATGCATTTCATGGCGCAAGCTCAGGCATTGACCCTTTGGTTTCATGGGTAAATCAGGCTATTTTGATGGATCGTGGAAGCATCACTGTGATAGATGAACAATCATTACCACTAAGCTCTTTTTTTCTTTTGGATACTAAAATTTCGAGGAGTACATCAGCATTTGTAAATATTTTCAAAACCAAACTTGACCAAGAGCCGTCATTCCAAACAAAAGTAAATGAACTGTCACATCTCAATGGAGATATCGCAACATCATTGATAGTTGGCGATGCAGCGAAAAACCGTGACATCATGAAAAAAATCAGCCAATTACAATACGAATACTTCAACGAAATGATTCCTGAAAGTTTTAAAGAAATTTGGAAAACAGGATTATGGAATGATGCTTATTATCTCAAGCTTTGTGGAGCTGGCGGCGGCGGAATGTTGTTGGTTTGGAGCGATGATTTAAGCAATATAGAGCATTTGAATCCAATAAAATTAACCATTTAAAACAAAAAGAAAATTATTCCGTTTTTATATGTGTTGTTAGTAGCTTTATCTCATCTATAAGATGGATACAGCAATTATACAAATAAACCAAATTCAACAAATTAGTAAAATTTTAAACACATGAAATTCAATTTATTTTCCATTTTGATGGCCTTTTCACTAGCATTTATCTCTTGCAGTAAAGACGATACTACAGGTCCTGTTATTACGATTACATCACCTGCAGAAGGTAGCTCTTTAGAGAAAGGTAAATCTCATACTGTTACAGGTACGGTTACGGATGATACAGAACTTGCAGAAATAGACCTTGGAGGCGGATCAAAAATCACTGCTTTTGACTCACCAACCAAACATACTTTAGCAAATGTAACCTTTACCATACCAGCAACAGCCACTTCAGGAAGCCAAGGTGGAATCACCATTACTGCAAAAGACAAAGCTGGCAACGTTACTACAAAAACAGCCACATTTACTGTCAAATAAAATAAGTAACTCAATATTTGGACCATCACGAAATTCTGAATAATGCCTCGTCTATAGTGTCTATATTGACAGAGGCATCAGATATTATTAAAAAAATTTATTGGAGTCAGGATTTTAATACAGAACTGAAGTCTGACCAAAGTCCTGTAACCACAGCAGATATCAAATCTCATGAGTACATCGTGCATGAGCTAGGTTTATTGTACCCTGAAATACCGATTGTTTCAGAAGAAAGTGAGTTGCCACCCTATGATGTGCGTAAGAAATGGGAATACTTTTGGCTATTAGACCCACTAGATGGTACTAAAGAGTTTCTTAAAAGGACTGGAGAATTTACAATTAATCTGGCTTTGATCCAAGAAACGAAGTCTGTAGCGGGTTTTATCAATATTCCACTACAAGAAAAAACATATTTTGCGATCAAAGATTTAGGTGCTTTTTGTTACCAATCAGATGGAGATCATACACCTTTGCAGGTAAATACATTTGACCTCAATAAAAAAGGCATCCAGGTAGTAGCTAGTAGAAATCATAAAGACAAAAAAACCCAAGTTTATATTGATGCTTTAAATGAGCCTGAGATCATCGAAAAAGGTTCTGCCTTAAAATTTATAAGTATTGCATCAGGCGAAGCAGATTACTATCCCAGAATGATCAACATCATGGAATGGGATACGGCGGCTGGCCAAATTATCATAGAAGAAGCAGGCGGTAGTTTTGTAAATGCCGAAACAGGACTGCCACTTAGTTATAATAAAGCTGAAATGTATAATCCATATTTTATAGCAGCGGGAAAGATAATAAAATCATGAGTGATGTGTATAGTGCTGTGATTATCGCCAAAAATGAAGAAAGAACTATTGGTGATTGCCTAGACAGTTTACTTCAAATCACCAATGATATAGTGGTGGTATTGGACGATCGAACAACTGATAATACAGAAAATATTGCCCTGTCCAAAGGTGCCAGAATATACAAACTATCTTGGCAGGGCTTTTCCGCAAATAAAAATTATGGTGTATCACACACCAAAAACAATTGGATACTTTGCCCTGATGCTGATGAAATTCTGGAAAAGGAGCTTATTGCATCTTTAAAATCTTTGGCACCTGATATAAATGAGATTTATGAATTCAACATTCAAACTTATTTTGGAGATTATGCCGTGAACTATTGTGGTTGGTATCCAGACTGGAATATCAGGTTGTATAATAAAAACATCACCAAATGGAATGATAGCCAAGTCCATGAAAAGCTAGTTTCCTCACAAAAATTAAAATCCGTAAAGGTGAATGGCTTAGTCAAACATCTTAGTTTTAAAGATGAATTGCATATGCAAGAAAAATTTGACTATTATGCTAAGCTTAGAGCATCGGAGTGGATAAGGAGCAAAAAACAACCCAATATATTTAAGCAACTACTGGGTCCAGGTTTCAGGTTTTTTAGAACTTACATACTGAAATTAGGTATTCTGGATGGAATACATGGGTATACCATAGCAAAAAACGAATATCTGCTAAAGCAAAAAGAGCTACACTACTGGAAAGCGCTTCGGGATAAATAAACTGAATTTACAACAGGCACTAAAAAAGCAGTCATAATAAATGATATTACGACTGCTAATTTATATTTTTTAGTTGGAAACTTTGGTTAAGCTTTACCGACAAACTTATTTACGGCAAAACTCGCTTTGTTTATCACATCATAATTTATCTGATATACGTGATATTTGCCTGTGACTTCCACAGATACTACGCCTGACATTCTTAATATTTTAAGATGCTGAGATGTAATACTTTGTTCTAAATCAAGATTACTATAGATTTTATTTACATTTATTGATTTATTATCATCAATAAACTCTAAAATCTTTAACCTTAACGGGTGAGCTAGTGCTCTCATCAATTCCGACGAATAATTTAATTTGCCGGTTTCAAAAGTGACTTTTGTACCTTTCATTTTGTGTTCCTTATTTTGAATTTTTAAGACCTTGGCACAAATATGGCAAGTTATTTTAATATGACAAAGAAAATATATAAAAAATATTTAATTTGTAATAAAAAAATCACCCTTAGGCTTGTTTTGAACTCAAAAAGATTATAAAAGGTAAAATTATTGCATCACAATCGGTTGATGATCATTAAATAAAAGACTTTTACTGAAAGTAAACTATTAACTAGTTAAGTCCTCTACCAAGGTAGAAATCTGACCTAATCTCTCTTTATCTAGAGAGTAATAGATAAACTTTCCATGTCTGTCTGTGGCCACTACACCCGCTCTTCTTAATATAGCAAGATGCTGCGATGCTACTGACTGCTCCAATCTCAGTTTGATATAAATATCAGTAACTGTCATGGCTTCACCATCTTCCAAAAGATCGATGATTCTTTGACGAAGCTTGTGATTAACAGCTCTCAATACTAGTACTGCCTTTCTTAGGTCAGCATAGTCCAACTGTACTTCCTTGCCTCCTTTCTTTAACGTAACGGTTTCGTTCTTCTTATTTCTCATGCGAAATGATTTATTAGTTCACGGAATTCAGATAGGATAATTCAATAACCTTGCCAAAGAATAAAATGAGGATTAATAAATTTAATATTTTTTTTATATGACATTTTTGTCAATATATAAATAACTATTTTTAAGTGTATAAAGTTCTTGGAATCAGAATAATTTTTTTGTAGATTTTGTTATATTCGGATCTTTTAAATAATCAGGACTAAAATACGCAATATCAACAAACTGCTGCTCTTTAAATGCTGTAACAGCAGATGAGATCATAAAAGCTGAAGATGTATGAAGGTGGTGCAGTTTGATATTTTGATGGGGAAAGGCGTTATAGTACTTTTCAGCACCATTTCCACATATATGCAGTATTGCGTTATTCTGTATATAGTTACTTCTGGTATTTTCGTCCAATATAACAGCTTCAGGGCTGCTTAATGGATTTAAACTCTGATCAAATAACCTTAGATAAACTTCCATGCGCCTAGCATCAATCATAGGCGCAATCAAATCGTTGGGATGAATATTTTCACGTGAAATACCATTAGCCAAAATAGTAAGGCTTCCTATGGCTATCAATGGAATATGAAGGGCATAACACATTGCTTTTGCAGTTGCCGCGCCAATTCTCAAAGATGTGTAAGACCCAGGGCCATCACTGATAGCAATAGCGTCCAACTGTCCCATGCCTATCCCTGCTTCTTTTATGCATTGAGATATGAGTAGGGTCAGTTTTTCAGTGTGACTGTTGGTTTCAAAAGATTCTTTGATAGAAACTAGAGATTCTCCTTTGCTGATCGCCACAGAACAAACTTCAGTAGAAGACTCAATATGCAATATATGCTGCATTTACACTATTTACTGGTCAAGATTTTTTTGTATCTATTAGTATCCTTCAATACAGAAATGGCTTCTTTGACCTCATTATCATTATCCAAAGTATGCTGTACCTTTCCTTTTTGAAGATAGTAACGGGTTACAATCTCTTTTTCTATCTCACTTATGATTTGTGACTTTGCATTGACTAAATCTTCAGACTTAGCACTTTGAATACGAGTTTCCAACTTTCCGATTTCTTCAGCATATGCTTGGTTGCTTCCTTTCTCAAATTCAACTTTGGCTTTTTTTAGATGTTTCTCAGCTTCAGTCTCGTATTTAAAATTTTTCTTTTTTATAAAATTTACAAATTCATCATATTTATCAAATTTGAAGGTGCCTACAGGATCTATTTTTTCCTTATCTTTAGTATAGATATTTACATACTCAAAGATGAGAAATTGGTCTAATAAAGCTTGGGTAACTGGCATTAACTCGTTACCTGGCATTTTGATATCTGGAGTGACGCCACCACCATCCAATACCGTTCTTCCGTTTTTAGTCTTAAATTTGGTTCTAAGATGATCAGGTATGTCCTTCGGTTCGCCATTTTCGTACTCGACTCCTTGTATACATCTGCCACTCGGTATATAATATTTTGAAGTAGTCAATTTTAATCTAGCGTTATAAGGCAGATCTTTTGTATTCTGTACTAGACCTTTTCCAAAGGAACGCTGACCAATAAGCACACCACGATCTAAATCCTGAATAACACCCGAAACAATCTCAGAAGCTGAAGCCGATCTTTTATCAATAAGAACAGCTAAAGGGATATCTAAATCTGTAGGAGGCGCCAAAGTTCTGAACGTCTGATCACGCTCCTTGATTTTTGATTTCGTGGTGACCACAACTTCACTTTGCGGGATAAAAATATTACAAATATTTACTGCTTCGTGGAGCAACCCACCTCCGTTTTGTCTTAAATCTAAAATTACACCCGCCATATTTGGATTTTGGTCCTTAAGTTCTTTAAGTGCTTTTTTGATATTGTCACCTGCATTTTGTGTAAAGACAGTAAGAGAAATATAGCCTACCCCATCAGCTACAAATCCCGAATAAGGAACATTAGGAATATTTACTTCACCTCTAGTCAATTTTTTATTTTCTATAATACTGTTTCCATTAGGTCTGACACCTAGTAAAACATCAGTACCTGGAAGGCCTCTCATGATGGCGTTTACTTCTTCCATTTTTTTCCCTTCAATATTGATACCATCCACGGTGACGATCTCATCTCCAGCTTTTATACCTGCCTTGATGGCCGGACCACCTTCATAGGGTTCTATCACTGTGAATTTATTATTGATAATATTCATTCTGGCACCAATACCTTGATATTTTTCATCTTCATTGATCCAATAACTCTCTACCTGTGACTCAGAAACAAAATTGGTGTATGGATCTAAAGAGTGTGTCATAGCATCTATTGCCGTACGCATTAATGTGCCTGGGTCCAATTCGTCAGCAAAGTTTGTATTCAGTTCCTTATAAACGCTAATAAATATTTCGAGATTTTTTGAAATTTCAAAAAGCTTATCATTTTGTATGGTTACTGCGGCTGTTCCTGCGAACATGGCAAGTGCAACAATTAATATTTTTATTTTCTTATTCATGAATGGTGAGTAAGTTGGAAACTTAAAATGAAATACAATAATTAATAAACGAAAATCTTTGTAAATAGTATCAAATATAATCAATTATCATCTGAAATAGTTCATCAGGTTGGTCTGCATGAACCCAATGTCCTGCATTTTTTATAGATTTTAACTCGGAATGTGGAATATTTCTCAAAATTTCTGGCCAATCCTCGTCCAAAATATAACTTGATTGGTCACCACGAATAAATAATGTTGGAGTGTCTGTAGGATGATCAAAGTGAATACCATCCAAAATATGCTGATAGTTTTTAAAAAGAAGGTTTAAATTCATTTTCCATTCAAATCCACCTTCTGGTTTTCGGGTAAGATTTTTCATAAGAAATTGCACGGTGCCGTGGTCATTCAAATGATCAAAAAGTTTTTCTTCTACCTCACTCCTTGTATTCACTTTATCTAAGTCTATCGCAAACAAAGCTTCGAAAACTTCTTGGTGACCGCCATGATACTTTTTTATACCAATATCTACTATTATACTTTTGGATATACCCGAATCATGATCTGCCATATACTGTAGTACTGTTTTCCCACCCATACTATGTCCTAACAAAATTGCGTCATGTATCCAATTTTCTTCCATAAATGTAGCAAGATCCGAAGCAAGCAATTTGTAGTTAAAATCATGAGTTCGTTCTGATCTACCATGATCTCTTTGATCCACTAAAATAGGCATAAATCCAGCGGATTCGAGCTTTTTAGCTATATTAAGCCAATTGTCCAGCATACCAAAAAGCCCATGTAAAATGATAATTGGCTGGCCTTGACCAATAATTTTATAATTTAGATTTGGAATCATTTCTTAGAATCATACTTATACCTTAAGGTAACATAAGCACTAAGAATAGGTTTATTCAATGGTAAACAAAAAAAAATTGCCGGCAGAAAAAATCTACCGGCAATCCGTTATTTATATTTCACAAATATGAAACTTGTTACTCTATTCTGATCAGTTTTTTCTGAGTCTGCACTCCATCTATCGTGACAACTACATTGTAAACTCCGGCAGGTACATCCTGTAAGTTTGCATTGTATATCATGTCACCTGCTACCTGTACGTCGCTCACTTTGATCACTTTCACAAGTTTAGAAGCTGCATCAAACATTTCTACACTTACTACAGCGTCTTGTGAAACTACAATCTGAACATTAGTCTCATTTCTAGCAGGGTTAGGGTAAAGCTCTATGGAGTTTTCACCATTGTGGCTTACTTTGACTAACTTACTATAGGTTGACTTACCGTCAAAATCGTACTGTTTCACGCGGTACACATAGATGCCAGACTTATCAACATCTAGATCAGAAAGATTGTATGCCGTCACTTCATTGGTATTGCCTTTTGCAAGGACCTTACCTGGGATGGTATAAAATTCTTTCTCTGATCCAAATCTTCTCTCCACTTCGTAATGGCTAACGTTTGACTCACGTGCTACCGTCCACTCTATTAAGTGTGTATTGCTAACTCGTCTTGCCGTAACATCTAACCATTCTACTGGTAGTGGTGCAAATGAAAGTCCCATATCGATGTTTTCATAAGCTGATGCTGGTTGCATATCAAATGCTCTAGTGGTATTCGGTCCATAACTACCATCCACGTCACTATCCATATGGTCCGCAGCAGCTCTCGGTACTGTAGCAAAATATCCTGCCGGTGGTGTAAACTTCAAGAAGTATTGTTGTTTTTCCAATCCTTCGATCATGTATGTACCATCCATATCAGTAGTAGCTGATTGTGCCACTTGATTATTTGATAGCAATACTGCTTCAACCAATACATTAGGCATTCTTGCTTCCTGAGCTTCCTGTACTCCATTGGCGTTAGCATCTATCCATACTAAGTTACCTGCGGTAGCCTGTGGATAGAATCCAGCACCAAGGTCACATTTCTCTTGACCTGACAACACCGTAAACTTATCTGTAGTGGTAGGTCCATTGGCGTTGGTGATATCACTATCATTTTCCTCATTGGTGCCTATGTTTGCTCGTGCTCTTACCAATCCTAATGGAGGCATGATCACTTCTACATAGTACTCTCCCGGAGGCGCACAGAACTTCCAATATCCGTCATCTGATGGTGTTCCTGGTTTGTTACCCGTAAAGGTATGATCCCAAATCAACCATGTTCCAAAGTGATTCCTCCAAAGGTTCACTCTCAATCCGTTGATACCATTTTCATTGGTATCCCATACATCATTCTTGTTGATATCATACCATACAAGATCTCCAGTAGGAATACACTTATAATATCCCGCATCCCAAGTCATATCTCTCTCACCTGGAGCAAGATATGTGGTCGCTGTAGTTCGTGGTCCATTGGATCTGTCTACATCACTATCCGTTACGTCACTTCCTCTATTGAAGAAGGTACTCTCAAAACCAGCTGGGTCGATAAACTCAAGATAGTAATCTCCCGGATATAAGAAGTCAAACAAGTAATAACCGGTTACATCTGTGTAAGTAGTACCTACGTACGTTCCATCACCTTTATAAAGATTTACTTGAACACCTGCTATTCCTGGTTCTCCTGCATTTTGCTGTCCATTACCATTAAGATCATGCCATACAAAATCTCCTATTGCTGCTAGTATCAATAATCCTGCATCATATGTACTGTCAAACTCTCCACCTGTAATGTTAGTGCATGGTCCTAGACCATCAAGATTCACATCACTATCCAATCTATCATTTGTACCCTGATTTTGGAATGTAAACGCACATCCTCTTGGAAGGTTACTGATATTGAACTGTACTTGATAATCTCCTGGGATCAAGTTATTGAAGAAATAGAATCCTGTGGCATCGGTAGTAGTGGTTTGTAATACATTGCCTCTACAATCTGTAAGGGTTGCTATTACGCCTTGTACTCCTGGCTCTCCTGCATCTTGGATTCCGTCTCCATCAAGGTCTTTCCAAACTGTATCTCCAAGTCCTCCTACTACGATCACTTTTTCTGGATCGTGGTCGTCCTCGTCTTGGTTGAAGTTTGGTCCGTTACCATTGATTACATTATCCCATGGTCCATCTGGCTCTACTTCATTCTCCCGTGGTGAATTCGTATTACCAACACTATCGGCATCATCATTTCTGTTGTTTCCAACATTGTCTTGTGATGATCTGATCTCTGCATAATTCCACCAATCTTTCACCGCTGGATTTCCATCCAACGCTACTACCAGATTTAATGGTAATATAACACTCTGGCCTGGCATCAATACACTTGTGATCGTGTAATTTAACAATCCATCTGCTGACGATGTAGGTGCTGTGATAAGCGACCATCCCGGATTTGCTCCCGCATTGAAGGTAAAGCCGCTTCTCATATAGTCATTGATTACTATATTTTGTGCTGGTACATTTCCTTGATTGAATACTTCAATTCTGAATGTCGCTGTTTCACCAATCATGTATGGACCTCTGTCGTCCACTGTCTTACGCAATGCCAAGTCAAACACTTGTATCTGATTCGGATCATGGTCGTCCTCATCTTGTGGTGCTCCAGGGTTATTTGGATTGTTAGGGTCACCATTGATTTCATCATCTTCTGGTGTGTTCGGTTGTCCACCCGGATCGTTATTGTTATTACCATCAGGTGTGCTGTCTATGTCAACTGGTGGAGTAGGTGTCGTTGGATCATTATCATCCGCTGACGATATCTCTGCCCAGTTGGTCCATGCTCTTCCTACATTAGTGTAACAAGGTATTACTCTGTTATCTAATGTAAGTTGTACACTTGCTCCTGCTGCTAATACACTGCTGTATGTTGTACGTACTTCTCTTGTGGCTGCATTATATACCCATCCTGCTGCTGTGTTGGCAGGTGTAACGATATACTCCAATCCACAAGGAAGTGTATCTATGATTACGATATCCTTAGCATCTATATTTCCTTGATTGAAAATAGAAATACCAAATTGTACATTCTGCCCGTAACTAAAGCTCGGTAATGCTGTCAATTGTACTTTTCTAAGGGCAAGGTCAAAGATTTTTGGTCCCGCTGGATCGCTATCATCCTCGTCATCATCACCTGGACTATTTGGATCGTTTGGACTTTCATCCACAACGTCATCATTTGGATCTCCTGGATTAACTGGATTGTCATTATTCGGGTTGCCATCTGGTGTGCTGTCAGCATCGTCATTGTCTCTTGGAGTACCATCCTCATCTTCCATTCCTGTGATCTCGGCTCCATTGGTATACACTCTGCCACCTCCGTTAGTTTGTACTAACTTCAGTCTAAGTCTTACTGTCGTACTTGCCTCTGGTGCTAATGGACCTGGAATGATTCTGAATACTGCCGGATATGCTCCCTGCCACCCTGCATTTATCGCTGGATCATATGTGAAACCTTCTGGTATATAATCGATCACCTCGATATCTGTCATCGTCACGTTACCTTGATTGAATACATCGATATCAAAGTCTATGATTTGACCATATCTGTATGGACCTGCTGTTACCATTCGTTTTCTCAACGCTAAGTCTACGATCTCCAATCTCTCTGGATCATGATCATCTTCATCATCATCTCCTGGTAGATCTGGATCCTCATCAACTACGTCATCGTTTGGTCCATCTGGCTCTCCTCCGTCATCATTGTCTGGATCATCGTCTGGATCACTATCTATATCATCTGGATCTTCTGATGGATCATCACTGTCCCCATCGGTGATCTCGCCTATATTTGTCCAAGCATTAGTGCTACCTACTATACATGGTTGTACTTGCAAATAGATATCTATCGTTCTGCTCGCACCCGGTATCAATGAACCTGGTAATGTAACTGTTGCATTTCCTGTAGTGGCGTTATATGCCCAGCCCAATGCATTGTTTGATGCTGCTACATATCTCATGCCACATGGGATAAAGTCTGTGATCTCTATTCCACTAGCTTGAATACTTCCCTGATTAAACACTTCATAAGTAAACTTCACTACATCACCATATCTGAACGGTCCTGTTGCTGTCGTTACTTTTCTCTGTGCAAGGTCATAGATTTCAATGCCCGCAGGATCATGATCATCCTCTTCTCCACCTTCATCAATACTAGTCGTATCATCATCTGCTGGATCTTCTGGCTCTACATCTCTCTCATCTGGTCCGTCACTACCTGGTGTACTGTCTACATCATCTCGTGGTGTACCACTTTCATCTTCCATACTGGTGATCTCTGAATAGTTGATCCAATGTTTCTCACCTCCTGTGGTTTGTCTGACTGTAAGTCGTAATGGTACACAAATAGTGTCACATACGGCTATCGGTCCAGCTACATTTGCTGTGAGATTGGCTCCTGATACGGTCCACACTCCCGCTGCATTATTCGCTGCCACATATTCAAAACCGGCCGGTAGATAATCTACTAACCTTACGTCTGTCATGATCTGGTTTCCTTGATTGACTACACATACATCAAAGTCTAATACTTGACCATATCTGTATGGAGCTGCTGTCTTCAACTTTTTGTATAGTGCCATATCATATACTCGAATCACTGTAGGGTCATGGTCGTCTTCGTCTGTAGCGGCTACATTGCTCTTGAATGCCGCTCTTACTACTCCAAATTTATCAACTCCTACTCCAGTAACTACATTGTCACTTGGCGTATTGACTGCTCCCCCTGCATCATTGTTTCTGATTACGTCAGGTCGGCTATCTATGTCTACTGTTGCCAATGGATCTGTACTGTTGTCATCACTGATCTCTGCATATACCAACCAGCCATCTTCTGCTTTTGTTGGTACTGCTGTAAGATTCAAGGTATACTGTAAGGTTTGACCTGGCTGGATTAATGCTGTTGAAACATACGTTACTGTTCCATTACCATTACTCACCCAGCCTGGATTGTTTGTGGTACTGAAGGTATATCCCGCAGGCACATAAACTGTAACATTAAATCCATTACTTGGTATATTTCCTTGATTGGTTACTGTGATCGTTTGTCTAACATTATCACCATAATCTTCCAAGATGTCTGTATCGTTGACCATAAATAATGCTAAGTCGAATACTTTCGGTCCAGCTGGGTCGTGGTCATCCTCTTCGCCGCCTTCGTCTA